>NZ_MJUZ01000032.1 GCF_002237645.1 Desulfovibrio sp. MES5
CCAAAGAGGAGAAATGGGACCAATCTCGCCTCCGCCAGAATTATCAGCTATACAGGCGACAGAAACAGAACCACAAAGAATCTACCACTAACATTTAACCTGGTACAAAAAAACGGGGCTGGTCACACGTCAGGGTGGTCGTTATTCAGGGTGTAGGTATAGCTGCCATCAGGCATAAGGGTGATGGTGCCGTACTTGGTGACAATCATATTGTCAGTGCCCCTGGTGCTTGCGTCTCCGCTATCAGAGGACGTAAAGCCCGTCAGCTTGAGGCCGGCATCGTAGTAGCCATCGCCGCCCACCTTGCCTTTGGCCGTGTACTCCACATCTTCTTTGACGGAATTGTGCTGATCTTCCAGCCCGGTGCCAGGGTGCCCACCGCCGCCTTCGCCCGGATTGGGATTGGGATCAGGATTGCCCGTACCGCCACCGCCACCGTGGTCCGCATCAGGACCGGCAACCTTGATGACAAGTTTGATGGGGTCTTCAGACGTGGCATTGTGGGGGTCGCGCACATAGACGTCAAAGATTTCTTCCGTAATGGCTTTAGAGTCCCCGTCGACAAGGTCTTTGTAGTTAGCGCCGTACTTGTCCAGAGTATACTGGTACGAACCATCGCGCTGGATAATAAGCGTGCCGTATTTGCCGACAATCTCCTGCACCAGGTTGCCCTGGGCCTCGCCAGTGGCGGCTTTGCCGTCAACAGCAAAGAAGACGAGTCTGCTCTGATCGCCGTGGTCGACGTCCTTGACGATACTTTGCGATTGGAGCGATCCGTTTACGGTAAGGTTCCCACCATTTGTCCTATCCCAATGGGCCATTTCGTCGCTGTCCACAACAACGGCATGGCCATCCCTCTGGTCAAAAGTGAACTTGGAGGTGACTGTTTTTTCGGTGAGACTGTTGGTGTAGGTCACCGAAACGCCGCCGGATGTTTCTGAGGTCACCACCGGAGCGTCATTGGTGCCATTGATGGTGATCACCAGATTATCTTTGGTCGTTTCGCCATCGTGATTTGTTCCCGCACCGGTCACGGTGACAGGCACGGTTATGACTACGGATTCTCCAACGGCAAGGTTGTTTATGGGCGCACCAAGGGCATCACCGTCCTTGAGAGGTTCAAACGTGTACTTTCCATCGGGCCAGAGCGTGAGAGTGCCGTAGCCGTTGATGGTGTACACGGAGGAGCCGTTGCTGCCGGAAACAGGGCCGCTGATGTCGCCGATGTTCGCGCCGTCGTTTTCAGCCGCTGCGGGAAAGCTCACAGTGGGTTTTTCGTACGTATAGGCATCGGAGACGCCTGAACCGGAACCGGGCCTGTCTGACAAGTCCGGATCGTCCACATGGAGTTGCCCATTGATCACAAAATCTGTATCAGCAGGCCTTCCGTTGTTGGGGTGGTTCGCGCCAAGGTGGTGCACATGTCCGTGGCTGCTCGTGCCGTCATAATGCAGATAGTAGTAGGTCTCGCCCGGCAGGTCCGAGCCGTCCACGCCGTCTTCCTTGATACCGCCCTTATTGCCCTCAAGGGTGCCAGGATCATCATTGCCGTTGATGGTGATGACGATGGGCTTTACTTCGGAGTATGCGCCGTTGGGGTCTTTTACGCGCACGTAAAAGGTATCTTCAGCGGTTTCGTTGTTGTTGAGCCAGGTGAGATCATTGGTGCGGGTATAGGTAAACGCGCCCGTCTGCTGATTGATTTCAAGAATGCCGAACTTGCCCTGGACAATAAATGTGTCGCTTTTGAGGTCAAAGTTGGCTTCATCGGACAGATCATCACCACGCAGAGCGTCGTTGGAAACGGATTTTCCGGGCAGCAGGTTGACCAGCGAGAAAGTAAAGCCGTCACCGGCAGATACAACTTCAGAATGCCATGTCTGGTCTGTCGGGTCGTACGTGCCGGCATCCTCATAGTCTGTAATGGCAATTTGCCCCTTGAGAATCTTGCCTTCGCCGTCAAATCCACTGCCAGTATTCTTGCCATAGTGTTCTTCCATGGACATATCAAGAGTGCCAAGGTCAATGATGGGTCTGTCATTGGTGCCTTGCACTGTGACATCGGCAGGCGTCGTGTTCACAGGCGGGCCTGTGATGACATGATTGCTGTCGGTTTCATACACCCGCACTTCAAAGTCGTCAGACAGCTTTTCGTTGAAGTTCAGCTTCTGCACATCGGGGTTATCGTTGTTGAGTTCATACGTATACTTGAACGGAGGAGTGTCGTCGGTCGCTCCGTCCGCCTTGGTGCGCTCGATAATGAGCTTTCCGTATTTGAGCTCGATTTCGATGGAGTCCTTCCCGCTCATGAGCGTGTTGACGTCATGAAGGCCGCCGTCGCCGTCTGCGATAACGTAGTGCATCTTGGCATCTGCGCCGGGATTGTTCAGGGCTTCCTGGTCGCTCTTGTCAACATCGTGGGCGTAGATTTTGCCGGTGGATTCGGGCTGTCCCTTTTCTTCGTTCTGGTACTGCGCCTTGTACACCGTGTCCTGACTGTCGGTAGCCCGCACAAATCCGGCAGGCATAACGCCGTTTTCCACAACAATGCCACGGCCGCCGGAAAGCCCGGTGCTGGTGGGATCATCACTGCCGACCACTTCAAAAATCAGCTGTTTTTCATCATACGCGCCAAACTGGTCACGGATGGTGAGGGTGAAGTCATCCTTGCCAATTTCATTTTTGCCCACAGCGGCGGCGCGTATGGGATCTATCACATAGCGGTAAGTGTAGGTGTCGTTGGTATGGTCACTACCTGAGGAGGTGCGCACAACATACAGGTCGCCGTACAATCCGCTGACCTTGATGGTGTTGTCGGATGTGCTGCTGGCCAGATCAATGCCATCGGCGTGAGTGGTATTGTTTTCTACCTTGATGTCGAGGCCGTTCTTCATGTCCAGCGCATCCACATCGTGGATGGTCAGCTTGCCAGTGGCCGTCTGGACACTCTTGTCATCCTGGAAAATGCCGCCCACATCGCCGGTCATGGCGGCATTGTCGTGCGCGATGGTGAGTTCGGGAACGTCGTTGGTGCCGACAATGGTAATGACAATCTGGCCATTGCCCACTGTGGTGTCCTGTCCGTCGCTTACCGTGGGCGAAAGGGTTATGACCTTTTGTTCACCTTCGCTCAGTCTGTCTGCGGGGCCGCCGGATGCATTATTGAGAGTAAATGTAAAGGTTCCATCGGCATTCATGACCAGAGTGCCATAGTAATTGTCATTGCCGGGAGCCTGGTCGGTAACGGTGCCGTTGGCAAGATAATAGACAGTGGTCGAGCCGTCCGCAGCCGCAGCAATGGGCGATCCGCTTGAATTGGCCATGCCGTAAGTCAGCTTGGCGTCGTCGCCGAAGTCCACGTCATCAGCCTTGACGTGACCGTTAAAGGTCAGTTTGTGCTGCTCATTGCGCGTGGCGTCGTCAGCCAGACTGGCATCACCGACATCCTTGGTGGGAGTTTTTTCCGCGACATTGGGGAAGAGGTCATTGTCATTGGGCGCGAACACGCCGCTTTCCTTAACAGTGCCCTTGCTGCCTTCAGTAAAATAAGGAGCGTCATTCGCGCCAACAATCTGAAGTTTCAAATGAATATCGTTCCATGCGCCGAATTCGTCCTTAACAACGACGTCAACTCCCACAAGCAGGGTGTCGCCCTCGTTCATGCCCTGAACGCAGGTGGAACTGTTCTTGAGGGTAAAGGAGTAGGAGGCGCCGTTGGATCCGCTGTTGGTGGTAATCGCCAGCGTGCCGTAATAGTCTGTGGTGTTCAGTGCATGAAAGTCCGCTTCGGTAAGCAGAACATAACCATCAGCGCCGTTGGGCACGACATAAAGCTTGCTGACCATCTCCTCCTGGCCAGAAGAAGACGTCACCTTGAAGCCATAGCGCAGCTGAGCGTCATTGTCGTAGTCCGTGGCGGTTATCGAGCCTGTGACTTTGACGTTGTCGTTGGCGCCGCTGGCATCATTGGCCTTGCCGGATTCCTTGATGCTTTCATGGTTCACGCCATTTTCGTCGGGCAACATCTGCGCGTTGTTCCAGTGTGCGGCATCGTCGGTGAAAATCGGGCGGTCATTGGTGCCAATGATATTTACGTCAATGGTGTTGTCTCCGCCCACAGGGATGCTGCCGTCACGCAGGTGGTCGACATCATAGTCCTTCAGGCCATACTCGTCCTGCACTGAAGGCCTGAATTGCAAGTGCACTTCCTGGCCTTCAGCAAGAGCGTTGGTTTTGCCGCCAGACTCAGTGCCGGTAAGGGTAAACGTATAGCTGCCTGATGAAGTATCAAGGCTGAGGTCGCCATATTCAGTGTGGTAAATGGTGATGTTGGGATTGGCGGAGTCAACTTCAATGCCTGTGACTGTTACGGGCAGTGTTCCATCAACAAAGCCCACAACACTGCCGACAGCCAGGGCGTTGCCAGAATTGTCAGCGATGCCGTAGGTCAGTACGCTGTCGTGATCAGGATCGCGCGCGATGATCTGGCCTTCAATGGCGGTTCTGTGCTGATCCGGCCCTGTGCCGCCAGCCTGGGTGGAGGCGTTTTCATTGGGATCAAGCGTGTTGGTGGTGTCTTTTTGACCGTAGCTTCCCGCAAAGACGCCGTCCTCTTTCAGCACAACGTCATCAACCCTGATAATGTCGGGTGCGTCATTGGTGCCTTCAATTACGACATTGATGGGTTGTGTTATGCCGGTATTGATGCCGTCAGTGACGGAGACAACAATGCTGTCAGTGTGGATTTCGCCCTGTTTCAGCGAGTCTGCGTTACCGTAGTCTTCATTGTTCAGGGTGTAGGTATAGTCGTAGGTCACATTTGAACCGGTGTTGGAAGGCGTAATGGTAAATGTGCCGTAATCGGTGGTTATGGTGGTGGTGCCTGTGGCATTAACGGCATAGGAGGTCCCGTTAATGACGACAGAGGCGCTGAGGGAATCGCCGTCAGGATCATTGGCTGTAAAGCTGCCGCTCATGGTGGGCACGCCAGGCTCAGGAACAAAGTTTCCAGAGGGGGTTTTAGCCCAGCCGGATTCCTTGAGCGAAAGGGTAATCAATTCGCCATTGGTATTCAGAATAGGGGACAGGTTGGGCACCGGCGCACTCAAAAGGTTTTCAGAATCGGCAGTGCCGAGGGAAAAACCATAGTCAAGCCCGCCAAGATGGTCCAGGCCGCCTTGCAGGTCGCTATTGACGTATTCGCTGTAGTGGCTGTCGCGCCCCGTGGTTGCAGGGCCAGCCGCAGGCATGAGGTCCGGGCCCATGGCGGCAAAAAAGTCGGCGCTGCTGACGAGCTGACCGTCAACTTCGAAATTTGGGGCAGTGTCCTTGGTATATTCTGTGTAGAAATTTTCAACACGGACGCTGGAGCCGTCGTCAAAGCGGAACAAAAGGTCATTGCCAGAACGCTCAAGGGTTGCTTCGTCAGCAGGGAAGTTCAAAGCAATTCGCGCATCGGCTTCCGCTGACACAAGGGCCTGCTGCGAAGCCGCTGGACGGGTAATAGTAACAGTACGCATGAATGCCTCCAAAAAGCTTTTTCGCGAACTGAAAAACAGCTCAAGCGAAAAGGCTAGCTGTTCGCACAGAAATAGTGCGAAAGTTGGTTGCCCGAATCGGGCCTAAGTAGGGGATAAATAGGGAGCAGGCGGTACCTGCTCAAGGCTGCATGCCAATTAAAGACGGCATAGCCTCGTGCTCGTCAGGTGTGCATTGGCAGATTGACGCGCGCAGTGAAAAACGTGGACAGTGAAAAAAACGTGGGTAGTAAATAGAAGTTATTATCAAATGCTGATTCAAATATACGTAGTTTAATGAGCTAGTCAAGGCATACACTTCATTAATTTGCCACGGGCTAATAGAAAACGCCATGCGTAAAGGTATTTTTTAATTGTCACATTTAGTATTTTAAAAAAGCATTTTGATATATTTGAAGCGTGTTTTTATTTATAATGTAATATTGTTTTTTTGTAAAAAAATAACAAGGAAGCCAATTTTTTTTAGAGTTCTGAAATGAGGTTTAGTATAATAATGCATGAAGATGTGTCATATGAATGTCCTGGCAGGCTTAAAAAAATTATCTTTGAGAAAAGATATCAATTTGAACCACAGGTCGCCGGACTGCGAAAAACGCAGCTGGTGTAGGTGTTCCTCCAGGCAGAATGTGGGATGTTTGCGGTAATCATCTATAACAATCACTGAATATTTTATGGAGGATGCGGCATCGGGCAACCCCGTGGGGCCATCGAGTCGCGATTTCGGTACATATGTGAACACCCATAAACAAAGCAGCTTGGTAGCGTGTGGTAGATCCCTTTTTTTCAGATCTGCCGCTTTTTTGTTGTGGCAGGTTTTTCTCGCGGTCATTGGGCAGTTGCAGAGTATGTTTCATAAATATCTACTTGTTGGGGACGAGAACACGCTTGTTCGGTACTATCATTATTATTTGCTGATAACTCAGTATGTTAAATATATTTCGGGGGTTATTCCTTTAATATTTAGCAGCAAATGTAGTTTGCCCTGAGCATAGTTTTAATGTTCCTGGTTTAATAACTAGCTGTATTGTTACTATATTTTAAGGTGCTTTTAGTATGTTATAATCTTCACATTTTGTAGGAATAAAATTGACCAAAATGCTAGGTATATTGCTGAGAACATATGAATGCACTTAAGATCAATCCCATGAAAACGGGTCAGGAAATCACAAAAAAGCCGCGGGTCGGGTCGTGATGTGGTGATGGGGCAATCGGCTGAGTAGCAGAACGCGGCTTTACGCTCCAACGGCCCATCCCCCACACAAAACAGCCAACCTTGTGGGAGGTTCTGTTATGGAAAGCTTAAAGAATGCCTTGTCTGCTGCTGTTGAATTTGGCGAATGCGTTTTTGTTACTGAAAAAGAACGCGGAAATATCGGAATCATCCCCAGAGGCATAACCACCGATTGCGTTTTGTGTGATATCGTATCAGTTTCGCGCTCCTGCGATATGCCAAAGAGAAGGGTAAAGCTGGATCTTGGGGATCTTCAGCTGGTTTAAGCACCTGCACTTGGCAACGCAACCGACTGCAAAGAAAAGGGGCGCGCCCGAGCCACATTCTCGAGTTGCCTGCCGCTCCAACGGTGATGCTTCGCGACATACTGCCTGTGTGCAGTCATGGCTCTGGTGTTGACCACGGCGCCTACTCGGCCAAACACGGCGCTATGAGGTTGCGTAACTACCTACATGAAAGAGTTGCTGGTCACATGCCTGTGGCCTCATTAATAGCGAAATCCTATGAGCTGTTACTGTCCGCTAACAAGGCTCATGACCAGGAAAAATGGTCGTGGGCCTTGTTCTTTTTGTCAGCACAAGGATAAAAAAATCGAAAATAGCGACTATTCCATTTGCAGCGTCATGCATTCCTGTGTGGAGGGCAGGCCCGTGAGCCCGCATGCTTTCCTGACAATGATACGCCCCCTCGAACCGCGCCGGATAAGCCTGTTGACCTTAACTGACTACACTGTATTGCATGAAAATTTATCCAATATTGTGATTGAAAGCGGAAGGCGGTGTAAACCAGCCGAGGACGCGCCACTGTAACCGAAAATCGCAACCACTGTTGCGACAAACAACGGGAGGGTCAGGCGTCATGTTCAGTCATGAAGACCGGAAGATAGGAGATGGCTACTCATAATTACCGAGATTGGCGGGGCGCAGGCAGTACTGTCCGCGTATAGCGCCGGAGTTGTTCGGCAGGGCCAAGCTGGACGGCTTTTTTGTGACTACGATTTGGAAAGGGGCCGTGACTTTTCGCCGCTACGCCATATCCAGAATCAACTGGTTGTGTGCTTGGCCTCTTTTTTACCAGAACCGGCGAGCTGGAAACAAGCGCGCTTCAAAAGCGCGTGGTGCCGAAGCCGAACAACTTGTTCAGCTGCATCAGCTTTGTTGTGTCCGCAGTTCGGCTTTTACTCTGCTGAAGCGGGAATACGCTGAGCGTAGCAGGACCAGTGGAACTGATCTCGATTAGTGCTAGAACTCGTCGCTGAAATCTGAAAATGACAAAAATACGCCGCGACAGTGCTGCCAAAGTGCGGCGTCTTCATGCAGGTTGGCCTTGCGGTAAGTATGGATGCAATTTTGTTGTAGCGCGTCCGTTTTGGTATGTAACGTGACGCCCGGCCAGAGCAAGTCGTGGCCGGGCGTTAAACAAATCTGCTGCGTAGCGCGAAAGGGGAGTCGGGCAACCTTGGAGCGGGTAGCATAATACCTTGGAGAGTCTCTATCCGCATCCGTAAGGTTTGGAGGCGTCCGGTTTGCGCGTTACGGCAAATAGTCTGCACTATGCCTTACAACGTGCGTCTGCGTATACAGCCGCCTGGGAAACCAAACTTTTAGATTGCTCTAAAAGGAACCTTTACGGGGCGGATTGCCGGAAAAATCAGCAATGATGTAGCCGCCATGCTCAATACAGAATGTGGTAAAATCCGGATTGTCCGCTGAGCCGTAAATGCCTTTGATCAGCGGCTGCTCGGACAATATACGCTCTTTTACGGCATGGCTGTCTTCAAAAGAGACCTTTCCAGTTATGCGAACCCAGGTCATGCTTGGGTTGACTGCGCAAATTTCAACTGCGGGATTCATCTGAAGCTGTTTGAACACATCTTTGCTTCTGGATGTGCAGAACCACAACTTGCCAGCCTCCTCAAACTGATACTGAAACGCTCGTACATGCGGCTCATTATTGCAGGACGTGGCAATAAAGCACATGGGCGATTCGGACATAATATCGGAAATTTCTTTTACTGCATTGCTCATGGTAATCCTCGGTTGTCTTGTTGGTTTTAGTTGTTTGTCAGGTTTTGGAGAATTGTTTCAAGGCATTGAATGCACTCTATTTGCTTTTGAGTTTCGATGCCGGTCCAGATTTTTTGCAAAAGCTCAACGGAAACTTCATCTTGCACCTGGCGCATGGCCTCTCCCTTTTCTGACAGGAATACCAGCTGGGCTCGGGCGTCTTGCGGATCGGATTCGCGGCGGCAATACCCTCTGTCTTCAAGAGTGGCTATCAGTCCCGTAACCGTGTTCTTTTTTCTGCCGATGTGCTCCGCCAGTTCGTTCATTTGCATAGGACTTTGCTTGAACAGAGCGTTCAAAACAGCGCCGTGAGCCGGGAGTATGTCGGTGATGCCGCGTTCAGACAGAGAGCTGAGAATCAGGGTGTTTGCCTGCTCACGAATGGCAGCAGCCAGGGCGACAATCGCGCCGGGATTGTTTTGTTTTTTCATGGCTCCCCATGTTTGTTCGCAGGCGAACTATTGCGGGTTTCTTTTTAGTTCGCCCGCGAACATAAGTCAACAATTTTCTCAAAAAGAATGACATGTGCCACTACAGGCTGTAATTCATAACATTTTGTGGCGCAATCTGACCATTTGTTCTTGGCTCCGCTTTTCAATCGCATCAGGCATGGCATGGCAACTTGCTGGACGCTTTAGGGGATTCCAAAAAGTTTAATATTGTCACGCGGGTGCGTCTGGCGCATCCGAACGCCAGATGATTTATGGACGCAGGGCCGTCGTGGTAAAAAATCATGGGGCTGTTCGTTAAAGCTCACTTAAAGCTGTGACTGGGACAGGAATGCAGCGGACGAGATATGCGCTGATATGCGACGGCAAATATTTAACCAGCGAAAAAAGGCTCATGAGTCCTTACCAGGCATCATGAGCCGTGCAGAAAAATTTGATGGTGTAGGCGGGGGCTAAGGAACGGGGTTCTTCAGACGAAGTTATGATGAAAGAGGTTGTAGAGATGGCGGCTTAATGTCTCTTCCATCTGCTTATATGTCTTTGAAGGAGTCCAAAGAGGGTGCCGTCAACTGCCTCCTTATTATGTCAGCAGTTGGCAACACTGCAAATCAGCACCACCCGCATAGCGGGTGGTTTGCTCTGGCCCTGTAAGGGCCTGTTGCCGGCTGCGCCTAAAGACGCTGGCTTTCACTGCGTTCAAGCCCAGTGCCATTGTCGCTTTGGCTACCCCTTGAAGGGGTTTGATACTCGCGCGTACTCAACTTATCTTGCAAAATGTCATGCTTCTCCTGCTGCTGGATATATTTTTTGATCGTTGCCTCGTTGAGTCCGACTGTGCTGACATAGTATCCTTCGGCTCAAAACTTTCTGTTGCCGAACTTGTACTTAAGGTTTGCGTGGTTATCAAAGATCATCAGTGAGCTTTTGACTTTCAAATACCCCATAAAACTCGATACGCTGATCTTTGGCGGGATACTCACCAGCATGTGTATATGGTCTGGCATCAAATGTCCTTTTAAAATCTCTACCCCTTTGTACTTACAAAGACTCTGCATGATTTCTTTTATACTATCGCGCAGTTGTGCGAATATTATTTTTCTTCGATACTTAGGGGTAAACACGATCAGGAAGGGTGTTTTTATGTGTATAACACTTTGTCCCCACCCGCATAGCGGGTGGTTCTCTGTTTCGCGCGCTGGCGCGCTCAACTGGCTAAAGCCATAAAAGAAAGGGCCGGGGGATCCCGGCCCTGAATGTTAATGTTTTCCACTACTGTGGTGTACGGCCATGGCTGAATAGCCTAGGCATAGAGAGCTTCTCATCGGCATTGTTCGCCAAGTTTCGTGGCTATAAGCCTGAATAGCAGGGTGGACTTTCCTCATCTTGGGAGATGTTCTTGCACATAGCTGAATCCTCCTTGTGATGTATGAGGATGCTCTAGAGCTTGATTAATTCATGCAGAAAATCATTACAAAATGCAAGTAAAATAAATTTAGTAATTATATATAGTTGAATAGAATATGCTGTTTTAACTTGTAAAAAAGTACGCAGTAGTCGCAGAGGTCTGGTTCAGCAATGGATTATGTGGAGGTTTTGCCGCTGTGGCATGTCAAAAGATGGTGGCGTCCGATCCTGATCGCGGTGGAGTGTAACCCCACGTCAATAAGCTGGAAGATAAGGTCATGTTCAGGAAAGACCTTCAACATAGCCAAAACAAAAGCCTCACGAGCCTTTGTGAGACATCGTGAGCCTTGCTGAAATTGTTTGATGGTGGAAGGGATGGGAATAATACGATTAGCATAATAAGCTGTATTTATTTGGTGTGCTGCAAGGTGATATCAATTTTTGCCTCCAATTTTACCCCCCTCGCTTTGAAAATTGGGAACAGAAAGAGCGCCCCGTTTTGAGCGCCTGTACTGTTCTTACATAGCTTCATTAAGGGGGCTGTGGAAAGAGCACCGAGCGCCTTAGCAATCTTCATTATGGTGTCAAAGCGCTGCATTGCACTGGGGGGTAAGGCTTTTGCAAAGGTTCTCACCACAAGTCCGTATCCAGAAAGCTAAGCGATATCTTGGGCTGCCACGTCAGAGAGAGTGGCTATAAGGGAGACATCAGGATATTCGCCGGGTACGCCGCCTCTTCTGACATTTTAGCCTTCAAAATATGCAGAGGGATAAAGGGATGTGGCAACTATACTTCATTTATCAAAAAAATAGTGTATAAAGATATTGCTTACGATGTAGAATCGCCATTTACAAGACTAGCCGCATAGTGTTCATATTTTTCATATAAGAAAATTTCTAGCTCATTTATTTCTTTAAACAATGTTGGAATATAAAAACCAGCTGATATAAAGATAAGCACAGCAAACAAGATTATCCAACATACTGAAAATATGGGGTCAGGCTTTAAAAAGGACCAATTTGATTTTTCGGCTAAATATAAAGTGCAATTTGATAAAATATAGCCGAATAGCGGTGCAAAAAATCCATTATCTATTCTTACGTAGTAATATGAATATCTATTGGTAATTTCGTCAACAATATATTCGATTTTGTAATCATCAACAGCCTTCATTGGTAGGGATTTTGACAGTACATATTTTGCGTTAGAGAAATTATCTTTGAATGTTACTTCTCTTTTAAAGAGAAATAATCTTTTCTTTCTAAATGGCGATGCTATTGATATTGATATCTGATGAAGAAGTATGCCAATTGGAGATGAGAGTCCTACTGAAGTTAATAAGGCGAAAAAAGTATCAAAACCCTTACCATTCTCTTGTGTGAGAGATACATTATTAAAATATGGAATCAAAAATAAAGCCATCCAAAAGAAAAATGTCATTCCTACAATTTGAAATCTCAAGAATTGCTTCATGCTTGTCCCCTACTTTGTCCAGGACAGTTAAAAATATCAGTAAGTTGTTCTTTATCTCTGTTGAATGATTTAATAGAGGCAAATAAGTTTTCAATAATGTCGATTGTTGTGTATGAGAACATAGTTTTCTGCTTAACCGATGGGCAGGGGAGGATGTTTCCCCAAAAATCTATATGGAAAAATTTTGTTCCAGAGTCGCATCTAGCGCTACTATGCAAAGAAGAGCGACATTTGCATATAGATGGAAAGCCTTCAAAGTGAACCTTGCCTGCATATTTTTTCAAGAGGAGAGGAGCAGATGCTATAATTTTATTGTTTTCAGGAGCAAGAAATTTCTCTTCTCCCTTTGCACGTCCTTGTCCTACAAGTCGAAGCATTCTCACTTTATCTACATTTAGTTCATTAATTAAAAAATCAAGAGTTGTTTCTATATTTCTGTATGTTTTGTCAAACATTACACAGTTAATTTCGACTTTCAAGTCAATTGATTTTGATTTTTTTATTTCATCAATAATTCTTTTTGTTATTTCTCTTCTCAATAAACTATCATTTATACACTCATCAGAAGAGTGGAGACTAAAAACAACTTTCTCAAGTCCGTTATTTTTAAGTAAATCCCAATCTGGATGTTTTTTTCCATCTAGACTCATTATTCCCGTGGTAAACATTGTCGTCAAATATGTATTTTTAGATAAATATTCAACAATTTCGTATATATTTTTATGCAATAAAGGCTCTCCTCCAGTTAATACCACTTCAACATTAGAGTTTGTTTTAAGTTTATCTATTCTGTTTTTTACTAAATAAAATTCTAATTCATCCCTTGTATTGTCAGAAAGACTTGAACAGTGAATACATTCCATGAGGCATTGCAGATTTATTTCAAAATGAACTTCGTAATCTACACGCATACTGCTCACCTCTCGTATTCTCCGTTAAAATGTTGGCTCACTCCACATGCTCAAGAGCAATATCCTGAAAAGTCGGAGCCTCCCGTTCGGCCTTGGCTTTCTTCTTCTTCTTCTTCTTCTTCTTCTTCTTCTTCTTCGTGCCGGGGGCACAGCTTTCACGCAGCATTCTTTGGCGTCATCCTGTTTATCACGGGCTTTCAAAAGCAAAACGGTAGGCCATGCGCCGAAGGAGAGACGTTTCTCCTTGCCGTCAGCGGGAACTCCGTGCGCCAATGTTTGCCGCCCGCTACGGACACTTCAAGATACAGTCCGCCGACATCGGCATAGCGCTCGATTTTGCCGTTGGACTTTATATTCTTGATTTTGACTTAAATTTGCCCCCATGATGAGCGGGATGTCAAGGGTAGAAGTGGCTCCTTGCGAAACGCCAATCACCATAAAAGCCAAGTCCCACAATGCTTATGAAACATTGTGGGACTTTTTGAAAAGGCTAATGGTGGAGGCGGGGGGAATCGAACCCCCGTCCGAGAACATTCCACTCGAAGCATCTACAGGTTTAGTTCAGGAATAGATTTCACCACGTTGTTGGCCCCTGAACAGGCGCAACGCAGCAATCTCGCCGGTAACCTCCTCGCGGAAAACCCCGGTGAGCTCCGGTCTCCGCCAGCCTGATAAGTGTCGCCATCCAGGGTTATCAGGCATGGCCCTGGACGACGTGACCGTTAAACGGTCGTTGCCTCGCTGTTATTAGGCAGCGTAAGCGTAGTCGTAATCGTTGTTGGCAATTACTTTTGTGCCGCTTTTTACGAGGCCAGCGGCGCCTCGACCTGCCGCTAAGGCTTCCACGTCCCCGTCGAAACCAGTGCGCCCCCATATATGGTGGAAAAGGAATATAAGACTGTTATGCCCAATTGGCAAGCTCAGCGTATATAGAAATGTGAAAGCGGGCCTTTGAGGCACATATGGTATCGGCTGAACAGAGAGGCTTCCTGTGTTTCGTCCTGCGCTGCCAGCGCTTGCTGGGCCTGTGAAGCCACTGAGAGACCGTGGGACAACAGGGCCGCATGAGCCATTTGCTGAAAAAGCCGCTGCAGACTGGGTTGTTGGGCGATAATGCGACATAACCCTTCCGCATCCGCATCGTTGCCTTCAACTACAAGCTTTCCCTCAGGAGACAGGTACAGCAGCAGCCGACTTTCAAGCTTCAGGCCAACTTGTTCAACCTGGCTGTGGATATGCGCCATAAAGGCTTCCTGCATGATCTCAAGTCGGGTTTCCAGAGCCTCAACAAGGCTGTCACCCGAGCGCTCAAGCTCGCGCAGAATTTGCAGAGTTGTTTCATCAAGGGCAGACAGGGGGGAGTCTTGGTACATCCCAAGGTGCTGATTGGATGAAACTTTGCCGGACTGCACGTGGAGCATGCTGTTTATCTGGTTTTGGCTTTCAGGTGTCACAGGCTACCCCGCATATGCTTATGGTCATTTTTTCCGTGTAAAGTCACAGTGCCATATATAAAGCAAGATGGGTGCCACACCGACCAGAAATAGCCACTGTCAGAAAATATTCTAGAAAATATTAAGAATATCTTCAAAGTACAATCTGTCGTTGAGATATCATTACCGAAAAAGGGGGAAGGGGGCGGAGCAGGGCGCCAAAAAATGAGCGCTTTTGAGCTGCAATAAACAGCGGCAAAATCTTCCGGCAGCTTTCAGTCTTTGCGGAACCCTGGCGACCAGGGCATTGATGCCGGCTATTGCGCCTCAAGGCTGTGGGCTAAGGCCTCGCCCTGTGCGCCTCCACCGGCCATACGGGCCAGTTCTTCATGGCGGGCCGCCTTGTCCAGTGGCAGGCAAAGTGTGAAGGTGGCGTTGTCACGTATGGTTTTGCTGATCTGAAAATGCTTGCGTGCCCTGGCCGCGAGCTGTGGCCAATGCGTTATAAGAAGCATCTGGCGACTGCTTGCCAGTGCGTACAGTTTCTCAGCCAGTTTGTTGAGCGTAAGTCCGCCTACGCCAGCGTCAACTTCATCAAAAATAAAAATGGCGCTTCCTTCATCTTGCCGTACGCTAGCCAAAGCCAGCAAAAAGCGCGAAAGCTCGCCACCCGAGGCTATTTTATCCAGAGGTTGCGGAGGTTGGCCTGGGTTGGGCGCCCACAGGATGCGCCCTCGCTCATCCATTATGCCTGGCCAGATTTCATGCTGTTCGAAATGAGGAATGACGCGCACCTGTTCTGAAAAGCCCAGCTGCCGCAGTTCCTCTTCAAGCGCATTGGCCATGTTGGCTGCCGCGCTGCGGCGCAGGGGAAGGATTTGCGCTACAATGCCAGTAAGCTGCTCTGCCAGTGTTTCTTCTTCTCTGCCAAGGCGGGCAAGATCAAGAGCGCAAATGTCAAGAAATGAAAGATTTTCGACGATTTCTTCACGCAAGGATAGTATCTGCGGCAAAGTGCGGTGCAGTTTACGCTTGAGTTGGGCCAGAGCAAAAAGACGTTCTTCAACCTGATCCATATCAGGCAGGTCTTCCATTTGCGGAGGACGGCGCAGACGGCCACCCAGGTGGAACAGTTGCTGGCGAAGTGCGGTAACAGCATCAGCATCGCTTTGCAGGCTGTCGTCATCCCTGGCCATACGTGTGAGGACTTTTTCAAAGTGACTGAGCATGTCCAGCAGGCCTTCAGCATCATCACCGTGCAGAAGGGCCAGAGCCTGCTCATAATTTTCGCGCACATGCTCAAGAGAACGGGCCTTGGCCCGGGTTTCTTCCAGCCGTTCCTCTTCATTTTCTTCTGGAGCGACCTTGTCGATTTCCTGCTGCTGCATTTCAAGCAGTTCGCGCTTTTCAGCCAGCCCGGCCTGACGCTCCAGCAGCGCCTTGCGTTGGGCCGAGGTTTCATTCAGGCGGGCGAGCAGGGCGTCACGTTCTCGCAAGAGTTCCGGTTTGCCAAGGCCACTTTCAAGAAGGCGCGCCTGAAATGCAGGCTGTAAAAGCTTTTGCTGCGCATGCTGGCTGGTGTGCGCTACCAGACGGGGGCGTAAATCACGCAGGCTGTCCTGCGAACGCAGTTCGTCGTTGATGTACAGGCGGCTGCGGCCACTTTCTGCCAGAATCTCGCGGCGCAGAACCATGTCTTCACCATCAAGGGTAAAAAGAGCCTCAACCTGGGCGCGTTCTGTTCCTGCGCGCACCATATCCGCAGACAATCTGTCGCCCAGCAAAAAACCAAGAGCTTTAAGAATAAAGCTCTTGCCGGCTCCGGTTTCACCGGTAAGCACGTTCATGCCCGGTTCGAACTCCAGCTGCATATCTTCGATGAGGGCGAGATTGCGGATGCGCAGGTATTCCAGCATATTATTTACGCCATCGATGATTTAAAGTTAATCTTTAACTTGAAGTCTTTGACTTGCGCAGTGTATCAGCGCCGCAGCCGGGGGTCAAAAATATCGCGCAGGCTTTCACCAAGCAGGTTGTAGCCAAGCACCGTTATGAGGATAGCCAGACCGGGATAAACCGACAGCCACGGGGCGCTTTCGATTACGGCCTTTCCTTCCATAAGCATATTACCCCAGCTGGCAGTGGGGGGCTGGACGCCAAGACCAAGAAAACTCAGGCTCGATTCAACCAGAATGGCCCCGGCAACGCCTAATGTAGCGGTAATAAGCACAGGGGCCAAGGCGTTGGGCAAAATGTGACGTATTAGAATCTTGCCTGTTGGCGTGCCCGCAAGGCGTGCAGCGTCAACAAATTCGCGCTCGCGCAAGCTGAGGGTCTCAGCGCGTACAAGTCGCGTTACGCCCATCCACGAGGTGAGCCCGATGACTATCATTATATTGGTAAGGTCCGGTTCCAGAAAAGCAATGACTGCCAGGATAAGAAAAAATGAAGGAAAACAGAGCATCACATCAACAGCGCGCATGATGGCCTCATCCACCCATCGTCTAAAATAGCCGCTGATGAGCCCCAGCGTGGTGCCAATGCTGATGGATATGCCCACAGCCACAAAACCAACCCAAAGCGATATGCGTCCGCCATAAAGCAGACGGGAAAAAACGTCGCGCCCCAGTCTGTCGGTTCCAAGCCAGAAAAGAGAAGAGGGCGGCTCCAGAATATGATCAAGGTGCAGTGTGTCCGGGTGGTAGGGAGCAATGGCTGGCGCAAGCAGGGCCGCGAGCGACATGCCCAAAACAATGATAAGGCCGAGCAGCAGCATGATATGGCGGCCAAGCAGCTTTTTGAGGGTGTTGGGCAACATCAGGCATCGTCCTTTGCGTTTCTGATGCGCGGATCAGCCAGACCGTAACACACATCGGCAAGCAGGTTGCCAAACAAGGTGAGTACCGCGCCCAGAACAAGATTGCCCATTATCATTGTGTAGTCGCGGGCCATGACCGCGGCGTAAAAAAGCTGTCCAAGGCCCGGCAAGGCAAAAATCGATTCAATGATGACGCTGCCGCCGATGAGGCCGGGCACGGAAAGCCCAAGGAGCGTGATGACGGGCAACAAGGCATTACGCAGCGCGTGGCGTCTGATGATGGTTCCTTCGCTCAGCCCCTTTGCTCTGGCCGTGAGGATATAATCCTGACGCAGCACTTCAAGCATGCAGGCGCGCATATAACGCGACATGCTGGCAAGGCCGCCAACAGTATACACGAGGATGGGCAAAGCCAGGTGTTTGGCCAGATCACAGAGCTTTCCCCACAAGCTCAACTGCTCATAGTTCATGGATGTCAGACCGGAAATGGGCAACCACTGCAACTCGATGCCGAAAAACATCATGAGCAGCAGGGCCAGCCAAAAGGACGGCATGGCAAAACCCAAAAAAACCAAAACCGTGACAGAGCGGTCAAAAAGCGAGTTCTGGCGGCACGCCGAGGCTATGCCGACGGGAATGGCAATAAGCAGCGTAAGAAGCATTGCCGTAACATTCATGCCCACGGTGAGGGGCAAACGTTCCATAATCTTTGTCAGTACCGGGCGGGAATCCGCCGACATGGAGTTGCCAAAATCAAAATGCAGCAGCCGCAGCAGCCAGTCCCAGTATTGCACATAGATGGGGCGGTCGAGGCCGTACAGAACCTCAAGCCTTTGCCGGGCGGCTTCACCAGCCAGGGGGTTCAGGGTGGTTTCCATATCCGTGGGTGAACCCGGAGCCAGGTGTATGACCCAAAAACTGATAAGCGTAATGCCCCATAACACCAGAAGCATCCAGAGCGTTTTGCGCAGGATGCCAGCTGCTATGTCGGCCAGTCTGGCACGGCGGTTATGTGAGGGCAGGGGAGGCATGGCGGCTCTCTATTCGGTACGGGTCATCCACTGGCGCATGTCTTCCACTTCTTTCTGCCATTGAGAGGAAAGCCGCAGGCCAAGAAAGCGGGCATACAGCGCATCGAGAAGGTTGGTGCATACTTCCATAAGGTAAAACTTTTCAAGCAGCAGGGCGTCAGGGTCATCATCGCTGTCGCCCTTGTCGAGCTTGGGGGTTTTCAGGCTGTTAAGGCAAAAATCTTCAGCTTTGAGCGATACCTGAAATGCCAGTTCTTCTTTTTCAAGGCGAATCAAGGCGCGGCTGACTTTTTTGCCTGTGCCAAGGCCAAAGCGCGCCTCACGCAGGGGAGAGAGCGAACCGGAAACTGAGGCGGTTTCACGAGCATCGCCTTCTCCACCCTGAACCACAATTCTCTGTTCCATAGAGACGGAAAAGGGGGCTCCTTCCTTATCAGTGAACGCGCCAGGAGCCGTGTCGCTCTGATACCAGAGCCAGGTCAGAAATTCTTGACCAAGAACAATGTCGGTGGATTCTCCAAGATAGGGCATACTCATGTACTGGCTCCGCTAAGACAGGGGGGCAAATTGTGTGGCTTCAAGCTGATCAAGACGCGTAAGGCCTTCCTCATCAAGCATAGAATCCGCCAGATTGTAGGGCGTCAACTGTTCAAGCTTCAGTTCAAAGGTTTTGAGGAACTCCTCAATAAAAAGGTCGATCATCTTGCTCTGGGTGGAAGCAAACCAGACCTCATTTCTGTCAATGGACCAAAGCACATTGAACTCACTGGGGATGGGCAAAAAGCGCATCCGCAGCCTGAGCATTACCTGCTCCTTAAGTTCTTTTTTGCGTTCACGCGAAATGAAGGTCTTTCCCTGTTCGTGCATGCGGTTTTTCTCGTCGCGCAGGGCCACGGCCAGATGCTTTTTGACAACGCCCGCAGGAATACGCCGGATATCAAGGCGTAAGGAAAAAACGATATATGCGCCTTTTTGCGGCGGGGCTGTGACCCATTCGGTATCCAGCATGTCTTCATAGCAAACCCAGCCTTGGGCCTGCATTTCAGGAATATCGTCAATATCCCGAAAAGCGAACTGCTTCAGCTTGTCGGGAATCTGTGCCCATAGATCATTGGGGACCGGATCAAGTATGCGAAAGCGGGTAAAGCTGCACGCACTGTTGGCAAAGCCCATGAAAACTCCTTGATTGGAAACATCGCCGAATATTGGTTGGCGCTGGTTTGTGTTGTACGTCAGAGCCGCCTTGTGAGCAAGTCTGCCATATGTGGCTAAAAGCATCGACCTTCATCTGATTGGAGGGGCGTATTTTAGTCTGTGTATCTCAGGACTCAAATTGGGGCCGCTCGGGGGAAAACCCACTCTCGCGCCTGCTTGCGGCAATGTCTCATAATGATAATTATGTAAACTTTTGTATAAAAAAGCTCCATCGGATGCGATCAGTCCTTGACCTCTCCCCCTCTCCCTTGCACCATGCCTTACAGCATTTACTGCAAGGAGAAGACTGTGGCATCTCACAACCGTTCGCAACAGCCGGATAAAAAACGTCCAGCATCACGCCCAGCATCCGGGGCCCGCAAAGATTTTTCGCGTGCTGCGCGCGCTGATATAAAAAAAGGTAGCGCGTCTGAGCCATCCCCAATGGGCGGCAAAACCCCTTCACAATCCAGGCATGTTGACCATGACCGCGCCACTGGCGGAAAAAACACTGGCAACCCACTGCCCGCGCTCGAACCTGTTTCTGGTTCTGATTCCGGCTTAGAAAGCTCTATGCGTTTAAACAAAGCCATCGCTGCCTCGGGGCTGTGTTCACGTCGAAAAGCTGATGAATTTATTCTTGCTGGCCGTGTTGTTGTTAATGGCGTGCCCGAGGTCAACCCTGGCCGTCAGGTGCAGCCGCATGATGCCGTCGCTGTTGATGGCCGGCTGCTTAACGGCGCGCAAACTTTTTGTTACCTCATGCTCTACAAGCCTGTGCAGGTTGTTTGTACCGTCAGTGACCCCGAGGGACGCCCTACTGTTATGGACTATCTGCCGGAGGACGTGCGCAAGCTTCGCCTATACCCTGTCGGGCGTCTTGATTATTTTTCGGAAGGCTTGCTGCTGCTGACCAATGATGGCCAGCTTGCCCAACGGCTCACGCACCCCCGACACCACCAACCTAAAATCTATGAAGTTCTTGTGCGGGGTGCTGTGCCTGGTGCGGCATTGACTGCCATGCGACGCGGCATGGTGCTGGCTGAGGGGGAAAAGCTCATGCCTGTGGAAGTTGATGCACGTTCTTCTGAAAATGGAACCCTGATGCGCATGGTTCTGCATCAAGGGATCAATCGCCAGATTCGCCGCATGTGCCGTGATTTTGGACTGACCATTCTGCGTCTGAAGCGCGTTGCGCAGGGGCCACTGGAACTGGGGAGGCTTGCACCGGGGATGGCACGCCATCTGACCACAGCGGAGGTTGCTGCTTTGAAAAAAAGTGTTGATATATAAGGAGGCTGAAATGCGGAAGTTTGTTTTGTGCTCTTTGATTGCTTTTGCCATATGCGTCAGCACTTCAACCGCTTTCGGCGCAAGCGCGCCAGACAAGGCAATGGAGGCGGCGAGCGTCTGGCTTGCCCTGGCCGACAAAGGCGATGTTCAGGCGACGTGGAATCAGGCCGCCGAAGCATTTAAGACTGGCATAGAATTGAAGGAATGGGAAAAAAAACTGCCCAAAGCCCGGCAACCTTTCGGTGATGTCATAACCAGAAAGGCATCGTCTTCAGAAACAACCACGACTCTGCCTGGCGTTCCTGATGGGGAATATGCGATTTTTCGTTTTCAAACTGCCTTTGCCCACAAAAAAAACGCAGTGGAAACTTTGCTGATGCAAAAGGAAAAAGACGGCGGCTGGCGCACCATAGGCTACTTTATCAAGTAGCGCTTTATTAAAAAAATTCCGGCTCCTTACGGAGCCGGACAGGAAATATTTCGGCAAAGATTACCGGTTCTTCGGTTCAGGATTTGAGCAGTCGATCCAGAAAATCAATGGCATCCTTCTGCATGTCGCACAAATGTTCTTCACCCTTAAAGCTTTCAGTGTAAACCTTGCAAATAGGCTCGGTTCCCGATGGGCGCACCGCAAACCAGCCATCAGCGCTGGAAACCTTTACGCCGCCTATGGCCGCATCGTTTCCTGGCGCCCTGGTGATGACCTCTGTAACCGGCGAACCGCCAAGCTCTTTCATATCTACACTTTCCGGCGTCAGCGCCTTCAGTTTGGCGCGCACATGATCATCCGCCGGGGCATCCAGCCGTTGGTATATGGGGCTGCCCAAGCGCGCGGTGAGTTTTTCATACAGCTCGCTAGGGGACGCCTGCTCAACTGCCATCATCTCGGCAGCCAGCAGACACATGAGGGGGCCGTCCTTGTCGGTGCTCCAGGGGCTGCCGTCAAAGCACAGGAAAGATGCCCCTGCGCTTTCTTCACATCCCAGGCCGCAACGGCCGTTCAGAAGATATGGCACAAACCATTTGAAGCCCACGGGCACTTCCACCACCGGGAGCTTCATGTCCTGCCCCACCCTGTCCAGCAGGGCGCTGGTGACAAGGGTTTTGCCAATGCCTGCATCAGCCGGCCAGGCAGTACGCGTGCGGAACAGATACCAGGCGGCTACTGACAAAAAGTGGTTGGGGTTCATGAGTTCCTGACGGGTGACGATGCCATGTCGATCTGAATCCGGATCGCAGGCCACGGCCAGGTCGAAGCGATCGCGCATGTTCAAAAGACCGCTCATGGCATAGGGTGAAGAACAGTCCATGCGGATTTTTCCGTCTTTGTCAAAAGGCACAAAGCGGAATGTAGGGTCTACTGCTTTATTGACTACAGTAATTTCAATGCCATAAGTTTCAGCTATGGGTTCCCACATTTGCAGGCTTGCCCCGCCCAGCGGATCCACGCCAAGGCGCAGCCCGGATGCCGCAATAGCCTTCATGTCCAGGACTTTGCTCAGATTTCCAACATAGGCGCCGATGAAGTCGTATTCTTTTACCAACGGCGAACTGAGCGCTGCACGAAGATGGGTCAGTTGTATGCCACGATTGCCTTTTTCAAGGTACTCATTGGCGTTTTTTTCTATCAGATCAGTAACGTGCGTTTCTGCCGGGCCGCCATGTGGCGGATTATATTTGAAGCCGCCGTCGCGCGGAGGGTTATGTGAAGGAGTGATGACTATGCCGTCAGCAAGGCCCGTAGTGCGCCCGGCATTCCAGCTCAGGATGGCGTGCGAAATGGCCGGGGTCGCTGTGTACATTCCGGCGGGAGCGATGCGGATCTGCACGTCATTGGCCACCAGCACCTCAAGGGCCGAACGAAAGGCTGCCTCCGACAGAGCATGGGTATCGCCACCCAAAAAGAGCGGCCCGTCGATGCCATTGGCCTTGCGGTAGTCACACACGGCTTGGGTGATGGCATAGATATGTTCTTCATTAAAGGTCTGCAGCAGCGAAGAGCCGCGATGCCCGGATGTGCCAAACGACACCCGCTGTGCCGGAACGGCGGGATTGGGAAATTCAGTAAAATAGGCGCTGACTAGAACAGGAATATTTTCAAGATCTTCCGGCGTAGGGAATTCTCCGGCCCTGGCATGAACTACAGGCATGACGTACCTCCGCTTGTTTTAACAAATTAGCATAGTGGATTAGGGCTTGTCACGCGAAGGACAGGCGGAAACACGGGCGTAAAAAGGGGTCGCCCCGTTGTGAGGCGACCCCAAAATCAAGGGGTGGCGTAAGGGCCGTCCCTATTTTCCGAGAGGCACAGTGCGGAAGGCAACATCACCACGCCGCGAAATTTGCAGCATGATGGCTCCGCGCTTGACGCCCTCTTCGTTCACAATTTTTGACAGCGCTGCAGACGTGTTCACGGGCTTCAGATTCGCCTTGAGAATTATGTCTCCGGGGCGCAGGTCAGCCTCAGCGGCAGGCTTGTTGGCAGCCACATCAACGATGAGCAGGCCTTCGTTCTTGTCAATCTTCATATCGCGGCGTTCGGCGTCACTCAGGGGGCGCACCGAAATGCCGAGCAACCCTTCGCTTTGCTTGGCTTCACCCTTGCTTCCGGTTGCGGCCTGTGAAGTGGACTGGCGTTCGCCCAAGGTGACCGTAAGATCCACGGTCTTGCCGTCGCGCCAAACCTTGATGACAGCCTGGCTGCCGGGAGCTTTTTCGGCAATGGCGCGCAGCAGGGCTGATGCGTCATCAATATCCTTGCCGTCCACGGCCACGATTACGTCGCCGTCCTTCATGCCGCCCTTGGCCGCAGGCTCATTTTCCATAACGCTGCCGATAAGAGCGCCCTTGGCGTCCTTCATACCCAAAGCTTTGGCCGCGTTTTCTTCAACATCCTGAATGGTTACGCCGATCCAGCCGCGGCTGACTTTTTTGCCGCTCTTGATCTGGTCGATGATTTTTGCGGCCATGTTGCTGGGAATGGCAAAGCCAATACCCTGCCCGCTGGCAATAATAGCCGTATTGATGCCTACAACCTGCCCCTGCATGTTCAGCAGCGGGCCGCCACTGTTGCCGGGGTTGATGGAGGCGTCAGTCTGAAGGAAGTTGTCAAAAGGACCAGCGTGTATATTACGGTTTTTGGCAGACAAAATGCCAGCAGTTACCGTGTGATCCAGCCCAAAGGGGTTGCCGATGGCCAGCAGCCATTCGCCGACATTCAGGTCGTCGGAATTGCCAAAAACCAGGAACGGCAGTTCTTTTTTTACATCGACCTTCAGGAGGGCCAGATCTGTTTCTTCATCAGCCCCAATAAGGGTAGCCGTAAAGGACTCGCTTTTACCGTTTTTTTGATCCAGCGTAACACGAATGACATCGGCATCGGCCACCACATGGTTGTTGGTGACTATATAGCCGTCAGCCGACACCAAAAAGCCTGAGCCAAGCGATTTTTGCTTGGATTGGGGCCTTTTGCCATCGCGCCTACCGCCAAACTGATCAAAAAATTTATCAAAACCAGGGGGCATGTTGCGGAACATCTCGCCGAAAAGTTCTTCAGAGCCTCCACCGCTGGCAGCCATTTTTTCAGTATTGATATTGACGACTGCAGGGCCGCTTTTGGCGGCCAGTTCGCTGAAGTCCGGCAGGTTTACTGCCTGGGCAAAATGAGCCGTCACCACAAAGGTAACGGCCAGCAGCCCTGTTAAACATCTTTTTATAAACATGGAAAAACTCCTAGTTACTTGTTTTGCATAGCCTTATGCAAAGCTTGTGCCAGTGTGTTTATCCCGGTGTTTTCAGTAGCTCTGCCAAGATTGGCGTGCTGTTTCCAAGCCTTGTCGTCCACTGTTGCCGTGGCATCGGAGCCTTCAGGAGCAAGGCTGATGCGACGCGCAGTGGTATCGAGATTTTGTACCATTAGGGTGACGCTGTCGCCCTTGTCCAATTTGCTGTACTGACCGGAATTTTTGGCGTTCTTGATGACGCCTGCTGGCAAAAGACCGGTAATGCCGGGTGCGAGCGCGATGAAGAGTCCATGCGGGCTGCGCCCGTCGACCGTTCCCTGCACAAGTGATCCTACGGCAAAGCGCTGGGCTGCGTCCTGCCAGGGGTCACCCTCGGCTTCGCGCAAACTCAGTGAAATACGGCGGGATTCGCTGTTGATGTCTTTGATTTTCACGGCGACACAGTCGCCAACTTGAACTATTTCTTCAGGTTTTGTGATACGTTTGGTCCACGACAATTCAGAAATGTGCGCAAGACCTTCAATCCCAGGCAGAATTTCAACAAACACGCCAAAGGGAGCCAGGCGCACTACCCGCCCCTGCACAATGGACCCGGACTCAAGCTTCTGGTCCACATCCTGCCAGGGGTCGCCTTGGGCCTGTTTGCGTGAAAGGGAGATGCGCACTTGTCCTTTATCATTCTTACTGATGGAAAGAACCTTGGCGCGCACAGTGTCTCCCAGAGAAACTGCTTCGTCAGGAGCGCCCACGCGCGACCAGGAAAGCTCTGAAAGATGGATCATGCCTTCAACAGCCGAATCCAGCTCCATAAAAGCGCCAAAAGGTGCAAATCGGGATATTTTGCCTTCAACGGTGTCGCCAACGTTGAGTTTTTCAAGCAATACTTCAAGTTGCTCCTGCCGTTCGCGGTCAAGGAGGGCCCTGCGGGAAACGACAATATTGCGCCCCCTGTTCTCAACCCTGATGACGAGGAACTGCAGAGTGCGCCCCACAAGGGATTCCGCTTCTTCAGTGGCGGCAAGGCCAATCTGGCTGCCGGGACAGAAAGCGGTTTTACCCATAACTTCAACGGAATAGCCGCCCTTGCAGGTTCCAGCGATGCGGCCTTCAACGGGCAGCGCCGCGTCACGCGCTTCTTCCAGCGCAGCCACTCCGCTGCCGCTCATGGAGCGGGAAAGGCGGATTTCTTGTGATGAAACACCGATCACCCATGCCTCCACGGTGTCTCCGGGGCCCGCGGTTTCCTTGCCTTCTGCGTCAAGGATGTCTTTTCGTTCCATAATGCCGTCAACCTTTATGCCCACGTCAACAAACACGCTGTCGCCCGTAATGGCGATAACGGTGCCTGTCACTTTCTGGCCAGTCTGAAGACGATGTCCAGAAGTTTCATGGGCTGCCAGCATGGCGGCAAAATCCTCAACGCCTTCCTCCTGCATGGAGGCCGCGAACTTTTCCTCGGTCATATTTCCTGCTCCTTAAAGCTGGGCTTATTTGCTCAAGTTAACAATTATACTTCATACGGTTGCAGAAAACAACGATGTTTTGCTTGCTCCGGCACAAAAATACTCAATTATATTATGTTGATAAATTTTTTCTTAGGGGTTGGGTTGGTCGTGGTCAGTTGTGGGCCGTAAGGGGCGCTGCCCGGCCAGGGGCAGAGCAGGTCTCACGCTGCAGTGCTCAGACGATATGCTTTGTGTACCAAAGGCCGCATCGCACGCATGCGACACGGCCTTTGCCCTTGTCATCTGTAACTGGCAGAAATTATTACGAGGAGCGTGCTACTGAAACAGCTCTTTTTCCGGCACGGCATGTTCAATGCGGTCTTCAACTTCAATGCCTTTTGGGGGCGTGAAAGAAAATTCCGAAGCCTTTATGTTTACATCAGGCGCAAAACTGGTGAAGCGGATCTCATTACCGTTGCCGTAGAAATCCAGTATATTTGCTCTCTTGATATATCCCGTGTCGGGCTCAACCCAGATGATGGCCTCAACCATTTGCGGAGCTGGTTCTTTGGGAAAAAGGCGCAGCTTGGCCAGGCCGTCTTCCTTGCCCTCGGACTTAACGTCAAAGTCCTTGGTCAGGGCGGCCTGCCCCGTAATCACCTGAATAATGCTACGTGAATCTTGCACCAAGGTAAGGGGGTAGCGGTAAGCGACCTCTTCATCCGGCAGGTAGTTCCAGATTTCCTTGCCAGTGACCACGAGCGTTTCTTCGTGGGGTTTGGCAGTCTGCCAGCGGATAAGCAGAGGCTTTTTGAACAGTAGTTTACCCTGCCGTTTTTCTACAGAACCGCTTTCCTTGTGGGTGAGGGTCTGCTCAAAATCGGCTGAAAATGAGCCGGTTTTTTCGTAGCGGGCCTGAATGGCTGCGGCCATATCAGCAGCAAATACCGGCGCAGCCGGAACTAGGGAAAAACTCAGGGCCAGGGCGACCACCAGTGCGCATATCTTACGCATACAACCTCCACAGCCCACCAGGGCTTTGACCACATGGCAAGAAACTGTAATAAGAATTTTTACCGTCATTTTACAACCGCGCGGGGCTTGCTGCCGTCCGCCGGGCCAATGATGCCGTCGTGTTCCAACTGCTCCACCAGACGCGCCGCCCGGTTGAAGCCGATTTTGAAGCGGCGCTGCACAAGGGATATGGACGCCCGGCCCTGCTCGCTTACAAAAATCTGTACTTCGCCATACAACGGGTCCTGGGCTGCGTCGCCACCACCGCCGTTTGCGCCCCCCATGGCGGCATCAAGCCCCCATTGAGCGAAATCCACCTTATAGGACGGGCTTAAGTGGCGCTTCCAGTGATTCACGACGTCTTGCACTTCTTCATCACTCAAGAAGGGGCCGTGCAGACGTTGCAGCCGTCCACCGCTGGGCTTGAACAGCATGTCCCCACGGCCAAGAAGATGTTCGGCCCCCACCTGATCAAGGATGGTGCGCGAGTCATGCTTGGAGGTCACCTGAAAGGATATGCGGCAGGGAAAGTTTGCCTTGATCAGGCCCGTGACGACGTCCACGCTTGGCCGTTGCGTCGCCAGAATCAGGTGGATGCCAGCGGCGCGAGCCAGTTGCGCCAGACGTACGATGCTGGTTTCCACCTCGCGGGCGGCCGTCATCATGAGGTCAGCGAGTTCGTCAATGACAATGACCAGATAGGGCAAAGGCTCCAGGTCTGAAAAATCAGGGGGCAAGTCGTCCTTGTAGGCGGAAAGCTTTTGATTAAAGCCCGCGACGTTGCGTACGCCAAGACGCGCCATGGCCGCATAGCGGCGGTCCATTTCATGAACGGCCCAATCCAGGGCGTTCTTGGCCTCGTTCATTTCAGTAACAACAGGATGCACCAAGTGGGGCGCATCCGCATAAACAGCCATTTCAATGCGCTTGGGATCGATAAGCAGAAGTTGCATGTCCTGCGGCTGGGTACGGTAGAGCAGACTGACGAGGATGCCGTTAAGGCATACGCTTTTTCCCGCGCCTGTGGCTCCGGCCACAAGCAGGTGAGGCATGCGGGTCAGATCGGCCATAAATGGCTTGCCGGCAATGTCCTTGCCAAGAATCATGGTCAGGGGACCGCAGCCTGTGCGGAAGGCCTCGCAGGAGGCAAGCTCGCGAAAGTTTACGGTTTCGCGTTGTTCATTGGGGATTTCAATGCCAACGGTATCAGAACCGGGAATGGGCGCCTGAATGCGAATGGCCACCGCCTTGAGGGCCAGCGCAAGGTCATCGGTCAGGTTGGCGATGCGGCTTACGCGGATGCCGGGAGCCGGGCGAACTTCAAACATGGTAACCACCGGCCCGGGGGTTATGCGCACAAGTTCGCTTTGAATGTCAAAATCAGTGAGGCAGGCCATGAGCGTCTGCCCTCTTGCCTGAAGATCTTCACGGCTGAGCCCGCCCGCCTGGGGCGATGGAGGAGCCAGCAGGTCAAGACCGGGAAGCGGGATGGCGGCTTTTTTACGAAATGGCGCAGTAATTTTGTCCACAAGCCCGGTCTTTGCGGAAGAGTCCTGGGCGCGAGACGCTGCAGCCCTTTCTTTGGCCGCTGACGGTGCGGATGCAGGTCCAGCCTCGCTGGACGTGTCGTCTATAGTGCTGCCGTAATCATCAGCAGTGGGGCCATAGTGAGACGACTGGGCCGCCGAAGGAGCCTTGCCGGAGCGGCTTGCTCCCTTTACCAGCGGCTGACCATTGAGGTCCTGCGCGATTGCAAATGGATCGTCTTCATGATCTTCACTTGCGGCCACAAGCGGAGCCGCCGGTTCGGGGGTGTTCCCCGCTACCTTGTCTGAAGCGGAAGTTTTTTCGCTATTGACGTCATAGACATCCGGCAGCGAGTCCGCAGTTGGGTGAATATCGCCCAATTTGTCGCGCCACCGGGCCAAAAACGACCAGTCGGGCCAGGAAAATTTGAATTTTGATGCGGCAGCCGTTTTTTCTTCCTGCACAGGAGTCAGGGTGTGCTGCACTATTTCAGGCTGCACCTGTTGGCGGGCGGACTGCACAGATCCCGACTTGCCAGCCTTGCTTACATTCTTGCCAGCGGCTTCAGGCTGGGAAGCCCCGTCGGCGGCGGCCAATCGGGCTTCCAGGCGTTCGCGCAAGGCGTGAAGCAACCGCCCGCCCAAACTGAACCAGGAGATGTTCCAGGCCAGTTGCAGCCCGGCGAGAAAAATAAAAATCCAGACAATGGCTGAGCCGCCAGGGCTGAGGTAGAGGCTGGCATTGCGGTGCAGAGCGCTGCCAACCATGCCGCCGCCCCACACGTCGCCGAAGGAAAAATCCCAGGCAGCGCCAGTGACAAGCAGGCAGATCGTCAGCAGAAAGAAGCCGCACCAGCGCCACCAGTGCATGCCATAGGCAGGAGAAACGTAGGCCGCTCCCAGTGCGCCAAAAACCAATGGGCACAGGAAGGCGGCCACGCCAAATACATCGTTAAGAAAACCCGCAGTGTACGCGCCAAAAAGGCCCGCCTTGTTGTGCACTTCAACTGTTCCACTGACCACATGGTTAAGGCTGGGGTCATTGGCGTCAAAGCTGAGCAGGCTGAGCAAAAGCAGCAGCGCCCAGAAGAGCAGAAAAAGGCCAAGAAGTTCGCGGCTAAATTTATGGGCGTCCGTGGGGCTACCCTCCCGAACCGGTCATTATTCCCGGCCCAGGTATTCCTTGGAGCGGGTGTCCACTTTAACGCGGTCACCTTCGTTAACAAAAATGGGAACCTGAACAACAAGGCCAGTTTCGAGCTTGGCGGGCTTGGTGACATTGCTGACAGTGTCGCCCTTGGCGCCCGGCTCGGTTTCCACAACAGTCAGCACCATGCTTACCGGAATGTCAATGTCCAACGGGCTGCCCTTGTACAGCAGCACGCGGCATTCCTGACCGTCCTTCAAAAAACCCTCTTTGCCGTCAGTCGTTGCGAGGGACATTTGCAGCTGCTCGTATGTGGTCATATCCATAAAAATAAGCTCGTCATCCTGGCGATACAGGAACTGCATGTCACGGGTTTCAAGATCGGGCTTGCCGACCTTTTCACCGGAGCGGAAGGTGATGTCCTGCATGCGGCCGGTGAGGATGTTACGCAGCTTGGTGCGTACCATAGCGCCGCCCTTGCCGGGCTTGAAGTGCTGAAAGTCCACAATTTCGTAAGGGATGCCTTCTACTTCAATTTTAAGACCCTTGCGAAAATCCGTGGTTGAATACATAGTTACCTCCTACTTGTCGCCGCTTATCGGCATAAACTGGCATTAAGGCCGGTCATTTGCCAACTGGGGCAAGAGCGGCTACCTTGTACGGAAGTGCTTTGAAGGAAATCACGTTTCCGAACTGTAAATTTTTGCCGAAAATTGAGCACTTGTCAATACTCAACTCTCAAGCATCACATGAGGTTTTTATGGCTGTCAGCCTTACGCTGGAAAGCACGGCTTATACACTGGATCAGCTCACCACCCGGCCTGAAGCGCAGATAGCCCTTGCTGGCCGTTCCAATGTCGGCAAATCTTCTCTTATCAATGCGTTGGCTGGCAGAAAAAAACTGGCCAAGGTCAGCTCCACGCCCGGTAAAACCCGCTCTGTCAATTTTTACCTGGTGGAACCATTGAGTTTTTATCTTGTGGACCTGCCCGGCTACGGATATGCCCGAGCCAGCCATAGTGAACGCGAAAAGTGGGCCAAACTGTTGGAACGGTACCTCGTCGAGTGCGCCAGTCTCAAAGCGCTTGCCCTGTTGCTTGACTGCCGCCTGACACCCCAGCAGCTTGACCTGAATCTTGCCTCGTTTGCGCAGAGAAACCGCCTTTCCCTGGTGCCCATACTGACGAAAGCCGACAAATGCAATCAGCGTGAACGCTCGGCGCGGCAAAAGGAATGGCAGGATATACTGGGCATCTGCCCCGTGCTGACCTCATCCAGCAGCCGACTGGGCATTGACGCCTTATGGCGCGCGCTGGCGCAGGCCGCCGGAGTTGAAGCGCCAATCATCAAGGCTCCATAGTATCCTGGCGAAAAAAACGTGACGGTCTACTCCGCCGCTTTTACGCCCGGCTCCATGTGGATAATGATACGCCCCAGTTGCGGAATACCCAGCCGTAGTTGTTTTTCCAGGCGCATACAAACCGTATGCGCCTCTTCAACATTCAATGCTGGCGCTATATCACAATGAAAGCAGATGCAGACGCCCTGTTCCGGCAATTCGTAGACTGAAAATTTGTGAGGTTTTGTGACCAGCGGCTCCTTGGCAATGGCGATTTCAATTTCACGCCAGGCCATTTCCGCATATGACAACGATACAGAGGCTCCATAGGCCAGGGCGCAGGCTGCTCCTTCCGGCTCAAGGTGGCTCACCACCTCCATTTGCGGAATTGCGGCATGCAAGGCTTTTTCAAAATTCTTGACCCTTTCGTAGGCCTGAACAAAAGGCAAGTCGCCGGGAAGCTCCACGTGCAGGTCTATATGGCAGACCTCAGCCGCGCGAAGAATATGCACGTTATGCACGGCAAGGCCATGGTTCCAGGCTGTATACTGCACCTGCGCAAAAGGATCGCAGTGCCTGTCGGCATCGCCGCTGTGCGGTTCCACATGGACGGTCACGTCCGCACCTTCCAGCACAAGCGCCACGGCCTGCTCCGCTTCATGAGCCAGGCGGTGGCCTTCACTGACCTTTATGCCCGGCTCCACGCCGACAGTCAGGTCCACAAAGCTGGTGGGGCCGCTGGTGCGCAGGCGCACATCACGGACATCAGTGATGCCCTTTACCCTGGTTACAGCCGCAATGACGGCCTGCTGTTCGCGTGTGGAGCCGGTATCCATCAGCGTGTCGACAGCCTGCATGGCCATGCGAACACTGGCGCGAAAGATTATCGCTGCCACCAGCAGTGCGGCCACAGTGTCAGCCTGAACCAGAATTTGGTGCAGAGGGTCTGGCAGGCTGAGAACTGAAGCCACCCATACTGCGAGAACCCCTGCCAACACCACTGCCGAAGACAGGATATCAGTGGAAAAATGCAGGGCGTCCGCTTCAAGCGCCTGGCTTTTATATTTTTTGGCCACCTGACGCAGTATGCGTACCCTGTTCACATCAATGATTATGGAAAGAGCCATGACGCCAACGCCCCATAAAGATGGCGTCACAGGGCTTTCACCAGTCATCAGACGTTGCACGCCCTCGTACACAACCCAGAAGCAGGTCAGAAACAAAAGCAGCGTTTCGGCCAGGGCTGAAAGATTTTCAATTTTGCCATGGCCGTAGGGGTGACGCGCATCGGCCGGCTTGGAGGCTATGCGTACCGCCGCCAGAGTCATGGCCGCTGCCAGAAGATCCAGACCACTGTGCAATGCTTCGGACAAAATGCCGAGGCTGTTGGTGTGCAAACCGACAATGAGCTTGATGGACGTCAGGGCAAAGGCGGCCCACAGCGATGCAAGCGCTGCACGATTTTTTTCAGTACTGGCTTCCGAGGGCACGGCCATGATGACTCCACTGGTAAAAAAAAGCCCCCGAAGGGGCTTTAATTTTTGTTACAACCACTTAAACCATTCTCGCCAAGAGCCTTGACGCTTTTGCCGCGTTTCTACAGCCTGTTCTTCTTTATAGTTGTGGTAGGCTGCCAGGCTTTTTTCTTTGGCGTGTTCTGACACTTCTGGCACGTCCTGGAAATTCTTTATGATGAATTCATAACGGTGCCAGGCAGGGCCATATTTCTTCATGTGCCAGAAGACGTCGGCGATGTAGAGTTCATGCTCAGCCATAAGCTTGCGGCAGGTAAGCATGTGCTCTTCGGCGCCCTTGGCGTACGGAGAATCAGGATACATCTGGTGCAGCCTGTTGAAGTAATCGTAGGCTTCCTGAAGCTCGGTGGTCGCTCTGTCAACGGAGCGGAACTGCTTCATCAGGGACATGCCCGTCTGATACAGCACGTAAGGTATGGCCTCATGCCTTGGGTGCAGGGATTCAAAGTCCTTGTAGCTTTCAGTGGCCAGTTCGTATTCCTCATCGAGGAAGTAGGCGTCGCCCAATGACAGCTCTGCATCAATGGTATAAGGGCTGAATGGATACGTATCGCGCAGTTTATTGTACAGCTCCACGGCACGCACATAGTTTTTTTCACTCATGGCGTCGTTGGCGGCCTCAAAGATTTCTTGCGCGGTGTCTTCGGCTGGCGGAAGATAGATCATATCAATGATGCCGCAACCGGAAACCATGAGCATACTCATGGCAAGCAAAATGGAGCGTAGCAGTTTTTTATGCATGGAGCTGTTCCAGGAAGACAAATGCCGCTTGTGCGGCGGTTGCGCCATCGCCGGCGGCAGTGATGACCTGGCGGCAAAGCTTGGAGCGAATGTCGCCAGCGGCAAAAATGCCGGGGATATTGGTGCGCATTTCCGTATCAGTCACAATAAAACCCTGTTCGTCAAGCTCAATGCCTTGTGGCAAAAAGTTTGTCACAGGAGCAAAGCCTACATAAATAAAAAGCCCATCGACTGCCAACAATTTTTCTTGGCCAGTCTGGAGGTTTTTAACGGTAAGACCAGTCAGGTGGTCTTCGCCGTGCAACTGGGTAATGATGGAACTGCGTAAAAGGTCTATCTTGTCGGGCATGCTTTCAAGCCTGTCCTGATAAACCTTGAGTCCGCGGAAACTGTCACGCCTGTGAATGAGATGAAGCTTGCTTACTACTTTGGAAAGATACAGGCTTTCTTCCATTGCCGCGTTACCGCCGCCAACCACAGCTACTGTCTGGTTGCGAAAGAAGTTGCCGTCACAAAGGGCGCAGTACGAAACCCCACGCCCGCGCAGCCTGTCTTCACCTTCAAGGCCAAGTTGGCGGTGTTTGGCGCCAGAGCACACAAGCACCGTTTTGCACAAATAGTCTTCTTCAGCAGTATGCACGGTAAACTGACCCGCCGAACCGGAAATGGATTCAACCACTATGGCGGGTCGGTCTACCGTCAAACCTTCAAGATGCGCAGTAAAAAGGTCGGCAAGCTCGTAGCCCTTGATGCCTTTGGGAAAGCCCGGATAGTTCTCCAGCGCCTCAGTCTGCAGCAGTTGCCCACCGGAGGTCAGCTGCTCAGGCAAAAGGACGCTGCAACCGGACCGCGCCAGATACATGGCTGCGGTAACGCCGGCAGGACCGCCGCCGATCACAACGGCATCATAGGATTTCATGCCAGAGCCTTATTGTCGAGCAGGTCTTTCATGGCGGCCTTGGTTACAGCGCCAGTGATCTGTTCGATGGTTTCGCCATTCTTAAAAAGCACCAGCGTGGGGATAGCCCGGATGCCGAACTTCGTGGGGGTAGCGGGATTTTCATCCACGTTCATCTTAACGATGCGCACCTTGCCCGCATACTCGGTGGAAAGCTCATCAATAATGGGGCCAACAGCACGGCAGGGGCCGCACCAGGGAGCCCAGAAGTCAAGCAGAACCGGCAGATCGGACTCGAGGACAACACTCTCAAAGGTGGCATCAGTGACCTGTTCAGCCATTACTATACTCCTTAGGTTGCTATGTGTCGCCCTGCATGCCTGTAAGGCAGCGTGCAGAAGCGGAAAACTAGGGTCCGGGGTGAAAAAACCCAAGACCTTTGTATTGACTAAGAGTAGTTTCCAACGACCTGACTGTCAAGACAATCTCATGTTTCTGACTGGTTGTTGGCGGACTTTCAGCAGCGCAGCATATCATCCGGGACAGTACGCCCGCGCGGGATGGTTTCCATCTGTAAGGTATGAAAATACCCTTCTTTTCCAATCAGCCATCCGGCGTAGGCGATCATGGCCGCGTTGTCAGTACAAAGGTGGGGACTCGGAAAAATAGCCCTGCCTCCCCTGCTTTCCATTAGATCCGCAATACGCTGGCGTAACAGCGAGTTGCAGGCCACCCCGCCCGCCAGAACCAGCGTGCTCAGTTGCGGGTTGTTGTCCAGAGCTCTTTTGGTTTTCACGCAGAGCGTATCCACAACCGCCGCATTAAAGGCGGCGCAGCAGTCTTTCAGCGCCTGGGGGGCATCGGCCACCGAGCATAGGGGAAGCGGCCAGGCGGCAGGTTGCAGCTTCTGCTGGATGTAGCTGCTGGCTGCCGTTTTCAGGCCGCTGAAACTGAAGTCCAGATTGTCGTTATCAAGGTAGGGGCGCGGAAAGATCACAGCGTCTGGATTGCCTTCACGCGCCAGCGCGTCCATGAGCCGCCCTCCAGGGTAAGCCAAGCCAAGTACTTTGCCCACTTTGTCAAAAGCCTCGCCAGCGGCGTCGTCCAGCGTGCGCCCAAGAGTGACGCATTTCCAGGGGGCTTCCATGCGATAAAGATGGGTATGACCGCCGGAAACAAGCAGCCCCAGGGCAGGAAAAGCCAAAGGGTGCTCCAGTCCGACCGCAAGCAGGTGGGCATGAAGGTGATTGACGCCAAGCAGGCGCACCCCAAGGCCCAGAGCGAGCCCTTTGGCAAAGGCTACCCCCACCAGCAGGCTGCCCAGCAGCCCAGGCCCCCGTGCCACAGCCACCAGATCAATCTCTGAGGGCTTTTTGCCACTCCGGCGCATCAATGCGTCAAACAAAGAGCCAACGTAGCGGTAGTGTTCACGCGAGGCCAATTCTGGCACCACGCCGCCAAACAGGGCATGCATGTCCGCCTGGGTGGCCAAAACGGAATCCACCAGCCGCCCATCTTCTACCAGAGCTAATGCAGTTTCATCACAGGAGCTTTCAACTCCAAGGCAAAGCATTATATGATCTCGCTTTTACAATAAAAGCCGGAGCCGCGGCAGGCGCGGCTCCGGCGTCACGACCATTTACTAGAAAGCAGCCAGGTTGGCATGCCGGGCATAAATATTTTCCACAGCCTCTACATCCTTTGCGGAGCCGATGAACAGGGGCGTGCGCGCGTGCAGACGGTCCGGCACCCTTTCAAGAATGCGCCCCCTGCCGTCACTGGCCTTGCCTCCGGCCTGTTCAGCAAGAAAGGCCAGAGGGGCGGCTTCACACATAAGACGCAACTTGCCGTTGGGCTTATGAATGTTTGGCGGGTACATGTAAATGCCGCCATTAATGAGGGTTCGATGAAAATCGGCAACAAGCGCTCCCACATAACGGGAAGAATAAGGCGTGCCGTCCGAAGTTTCACACCCGTGGAACCAGTTGACGGCTTCGCGCGCGGGCGCGTCCCAATTCTTCCAGTTGCCCTCGTTGACGGAATAGATGGAACCCTGTTTGGGGATGCACATATTGGGGTGCGAAAGCAGAAATTCTCCCACCCCCGGGTCAAGGGTGAAGCCGTGCACGCCCTGCCCCGTGCTGAGCACCAGCATGGTGGAGGGGCCATAGAGGATATACCCCGCAGCCACCTGCTTGAGGCCCGGTTGCAGCACCTCATCCAGGGTCACTTCACCAGAATGCCCCTCTGGACGCCGCAAAATGGAAAAGATGGTGCCCACGTTGATATTCACGTCAATATTGGACGAACCGTCAAGAGGGTCAAAGATGAGAATGTAATCGCCCCGTGGGAATTCCGGGCTGACGCGAATAAGCTCAGCTTCTTCTTCAGAACTCATCGCGCATAAAGCGCCGCAGCGCTCCATCCGGTACAGCATGATGCGGTTGGCGATGGTGTCCAGCTTTTGCACGTTCTCGCCCTGCACGTTAACTTCTCCCGTGCCGCCGAGAATATCCAGAAGTCCGGCTTTGTTGATGCGGCGTGAGATGCTTTTCCCCGAAAGGATGAGGTCGTAGAGCAACCCGGTAAATTGTCCGGTGGCCTGTGGAGTGCGCTTTTGGTGCAGCAGCAGATGTTCCGTGACCGTGATGTCAGCCATATGGCCTCCTGCAACAGAAAAATAGTTCTGAGAACATAAAACTTGCGCCGCCCCGGGGCGGCGCAAGTTTGTATTGATATGCGTCAGTTCCGAGGCCCAAAGGGACTTGGCCGTCCGCCTGGCAAAACATCCGGCGCGGCTGGGGCGCCCGATGATTCTTCGGACTTGGCCGGGGCCGCGCTTTCAGCGGGCGCAGACGACTCCTGCTTTTGAGGCTGGGCTTTCTCTGCCTGCGCTTCCGGCTTGGCAGCCGCCTCTGCAGGCTGGTTTTGAGTGGAACCGGATGTTAAATCATCTGGCTTCACGTCATCGGCCTTGCCCTTTGATTCGTCATTATCACGCGGGCCGAAGGGGCTCGGCGCAACAACGCGAGGCTGTTCTTCACGCGGGCCGAAGGGGCTTGGCGCGACGACTCTGGGGATATCCGCTTCCGGAGCTCCAAGTCCGCCAGGTCTGGTTTGCGGCGCGGCCTCACGTCTGGGTTTTTGAGCCCTTTCAACGGGGACATTCTCGCCTTCAAGCTGGCGTTCCTGAACCTTGGCTTTTTCAGATCTTTTGTTTTTGAGCAAAACACTGTCGCCGCTGCCAGGCTGGATGTCGTGGGAAGCTCCGCCCGCAGTCTGTGCGGACGGCTGCCCCGAAGCGTTGACGGCATCAGCGGGGGTGGGCATGGCGACGGCGTCCGGGCCCAGTTTTTTGCTCTTGCGCTCAGGCTGGGGCGGCGGAGGAAGCTTGGGGCGTTCCTTGGGGAAGAAGGCCAGGCCTTGCTCCACACTGCCGCTGCCTTCAGGGAAATTGCCCTTTTCAGCCACAGCGAAAATCAGAGGCAAATTACCAAGATAACGCACCATGTAATAGAAGGTGCCGTTTACGTTGGTGCACGTGCCGGAAGAGCTTTTTGTAACAACCTCTTCCCAGTTCACGCCTGCCAAGGGGGTGGCGGCAAAATCATACTTTCCTGGCCACAACAGCGCGTTGGGGGAAAGGATGACCACATTTTCCGAGCTGCTGGAGTACTGCATGAGGGCGCGCATATCGAAGTAGGTCGCAACCACGCCAAGAAAGTCGACGCCGTCATACAGGGGAGCAGCAAGCAAAATCTCCGGTCCCAGCGGCGAGGGCTGAACATCGGCGCGGAGAGCACGGCTGCTCTGCTTTTTGTCTTCGTAAAGCAAAGGGATGAAATCCAGCTGCTTCATTGGATTGGCAGGTTCCTGACCAAGGATGGTGCCGTCGTATTTTACGCCGGCAAAACCGCTGACCCAGGGGAAATTGGTGAAAAATGCAGAGATCCAGTCACGAGTCGGGGGCTTGTCGGCATTGAGCATGACGCGTTCAAGGCGGTTCAGCTCCACGTCAATCCCCATCATGCTGTGGGTCAGAGCCAGAGCCTGCGGTGAAAGTTCGCCTTTTTCGTCATAGTCCACCGATGCTGGCGGGCTGACATAGGTGTTCCAGAAGCCCTTGGTGGACTTCCACACATTTTTGGTTGGCTGGTATGAACTGCATCCTGTAACCAGAAATGCAGCGGTAACCAGCATGAGTATGGTCCGCAGATATGATTTGAACACCGTATTCTCCCTCAGCTTTAGAACAGTCCGCAAGAAATCGTCATCTGTCCTGCGCGAATGGTAAAAGCCACCAGACAAAGATCAGCTGCTTTGCCTCTGGCTGCATATAATGCGAAATCGGCCTTGATAATGGTTTAGCTGTGCGCCCTGGCCTCAACCCGTTCGGCCAAGGCCTCAAGCATGCTTATAAGCTTATCCTTGCCGGTGGATCCCCCAGTTTCGGCGGGCTCCTGCGTCTGCTCCACAGGCGGCGCGCTGCCCAGACGCGCGTTCAGTGTGGCTATACGCTGCCGCAGATCGGCACTCTCTTCCGGTGCGGTGGCCGCAGCGGCCAGCTCATGATAAATATCCAGCGCCCCCTTGATGTCCCCCTGTTCTGCCAGCACTTCAGCCATTGAGCGCGTCCGCAGAGAAAAACGCTCCTCAGTGTCGTCAGCCTCTTCACCGGTATGCGCGGCTCCGTCAGTTGCGTTTTCCGCAGTTGAAGCTTCATCATGGGCAAAGGGGCTCTGTGAGGGCGCATCCACAGCGTCATGGCCGAAAGAGCGTGCAGTTTTGGAATGCAGGGGCACTGCCAGAGGCGCGGCGTCCTCGTCTTCATCCGGATCAAACGCATCCAGTTTTTCATGAACCAGATGGTCAGCAACCTCTGAATCTGTGCCGAGGTCTTCATGCGTCAGATGCCCGTGGGCCTGCCGGACGGCAGAGAATGCGTCTTCATCCGTTCCCGCGATATGGGCAGCAGTGGCATCCTGCGATTGAGCGGGTGCGTGGTGCTCCTGCTGAGCGGGAATATCCTGTTGTCCGGGAGGAGACGACAGTGCAGCTGATCCGGACGATGGCGATGCTTCACGTTCGGGCGCATGTGTACTGGTAGAATCTTCATGTGAAACTTGAAGATTTTTCGATTCATCCAGTGCCGAGTGGCGTGTGTCGGGCCCTGCTGCTGGCGCATCGTGCCCGATCAGGCTGGTGACGCCCTGATTCAGCACCTCGCGCAACGACACTGGCCCTTTTGCAAAATTGAGAGCCAGAAACCGCATAACGGCAGCCGTGTCCGGGGACTGGCCCGAGGTCAGAGTAGTGGCGGCCCACGCCTGCCAGAACCCCGAATAGGCCGTGAACATGCGGCTGAGCCTTTCTACCTGGGCCTCGCAAGCGTTTTGCTGGCCCGTTTTATAAAGCAGTTCTATCAGAAAGAGTCGCGCTTCAAGAAACTCGTCGTGTCGCGCCAGCCCCTGCTCCAAAACGGCCACAGCCTCTTCGGAATGCCCTTCTTCCACCAACAGGCGCGCCAGAGGAAAAAAAACCTTGGAGTTGGGTTCGAGTTCCAGAACTTCTTTATACCATTCTATTTTTTCCGTCATATATTACGGCTCCCGATGGGGTTTGGCCGATGCGTCAAAGAGGTAGAGCACCTCGTTATCTCGCACATAGTGCAGGCGCTGCCGGATCACTTTTTCCACATATTGGTTGTCGGACTGCAGGAGGCGGATTTCACGGCTGAGGGCCATGTTTTCCTTATCCAGGTCAGCTATCTGTTTTTCCAGGTCGGCATATTGTTTTTTGAGTTCACGGTATTCAATCAAGCCCGTAGGCCCCCATACCGTTCGGCTAAAAAGCACGATGCTTATGAGACCAAGCACTACAAGAATAAAAGAGCGCCAGAACATTACTGCAACAGCCGCTTATTTTGGGGCTTTCCTTTGCGGGAAAGCTTGAGTTCAGCCAAAAAGGTCGCTGTGGCGTTTTCAAGTCGTCGCACGTCCTCTTCGGCCAGTTTCATCTGATCCACCTGTGCAAGGTAATCCTTTAGCGAATTGAGTTCCATATCAAAGTAACGCCCCCAGACCCCGGCGCGCATGTCGGGTTCCAATTCCAGAATGGTCTGGATGCAGTTTTTGAGGCGTATCTGCAACGTGCTCATACTTTGTCGGAATCCTTACGCGCCTGTGTCCGGCGGTAAAAATCATAGCAGTAATTGGAGCCTGAGATGAGGGCCAACGCCAGAGCTGCATACAAGAGCCACTCGCCAATGGGGCTGAGGTCCATACCCCATAGTGGATAATGCAGTATGAGCGGCACGATGGCAAAAATTTGCAGAATGGTTTTGGCCTTGCCGAACTTGTCGGCGGCAAGCACTATGCCTTCGTCAATGGCGATGGTGCGCAGGCCGGTGACCACCAGTTCACGGCAGACCATAATGATGACAACCCAGGCCGGAGCCCAGCCAAGCTTAACAAACATGATGAGAACGGAACAGATCAGTACTTTATCAGCCAAGGGGTCCAGAAACTTGCCCATGCTTGTGACCATGTTGGAACGGCGGGCAACATAGCCATCGGCCCAGTCGGTCAGCGAAGCAAAAATAAAGGCCAAGGTAGCGAGTTTACAGGTAACCGGCCCCTCAAAATACAGTAGCAAAACTACCAGAGGGGTCATAAGAATACGTAATAGCGTAATTTTATTAGCAAGATTAAGCATGTAGTTCTTTCTGACGCTCCCCAAGATTTTTTGTCCAAATAACATAAAAGCAAATAGGAGAAAAGAAGAAAAAAACTCCCCTGCCGGGGCACTTAAAGCCCGGCAGGGGAGTTTAGCTTTTTTGCGCTAAAGGCTCAATGGGGTTTCGCACGTATCAAAAATGCGAAAAATCCCGCACTGAACGCAGTAAGTTGGCCTGCGCGTCATCAGTCAGCCGTTGAATGTTTCAGGCAGCGGTTTTCCGGGGCTACGCATGCGTGGAGGCCAGGGCTTCCAGGCTGGTGTCGCAGGCAGAAGCGATGGCGTCGGCCAGTTGCAGAAATGCTGTCTTGGCCGGGCTGTCTGCTTCAAGATACACAACAGGCACGCCGCGATCGGCCGCCACCACGGTAGTCGGATCCAGGGGCACAGCGCCCAGAAACTTCAGCGCATACTTCTTGGCAAGTTCTTCTCCGCCGCCCTTTTTGAAAATGTCTATTTCCTGATGGCAATGCGGGCAGACCAGGCCGCTCATGTTTTCCACTACGCCCAGCACGTTTGAATTGGTGTACTGAAGAAAATTGATGGCCTTGCGTACGTCGGCCAGTGAAATTTCCTGGGGCGTCGTCACTACCACGCACAGCGCATCGGGGATGGACTGCATAACGGTCATGTGCTCGTCGCCAGTTCCTGGAGGCGAGTCAATGAGCAGAAAGTCGAGATCCCCCCACTTAACGTCCGAAATGAACTGGCGTATGGCGGCCGTCTTTTTGGGGCCGCGCCACAGGATTGCCTGATCCTTATCCTGAAGCAGGGAGTCCATTGAGATGACGGAGAGATTTTCATTATAGACCGCAGGCAGCATGAGTTCGCCAGCCGGATCCATTTCAACCGTGCTGGTGAGGCCAAGAAGATTGGGCACGCTCGGCCCGTGCATATCAACATCAAGGATGCCGACCTTGAAACCACGACGGGCCAAAGCGGCTGCCGTATTAACGGTAACCGAACTCTTGCCTACCCCGCCCTTGCCGCTCATGACAAAAATCTTGTGCCGGATGTGGCCTAGCCTGTCGGCTATAACCTTGTCCTGCAGAGCTGCAGGATCATTGCACTTTCCATCGCCCCCCTTGCCCGTTGAACTTGGGCAGGAAGAAGACGAGGAACAGGAGGAACAGGAAGCCATGATATCTCCTTATTTTTGACGGGCACCTGTATGGCTACCAGCCGTGGTCGCCCACCAGGTCCACAAAAATGGCGGGGCCCATATCTTCACTCAGCATGCGTCCCTGCTCTTTGCGCAGGCGCATAAGCCTTTGCGCGCGAGGACGCGGCCCCACAGGAATAAGCAAAATGCCGCCTTCATCAAGCTGATCCGTCAGGGGACGCGGCACCTCCGGTCCACCTGCCGTAACAATAATACGGTCAAACGGCGCAGCCTCGGGCATCCCCAGGGTGCCGTCACGCCGCTGCATGTGAATGCCGCGCAGTCCCAGCTGCCGTAAGAGGCTTGCAGTGCTTTGATAGAGTTCGCGCAGCCGTTCCACCGTAAAAACCGTGCAGCCCATAGTCGCCAGTATCGCGGCCTGATAGCCCGAGCCCGTGCCGATTTCCAGCACCCGCATGCCTCTGCGTACTTCCAGAAGCTGGCTCATCAGAGCCACAACATAAGGCTGTGAGATGGTTTGTCCATAGCCTATGGGAAGGGGCGTATCTTCATAGGCCTGCGCCCGCAGGGCCTCCTGCACAAAAAGATGCCGCGGGACGGCGCCCATGGCGGCCAAGACCTCCGCGTCAGTAATGCCTCTGGCTTCAAGTTGCTCGCGCACCATGCGCCTCCGCAGACGTTTGGGGTCCACTGGGGAGGCTGCCGCGCGCTCTGGCGCTCTTATGCCTGGATGTCTGCTGTTTTGCATACTGCGGAAGTGAAAACAGATTTTTACCCTCAAGTCAATGCACGCCACCGCGCCGCGAGACTTTATAAATCTTCCAGACTTTTCCTTGAAAATTGGCGGTCTTTATGCAAGGCTTTTTCTCGAGCTTAATGAGGAGCCTGCAATGCGAAAGAAAAGTATGTTTTCAACTGTGCTTGGAGTTCTGGTGTTGGTCGTTCTAGGAGTGGGCGGCTATACTTTTTTCAAGGACCTTGAAGGTCCCATTATTGAAGTTTCTCCCAACACAGGCAGAGTTTCCCCCGCCAGTGTGCTTAAGATCAACATGCAGGATGTTTCAGGAATCAGGTCTGTTACAGTGGGCGTGAAAAAAAATAACGTGCTTAACGTTATTTTTAACAAACATTTTGATCAATACCTGCCTGAACGTACTGTTGAAGTTTCCCTCAAGGACGCTAACCTTCGCGAAGGCGCCTTTGACCTTGAAATACGCGCCACTGACGGCTCGCTTGCCGGTTTTGGCCAGGGCAATACCCGTACGTTGCAGCTTCCCATGCGCCTTGACACACAGCCCCCGCGTATTTCGGTCAAAACACTGCCTCCCAACGTGCGCCGTGGCGGCGCTGCCGTTGTGCGCTACACCATTGATGAAGAGGTGACCACCAGCGGCGTCCTTGTGGCCGGTTATTTTGTTCCCGGCTACCTGCAAAAAGACGGCAGCTACATCTGCTTTTTCCCCTACCCGTACACTATGACGGCCAAAGATTTCAAAAACAGTGTGGAAATCACTGCCACCGACCTTGCGGGCAACGTGACCAAGAGCCGTTTGACCGTCATGGCCTTTGAACGGACTTTCAAAGGCGACAGCCTGGAACTGACCGACAATTTTTTGCTGACCGTGGAGGGCAAGTTGCGCCATCTGGCTCCCAATGCAGCCAACCCTCTTGAATGCTATCTGTATATCAATAATCAGGTGCGGGCCGCCAACGTCGAGGAACTGCGCAATATAAGCAAAGATACTGCCTCGGCCATGCTGTGGAGCGGCGTTTTTACACGCTTGCCCCGCTCCGCGCCGCGCGCGGGTTTTGCTGACCATCGCTTTTACAGTTACCAGGGCAAACAGGTTGGCGAATCCTATCATCTTGGCTTTGACCTTGCATCAATACGTAATGCCGAAGTGCCCGCCGCCAACAGCGGTCGGGTCATTTTCAGCGGCGATCTCGGCATCTATGGCAATATAGTTGTGATTGATCACGGTCTGGGGCTTATGTCCCTCTACTCTCACCTCAATGATTTTGTGGTCAACGCTGGCGATGTGGTGCAGAAGGGGCAGCTTCTTGGCCATACGGGCACCACAGGGCTTGCGTTTGGCGACCACCTGCACTTTGGAATTATGGTGGGCGGCGTTGAGGTCACCCCGCTGGAGTGGCTTGACCCGAAGTGGATACGCGACAATATCACCGACAGACTTGATGCCTCAATGGCTCAACAATAACCCTCTGCTAGTGTTGCGCCGTGCCCTTTTTTTCAACAAAGCAAAGTTTGAAAAATGTGCACGGCGCTTCTTTTTTGTAACCTGGGGCTTGTCTTTGTCGCCCCTTGCGGTATATCCTGAATCTATAGCTAGAAAATATTTCGCTTTTCCTTTAAACAGGAATCATTATTCGATGAAAGGCGATATCTTGTCCCTCCTACAAACACACAGAAATGTGAGGACTTATTTGTGTCTCCACATCCTGCGGCATTTCTTGGTCTGGACATAGGCTCCACCACTGTCAAGCTGGCGCTCCTTGATGCCGAGGGCATGGTTATTGAAACCATGTACCGTCGTCACGGAACTGCTGTTCGAGCCACGTTATCCGCTCTTCTGGATGAACTGGCACAAAAATATCCTCTTTTGCCGGTACGTTGCGCCATCACCGGATCTGGCGCGCTGGACCTTGGCGAAGCCCTTTCTTTGCCTTTTGAACAGGAGCTGCTGGCCACGGCCCGCGCGGTATCGGCAGCTGCCCCGCAAACCAGCGTCGCTGTCGAGCTTGGTGGCGAAGACGCCAAACTGCTGTATCTTGGGCAGGATGTGGAACTGCGCATGAACGAATCCTGCGCGGGGGGAACCGGGGCTTTCATCGACCAGATGGCCCGCCTGCTCAGCACCGACGCGCAAGGGCTCAATGAGCTGGCCGCGCGGCACACCACCCTCTACCCCATTGCTTCACGTTGCGGCGTGTTCGCCAAAACAGATATTGTGCCTCTGCTGAATGGCGGCGTAGCGCGGGAAGACATCGCGGCCTCCATATTTCAGGCCGTGGTTGAGCAGACCATTGGCGGCCTGGCTTGTGGTCGCCCCATTGAAGGCACAGTGGCTTTTCTTGGTGGGCCATTGCACTTTTTGCCAGAGCTGAAAAAACTTTTTATAGCGGCACTGCAACTGGAAGATGACGAAATCGCCTGCCTGCCGCATGCCCAGTGTGCCGCTGCCCACGGTGCGGCTTTGTGCATGAAGGACAGGCTGGGTGAAACGCCGCTGGTCCGTCTGGACGAACTGGCCCGTCAGGCCCGCAGTTTGGCGAGCGAAGCGCTCCCGCCACTGACCAAGGCGCTGCCGCGTTTTTTCCGTGACTCCGCTGAATATGAAACCTTCAGAAAACGGCACTCCGACGACCGCCTCCCCCGACGTGACCTGAGCAAGGCGACCGGTCCCCTGTATCTTGGGCTCGACCTCGGTTCCACCACGGTCAAGGCCGCGCTCATAGACGCGCAACAACGCATGCTGGCATCGTGCTACGTATCCAACGGGGGCAACCCGTTGCAGGTTCTTTTGCCGCCGCTTGCCGACATGCTTGAGCAGATTCCTCCGCAGGCCTGGCTTGCAGGCACGGCCGCCACCGGCTACGGGGCGCAGCTTGCCGAGGCGGCGCTGAAGCTTGACTGCGTAACAGTGGAAACTCTGGCGCACTTCAAAGCCGCACACCGTATTGTGCCTGAAGTGAGCTATGTCATAGACATCGGCGGTCAGGACATGAAGTGCCTCAAGGCCGAAAACGGCGTTATCGCGGATGTGAGCCTTAACGAGGCCTGTTCCGCAGGTTGCGGGGCTTTTCTTGAAAGCTTCGCCTTGGGGCTTGGCATGACTATGGAGGAATTTGTCGAGGCGGCCCTTTATGCCGAGCATCCGGCAGACCTTGGCTCACGCTGTACGGTGTTCATGAATTCAAAAGTCACGCAAGCCCAGAAAGAAGGCATGAAAGCGGCCGATATTGCGGCTGGCCTCTGCTATTCTGTTGTTCGCAACGCTCTGGACAAGGTGCTGCGCATCAAAAATACCGATGAACTGGGGCAGCATGTGGTCGTGCAGGGAGGCTCGTTCCTCAATGACGCATTGCTTTGCGCCATGGAGCGCACCTTGGGGCATAGCGTGCACCGTCCGGCCTCCTCGGGGCTTATGGGGGCTTACGGGGCTGCCCTGACGGCGCTTGAATCCTCCCCTGCCAATGAAGTGCGCTATTCCCCCCTGACAGCCGAGGGCCTTCGTAATTTTGAGATGCGCAGCCGCAGCTTCCGTTGCCGCGACTGCGGGAACAACTGCCTGTTGACTGAAACGCGCTTCTCGCATGGAACACGCCATTTTTCAGGCAACCGCTGTGACAAGTTCGCCAATACAAATGGCAAAAAAACGACCGCCGGACAAAATCTTTATGATTGGAAGCGCCAGCGGCTCTTCCGCTATGCCCCGTTGCCCCTTGAGCGTGCGCCAAGGGGTGTCCTGGGCATACCGAGGGTGCTGACCGTATATTCGCACTATCCCTTCTGGTTCACCCTTTTCTCCAGTCTTGGCTTCAGGGTTGAACTTTCACCGCCGACCAGCCGTGCGCTCTTTGCCCGGGGCCTGGCCTCCGTGCCATCACAAAGCGTCTGCTATCCTGCCAAGCTGGCCCATGGTCATGTGCTTTCGCTTGTTGAAAAAGGAATCTCGCGCATATTCATGCCCTGCATCCCCCGTGAATCCAAAGAATTTAAGGAAATGTGCGACGCGTTTTCCTGCCCGGTGGCCTGCGGTTATCCACAGGTGGTACGCGAAAACCTGCCGGAACTGGTCAATGGCAAAGCCTTTATGTACACGCCTTTTGTGAACCTCAACCACACGGCATCCCTGGTGCGGAATCTTTGTCAGGAAATGGATCTGCCCAAGGGGGAAGTGCGCGCCGCCGTTCGCGTGGCTCGGCAGGAGCAGGAAAACTATCTGCGCGAACTGCGGGATGAAGCCGAAAAGCTCTATGCCGCAACGCTCCGTCAGGGCGGAACGCTGGTGGTGCTGGCTGGTCGTCCCTACCATGCCGACCCTCAAGTGCATCACGGACTGCCGGATTTTATCGCTTCGCTTGGCGCCACGGTGTTAAGTGAAGACGCCCTGCCGCATCGCTGGCTACGCAAAATCCCCGTGCCGGGGCTGCGCGTCCGCAACCAGTGGACGTACCCTGCCAGGCTTTACCGGGCCGCAGCATGGGCTGCTCAAGGCGACCACGGCAAATGCAGGGTTGAACTTGTGCAGCTTACCTCATTTGGCTGCGGCCTTGACGCCATTACCTCCGACCAGGTACGTGAGCAGCTGCACAATCATGGCAAGCTGTATACCCTCATCAAGATGGATGAAGGCAACGCGCTTGCTTCGGCCCGTATTCGGATCCGTTCATTGCTGGCCGTATCAGAAGGGCGCGGCAAGGGCGTACAGACGGTCATCCCGCCCCCCACGGCTCCCGTTTTTTCCAAAAAAAACGCCCGCTCCCACCTGATTCTTGTCCCACAAATGGCTCCGCTGCATTTTCCCTTGATCACAGAGGGCATTGTGGGCAGTGGACACATGGTAAAACTGTTGCCCACGGTAAATTCTGAAGCCATCAGCATAGGCCAGGCCTATGTAAACAACGACGCCTGCTATCCGGCCATTGTGGCCATCGGCCAACTCCTGCACGCGCTGCAAAGCGGCGAGCATGATCCTCACCGTACAGCGCTGCTGCTTTCACAGACCTGTGGGCCATGCCGCGCCAGCAATTATCCGGCCTTATTGCGTAAAGCCTTGATTGAATGCGGCTTCGCATCGGTTCCAATACTCACCATGAGCACATCCGGGGGTGACAGCCATCCGGGCTTTAGCCCCAACCGCGCCATGCTGCACAAAATGGTGCTGGGCATGCTGGCCGGAGACATGCTGCAACGCCTGTCTCTGCATACGCAGACCTATGAGCGCCGTGCTGGAGACACAGCCGAAAGGATTGATCATTGGGTGCGCACACTGGCCCCCATTGTGCGGCATGGCGATGATCTGGCCTTCCGCCGCAGTATGGAGCGCCTTGTGCGGGACTTTGAGCAGATCGGCTGCGATGTGGACCGTAGGCCGCGCGTCGCTGTGGTCGGCGAAATTCTTCTGACCTATCATCCTGACGCCAACCGACATATTGTGGATATCATCAGACAGGAGGGGGGCGAACCCCTGCTGCCCGACATCACAAATTTCATGCTGTATTGCCTGCGGGATTCCATCTACGACTGGCAGCGTCAGGGCGGCAGCGCTCTGGGTGCGCTGGGCAGCACTCTGGCTATCAAGAAAGTGGAAAATTTGCGCAAAAGCATGCGGGAGGCTCTGGCCCGATCTCCCCTTGCGGAGAGGGTCATGCCCGTGGCCCATCTGGACACGCTGGCCCAAATGGGCGAGAGCATGCTGTCGCTGGGCAACGCTGCTGGCGAAGGCTGGCTTTTGCCGGCAGAAATGCTGGAATTTCTGAACCACGGGGCAAAGGACATCCTGTGTCTTCAGCCTTTCGGCTGCCTTCCCAATCATGTGGTAGGCCGTGGAGCGTTCAAGACTGTGCGCCGTGCGGCCCCTCAGGCCAATATCATGGCCATTGACTATGATCCGGGCAGCAGCGAGGCCAACCAGCTGAATCGCATACGTCTGTTTATGGCCATTGCCAGGGACATGGCGCGCCAGCAGGGTTTTTTACGGCTGGGCGATCTTCAGGATCAGTCAGATTTCGCCAAAAAACTTTGCGGCGTAAGGTAATTGCCGGAACACAACAAACCATGACAAAAACAGGTGGGATATGGCCGTACTGGCGCATTCCCACCCGTTATGATTTTGCGTATTGCCGAACGGCTATTCGCGCGGGGGCAGTTCGCGACCGCCTTCTTCCAGACGTTGCAAAAATTTGTCGCGGCATTCATAGCTGCAAAAATGGTGGACAATTTCACCATCACGCACAGAGATATTGCCTTCGGCAGAAACATAGGTCCCACATTCCGGGTCTTTGACCATTTCTCCGGCAGCTATCTTGCGTTCCATTTCGGCCGCGTTTTCTTCTTTGTTTTCTTTTTGCTTTTTCTGCACATCATTGGCGAAAAGACGATACAGGGCGTAGACCGCCAATATCAAAATAAGCCATTTCCACATCTGTCGTGCTCCTTAGGCTCATGCCGGGCATCGGGCCAAAAAATCTGGAGTGTGCGGCTGGGCAACCTGCCTGCAAGCCGAGGAAGACCCTACCACAGAGAGTTCTTCCCGTCACTGAGAAATTCTTTGGCCATCTTTTTCAAATTTCAGTCGCGAAAGCCAGTCCGCAGCAGAAACCCCGTCAATGCGAACTCCGGGGGCAATGTCCAGCAGGGGTACCAGCGCAAAAGCGCGTTGCGTAAGCCTGGGGTGCGGCACAAGGCAGCGCGCATCGTCGCTGTGCTGCTGGCCAAAAAGCAATAAATCCGCATCAATGGTTCTGGGCCCAAAGCGAAGGGCAGGATCAGCGCTGCGTACGCGGCCAAGACCGGTTTCCATTTCCAGCAAGGCCTCCACAAATGAGCAAGGCTGCCAGCAGGATGCAACAACAAGTTCAACCACCTGGTTTAAAAACCACGGTTGATCGGCAAAGCCTTGGGGTTCAGTCGTGTATATGAGCGATACTGCGCCAAGGCGCGCATGGGGCAGGTGACTTAGGGCCTCGCGAGCCAGCTGAAGCATGCGTTCCGCGTTCGCGCTGTTTGAGCCCAGGCTCACGTATGTCTGGATTTCTTCATGCATGGCTGAAGCTGTCCTTTTTCAGTGTGGAATTGAGCACGTTCTCATTGAGCAGGTTTCCGATGAAACTGTTCTGGCAACTGGGTGAACAGGCATCCACCACCAGCGTATGCGTGGCTTCCGCGTGTTATTATGGGCCGAAGCGGGCGCGTCGATGCCATTACAGGTGTATACGCAACGGTGCTCTGTTTTTGAGGCAGAAAGGGGCCCATGGCAACAATTTTTGGCAAGTTCCCTTTCGGCTTGATTTACTCGGGCCGCTGCAAATGCTGACCCCGCCAGAACCAGCGAGTGCGCCCGTTGCAATTGGGTATCCGCATCAATGATCAGCACTGGTAGCACGCGCCCATACGGATTAAAAGCGACTTTTGGCATGTATCCAGCCGCAGCGTCTGTAAAAAACTTGCTCGCGGGGCCTAAGGCGGCTAGCATGCTCACATGACTGAACCCGAAGCATCCGCCACCGCATCTCACTGCCCCCTGGCCGCTCTTCTGCCTTTATGGCAGGACCATCTGTTGGCCCAGCGCGGCCTGTCGCAGCAGACCGTTCTTTCCTACAGCCAGGATCTCGAGAATTTTTTTCTCTTTCGGCAGGAGCTCTCTGGCGGCGGCGCCATGGGTGCGCAACCCGACGAGCAGGAGGTCTTCCTTTACCTTGCATGGCTGCGCGCACGCCAGAATACAGGAAGAACGCTGGCGCGGCGCTTGTCCGCATTGCGGGCTTTTTTCGATTTTGCCATGCAGGAAGGCGTCGTCAAGACCAATCCCGCACAGTTGATGGATAACCCCAAGCTGCCGCAACACCTGCCCGAAGTGCTGACCCGCGATGAAATGGAAAAAATGCTGTCGCAGCCCGACATGCGCGAAAGAGGCGGCCAACGCGACCGCTGTATGCTTGAGCTGCTTTATGCGGCTGGTTTGCGCGTGTCCGAACTCTGTGATCTTTGCCTGCCGGATCTGGACCTGCAGCGTGGTCTGGTGCGTGTTTTCGGCAAGGGAGCCAAGGAGCGGCTCGTGCCCCTGCACGACTTCATGCAGCGCATGCTTGAAAATTATATCAGCCATTGGCGGCCCGCTTTTTCTCCCACAGGCAACCAGCTTTTCGTCAACCGGTCCGGCAATGCGCTCACACGCCAGTATATCTGGAAAATGGTTAAAAAATATGCGCTTGCAGCCGACATACGCCGCCCCATTTCGCCGCACACCTTCAGGCATTCCTTTGCAACGCATTTGCTTGAAGGCGGAGCTGACCTGAGAGCGGTGCAGCTGCTGCTGGGGCATGCCGATATCAGCGCCACAGAAATTTATACTCATGTTCAGGCCGAGCGTCTGCGCGGCATTCACCGCCAATTCCATCCCCGGAGCCAGATGTGACAGCCGCCAAAGCAACCTTGATCACCTGCCATGCCAATGCGGATTTCGATGCCTTTGCCGCCATGCTTGCTGCCCGTCACCTGTACAGCCCACACGTTCTGCTTTTTCCCGGCAGCCAGGAACGAGGCCTGCAAAAACTCTACGCCAGCATTGATACAAAGGCATACAGCTTTGCCGACAACAGCGACCTTGACTGGGAATCCTTTGACCGCCTGGTAATTGTCGACACGCGCCAGCGTAGCCGGGTGAGCCATGTAGCGCCCCTGCTGGAGCGTCTCGACGTGGCTGTCGAGATGTGGGACCATCATCCCGATTCCGGAGACGACATACAATTTGGCACAGTGCATCTGGCCCATATTGGCTCGGTTACTAGCCTTATCGTACAGCACCTGCGCGAGCGCGGGGTGCGTCTTGAAGCTGCGGATGCCACCCTGTTGGGCCTGGGCATCTACGGCGATACGGGTTCATTCACCTATTCTTCAACCACTCCTGCAGACTTTGAAGCGGCTGCATGGCTGCTTGGCCAGGGTATGGACGTAAACCGCATAAATGACCTGGCCGCGCATGAACTTACCAGTATGCATATCCAGGCCCTCAATAGCCTGCTCGAATCTGCCGAGTCCTTTACCATCAACCGCACACAGGTGGTGCTCGCCGAAGCGGCCATGGAACACTATCTTGGCGACTTTGCCTATCTGGCGCACCGCCTGATCGAGATGGAGAAGTTTACTGTTCTTTTTGCCATAGGTCTTATGGGCGACCGCATTCAGGTGGTGGCCCGCAGTCGCAGCGAAAAGATCAACGTGGGGGATATCTGCGCTGCGCTGGGTGGGGGCGGTCATGCCTACGCGGCCTCTGCCTCCATCCGTCACATGACCCTGCATGAAGTTCGAGACGCCATTTTACGCCAGTTGTACGAGCAGGCCCACCCTGACAAGACGGCACGCGAGTACATGTCCTCCCCTGCCGTGGGTGTCGAGTCCACGGCCACCATCCGCGAGGCGGATGAACTCATGCTGCATTTCGGGCTCAAGGCTGTGCCTGTTTTTTCGCCGGGCACCAGAACCTGCAAGGGGCTGCTTGACGCTCAGACTGCCTCTCGTGCCAGCGCGCACGGCCTTGGCGAGGCTCTGGTTGAGGACTATATGCAGGGCTCCGTGCAAACTTTGCCGCCTGAAGCCGTCCTCAAGGATCTTACGGCCATCATTGTCGGAGCGCGGCAGCGCCTTGTGCCCATTGTTGAGACAGACCGCGTGATCGGCGTCGTAACCCGTACAGACCTTATTAATGTCTTTGCCCATGAGCAGGACAGCCTGCCGGTGCTCAAGCACTCCCCAAGCAAGGAGCGGCACGTGGGCAAGCTCATACAGGACCGTCTGCCCTCTGCCGTCAAAGACCTTTTACAGCTGGCAGGAAAGCTCGGCAGGGACCTCGGGTTGCCCGTGTACGCAGTGGGCGGTTTTGTGAGGGATTTGCTGCTGAACAGGCCCAATCAGGATATCGACCTTGTGGTCGAGGGCAACGGCATCACGCTTGCCAAAGCTCTGGCCGTGGAACTTGGCGGAAGAGTGCGCGAACACCAGGAATTCTTGACCTCCGTGGTCATTTTCAAGGATGAAAAAGGACAGGAATCGCGCATAGATGTGGCGACAGCCCGTCTGGAATACTATGAATACCCCGCAGCACTGCCGACTGTGGAACTTTCGTCCATAAAGATGGATCTTTTTCGGCGTGATTTTTCCATCAATGCCCTTGCGGTGCGGCTGGACAGTACGCCCTTCGGGCAATTGATCGATTTTTTCGGCGGGCAACGCGATATCAAGGAGCGCGTCATCAGGGTGCTGCATACCTTGAGCTTTGTTGAAGACCCCACGCGCTGTCTGCGGGCCGTGCGCTTTGAACAGCGCTACGATTTTCGCATCGGCGCTGGAGCGGAAAGGCTCATTAAAAACGCCCTGGGCCTCAAGCTTATGGACAAGCTCGCAGGGCCGCGTCTTTTCAGTGAGTTCAGGCATATCTGTGATGAGGACAATCCGCTGGCCTGTTTCGTACGGCTCGACCAACTGGGTATTTTGCCCGCCATCGCGCCGCAACTTGCGCTTATACCGACCCGCAGGGGGCTGCTGCAGGAGCTTCAGGATATGCTGTCCTGGTATCACCTGCTGTATTTTGAAAAAAAACCGCAAGACTGGCTGGTATATTTTCTGGGCCTCAGTCACGGTCTGCCCTATGCGGAAACATCCGACCTGTACCGTCGGCTGGGGCTGCCGGAGAATAAAAGGGCTGAAATCCTGAACCAGCGGGAGCAAATGCGCACAGTTCGGGGCCGCCTTGAAGCCTGGCAGCGGCGGCAAGACGGGCAGGCTCCCAAAATCAGCGCTTTGTGCGAGGTTTTGGCTCCCCTGTCGCTGGAGTCGCTGCTCTACCTCATGGCAGAAACAGAGAATGAGTTCCTGCAAAAAAGCCTGTCGCGCTACATCACCCAGTGGCAGTACGAAAAGGCCGACATCACGGGTGATGACCTCAAAGCTCTGGGCTTGCCCCCCGGCCCCCTGTACAGCCATATTTTGCGTACCGCGCTGAAGGCCAAGCTGGATGGCGAAACGCAAGGGCGCGAAGCGCAGCTTGGCCTTGCGCATGCGCTTATGCGACAGGAACAGGAGCGAAAAGCCAGGCATCCGTCAAAGGATTGAACCTGGGCAATGTTGAGTTTTTTACTTGTCATTGGCGGCATTTCCCATTTTTTTAATTGCAGGTAATCAGGGATTGTTTATTTAACATTATAAAATTTCTGATGATTTTTGTGTCACTATCGTGCGGGCTGGCGGCTTGCCTCTTGCTCCCGATGGTCAAGCGGTGTATAGAAAAAAAATTATGAAACAATTATGGGCACCTTGGCGTATCGAATACATTCTTGGACCAAAACCAGATTCCTGTGTGTTCTGCCTTTCCGCCGACGGGTTGGATGACGAAGAACGCCTTGTTCTTTACAGAGGGCGTAACGCCTTTGTCATCATGAATAAATTCCCGTACAACAACGGCCACATCATGGTCTGCCCTTACAGGCACGTCATGAATCTTGCCGACCTGACCACTGAAGAGGCCCATGAAGCTATGGATCTTCTGCAGGTATGCGCCGCAATTTTGAAAAAGCATTTTAAGTGTGAAGGCATCAACGTCGGCCTCAATCAGGGTGAGGCCGCGGGCGCGGGCATCAGGGAGCATTTGCATTTTCATCTGGTGCCGCGTTGGACCGGAGATTCTTCATTTATGGCAGTCTTCAATGAAGTGCGCACCATGCCTGAACATCTGAGCCGCAGCTACGCTGCGTTAAAACCTTATTTCACGAAGGACGCCATGGCTGGGGAGCCATGTAGCGCCGGTTCCTTGCCCCATCAGGAAGGTTGAGATCAACGCCGGAATGGTTGATGAAGGAGTGGAGGAAGTTTTTTTGCGCCGCGGCGGCGTGAAGAAACCGGCTGGAGAGCGCAGGCTGTGCCCCACGGGGCGGGCGGCATTCTCAAAAAGCCCGTGAAGATTTTTTGAGATAGCTTTAGCCTGAGGAGTGTGTCTATGCGGTATATCAAGGTTCTCTTGCTGGCCGTCGTTTTCTTTCTTGCTCTCGTATTCTTTTTTCAGAATCAGGGGCCTCTTTCACAAGACATGGTGCTCACGCTCCATCTTTTCTTTATCCCGCCAATGCATTCCATTCCCCTGCCCTTCTATTTTCTGGTGATCGCGGCCTTTGCGCTTGGTTCATTACTCACCCTGAGCTTCCTTGTGTGGGACAAGCTGAACCTCTCTGCCCGCCTCATGAAGCACAAGTGGCACATCAGCAATCTTGAGCGCGAAATGGCCAAACTGAAAAAGAAGTCAGACGTCGAAGCCTCGAAGATCAGCTTTCTTCAAAAGAGCAAGGAAAAGACCGAAGGCGCTCAGGCTGCGGAAACCAAGCCAGTGCAGACTGTTGACGCTTCCCTCGTGCCTGATCCCGACAAGCCGTAGAAATTTTGCCATCAGCCTTACGGCGCTGCCCGATGCGCATCGGGCAGCGCCAACCGTTAATAATTTTACAGCAGTACAACAATTATTGCCCATGAAGCACCACCATGTCTGAGCCCACTTTTAAAATGACTCCCATGTTTGAGCATTACATGAGCATCAAGGCTGACTACCCTGATGCTCTGCTTTTTTATCGTATGGGCGATTTTTATGAGCTTTTTTTCAGTGACGCCGAAGTGGCCGCCCGCGAGCTTCAGATAACGCTCACGAGCCGCAGCAAGGATACGCAAAATCCCGTTCCCATGTGCGGGGTGCCCTGGCACGCCGTGGACGCTTACGTGGCCCAGCTTGTGGACAAGGGCTATCACATCGCCATTTGTGATCAGATTGAAGACCCAAAAACGGCCAAGGGCCTTGTTAAAAGAGCCGTAACCTGCGTCAAGACTCCCGGAACCGTGGTGGATGACGCCAACCTCAACACCAAAAGCCATAATTATCTTGGCGCGCTTTGCCCTTGCGCAGACAGCGAGGGCGGCGGTTTCGCCTGGGTGGACGTATCAACCGGACAGTGGAGCGGCGTAGATTTCAAGCGCCAGGCAGAGCTGTGGCAATGGGTGCAAAAAATGGCGCCACGCGAACTGCTGGTGCCTGAAGGTGTTCAGCCGCCGTCCCGCACCCTGCTTGAGGGCATTCGTCTGGTGCGTCAGCCTGCAAGCATTTTTGAACTCAAGCGCGCCACGGAGCGGGTGTTGTCGGCCCAGGGCGTGCGGGAACCGGGTGCTCTCGGCCTTGCCGGGCACAATGAAATCATGCGGGCCTGCGGTGCGCTGCTTGCATACCTTGCGCAAACGCAGATGCGCAGCCCCGAGCACCTCAAACCTTTTCAGCGTCTTGATCTCAGTCGCCGCCTTGTGGTTGACGAAGTAACGGAACGCAACCTGGAAATTTTTACGCGCCTGAATGGCCGTAAGGGAAAAGGCACCCTGCGTCATGTGATCGATGATACCATGACGCCCATGGGGGGGCGGCTGCTTGAAGACATGCTGCGCCATCCGTGGCGTGAAGTCTCTCCCATTACGCGCATCCAGGACGCAGTAGCCTGGTTTTATGCAGACGACGGCCGCCGCTCCGCCTTGCGGGACGCGCTTAACAACGTGTACGACATGGAGCGTCTGTCCACACGCATCAGCCTGAATCAGGGCAGTCCCCGCGATTTTATTGCCCTGCGCAACAGCCTGGCGGCATTGCCGCAGGTGTATGCTGTGCTGACGGGCGATCCCGCGCCGTCAATTCTCCAGCGGCCCGATCAGGATGATGCGGCACAGGCTGCCGACCCCGCAACCGCGCCTCCCGGTGCTGTGGCCGACATCATCAAAACCTGGGACGCCATGGAAGACTGCACGGCGCTTTTGCTGAGCGCGCTTGTGGACAACCCCCCGCCGGTTATTACCGATGGCGGCCTTTTTAAAAGCGGCTACAACGCTGAACTGGACAGGCTGCTTGATCTCGCTGAACACGGTGAACAAAAATTGCAGGCCATGCTCACCGAAGAGCAGACCACCACAGGCATCGCCAAACTCAAACTGGGATATAACCGTGTATTCGGTTACTATTTCGAAGTGTCGCGCGCTGCGCACTCCGGCGCAGTACCCTATCACTTCATTCGCCGCCAGAGCCTTGCCAATGCCGAACGTTTTACCACTGAAGAGCTCAAGAGCCTTGAAGATGAGCTGCTTTCAGCATCAGACAAACGCAAGGCGCTTGAGTACAGCCTTTTTCAGGATCTGCGTCAGCACATGGCGCAGCAGCGTGAACGCATCAACCACATGGCCCAACTGATCGGGCATCTGGATTACTGGCAAAGCCTTGCCCAGGTCGGACGCATCAATAACTGGTGCCGCCCCGAACTGACAGCGGACGCAAATCTGACCATTCGCGAGGGCCGTCACCCCGTGGTGGAGGCCATGCTTGGCCGCGCCAATTTTGTGCCCAATGATTTTCGCCTGGATGACAAGCGCCGTCTGTGCCTGCTTACCGGCCCCAATATGGCAGGCAAATCAACCGTGTTGCGCCAGGTGGCCATCATCTGCCTGCTCGCGCAGATGGGGGCAATGGTTCCAGCTACTTCCGCGCGACTTGGCCTTGTGGACAGATTATTCTCGCGCGTGGGGGCTTCTGACAATCTGGCCCAGGGGCAAAGCACCTTTATGGTCGAAATGATGGAGACAGCGCGTATCTTGCGTCAGGCGACACGTCGCAGTCTTATCATTCTGGATGAAATCGGACGCGGCACCAGCACCTATGATGGCGTGGCCCTGGCCTGGGCCATGGTCGAAGACCTGTCCAGACGCGCTCAGGGCGAGCTGCGCACGCTCTTTGCCACGCATTATCATGAGCTTACGGCGCTCGAAGGCCGCGTTGACGGTGTTTTTACAATGAATATAGCCATTAGCGAGTATGGTGGCGATATTCTTTTTCTACACAAGCTTGTACCTGGCCCTGCTGACAGAAGTTACGGCGTTGAGGTGGCCAGGCTCGCTGGCGTGCCCGGCCCCGTTGTGCAGCGCGCGAGGGCCATACTGGCCAATCTTGAACGTGGGCGCGATGTTGCGCGCAAGGCGGTAGTCACAGCCGTATGCCTGCCCGGGCTGGACTTGCCCGAGCCCAAGGCAAAAACGGCGGATGACCTGCCCATTCTTCAAGCGGCTCCCCCGCGTGCGGAGCATCCGGTGGTTGAACTGCTGCGCCATATGCAGCCTGAAGAGCTGAGCCCCATTGACGCGCTGAAAACACTGATGGAATGGAAGAGCCTCTGGGGGACAGCCGCTACGTCTTCCGCACAACCACAAGACAGCCCGCAGAATGCGCCGGAAGGAGAAGACCATGGCAGGGGCTAATCCCTGGTCTGTCATCCAGTTCATTGCTGAAAGACGCATTGAAGAGGCCCAGGCGCAGGGGCTTTTTGACAACTTGCCAGGGCAAGGCAAACCGCTGGAACTGGAAGACACGAGCCATGTGCCCGAGGAATTGCGCATGGCCTACAAGATTTTGAGCAACGCGGGCTGTCTGCCCCCGGAGTTGGCAGAACGCAAGGAGCTGACCCGCCTTGTGGACATGTTGGACAACTGTGAGGATGAGCAGGAGCGTGTGCGGCAAATGCAAAAGCTGCGCTTTATGATTGCGCGTGCGAAAATGCGCAGTCAGCGCCATTTGCAGCTTGAGCAGGATGATCCTTACTATGACAGGCTACTGGACAGGCTGTCCGCATCAGGCAAAAAAAGCCCGCAGTCTGCCTGACGCTGTTGCCTTCGGGCAGCCCCTCTCAGTAAAGATCGTCATCTGCTGGCGTGCGTTCCCAATAAACCCGCCCCTTTTTCTTGTACTTGCGCAGTAATACGTAGACGCTCCCTGGCCCTCCATCGTGGGGCTGCGCAGTGCAGAAGGCCAACACGACCCTTTTGAAGGGGTCCTGAGTCAGCCAGTTTTGCAGCTTTTCACGCAAGATGCCTATCCCGTCCGGGGAGTTGCGTCCCCGACCCGGCACCACCAGCACGGTGCGCAATCCTTTATACCAACTGCCGCGTAAAAAACCACGCAAGGCCTCAAAAGCCTGAAGAGCATTGAGCCCGTGCAGGTCCAGATGCGCTTCGGGGCTGAAGGCGCCTGCCCGCAGCTTGTTTATGGTCATCTGATCAAGCCCCACCACATGGCCTTCAAGGTATTCGTCTGAAAATGACAAGGCAAATTCCAACTTGCCATCCATGAAATCCTGAAGGCTGATCTCACCGTGAGGCGGAGGCGTAGCAGCAGCAGGCACTGGCGCCACATCACGCCCACGCCCCTGAAGAGGAACAACCTCACCCATGGCCTGAAGGAAGACGGCGTCGTCTGTATCGGCGTCAGCCAGGGTACTGTCATGGCTTGCCTCGCGCGGGGGTAGTTGTGCCGTATCGGAATTTGAACGCTTTTTTGCGCACATACGGAGACCGTCGTGCGCCGCATCAGGCTGGTTTGCCCTTTTGGTCGGCAAAGTGCTGTCCTTCTTTGCTCCTCCCCTTTCTCCACGTTCAGGCCGGGGGACAGGCATGTTTTTTTTGCCCTTGTTTTGCTTGTTTTTTGCGTCGCCGGAATCAGGGAAACTGGCATGTTCTTCCAGAAGGAACATTCCCGGGTCGGATTGCTTGTGCGTTCTGTCTGTGCTCTGGGGGGCTTTGGGTGACTGTATTTGTCCAACGGAGCGTAAAAAAAGGTCGCGCTCTTCCTCGTTAATGCCAGCGTCGCTTCCGGGGGGCGTGGGGTGCGCCTTTTGATATATTTTCGTTTTGGCAGCAGTATGGGATCCCGCAGGCTTTCCCGCTTTTTTTTCAGGAAGCTTGCCGATATTGAGCGATTTGAAAGGATTTTCACCAAAAGAATCGGAGTCGGACATGGTCAACCCCACAGGGAGAGTTTTGAGCGTTGCTACGCGTATTGTTGCGCCATCCGTGAAGCTTCATTTCGCCAGACGGCTATCGTTTGAATCGCGCGGTGGCTGCATTATTGGGCTCTCGCCCATAAGGCGCAAGCACGCTGCATCTGCTCGTTGTATACCATAAAGGCGCGCGTGATCTTTGAAAATATACCTTCTCAAAGATGTTTGCTCTGGCTGAAAAAAAAGCCGCGGCATGCCGCGGCTTTTTTAATCATGAAATCAAAGTGCTACTGCCCCGCAGGCGCGGCATCCTGATTGCCAGCCGGAGCAGACTGCTGCCCGGCGGGGGCCGCTGGTGCGGCCGGAACGGGCGGCGCGGTGTTGGTCTTAGGCGCCACAGGTTCTTCAATCTTTACATTAAGAATGGTAGATTCGCTGCTGGGCCGCGAACTGGTGACATACGTGTAACTCAAAGAGGTGATAACAAAAATCACCGCCATAAGCGTGGTAAGTTTGGCAAGAATGCCGCCAGCACCACCACTGCCGAAAACAGAAGTGTTGCCCCCGCCAAATATGACGCCCATGCCTTCCTTGCCCGATTGCAAAAGTACAAGGATAATAAGCAACACGCATACAATGATATGCAGCGTAAGAATGAGAGTCTGCACGTATTCCTCCTCGCCGTCCGGCCACTGCCCGACGGCGCGCCAGAAGTTGGGCATCAGGCCCCGATAATTTGTAGGAAGCTTTGCGCCTCTAAAGAGGCTCCTCCTACCAAAAGACCATCCACGTTGTCAAGGGCAATAAGGGCTCCGGCATTGTCTGGCTTGACGCTGCCACCATACAGAATAGGCAGTTTTTTGCCGGTTTCACCCATAAATTTTTCAAGCAGGGCACGTGTCACGCCGTGTGCTTCGCGCACTTCACCCGGGCCAGCCACCTTGCCGGTGCCAATGGCCCACACAGGTTCGTAGGCAATGGCAAAGCGCTCGGTCAGGGCGTCATCAGCCATTGCATCAGGCTTTGACGAAAAAAAGGCCGTCAACTGGCGTTCCAGCACTGCATACAGTTGGCCCTGCTCACGCTCTTCAAGTTTTTCGCCAATGCAGAGCATGGTTTTCATGCCGTGGCTTAAGGCAAATACTGCCTTGCGCGCGACCATATCATCGCTTTCGCCAAAAATATGCCGCCGTTCGGAGTGTCCGACAAGCACCCACTCCGCGCCCACATCCCGCAGCATGCCCACAGAAACTTCCCCTGTGAACGCGCCTTCGGACGCGGGATAAAAATTCTGCGCCCCCACAGTCAGCGATTTTTGCCCGTGAAAGGCCTGGGCCACACATTCAATGGCCGTCGCTGGCGGAAAAACAAGAACTTCTCGCCCTTCCGGCAAAACTGCGGGCAGGGCCGCAGCTATTTCAGCAGCGGTGGTTGCAGCCTCTGTACGGTTTTTGTACATCTTCCAGTTGGCGGCAATGATTTTATGCATACGTACCCCTTGAGGCGTTAAAGCTGACAGGAGTCCAGCTCACATAGGTAGATAAGGGCGTCTTCACCCGTGTCGGCATAGTAGTTGCGGCGTCGCCCCACTTTATGGAAGCCGCAGCCTTCGTACAAGGCAATGGCAGCCTTGTTCCCTGTCCGTACTTCAAGCAAGACTCTATGAATATCCATTTTACGCGCCAGACGCAAGACAGTGCGCAATATGCGTTTTCCGTGTCCAAGACGTCGTATCTTGGGCCGCACAGCCAGATTGAGTATTTCCAGCTCATCACCGGTATGATAAATGGAAATGTAGCCCGCGAGGCATTCGCCATTGAACAGACCAAAGGCCGCAAAGGCTTTTTGGGCAAAGGCGGCACGGCATTGCTCTTCAGACCAGGGCAACGTAAAACACTCGCGTTCGATAGCAGACATTTTTTCGGCATGGCATGCTTCAAGTTGCCGCATGCGCCATGCCTGCCCTGTGGACGTGCTCATGAAAACGTTTCCTTATGAAGGCCTGAAAAATCCGGCACAAAGCCTTGAAGTGGTGGACCGCAACAATGCGCCCCTGTGCATTATGGCAAAAGAAGATGTTTTGCGCCAAGGTCTGCTGCACCGCGCCGTGGCGCTGCTCGTTCGCGACAGAAGCGGGCGCGCCCTGCTGACCCTGGGTGAACAGGGCTGGGGATTTTCGTCATACGGCCAGGTTGCAGCCGGGATGCCGTGCGAGAGCAGCGCCCAGGATATCCTGCTCCAGGAATGGAGCCAGGAGGGCGGCCGCCTTGCCTGCCTGGGCCTCATGCCGCCCTCGGCCAGCAATGGCCTGACCTTTCTTCACCTGTATACGGCCAGTCTGCCGCGTTCCATCATTAACGCCAAGGCCCTGGCGCGCGACAGGCACCTGCTGGTGGATCAGGATGAGCTGAAAGGACTGGGCGCTCACTTTGGCGATCTGCTCTCCCCTGTCATGTATGCCGCCCTTGAGGGCGGATACCTCTCGCATTTCTGAGCAACGCAATTTCTGTTGCTGAAACTGGTTTACGCTCAGGTCGTGGGGCTCAGCAAATCAACGGCCAGGGCGTGCAAACGCCCGTTGCTCGCAAGAAGGGGCTCGCCAAAACGCAAGGGCTCGCCGTTCAGGTTGCTGATGCGCCCCCCCGCCTCTTCCACAAGCAGTATGCCTGCAGCGAAGTCCCACGGTTTGAGCCCGGCTTCGTAAAAAATATCCAGCTTTCCGCTGGCGACATATGCCAGATCAATGGAGGCCGCGCCAATGCGTCGCACGCCTTGCGCCATGGGCAGAACCAGGGCAAGCCGCTCCATTATTTCCGGCAGGCGGGTGGCAATGTCATAAGGGAAACCTGTGCCCACCAGGGCATCATTGAGACTGTCCACACCGCTCACGCTAATGGGCTTGTCATTGCAAAAGGCTCCGTGACCACGAGCCGACCAGTAGCAGCGCCGCAGCATGGGCACATTGACAATACCAAGCTCAACACGCCCCTTGTGCCACAGGGCCACTGATGTGCCCACCTGTGGGATGCGGTGCACAAAGTTGGTGGTGCCGTCCACGGGGTCGATGATCCAGCATAGTTCGTCAGGCGCCTGGTCATCGCTGCTGCTTTCCTCTGCGAGAAAACACGCGCCGGGCACGAGGTCCGCCAGCTTTTCCTTTAAAAATGCTTCTACAGCCAGATCGGTCTGGGTGACCAGATCAATGCTGCCCTTGTGGCGCACGTTGCTGGGCAATTCCCAGTGTTCGCGTATGATCTCACCGCTTTGCAGGACAATATCCACGCAGTTTTTGAGAATGGAACTGGCATCAATCATGAAAAATCCTTTGTTTCAAGTCGAAGCGCGAAGGGACCCCGCTAAATTCGGCCAGGCAGTAGCCGGACAGACTCAAGCGATCAGATGCATCCCCTGGACTTCAATTTATCCAAACATGTCAGGTTGGCGACATTCAGAGCAATCACACGTTGCAGTTGACGCATGGCAGCACGAGAGGGTTCACCTGTGGGGCTGAGCGAGACGATGCAATTGCGCTGTGCAGTGTCGTAACAGGCGTGCTGTCAGCGTTGAGGATACATGTTCGCAAAGAGCATGGGGCTAGTTGATAAAGACGGAGCGGTATGTTTCACGGTTAAGCATGGCTTTGGCTGTGCCGCGCAACACTGTGGTAAGCGGATCTTTATCAACAAAAACCTTGAGGCGGGTTTCTCGGGCGATATACTCATCGAGCCCCTTGAGCAGTGAGCCTCCACCAGCCATGAGCATGCCATTGCGGTAGATGTCTGCGGCAAGTTCAGGCGGCGTTTTTTCCAGAGCGCGCAATACTACCTCAAGAATGGCCTGAACTGGCTCTCTCAAGGCTTCACGAATATGGGCTTCTGTTACCTTGACCACGCGGGGGCCGCCGCGAACCATATCCTTGCCCGAAACCTCAAGGATGGGAGCATTGGGTATGGGCATGGCCGAGCCAATAATCTTTTTTACGTTTTCAGCTGTATTGTCGCCTACTTCCATACGAAACGCGTCACGCATGAACCGCTGTACGGCCAGATTCATGGCATCGCCCGCTATACGTACCGACTGGGTATTGGCAACGCCGGACAGAGTGATGACCGCCACCTCGCTGGTGCCGCCGCCAATGTCCAGAACAAGATTGCCCAAGGGCTCGTGGATGGGTAAATCAGCCCCTATGGCAGCAGCCATAGGCTCTTCGATCATTGAGACGTCTGCCGCTCCGGCCAGCATGGCCGCGTCAATGACAGCCCTTTTTTCAACCTGGGTAATGCCGGTGGGGATGCAGATGGACATGGAAGGCCTGACCAGACGAAGCCCCGTGATGGCCTTGCGCGTAAAATAGGAAATCATGGCCCGCGTGACGTCAAAGTCGGCGATGACGCCATCCTTCATGGGGCGAACCGCGCGGATACGCTGGGGTGTCCGCCCGATGTATTCTTTTGCGGCGGCTCCCACAGCAAGGACTTTGCCTGTATGCGCGTCAAGGGCAACTACTGACGGCTCATTGACGACAATGCCGTGCGCCCTGGTGTAAAGCAGGGTGTTGGCGGTGCCAAGATCCATGGCTATGTCTTTCGACAGAAAACGGAAAATGCGCCGCAACAGCATAATTAATATTCTTTTTGAGGTGGTATGGGGGCGCTGTCCGGATCATATACCTGGGGACCGTCACTGTGCACCCTGGCTCGGGGCAGCATGGTGCGCAACCGTACCTTGAGGTACAGATTTTCCAGAAACAGCGCCAGATGGTCTACGGCCTGACGCACAAAACTGCGCATGGATTCGTCAATCTGCCTGGGCTGCGTGTGAGCCAGGCACAAAACGCCGCGTGTACTTTTGTTGACCATAACAGGCATGCAAATGGCGGCTTGAAAATCTGGCATGTCAGGGAGTTTGCCGAATAAGACGGTAGAAGGTGCGCCCTCTACCCCTTCGGCCACAACGGGCTGGTCGTTATGAAAAACCCAGCCGGTTATGCCGCTGCCCATGGGTAAGATGAGGGGCTCCGGCCCGTCAAGAAGAAGCCGCGCGGATTCTGCTTCCACGCAATACGTTTCGCCGGGGGTTTCCACAGAAGCAAAGGCGCAGTAGTCAAAGCCCGTAGCCTCAACCATGATGCGCAGATAGTTCTGTAAAAATTGCGGCCAGCGTTTATAGCGAAAGCGCAGGTCCTGTATGACGCCCAACTCCACAAAGTAGCGTGGAATATTGCCAGCCAGATCCTGGCGGCCCTTGCTGCCCTGCTGGCGCGCCACAAGCTCAGCAAACATCTGCAAAATTTTGTGGTCTTTGTCAGAAAAAGAATACTGTCTTTTGCTGTCAACGCACAATGCCCCGCCGGTTGGCACGGGGCACCCCATAAAGGCCTTGATGGCGGCCTCTTCGCCACCGGAATAGTAGCCAAGGTTGCTCTGCCGCTGATCGAAGTTGGGAACAAGAAGCGGCTGGCGATTGCGCACAATCCAGCCCACCAGCCCCTTGCCAGGCAACACCGTGGCCTTGGCCCCGATTTTGTCGCCAAGGCTGAAGGCGGCGGCGAGATGGTGTCCCTCGCCTTCTTCGTCAGGCAAAAACAAGACAACAGAGTATGCGTCAAAAACGCTGCAAACGATACTGAGTATATGTTTTTCTAAAGAATTTTCAGTCATGGTGCTGTGGGTTTTATGGTGATGCGGATCGACCGCCAAGATGTATCAATAAACTCATTTCTTGTAGCAAAGCGCATCGCCCCCCGCAACTGCTTTTGATCATAGGACGATGCAACAGGTCAGGCAATCTGAAGAAAAAAGGATAAATATGTAAAAATATGGCTCCGCTGCCCCTGTAAGGGGTTGACTCTTGTGTAAAATATTTATTTATCAACTATGCCCACTGGAATTATTTTAAAAATAAGTATAAAAAATTGAGAAAGACTGGTCTGTAGGATGCAGGAATGATTAAGTGGCAAGAGGTCTTCAGCAAAAATGGTCAACCCTGGCGGGATGCAACATGCTTGTCCGCCCCTGTTGCCATTAGCGACCTTGAGTCGCTCAAGAATTTTCTTGATGCCGTACATGTGCGTTTCTGCCTGGTGAAACCCTATCAGGAAAACAAGAACTATCCGGTTGTGGAAGGACGCGAGCTTCTGCCTTCATTTGACAATGACATGTTCGAGTACAGAGAGCTGCCTGGCTTCGCCCTGGTGGCTTTTGCCCGCCAGCTTGATTATTTTTCCGAGATTTTTCAGTTTGACAGGCTGCATCCGGTCGTCACCGAGGGCGAGGGGGCTTCATGCCCGCTGGAAAACCAGGTGATGGGGCAAAACCTGCAAACCCTAGCTTCACGCCTGCCGCGCATGCATCAGGATGTCTTTCGCCAGCAGTTCCGCTCCACGGATACTGTGCTGCTGGAAAGCTACCCCGCACTTATGCCGTACCTGCTCAATATGGACAGGGCGCAAGTGCTGGCCTGGGATGCGGACAACCAGTTCCATCTGGCTGGCGTGTTCGCCTCTTTTCCTTCTGACATCGACAGCGAACTCAAGCGGTTTGGCATACGCATAGGCAAGTTTGTCTATGGCGACAGCGATATTTATGAACTCAACCGCATGTTTGTGTATCAGTATCTTATGGAGCTTTACGGCTTCCCCATTGTGTCCGAGCGGCGGACGTCCAGCGCGCTTTTCGCGCGCAAGCTGCATAAAATGGGTGAGCACTTTCTTCTGCGGGTTCTCGGGCAGACTGACCGCACCCTCACGACCTATATGTCCATTGGCGGAAACCAGCGCTACCCCCAACTGGAAAAGATAGCTCTGGTCGCTGTGGATGCCGACCATGAAGAAGCCCTTGAGATTATTGACCGCGACGGATTTTTCCTTGATAAACCCCGACGGGTTGTCATTTTGCGCGTGAAATACCGCCAACATACGTTTGATTCGAGCAACGTCCGTCAGGATCGCGCGCTTTCGGTGGTAGCCCAGGAAGTGCTGCATCCGCTCACCGGCGAGCGCCTCACCGGGCTCAACCTTATCAAGGATACGTCCAACATGTTCCTGCGCCTGAATGACATTGTGCGCGGCGAATACACGGGGCGTATTGTATTCAAGCGTACCGAGGTTGTGGAAAATACCGACACCCATGAAAAGAGACTCAAATTTCTGTACAGCTGGCTGACCAAGCACCAGCGGCGCATGATCAGTTATAGTGATGAGTTTTTTTCCAATGTCAGCAAAGTGTTATCTAATTATCTCTACTCGCCGGACAATGACGAAGTTTTTGAAGACCTGCGTGATCTGTATCAGGAAGTCTGCACGCGCTTCAGCTATATTCAGCAGGCTCGCCGTGTGCGGATTCTGGAAGACTTGTGCACGCGCACCTGCAAGGGCGTACACATCACGTACAGGCAAATGCTCAGTGAAGCACTGGTTCTGCTCAATGAGCTGAAATTTGAAGTGGTCAACTTTTTTCCCGCACTGGTGGACGGCATCATCGACTGTGTTGAAAAAATATTGCGCGATCGCTACCTCCAACGGCAGTATATTGAACCGCCGGAAGATAGCCTGACCCCTGCAGGAATTGAAATACGCAAAAATTACGGACGCCTCGTTTCTTTGCTGGACGGCTTTAAGGCTGTGCGCAAGGCACGTATGGGCAAGGAAAGCATGTTAACATGAGTTTGGCGTTATTTTATCTGCCCCCGGAGCACTGGGGGCATGAGGTTCGTCTTGATGGCCAGGAGGCCCTCCATCTGAGTCAGGTTTTGCGCCTCGGGCCGGGCAGCGAAGTGGGACTTCTTGATGGCCGGGGCCGTATAGGTCACTTTGTAGTGCTGAAGGCAGGAAAAAAAACTGTCGACCTTGAATGCAAGAGTGAAGATTTTTTTCCACAGTCTGAAGCTCGCGCCGTGGTTGCCCTTGCCTACAGCAAGGCCGTACGACGCGGTTTTTTTATGGAAAAGGCTGTGGAACTCGGGGCATCAGGCATTTGGCTGTGGCAAGGCGACCACAGCCAGGGCAAGCTTTCCGCAGCAGCACAGGAAGCGTGCCAGGGGCAGCTTGTTGCTGGCGCAAAACAGTGCGGCAATCCCTGGTTGCCGGAGGTTCGCGTGCTCGGCGGCGGAGTGGACGATCTTGTCAGCCATGCGGCGGAAGCCGACTACCGCATTTTGCCATGGGAAGCACAGGACGCAGTGCCCATGCTTTCCCCAGCCATGGCGGGGCAGCAAGGCCTGACTGTTTATGTTATTGGCCCTGAGGGCGGCTTCTCGCAGCGAGAGCTTACTGTGCTCACGCAGTCTGGCTTTTGCGCTGTAAGCCTGGGCACGCGGGTGCTGCGCTGCGAAACGGCGGCAACCCTCTGCCTTGGCATACACTGGTGGGCTTCGCAGCTGCCGGAGGCTCCATCGCACGAGGCGGAACGGCCATGACCGTCAACAAACCCCTGCCAGAGCGCATGCGCCCGGATGATCTGGCGCTTTTTCTGGGCCAGACGCATCTTGGCGGACGCCTGCGCTCTCTCATGCAGGCCCCGCGCCTGCCAAGCCTGCTTTTTTTCGGCCCTCCAGGCTGCGGTAAGTCCACGCTGGCCCTGCTGCTGGCCAAATCCACAGGCAAAAATTTTTTGCGGCTCAGCGCGCCTGAGGCCGGTTTGCAGCATTTGCGCCGTTCGCTTTCTGGCGTGGATATTCTTGTTCTTGACGAACTGCACCGTTTTTCCAAGGCGCAGCAGGACTTTTTTCTGCCGCTGGTAGAATCGGGCGAGCTTACCCTGCTGGCCACAACAACCGAAAATCCTTCTTTCAGCGTCACGCGCCAGCTGCTTTCACGACTTCACGTGTTGCGGTTACGGCCCCTGGGCCGCCCTGAACTCATAGAATTGGCCAAGCGCGGCGCTGCCGATCTTCAGATGGACATGTCTGAAGAACTTGCGGACTTGCTGTCCGGCGCATCGCACGGCGATGCCCGCACGCTGCTGAACCTTGTGGAGTATGTGGCTGCTCTGCCCGCTGATCTGCAAGAACTTGAGCATATTAAAGCCGCGCTGCCCGAAGTGCTGGTTCGGCACGATAAAGACGGCGACAATCACTACGAACTTGCTTCAGCACTTATCAAATCCATTCGCGGCAGCGATGTTGACGCAGCCTTGTATTATCTGGCCTGCCTGCTTGAGGGCGGTGAAGACCCGCGTTTTATCTGCCGTCGACTCATTTTGTCGGCATCGGAAGATGTGGGCTTGGCTGATCCCGCTGCCCTGTCGCTGGCGGTTTCGTGCCAGCAGGCTGTAGAATTTGTGGGCATGCCCGAGGGCTTTATTCCTCTGGCTGAAACCGTGACGTATTTGGCCATGGCCCGCAAGAGCAATGCCTCATACGCGGCCTACCTCAATGCCCAGCGTGAAATCAAGCTCAACGGCCCGCGCCCTGTGCCGCTCCACCTGCGTAATCCCTCTACCCAACTGCAAAAGGAATGGGGCTACGGCAAGGAATACAAGTATCCCCACAACTACCCGGATTCCTGGATCGACCAGTCCTACCTGCCTCAAGGGCTTGAAGGACGCCGTTTCTATCAGCCACGCGATAATGGTGAAGAACCTCGCCTCTCACAGTGGTGGCGCAAGATCCACAAAATCAAAAAAACGGAAGACTAAGGTATGCATCCTTTTGTTGAAGGCGTATTTGCGCAGAAATTTCTTTCTGGCAATGAGTATGCAAGCCAGAACGCGCACGCGGGGTTTTTTACGCGGCTTTTTCCTTCACTCAGCTTTTACAGTCGCCTTTTCGGCGGCCCGGTGCGCTGGCTGTGCTCAAAGGCCGCCAAGGGACAATGCGACGACAGCGCCTGGGTGCATGCCAGTGTATGGGTTTCTGACCTGATGGAAAGCGTTGGCTGCCCCATTGAAGTGCAGGGCATGGATGCCATCAACGAAACCGATGGGCCGTGCCTTTTTGTCGCCAACCACATGAGCACGCTGGAAACCTTCATGTTGCCCGGCATGATACGCCCAAGGCGTCCCGTGACTTTTGTGGTCAAAAAAAGTTTGACGACCATGCCCTTCTTTGGCCCTGTCATGTGTTCACGCGATCCCATAGTTGTGGGGCGCACCAATCCGCGCGAAGATTTGACGGCAGTGCTTGAGGGCGGCCTTGAGCGCCTGAAGAAAGGCATATCCATTATTGTTTTCCCGCAGAGTACGCGATCGCTGATTTTTGATCAGGGGCACTTCAATTCCATTGGCGTCAAGCTGGCGCGCAAGGCAGGGGTGCCTGTGGTTCCCATTGCGCTGAAAACTGATGCCTGGGGGCAAGGACGCAAGATCAAGGAACTGGGCCCAGTGCGCCCTGGCATGCCCGTGCGGTATTGCTTTGCAAAACCGTTGCACGTTCAGGGGCAAGGCAAGGAAGAACACGCGGCCATCTGCCAGCATATTGCCAGCCACCTTGAGGAATGGATACGCAAAGACGGCGCCAATGATTCCCAGCCACGGCAGGGCGCGGTACAAGCCTGAGATTTTGCGGGCGTAATAGTTCACCCCGTTGATAGCCAAAACAAGACGGCCCCGTTGGAAAAAGTTCCTGCGGGGCCGTCTTGTTGGGCAATTTTTTACTCACGCGAATCTGGTGAGCATTCAAATTTTTATGACTACGATCTCAGGTGAAAATTGCCTTTGCGCATAGTGCCGCAAAGGTTGAGGACGCCTGCCACGGCGCGCAACAGCGCTGATAAGGCCAGTCCGTTAGGCTTTACACGGCTGTGACCGCGCCATTTCAGCGTGAATGAGCCTAGCCGCCGTGAGCGACAGGTTCCGTTGCGTCAGTCTTTTTTTGCAGTTTTTTGGAATACAGTGAGAAAAAGTAGCTGGAGACGGGCTTTATGCCCACCACTGCAAAAAAGAGGAGAAAATACAGCATTGAATCAATAAACAACATCTGCGTTGAGCGGGTTTCAAAGCCCAGACCGCTCAGATAGCCATGCAGCTTCACAATAACCCAACCCGCCAGAAAAAAAACGCCCAAGGCGCACAGGAAGCACCTGTCTTTAATCTTTCGCAGCTGTTTTTCCATATATTTCCTTCCGCAAGCAAACGGACGTTATGCGCGTCTTGTTCCTGTTTTTCAAACCGGCCAGAATATGGCACAGAACCGAGGTTTATGCTAGTCTTTTCACCATTGGGTGCGGAGCTTGTTTTTGGGGAAAGGTCGTTAGCGCTCAGGTCGACAATATACCCATCCGAACAGATTCATTAAAAAAGGCAGGGGATTGTCCTCCCTGCCCTTACATATGTTTATCTGTCACGCCCTGGCGTCATTCCCATTCAAGCAGTCGCCTCTGGCCGGTCAGGGCGCGCAGATGCGTGGCGTCTTGCCCCACTTCAAGGCAGCCCAAATAGGTTCCCTGCTTATTTCTGAGCGCCAGATACTGGATGTGGATGAACTTGCCGCCAAGTTCCAACCAGAACTCAGCCTTGTCGCGCTCTCCCCTTTTAAAGGCTTCAAGAATTTCAGTGACCATGTGCACGGATTTGGGGGGATGGCAGTTTTTCACCTCGCGGCCGATAACTGCGGCGCTTCTTGGAAAAATACGGTGCGCGCTGTCAGAATAGTAGGCCACCCTGTCATCCGGGCCAACAAAGCTCACGTCTACAGGCAAATTGCAAAGGATGGCATCCACAACCTCTCGCGGCAGCTGACCTGTCGAAAGATCAACAAGTCCTGACTGGCCTGTGCTTTCAGCAGGTCTGGCAGCAGACGCGCTCCATTCCCCTTCTGGGGTTATGCCGAAAGAATAGCCGATTTCATCGTCACCCAGGCGGCAGCGGCTCCAGTCCTCTTCGGTAAGCAGCTGAAGGCACATGGGAAAAAGAATGTTTTCTTCTTTACGAACCATTTCAGCAACTTCATCAATGAGGTCCTGCACAGCTGCGGAACCTTCCACCCTGTTGTTGTCTGCCAGAAGCTCCTGCGTCCGGCGGAACTTGCCTCTGATGTCATCGTGCACTTCCCACATGACCTTGCCAGGAGCGCTCAGGTCATGCTTTTCGAGCAGAGGAAAGAGCTGATTCTCCTTACGTACGTAGTGGACCTGAATGCCGGCAAGCTCCTCAACAAGAAAGCTGAGGCGTTTAAGCACAAAAGGCCATTCAGCCTCGGTTGGCATCTTGGATGGGCCCAGGGCTTCCCCGATTTCAGCAATAAGCTTTTTTGCTTGAACATTTTCCTTCAAATAGGTGTGCACTGGATGCCCGGACGGAACCTGAGGCATCTGCTGACCTTCCAGCGCATTCTGAAACAGGGCCGCATGCAGATGGCACATCCTTTTTATTTCCGTCTCGGGCAGGCCCTCGTTCACAAGAGTCTGCTCCAGGGCGGCAATTTCCTGCGGCGTGATATCACCCACCGTTTTATTGAATTTGTCCTGCAACTGGCTGAATTCCACGCCGTCATGAAGATCCTTGATTATCTCCTTAAGCGCGGTCAGGCGTTGATCCTGAGTCGCCTTTGTGTCGCCCGGCTTCGCGCCCTTGGCTTCGGGAGCCGCAATTTCAACAGATTCGCCCGTATTCGTCATAATTTCGCCAGCAATGAACAAGAGAAGTGAAAGAACACTCTCATTACCCATGCCAGCCGCTTTTTCCACAGATGCAACCCTGCCCACTGTCTGCCGCAAAAGAGGATTTTTGAGTTTTTCAAAGCTCTTGTTGTGGCTTGCCAGAGAGTCTATGAGAAAAGGATATTCCGTGGTGAGGGTATAAATACTCGTATCCTTGGTCAGCAACATGGCTACCTCGACTTGTTTGTGCAGCGTTGTCCTGGTTTGGGTTTGTGAAGCGGCAGCGAACCAGAGCAGTTGCATGTTGAAGCTGCCCTGGCCCGCTGCGCATAAGCAGGCACACGCCATAAAAGCGTGGCGCGGTTTATCCGCACAGTTGCCCTGTAAAGGGCTGGTTGTATAACCTTTGAGGCTGCGCCGTTTCAAAGGCAATCGATTCCAGATCAGATTAACTTTGAAATGCTTCACATTCCAATTTGTCATTCTGCCGAAAGTCGCATTTTCGGCAGAATCCGTGCCCTATTTGGGCGCGCTGCTCTCTCGTGCAGCGTTAAAGCATGTGCCCTTTTTCAAGGTAAAATGCTCTAGATGGGCGGGGTAATGGTCACAAGCAGGCGCATGCGTGTTGTGGCTTCAACCCCGTGAGGTTCACGAATTTCAGAAATGAGGATATCTCCCGTTTTTGCGGGCAGTTTCGCGCCATCGGCTCCAAGAAAAAAGCCCTCGCCTTCAAGAATCTGTATGGACAGTTCCCCGTCCAGGTCATGCGAATGCACGGGAAAGACGACGCCAGCGTCAAGGTTGAAGTTGATTATCTTGAAGTTGGGAGAATCCTCCACAAGAAAGAAACGCTTCATGACGTTGGGTGAAAATTCTCTGGTAGAATCAAGCTGCAGTATTTTCATGACATTCCCTTTGCCGGTCATGGCTGCTTTAGCGGTGTTGCAGTAGAGGAGGTTCACTATGAAACAGCACTGGCCGCTGCGGTCACAGGCGCTTGCCGTGAAGGCGTCAGCGCGGTTTGTCTTGTAGGGAATGCTGTAAACGTTTTGAACGCACACTCCCAAAGGTATGCAGCACCAGTAATGCTAGCGTAGAGGTGGGTCGCCTGGTTTTCTGTGATCATGCTCACAACACACCATAAATTTTGCCTCTTCCATACTCATACAATATACCGCAAAACCGCCTTGTCAAATTACCAAATGGCTTGCCGTGTTATGAAGAAAAAGTCAGTTCATGAAATAACAGCCAGTTATCTATTTTTTCACCATAGTCTGCCGTGCAGAGACTTCACGCTCTTACGCCGGATAGTATTTTCCCGTGCAGGATTGTATTGATAATTCAATGATGCCAGTCATTTTAACCATCGCTTCCGGATACGATTTTCCTGAATGCTGCGGTGTGTATTTACGCACAAAAGCATCCAACACGGCTAACTTTACGTCAGTATCGGCAACCACGGTTGCGTGCCCTCTGATTATGACGCTTTCATAGGTGGTATTTGTATCACATGGTTTTTCCGCATCGTGTATAAGCCCGAGCATTCGTTCCACCTCAAAGCAAACACGCGGATCTCTTTTGATGTTGGCAAGTTTTTCACCAACAGCCAAACCATGGATAACTATTTTCCCCTCCATAAAAACAAAGTGTACCGGCGTAATATAAGGGAAACCGTCCGCACCTGTGCTGGCCAACCTGCCTACTGGCTCCACAGTGAGCAAATCATGTATTTTCTCTTGCGACAGTGGGTATTTTTTCATTCTTGCCTGCATAGTGTCCCTCGTATATATTAATGTGACCCTAAGAATAGCACTGATTCATGTATAATGAATAGGGACAGTTTAAAGCTTTTTCGCCTGACACTTTGATGCGGCCCCTGACATGCTGCCCCGCTGCCCGTGACCCGCAACACCAACTCCTTATCAAACTGAAATTGCCTGCTGGTCGCGTCTCGCGTGGAAAGTGGGACAGGCGATTGCCGGGATACCGCGATACATTCACAGACAAGCGCCGGAACCGCAGCCTTCAAGTGTCGAAAATGCGTGATCTTAACGGCAATGTGTTCCAGGTCCACAACTGACATGGGAGAACCGCGTGCTGGAACTGGATGCCGACAATGGCGTGCCGCTCTTTCAACAGATATACAGCCAAATACGCGCGGATATCCTGTCAGGCGCAATGCCTGAGGGCGCAAGGTTGCCTTCCATCCGTGCAATGGCGCGGCAGATGCGCCTTGGGAAAAATACTGTTGAGAGCGCCTATGCTCAGCTTGCCCTTGAAGGGTATGTGTCTGCCCGCCCGGGAAGCGGTTATACGGTCAATGCCATTTACGGCATCATCCCCCCATCAGATTTGAGCCCTGCAAAAAATTTCCTTGCGACGCCCCGCGCCGATGAACAGCAGAGGGATGAAATCTACAAGTATGATTTCAGCTATGAAAACTCCGATGGATCAACCTTTCCCGCTGCCATCTGGCGCAAGCTGACTGCCGAGGTTCTGTCCGACAACGCACAATCCGACTACGCCGCAGAAATGCATCGGTATGGCGCTGCGGGCGGCTATATGCCTCTGCGCCGCCAGATGGCCGCCTATCTTTACCAAAGCCGGGGGGTTCGGTGTTCTCCGGAACAGGTGATACTGTGCAGCGGATTACAGCCATCAATTATGGCTATTCTGCGCCTGTTGCAGGCGGAGTGCCGCCTGGTCGCTCTTGAGGATCCGGGGTATGCTGGCGCAAGGGCCGTCTATGAGTGTTTTGGCATGCCGGTTGTGCCCGTACCTGTGGATGCCAGCGGTATGGATATTGCCGTGCTGGCCGGATCCTCAGCCCGGTTGGCGCACATAGCGCCATCGCACCAATTTCCTACAGGCATCGTCACGTCGATCAGCAGACGAATAGAATTGTTGCAATGGGCTGGGGATAATGATGCTTTTATCATTGAAGACGATTACGACAGTGAACTTCGGTATGATGGCCGCCCTATCCCGTCGATGCAGTCCATAGACCACGGAGGCCACGTCATTTACCTTGGCACGTTTTCAAAAGTGCTCTCCCCCGGTATGCGCATGTCCTATATGGTGTTGCCCCCTCATCTTCATGACAGGTTCAACTCCGTGTTTGCGGGTTTCCAGTGCACAGTTCCCTGGCTTGAACAGGCCGTGTTGCACCGTTTTATGGCCGATGGGCACTGGGAGAAGCATCTTCGAAAACTATGCCTCTTCAAAAAGAAAAAACACGATGTTTTTGTGAACACGGTCAACCGTCTTTGGAGTGATAAAGTTCGTACCCACGGACATAATGCGGGGTTGCACATTTTGCTTGAACTGGTGGATGGTCCCGACGAAAATGAACTGATGGCACGGGCCAAGGCCGTCGGCATAAAGGTGTATCCAGCCTCACGCTTATGGGCAGACAAAACGCGGTGCTCAAAAAATTGCCTGTTCCTGGACTATGGCATGCTGTCCGAATCAGACATCATATCCGCCCTGAATGCGTTGAAAACCGCGTGGTCCTGAGCCTGGGCGTCACCAGTATGAATTGCATCTTGAAAATGAGTAAGACCCAGAACCGCCACTGTGTTATACAAGTCAGAAAATGGAACGAGGCTTTATATGACCGGGTTTTCGGAAGATACCATGTGGCAGTCAGTGGTTGACTGTGATTCCGCATATGACGGAAAATTCTTCTATGGCGTAAAAACTGTGGGCGTATACTGCCGCCCTTCGTGCAGGTCAAAAACTCCTCTGCGAAAAAATACCGTGTATTTTATGACAGAAGAAGAAGCCAAGCACACGGGATTCCGCCCCTGTAAACGATGCCGACCAGAGCTTTGCGGGCAAGCGCCTGTAGCTGGACTTGCCGCGCAGGCAAAAAAGCTTATGGACGAACACTGCGGCAAACGCACACTGCTGATGGCTGAGTTGAAAAAACTGGGTGTCACGCAAAGCCATCTGGCTGCCCTCTTCAGGCAACAGTACGGCATGACGCCCACGCGTTATCTGGGCAACAGGCGCGAACAGCAGGCAAAAAAAATGCTGGCCGCAACAGACATGCCCATCATTGATATTGCCGCCGCCATCGGCTTTGACAGTTTGTCAGCTTTTTATGCTTTTTTTAAAAAACAGACAGGCACGACACCGCATACTTTTCGCGTCCAATCAACGTTGCAGGAAGCGTGAATGTATAAAGGATACATCACAGTATGGCTTTGTCATCAAGCTGGTGCATGCGATAAAATCCTATTTATACATTTACGCTCTGAAACTTTTGGGAGGACGGCGCAAAAGACGCCCGCCCGAAGATGCAGAGGCAATGTTGTTATACGGTGCTGCCCCTCATGAGACTTACGCAGACCTTGAGATTGCGCATTTTTGATGCGAATCTGCGCACATTGCTCTGAGCGCATTGCTCTGAACAAAAATGGAGATGCTTGATGAAAAACATAGCGTTTTACACTTTTCCCATCGGTAAAATCGGCATAGCCGCCGATGATGAGGGCATATGCGGGGTGTTTTTCAGCACCGAGGCTCCACCTGAAGGCTTTGAACAAGCGGAAACGCCGGTGATCCAAAAGGCCGCCATGCAGCTTGGCGAATATTTTGAGGGTAAACGTAAAGAATTCGATGTGCCTTTGCATCTGGGCGGCACCGAGTTTCAAGCCGCTGTGTGGCGGGCCCTGATGACCATTCCTGCTGGTGAAACCCGCAGCTATAAAGACATTGCGGTATTGGTGGGCAAACCTGGCGGAAGCCGCGCGGTGGGGATGGCCAACAACCGTAACCCTGTTGCCATTATTGTGCCCTGCCATCGTGTCATCGGGCATGACGGGAGTCTGACTGGATACGCGGGGGGGCTTGCCATAAAGCAGTACCTGCTGGACCATGAAAAAATCTGGCAGCCTGCCAGAACTGAAAAAAAGCATGACCAGCACAAATTATTTTGAATATGGCGAAAAAGAAAAACAATGGCTCAGGTCGCGTGATCGTGTCCTGTCTGCCGCCATGGATGAAATCGGGCATATCCACCGCGAGGTGCAGCCCGATTTGTTCAAGGCGCTTATAAACTCCATTGTTGGCCAGCAGATATCCACAAAGGCCCATGTGACCATATGGAACAGGATGCAGGAGCGCCTTGCCCCCATCACTCCAGAAAATTTTGAAAATCTGCGTGCTGAAGATCTGCAGACCTGCGGTATTTCCATGCGCAAGGCATTGTACATCAAAAGCATTGCCGACGCCGTTAGGGATGGCGGGCTTGATCTGACGCTTCTGCCAGCCATGACGGATACAGAAGTAAGCGCAATGCTTGTGCAACTTAAAGGCATAGGCCTTTGGACGGCGGAAATGCTGATGATTTTTTCAATGCAGCGTCCGGACATCCTGAGTTGGGATGATCTGGCCATACAGCGCGGCCTGCGCATGCTGTACCGGCACCGTACGATTACGCCCAAGCTTTTCGCCAAGTATAAAAAGCGCTATTCGCCCTATGCCTCTGTTGCCAGCTTGTATCTGTGGGCAATTGCGGGTGGGGCCTGCGCCAGCTTGAAAGACTGCGCACTGGTAAAAAACAGGGGCGCAAAATTGAAATAATGCCCTGTCTGCACGCTGCACCAGCCGACCCGTGCCAACAACCGGGTTTGATGTGTGTTGCGCCATACCAGAAAGCGGGTCGGGCCAAGAAATATCCATGGCCCGACCCGTACTCCTGGTCATAAGACTGTGCACCGTCGCTTACCGTGCCTACCAACCATTATGGTGAATTTTTTCCGCCTTGTAGCGATCGACTTTGCTGAAAGCCTGCGCAGGGTGCCCCACCACGACCAGAGCCAGGACATTGATGTCCGCCGGGATTTTCAGCAAGTGACGGATGGGCTCCACTCTGTCTTCAATGGGGTGCATGCCGCACCATACTGTGCCAAGATTTAATCCACGCGCCGCCAGAAGCATGTTTTCCAATGCAGCTGTGCAGTCCTGCTGCCAAAAACCAGCTTCTTTGGCCTCTGCGGGATTGGCGCATACCACTATGGCCAAAGGCGCATGGGCTGCCATCTTGGCATAAGGGTGCAGCGCGGCAATTTGAGCGAGCAAGGCTTTGTCACGCACAACCACAAAATGCCAGGGTTGGCGGTTATGCGCGCTGGGGGCCGCCATGGCCGCGCGCAAAAGGGTTTCCAAATCAGCTTCACTTACGTCTTCATTGGTGAATTCACGAATGCTGCGACGGGTAAAAATGGCTTCTAAAACGTCCATAATGTTCTCTCCTGCAATAAACTGACGTGTGCATTAGTATACACAGTTCTGGATAAAAGAAAAAGCATGCAAAACAGCCGCGCGCCATGGACAGGTATCCACAGCGCGCGGCTGTTATAGGTAGTCTTGCCGATAGGCCTGACCTATGCCTGTTGAATTGATCCGCTCCTGCGGCAGTCCGTGTATGTGTTCTGAAGCGAATACCTTCTGCCCACGCCAGCCGCCGGAAAAGTTGCAGCATACTAAAACGAAATAAAGATTTTTGTGGACGGGGGCGTGAGGGAGGAACCCCTTGTGCAAAAAGATCCCTCCCCCACAAAGCATTTCAAAACAACATGACTCTACTAGCTCATGTCCCAGTTGGGGTACATGGTCCATATGCCGCAAGGGCAAATGCCTTCACAGATGCCGCAGCCTATGCAGCGGGCTGGATCAGACACGTATTCAAAACCGTTTTCGTCCTGCTTGCGGTCAATGGCTTTCTCCGGGCAGGATTTGAGACACATTTTGCAATCCCTGCACGAGCCGCAACTGATGCAGCGACTGTATTCGTCCTGTGGGCTGGGCAGGTCTTGGTCATGACATTTGGCAAAGTAGGCCGTATGCAGTCGGGTTGACGGAACAAGGCGCTTTTCTTTTGGCGTATAGCTCTCACCGTGCATCCAGGCGTCGGCGGAAAGAGCAGCATCCCGTCCAGAACCAATGGCGTGTACCAAAAGACCAGGCTTGATAACGTCGCCAACGGCGAAAACGCCATCCATAATGCTCTGGTCCGGCTTGGGCACAAGCCATTCGCGGAATTTTTCCAGTCCTTCGGGCAGGAAGGAAAGGTCGGGCGATTCCCCCACTGTAATGATGACCATTTCACCAGGAATAAGCCTGCCTTCCTGCGTAATGAGGCCCTTGTCCGTGATTTCCTTGGTTTGCACCGGCCACACAAGCTTGCCGCCCAAAGCCTCAATCTGTTCAATTTCATGAGCAAAAGCAGCGGGCTTCTGCACGTCGACGCAGGTTACCAGCTTGGCTCCAGAAGCGTAGGCTCCTGCCGCGGCGTCCATGCCCGCATTGCCGCAGCCGATAACAATGACGTTTTCCGGCACCCTGGGGGCTTTGCCCTTGTTCACGGCCTTGAGAAAGTCAATGCCAGCCACGATTTTTTCATGTCCCGGCCAGGGGAAAATACGGGGAACATGACCGCCCGTGGCCACAACAATGGCTGAGTGTTTTTTGCGAAGCTCCGCAAATTTTTTGGCGTCAACAGTGCAGTTATTTACAAAGCGCACGCCCAGGTCTTCAATCCTTTTGAGTTCTTTTTGCAGCAAATCATGGTTCAGTCGGGCACGCGGTATGACCTGTTCAAGCTTGCCGCCCATGACAGCGTCAGCTTCGTACACGGTGACGTCATGCCCCATGCGGGCCAGTTGCCAAGCCGCAGTAAGACCGCCCACGCCCCCGCCTATAACGCCAACATGCTTGCCGGTACGCTTTTTTTCCTTGGCCACTTTTATATCGGCCGAGCAGGAACCAAGCGCGCCAATCTGCACGGCGCTGTCCAACTGTGTGCGCGTGCAACTCTGCATGCAGGGGTTGGGGCACACGCTGCCGCAGACAGAACCCGGAAAGGGCGTGTAGTCCAGCACCAGACGGTAGGCTTCGTCCACCTTACCCTCACGCAGCAGGTTAAAGCGCACCTGGCTGGGAATGGAGGCCGGGCAGTTGAATTCGCAGGGAGCGGCATAACGCGCGTTTTCCCACAGGGGCACACGCTGACGATAGTCGCCACGCGCCACAAGCCCATTGATCGCAAAATCATCTGGCGCCACATCGCTGAAGATGCCGTCAGTAACCCATTCTTTTGCGCGGAACTGCCCGATGCTGGGCATTTCTTCATGATCGCGTTCTTCAAAAGGCAAGGGGGTGATTTTTTTCCAATGCTTCCAGACGGAGAGTTCCTTGCGCAACCGAGGTTTGTCGATGGCGGTAAGAAAGTCGTCCAGTCCGGCTTCAAGCCAGGCGATATCAGCTTCATCAATGGCGCTGACGCTGACATCGTGCGGCAGCTGACCGACCGGGCCGCGAAAATATACCACGCCGCCCACCATGCCCACGCACGAACGTTCCCCCAGAATGGACGGCATGGTCTGGCTTTCATAGCCGCAGACCACAGCTTTGCCGCCGCCCATAAACTCGAAGGAAAAGCTGCCCACGCTCTTGAGAACCCACAATTCGGGAGCCGAATACACGGGGTCATGCTTCATGAGCGAGCCGGAACGCGTGCCCGCGCGCCCGCCGATATAAACAACACCCGCTGCGGCGCAGTGCCCCGCAGTATCGCCGGCGTCTCCGCGCACAGTAATGCGACCGCCCGCATTGAGCCAGCCCACATCAGCAGGGGCCGAACCTTCAACCAGAACTTCAGTGTCGGGCAGACACATGGAGCCCACCCGCTGGCCGGGATTGTTCACGGTAAACGTGAGCTTTTTGCCGTCCCTGTTCCACAGGGGGCCGCCGATATCGTGCTGCCCCGATGCCTCGATATAAAAATCCGTCTCGCCCTTTTCCACTGCGGCCTCAATGGCCAACAGAAGATCCTGGGTGGACATCCTCTCGTGATTTTGCAGTGTATTTACGCGCAACATACTGTCATCCTCGTGCAAAGTGCTAGCAGGCATACTGAATGCCCAGTTTGTCGGCCACGGCTCTGTCTGTGGCTACCAGCGCATCTGAACGTCCGACCGGCATGGAGCTGTTGCCCACCGGGGCCAACAGCTTGCGCAGCTCGGCGTCAAAGGCCAGCATGTAGTCCACAATGTTTTGCGCGCCCCTGTCCACGTCTAGGCGTTTGACCAGACGCGGATCCTGAGTGCAGATGCCCGTGGGACACTTGCCAGTATTGCAGGCGTTGCAACGCCCCTGCTCGTTGCCAACGCAGCCGAGCAGCTGAATGAGTATTTTGCCGATAATAACGCCATTGGCTCCGAGACAGATCATCTTGAAAGCGTCGGCTGCGGCGTTGCCAGAAAGGCCTATGCCACCGCCCGCCCACAAGGGAATCTGCCCTTGCAGCCCCTGGGCCACGGCTGCCTGGTAACAGTCGCGCAGCTTGGAAACGATGGGGTGTCCCGTATGCTCCAGCGATACCTCGTTGGCAGCGCCAGTGCCGCCCTGTATGCCGTCGATGAAAAAACCGCCGCAAATCTTGTAGGGATCGCGCAGCAGGTTGTTGTAAACGGAAACGGAAGTGGCCGAGGCGGCGCACTTTATGGCCACAGGCACACGAAAACCAAAAGCCGCATTGAGCGAAAGGTGCATTTTCTGCACCGACTCTTCGATGGAATACAGGCCCTGATGGTTCGGCGGCGAATGCAGGGTAGCCCTGGGTACGCCACGGATGGCCTGAATGTGCGGCGCAACCTTGGCTGCGGGCAGCAGGCCGCCGTCCCCCGGTTTGGCCCCCTGCCCTATCTTGATGAGCACGCCTGCCGGGTCTGTTTTCATGCGGGGCATGGCCCTGATAATGCGGTTCCAGCCAAAGTGGCCGGAGGCGATTTGCAGGATCATGTACTTTAGCTGTTCAGATTCTAGCAACCTGCTTGGCATGCCGCCTTCACCAGAACACATCCGCACGGGCATGCCGCATTTTTCGTTCAGGTAGGCCGTAGCAACGGCAATGGCTTCCCAGGCTCTGGTAGATAGCGCGCCGATGCTCATATCACTGAATATGGCCGGATACACCCAGTTTACCGTAGGCGTGCGGTCGGTAAGCACAAGGCTTGAGCCCTCGACGCGCAAGGGTAGCTCCTGCGCCAGCATGACGCGACCCAGGGGGGAGCGGATGTCAAAAGTGTGCCGTTCCGAATCCAGAGCGGGGTCTGTCATCTGGCTTATGCGGCCCACAACAATGGAATCAAGCGTGCGGGGCATGGCAAGATTGCTGCGCCCGCCCCGCTTGATGGGGCCATGGCCACGCGCCAGCAGGGGAAAGCGCTGGTCGATATTGCGCACAGGGCGAATCGCGCTGTTAGGGCATATTTTTTCGCACATGCCGCAACCAACGCAGGCATGCTCGATGCTGGGCTTTTGCGAAATGACGGGCCGGGCCATATGTTCTTGTGAAGGATCAGGAAAGGCCTTGCGCGAAAGCGTCACGCTGCGGCGCATCATGGTCACTTCAATGGCATTGAATGTACAGGCGGCCACGCAGGAACCGCACATGGTGCACATTTCCGGGCGGTAATCTATCTTCCAGCGCAGATCGTTAACGCTGACATCCTGAGTTCTTACTGATTCCATCTTTGCACCGCCAGATCGTTGTCAATGACCACCATTTCCCTTTCGTGCGGATAGATGTCTTCCGCCACATTTCTGTCGGGCATAATGGCATTGAGGCCACACACCTCTGAAGCAATCGCCACCATATCCTTGTCACGGCCAACCACCACAGGGCGCAGTTTTTTTGAGTCGCAGCAGGTCATCATTCTGCCGTCGGGCAGCAGAGCGATAATGGTGTTGGGCCCGTTGATCTCAAGATGGGCAAGAGACTCGCGGATGAGCCCCAGCACCTTGCTGTCGGCGCGCTGTTCGGCTTCCACAAAAGGCAGGGGCGTAATGACATGCTTGTAGTAGCGGATGGGCCACTCAAGCTCGTGCAGCACATAGTGCAAAGTGTAAAGAAAGTTCTGAGAGTCGGACTCAAAACCTATATAGCCTCTGTGCAAGGCTTTTTGAAATTCTTTGTTTTTGGTGAAAAAGGTGTTTTCGCCATTGGCGCAGAGGGTGTAGCCCTGAAGGAAGAAAGGATGGGCCGCATAACGCACAATGTCGTAGTTGGTGTTCTGTCTGCACTGCGTGACGATGTTTCGTGCGGTGAGACGGCCGTCATCATTCCAGAGGCGAAAGTAGGTGGCGATATCCGCTGGATCGCCGATTTCTTTCAGCGTCAGCACATCGGGCCAGAAGGAATACACAAAGCCGTTACCGTCTTTTTCAAGCAAGGCGCGCAATTCAAGGCGCGTGTCGAGCAAAAGGTCTTCGCGCTCTGCCTGACTACGGTAGCGGTAGATTTCAGGATAATCATAGTTGCGAAAGACGTAGCGCGGCATGGCTTCAATCTTCAGACCGGGCCTTTTGTCCACTTCCGGCACCCACTGGGCCACCTGCACAAAGCCTTTTTCTTCCATGAAATCGTTGGCAAGCTGCACACCCTGGGGAGTACAGGCCAAAGAAAGCAAGGGTTTATCCTTGTAGTGGCTGAACACGCCCTCAAGGTCCTGCATGACCATGGCGAAGCCGGAGTTATCGTGTCCTTCCTGTTGTGGCAACATAAGATTGAGCGCCACTGAGGGGGGCACTGGCGTCTTGCTCTTGATAGAGCCTATTCTGCACATATCTGTAACCTCGGTAAAAAGCGTCACGGAAAGACCGGTCCGCAATACGCGGCAACCGCAACACTGATGTACCCGCAATGGGGGAGGCGCCAATTGAAAGCTCGATTGGGCGCAAATGCGCAACCAATGAGCGGTGATCGAAATTTGGTTTATACAGCCTTGGGGAGGCCGGGCAATCCGGTGGATTGCCGAAACCGCGCTGGCGGGCAATTTCGGTCACTGTCACAGGGGGGAAAATGACCTTGCTACAAACGGCAATGATAAGCAAGAACTTACGGCGGGTAATTTTAAAAAATTCTTTTCACATTCAAACCGGCCCTGTACGCTTGGTGACACCATATTTTTGTGTGACCACAGGAGACAGCGGGCATCAGGGAAATCTCACTGATATGCGCAGGAACGCCGATGACACTGCTCTCGCGCTTTGCTCGGAAATGTCTTCTTGCTGAAGCGGCATAAAACAAGGATGATGCCCGACTTTTTCAGCATTCAAAAAATCACCAGGGTGGTAATGCCTTCAGGAAGCAAGAGGATCCCATGCAAATGCCAACTATCACTATTGACGAAAACTTCAAGAGCGCCTGGCCTGCGACGCATATGGGCTGCCTTTGCTACTCGGTTGACGTCTACCCCAAGAACCAAGATCTTTGGGATCTCTACGAAAACACCTTTGCCCCTTTGCTGGAGCAAAAACTTGCTGGCACAGCCTTGCCGGATATGCCCAACATCGCCATGGCACGCGCCGCCTATAAATCCTTTGGAGTCGATCCGGGTAGGCACAGGATTTCATCCGAAGCCCTGTACCGACGCGTGCGCCAGGGAAAAGCCCTATATCAGATTAATTCTTTGGTTGATGCCAACAACCTGGTGTCGCTTGAAACTGGCTTTTCTCTGGGGTCATACGATGCCGCACACATAGGGCAAAAAATTGTCTTACGTCTGGGACGACAGGGTGAAAGCTATGCCGGTATTGGCAAATCAGACATGACCCTGGAAAATATGCCTGTATTAGCCGACGACGCAGGCCCTTTTGGCAGTCCCACTAGCGATTCGACACGAGCAATGATTACTGGCGATACAAAGAAGGCGATTACGGTTATGTATTCTTTTTCAGGTCTGGAGGCACTGACAGAAAATCTTGATCTAGCAAAACACTATTTCAAATGTTACGCTTGTGTTGAGGAACCGTTCGTCACGATAATTTGATGTGATAATTGATATAGCTGACGTAGAATCTGCAAAAAAAGATGCGCCGGGAGCCTCCATAAAGGCTTCCGGCGCATCTTTACTTCATTGTATGAGACTTGCTTTGCCCGCGCTACACCACGTTGTGAACAGGATTTGAAGATGCGTCAGCTCCGGCGGAAATGGCTTTTTTCAAGCTGTCATTCGACAGAGCCGCCAGCTTTGCCACAACGTCCTGATCAAAGCCCGGATCGCGCTTGAGCAACGCGATAGCCTCCTGCGGATCCATGCCGGCCCGGTAGGAACGCGGGCTGACCATGGCGCAAAAAGCGTTGACTACCGCCAGAATGCGCGCGTTGGGCGTGATGTCGTCACCGCGCAACTTACGCGGCTGGCCGGTGCCGTCAAGCCGCTCTCCCATCTGGTAAACGGCATCGGGCACTGGCAGACCAAACTGCAAATCCTGCAGCACCCTGTAGGCGTATTCTGGCGCCCGCATGACTTCACTCTGCTCTTCAGGAGTAAGCTTGCCCGTCTTGGTCAGCAGTTGATGCGGCACAAAGATCTTGCCTACCTGAGAAAGCCGGGCCGCGAGGCGCAGTGTTTCTTTATTTTCATTGGAAAGATCCATGATTGAGAACAGAAGGTCCACAACCTGCTCCATTTTCTGCGAATGCCCTATAAGGTTCACATCCACGCTTTCAATGGCGCGTACCAATGCGGCAGTACTGCTGGCCTGACGCTCACGGGCAGCCTCTGCCCTACGCCGGAACTCCGTGATATCCTGAAAAATGCCCACACATCCGCCTGAAACAGGTGATTCCATCTGCAACCGGTCTTCAAAGGGAAAAAGCGTCACCCGGTACAAACGGGTTCCCTGCGGCTGATCAAGCGACACCTCTATACTGCCTTCAGTCTTTTTCGCCGCCACCGTGTTCATGCCTTCAAGCAAGGTTGCGGAGGCTGCAGACGGCAGCAAGTCAGCAACACCGCAGCCAGCGAGATCTTCTTCAGTCTTTCCGACGATGGTGTTAAATGCAGGGTTGCACATCTGTACCTGCCCTTGGCTGTTGACCAGCAGCAATCCCGCCTGAAGTGAGGCATTTACGCTGTCGAGCATAAGCTTTTGCTGACGTATAAGGAGGTAGAGGCGCATAAAATGATTGGCAGTTGTGCGATAGTTACGCCCCGCTATGCTGGCCCACACAAAGGCAACCAGCAGGGCTGTTCCCAGACTGCCAAGAATGCCGAGGCCATAAATCTGATGGGCCTGATTCTTCAGTACCGCGTCAACTTCACTGGCGGGAACTTCCAGTACGACCCACCAGTCAAGCCCGCTGATATAGCTGCCCAGGGAATACACGTCGCCCTGCTCCCCAATACCCGGCCTGCGCTTGAACGTGAAGTTGCTTTTATCCAGCTGTACCTCTGTCGGGAGCAGTTCTGCCTTGCCGCCACGCAGGCTGATGACCTGTGCGGTGCTGCCTTCGCTCTGCACAATGCAAGGCCGGATTTCCCGATGCTGCTCCTGACTCAGCGACAGAAAGGACGCCAGTGCCCTGTCCACGGGAATTGTGGCCAGCAGTGCCGCAACAGGCTTGGTGCTGCCCTGCCCCAGGACTTCGTAGAGCGGATCGGCCATGTCGATGACAAGATTCTGCCCAAGAACGCGCACCGGACCGAAAGACAGCGCTTTGTCGGCCACCGCCTCGCGCACCAGTTCCGTCTGCATTTCCGTTAAGGGAGCATCATGATCCTGCACAATCAGGGGCTGACCATTGGGCATGACAATACGGGCTGCTGTCCATTGTCTGCTGCGGACAAAATCGCGCAAAAGGTCCTGCATATAGGGGAGTTGCTCGGCCAGCGAGCGCAGGGCCTCTTCACTGCTTGATTCCGCATCGGGAGCCGACAGTCGTATGGCGCCGTCATGCCCAAGGTTTGAAACATCGACAGCAAAAAGTCGAAACATTTCAGCCGAGCTGATAAAACGCGACTGTTCTGCGAGACCATTGTGCCATGAATGGATGGCTTCAAGAGACTTGTCCATCCAAACCTGTTCCATATCACGCTGATTATTCAGGATTTCTTGCGTGACATTTCTGATCTGAAGCGTGCAAAACACATACGCCACGGCGGCGGCCACTACAAAAAGCGCCAGACTGACCGCCACAATTACGGCTTTTTTCAGGCGGTACTTGCTGGCCACACTTTGGGCGTCCATTTCCTGCGTCATCATATTGTTACCTACCTTACTTTGCGACCTTTAAGGTGCGCCCAGCGGCCCACTTCGTTCACCGAATACTGTGGACTATATTGCCTGATCCGGCTGTGAGACAAAACGGCATTACTGAGATTGTCAAGTATATAGGCGTCACCGTCCATGTACACAGCCAGAACGGCGTGCGCCAGGTTTCGCACGGTATCGCGAACGACCACGATGCGCATGTTTTCGTAGGGGATGCCCAGCTCTTTAAGCGTAAAATACTTGACTATAGCGTAGTCTTCACAATCGCCGGATTTTTTTAGAAATTCTGCCGGTATGGCCCAATAATCCTCAACGCCCCAGTTTACGATGTCTTCCTTGTAGGGCCAGGTATTCCAGAATGTGTTGACATAGCGCAGAAGCTCCATGGGGCTTTTCCCCTGCGCTTTTTCCTTAAAACTGTCCCAGGTGACATTTTTTTTAAAATATTTGCCAGGAATGAAAATGGGGTCTTTTGCGTTGCGTTTAAGCAGGTTAAGCCAGTTTGGCAAGGAAGACAGGGGCCTTTTAAACTCCACGGTACCAAAAAGCTGCACCTTGGCGCCGGACGTGCCGGGTTTTACGCTTGCAGGTTCTGCAGTCGGCTTTGACGCATCCGGGGCGGGTGTGGACTCCTCGTCCTTAACGTCTGATGCAGCATCCGAAGGAGCATCTTTATTCGCATCTGCGAGAGAAGTATTGCTTTCATCCTGCGCGGCAGCAACCGCGTCATCCGATGATGCATCTTCCTCAATCGGCGGCGTAGGGTTTTCTTTTTTTGTCTGAACAGTCCGTTGGCTAGAGGGACGCGGCGTAACCCGCCTGTCGGGGGCGTACTGTGGTGAGGGCTCTAGCTGGTCAACCCTGTCATAAGTTGTTGTTATGGGGCGATCTGGAGCATAATCGTCGCCAACAAGTCCACCGGCAACAATCACTGTGCCCGCACGTGGCTCTGCATTGGCAGCCACAGGAGTGAAGTGCCGCCAGGCAAATGCCGCCAGCAAAAACACCACTGCCACAGACAGGGTCGTTATCAGGGAAATACGCAGTCGACGGTTATTTTTCATGTAGGGGGGTTACGGTGGGGTTGCGAGAAAGTGTCGGCTCTTTTTCGTAAACTATATTGTACAGGTTGTTGCGTCCAGATGCAAAAACAGCATCCGCCGTTGAAACTCGGCGCTTGTTTCCCCTTTTTGGCTCATACGGCGACATCTTTGCATTGGACCTTTACCCTGCCGATGGTATAGATTTTTACGGCTGCACATGGTTGCGGGTCAAATTGACTGTAAGCCTGGACAACAGAAAGCATGGCGGAGAAAAAACATGAGCAAGTTTGATGTAGTCATTATTGGCGGCGGACCTGGCGGGGTAAAAGCTGCCCGCGTTCTGGCCGATGGCGGCGCAAGCGTCGCCGTTGTTGAAAGCGCCCACTGGGGCGGCGTGTGCCTGAACTGCGGCTGCATACCCACAAAGATGCTGCTGGGCGCCACCGCCCCCAAAGGTCTGCTGCGTGGTCTTGAACGCCAACGTGTGGCCAAAGGCTCCATTGATATAGATTATGACGCATTGCAAAAGCGTATTCAGCGTTTTACCCGAGGCTCCGCCCAAACGCTGGCCAAGGGGCTTGAGCAGGCCGGAGTCGTTTTATTCAATGGCCGTGGCCGCTGCGCTGGCTCGCACCTTGTGGAAATTCTTGACGCAGAGGGCGCTGTCAGCACCACCCTTGAGGCCCGTCATATCATTCTGGCCACGGGTTCGCGCTCGGCGGCTTTTTCTGGGCTTACCCCCGATCATGAATCCGTGCTGGACAGTACGGACATGCTTGCCATCCCCACGGTGCCCGAAAGCCTTATTGTCGTTGGCGCAGGAGCCATTGGCCTGGAAATGGCCGATTTTTTCAACGCCATGGGCAGCAAGGTAACCATAGTGGAAGCAGCCCCACACATTGCCCCCACAGAAGACAATGATATTGCTGCCGAGATGCAAAAACTTCTCGCTAAAACGGGCATTACCTGCATCTGCGGAGTCAAGGCCGCATCGCTGCTCACCCGCGACGGTCAGGCGGTGCTTACCCTTGAAGATGGAAGCGAGCTGCGGGCTGAAAAAGCCCTTGTGGCTGTGGGCCGGACGCCCAATACAGACAGTCTTTGCGCTGAAAAAGCCGGATGCACATTAAATCCACGCGGTTTTGTGAGTGTTAACGAATATCTGATGGCCGCTCCCGCCGTATACGCCATCGGCGATGTTAACGGACAAACCCTGCTGGCCCATGCAGCTGAACATCAGGGAGGCTACGTAGCACGGCACATTCTTGAAAAAGACCCCGATCCCTATGCATCCGGCCCTGTGCCCTCATGCGTTTACGGCAGCCTTGAGATCATGCGGGTCGGCATGAATGAACGCCAGGCTCTGACGGAAGGCGGCGAAGTTACGGTTTCCCGCGCCCAGCTGATGTCCAATGCCATCGCCCAGGCAGGCGGAGATGCCTGCGGATTTGTTAAAATCATATGGAGTAACGGCTCTATTGCGGGAATCGCCGCATTGGGGCACGGCGTTTCCCATCTTGTGACGGTGGCCCAGCTGTTGCTGCTCGGCCAGTATTGTGAAGAACGCCTGCACTCCTTCATGTTTGCGCATCCAACTCTGGATGAAATTTTACACTCGGCCCTGGAGGCTCCTCGCCAGGCAATTGGCTGATGCTTCGCGTGTGAATCATTTCAGCGGCGTTTCGATTTTATGTTGCGGGTTTGTCCTTAAAAATCGTTACGCCGCTGACGTGTTTTTTCTGGTTACGTGAATTTTGGATGCCCAAAAGCCTTGTCAGACGTAGTTAAGTTGGAGTAACTATTTTTCCCGCCAAAAAATCAGAGTGGTTTTTTATAGCGTAATCCTGACCCATCCCCCACAAGGAGAACGATGATGTCCTACGTGCAGCGCGTAATAAGCAATCTTCAGGACAGATATGCCTACGAGCCCGTATTTCTTCAAGCTGTACAAGAAGTGCTGCACAGTTTGCAGCCCGTATTGGACAAAAATCCTCAATATGAGCGCAATAAAATCCTTGAGCGCCTAGTTGAGCCGGAACGCACCGTTTCTTTTCGTGTGCAGTGGGTCGATGACAACGGTCAGGTACAGGTTAATAAAGGCTTCCGCATCCAATACAACTCTGCCATTGGCCCCTACAAGGGCGGCCTGCGTTTTCACCCCAGCGTGAACCAGGGAATTCTGAAATTTTTGGGATTTGAGCAGATTTTCAAAAACTCCCTCACTGGCCTTGCCATTGGCGGCGCTAAAGGCGGCGCGGATTTTGACCCCAAGGGCAAATCTGAAATGGAAGTCATGCGTTTCTGCCAGGCTTTCATGAGTGAGCTGTACCATCATATTGGCGCTACCGTTGACGTGCCCGCTGGCGACATTGGCGTGGGCGGTCGCGAAGTGAGCTATCTTTACGGCCAATACAAGCGCCTTACGCACAGCTACGAAGGTGTGCTTACGGGCAAAAACCTGCTTTTTGGCGGATCATTGGTGCGTACCGAAGCTACGGGCTACGGGGCGGTTTACTTTGCGCAGAGCATGCTCGACGCCAGGGGAAAAAGCCTTGAAGACAGAACATGCGTGGTTTCCGGCGCTGGCAACGTGGCCATCTATTGCTGCGAAAAGCTGTATCAGGTCGGCGCCAAGCCTGTCACCGTGTCCGACTCACGCGGGATGATTCATGACCCTGAAGGCATCAAGGTAGACGTGCTCAAGCAGGTCAAAGAAGTTGAGCGCGCGTCCTTGAGCCGCTACGCGGAAATCGTCCCCTCCGCCGTGTACACCCCGGTGAGCAGCTATCCTGAAGGGCGTAATGCCGTATGGTCAGTACCCTGCTTTGCTGCCTTCCCCTGCGCGACGCAGAACGAACTGAACCTTGAAGACGCCAAGACGCTGCTTGCCAATGGCTGCCAGTGTGTGGCTGAAGGCGCAAACATGCCTTCCACTCTGGATGCCATGCACGCCTTCCTTGACGCGGGCATTTGTTACGGCCCCGCCAAGGCGGCCAATGCGGGCGGCGTTGCCACCAGCCAGCTTGAAATGGCCCAGAATGCCAGTATGCAAAGCTGGTCCTTTGACGCTGTGGACAACAAGCTCCGCCAGATCATGAATAATATCTACATGAGCGCCGCTGATACGGCAGCAGAATTCGGCGTGCCCGGCAACCTCGTTGTTGGCGCGAACATCGCTGGTTTCTGTAAGGTGGCAGACGCCATGGTGGCCCAGGGCGTATAACAAACCCCAGCGCACGGATTATTAAAAGCCGGAGGCCCCACAAGGGCTTCCGGCTTTTTGCATGAACCCTGTAGCAGAGCAATACCGCTTTGAAATGCTTTGCGGGGGAGCAATGGCTGCGTCTTCCAGGCATCACAGCATCTCAAAATCTACCTGTTTGAGTCTCTGCAAAGTGTTGCTGACACGCTGATGAGGGCCAACAGCCTTAAAGGCATAGCGTTTTCTTGATAACTTCAATGCCTCGTGAAATTTCTTCATGCGTCAGGTGTGAATAGCCCAGAATTATCTCGTGGGCATGGCTGCCGTCACCTCTCAGGGAATAGCGCTCCACCGGATACACCTTCACACCCTTGCCATAAAGCGTTTCCGTCACCTCCTCAGTAAACACAATGCCTGAAAAGCTCGCCACAAGATGAAGACCAGTCGCCTGCCCTCTAACTGTTGCCGCCCCGCCAAAATTTTTCGTCAGGCACTGCAGCAGGTGACTTCTTTTACGAGCGTAGATCTTCTTCATTTTCCAGATATGCCGCTCAAGGCCGCCCTTACGGATGAATTCCGCAAGGGCATGCTGCGAAAGAGCATCGGTATGCACATCCATATACCTTTTTTCTCTTCTCCAGTCGTCCATCATGCTCTCTGGTATGAGGGCAAACCCGAGACGTAAGGCGGGGGCAAGAATTTTGCTGAAAGAACCCAGGTAGATCACCATTTCAGGGTCAAGTTCATATAGCGCACTTGTGGGTGCGCCCTCATAGCGAAACTCACTGTCGTAATCGTCTTCAACCACGGCGCAGGACATTTCGCGGGCAAAACGCACAAGAGCCTGACGCCGTTGAATGGGCAAGATAGCGCCCAGGGGGTACTGATGGGATGGCGTCGTATATACAAAAGCCACGTCTGGCCTGGGCGCTGCAAAAAATTTCTGTAAGGCCGACACGTCCATGCCCTGCTCGTCCACGCCAATACCCTGCATGCGCAACCCAGCGCGAGTCACAACCGCCGCCATTCCTGTATGCGCGGGGTCTTCCACAAAAACGACATCGCCCTTTTTGCGCAGCAACCGGGCAACAAGGCTCAATCCCTGAGTTGAACCTGAGGTTATCATTACACGGTGCGGGGATACCCTGATTCCCCGCATCCTGAAAAGATATGCCGCTATGGCCTCACGCAAGCCCCATACGCCTTCCGCTTCGCAATACCGAAAAGAAGATGAAGGCAATGATTCGCTGACATGAGCGTAAATTTTTGCCCATTCCTTTTTGGGAAATGCCTCCAGATCCGGGATGCCTGAACGAAAACTGATAATTTCGCTGTTTTGCCCTTTGCTCGTGTGCCCCTCGTCATGATGAAGCCGGGCTGGAGCTGTAACGGCAGGTGTGTGCGACATGGCGATAATGCCCTGCGCAACCGTTGTGCCTGATCCCTGGCGGGTCTCCAGATAGCCTTCTGCAATCAACTGATCATAGGCCTCCAAAACAGTGCTCCGTGCAAGGTTCAGGTCTTTGCCAAGCGCCCGGCTGGACGGCAGCTTTTCCCTTTCTCGCAACTCCCCAGAAAGAATAAAATATTTAATTTTTTCGTATAGCTGGCGTGATACGGGCACCCCGCTTTTTTTGTCCGGCGTGAACCACATATGTTCTCCTGAAAAAGTGGTCTGGTAATATTCATTAAAAAGTGGCTCTGTTAAATACCATTTTTCATAAATATATGCAGATCAGGTCGAGAGCAAGAAGCCTCGCCGCAGTGGTAAAAATCGCCCATTATCAACCAGAATGGCAATCAACCGACGATGTCAGGTGAATATGAACAGACAGATGAAAGCCTACTGCTACCTTGCTATGGCAATGGCCATTGCGGGCAGCGCGGTTGTGGCCGGCAAGATAATCGTTTCGGACATCCCCATTTTTTTGGGCGCAGAACTGGGCATTGCCTTCAGCCTTCCATTTCTGCTTTTTCCAGCACTGCGTCGGCATAAAACTACGTGGCCCTCAGACCGCAAAACACACATAATCCTCTTTGCCCAAGGGCTTTGCGGCGTTGTGCTTTACCGCGTTTTCATGTTTTGGGGATTGAAGCACACGTCGGCCACGGCGGCGGGTCTGATTGGCAGCACGGCCCCTGTGCTTATAGCTTTTTTGGCGGTACTGCTGTTACGCGAAAAGTTGCCCGGTTCCCGGCTTGCTGGCGCGGCTTGTGTTTCCATAGGCATCACTGCCATGAATATCATGCCATTTCTTGAAAATTCTGCTGAGGCCGGGGCCACACTGCTCGGGAACTGTCTTGTTCTGGCGGCGATTTTGTGTGAATCCCTGTTTTCAGTGATGAGCAAATCCCTGTGCCAGCCTATATCCGCACTGGTTCGCACAACCCTGGTTTCACTGTACGCATTCGCCTGCCTTTTGCCCTTGGCGCTGTATGACGCGGTCGGCTATGATTTTGCGCGCATGAACACGCCAGCCGTAGTATGCCTGGCATACTACGGCTTCTTTGTTTCTTTTCTTTCCTATGTGTTCTGGTTCAAGGGAGTAGCTGAAGTGCCTGCGGGGGTGGCAGGATCATTTACCGGATTTGTGCCCTTAAGCAGTGTATTTTTTTCCTGGCTTGTTTTGCACGAACACATAGACTTTGTTCATTGGATTGGCCTTCTCTTTGTTCTGACAGGAATATTCTTTTCCTGTGCCTCTGACACACTGTTGGGAGAAAGAATATCGCCCATAAAAACTATCACAAAAAACACATGACAAAAGCGCAACGCGCTGGTAAATGCCGGATAGCGTAAAAAATAGTGCCTATCCTGGATTAAAAGGCGAAACAAAACACTATACAGGCTAAGTAAAATTATTGTTGCAGTCATGATCATTGCCTTGAGGGCGCAGAAAACCAGAAACCACCCGCAACGTGCAGGTGGTTTCTGGTTTAATAAATCAGGTCAACCTTATGGCAAGCATTCCCGTATCAGCACAAGCCACGCAGTCGTTTGATTGCCTCTTCCGTATCTTCAGGTGAACCAAAGGCGGTCAGGCGCACGTACCCTTCGCCGGAAGCGCCAAAGCCTGCGCCGGGCGTGCAGATGAGGGCAACCTGCAATAATCTGTCAAAGAATCCCCAGGAATCCGTATCACTGGGCACGCGCACCCATATATAGGGGGCGTTCACACCGCCGTATACAGAAAGGCCCATTTCGCTCACGGCAGTGCGCAGCATGTCGGCATTACGCTGATACCCTGCAATCACCCCCATGATTTCCTTGCGCCCCTGTTCGCTGTACACAGCCTCGGCCGCGCGCTGAACAATATAGGGGCAGCCGTTATACTTGGTGCACTGGCGGCGGTTCCACAGCGCGTTAAGGCTGACCTTGCCGCCCTTGCCGTCGCTGATCTGCAAAGCCTTTGGCACTACGGTATAGGCGCAGCGCAGACCTGTAAATCCTGCTGTTTTTGAAAAACTGCGAAACTCAACGGCCACTTCCTGCGCGCCTTCAAGCTCATAGATGCTGTGAGGCACATCCGCGTCAGTGATAAAAGCTTCATAGGCTGAATCATACATAATGACGCAGCCTTCGCGCCGGGCATAGTCAACCCATCCCTGCAAGGCCGCCCGTGACAGCACTGTTCCGGTAGGATTATTGGGATAGCAAAGGTAGATCAGATCTGGCCGCACCTTGGGAAAATCAGGCACAAAGTCGTTTTCTTTCACGCACGGCAGATAGACGATGTTGCTCCACTGTTTGCCTTCCATTTCCCCGGAGCGGCCAGCCATCACATTGGAGTCAACATAGACGGGGTACACCGGATCGGTAACAGCAACAAGACTGTCCTGGGCAAAAAGCTCCTGAAAATTGCCCACATCAGGCTTGGCACCGTCACTGACAAAAACCTCATCAGCGCTCAGGTTCACGCCACGGGCTTTGTAATCATACTCAACAATAATGTCGCGCAAAAAGGCGTAGCCCTGCTCAGGCCCGTAGCCATGAAAATGCGCGGCATCGCCCATTTCATCCACAGCCTTGTGCAACGCGTTGATAACGGCAGGCACAAGGGGACGCGTAACATCGCCAATACCCAGGCTGATGACGCGCTTGTCGGGGTTTGCCTCCTTAAAGGCAGCCACCTTGCGGGCAATATCGGCAAAAAGGTAGTTGCTTTGCAGCTTGAGAAAATTGCTATTTACGGTAGTCATTTATGGCCCCTGTGATCAGATATAATATTCGCCGGCAAAGACGGTCACCGCCCCGCCGGTCATGTATACGTGGTTACTGCCTTCATCCCAGTGGATTTGCAGTGTTCCGCCCTTGAGTTCCACCTCGACGTCACGCCCGGTATAGCCATTGAGCACGCAGGCCACGGCAACGGCGCACGCGCCTGTACCGCAGGCCAGCGTTTCACCAGCGCCGCGCTCCCATACGCGCATGCGCACCCGGGTGGAAGAGATAACCTCGACAAATTCCGTGTTGGTGCGCTTGGGGAATAGGGGGTGGTTCTCAAAATCCGGCCCCATACGGGGCAAATCCAGCTCATCAATGCCCTTCATGAATATAACGGCATGCGGGTTGCCCATTGAAACGGCGGTGATTTCGTACAACTGGCCGCTCACATCCACGGGGTGGGCCACAAAACGCTGCTGCCCGCCGTCTGATGAGGCCGCTGTAAGCACGGGAATCTTTGCGGGGGTCAGTTCGGGTTCGCCCATATCAACGGTCGCGCCGCAAACTTCGCCAGCCTCGAACAACAGGCGCACAACCTTCACTCCTGCGCCTGTCTCGACCCTGATCACATCTTTCACCTGAATGCCGTGGTCGTACACGTATTTACCTACGCACCGCACCGCATTTCCGCACATTTCCGCCTCAGAACCGTCAGCGTTGAACATGCGCATACGCACATCGGCTGAAGCCGAGGGTAAAATAAGCACAAGTCCGTCCGAACCGACGCCAAAATTGCGGTTGCTAATCTTCCGGGCAAGTTCGCCAGGACTGTCAACGCGCTCTTCAAAGCCATTGACATAGACATAATCATTGCCGATGCCCTGCATCTTCGTAAAGCGCAATGCGGCAGCCATATATTTCTCCTTTCCTGTCAAATCAAAAGCGTACAACGCTCCAAGAAAACATTATTGACTATATAATGAATAAACAAATTATTCTGATTCAAAATAAAAGTAAATATGGGGCTTACGTCGCCACATGAAAAAGGTGGAGAGCCGCCAGACTCTCCACCTTGTGGCCACCGGCCTTCGCCGTCCGTTGCGGCGAACGGCGAGGCCCGTGGCTCCTTGCGGCTTGCCGCAAGGGCCGATGACAGGGAGACCACCTTCCCCCCCGGGATGAGACTCCTGTCATCAACTTTCAGGAAATGCACTACGCGTCACTGTCCTCCGTGCGGTTGAACGGTATGGGACGCTCACTATTCATCGGCACTGATGTCTAGTGTACCCACAGCAATTCCGCGTACTTGGGCAGCACCCACAAGGTGTCGTCCACGATGCCTTCAAGGGCATCGGCATGCTCGCGGCACTTGTGCATGGCCGTAAGGATGCAGTCACGCGCGGCCTTGGCTTCTTCAAGTGCGCCATGAGTTTTGTGGGTTTTGGCAATGGCCGCTTCCAATTCCACAACACCCTGTTGCAGAGCCACAACGTGACCCCGCAGGGTGTTGAAGTATGTCTCTTCAGCAGCTGCACCCTTTTCACCAAGTACGGCACGGGTCTTAAGCACCACGTCAGCGGCGCTGGCCTGAGCCACTACGCACTGGGGCAGTACAGAGGTGCGCAGCATATCAAGCATGAGGTTGCCCTCGATGCAGATGGTTTTGCAGTAGTTTTCAAGCAGTATTTCCTGGCGTGAAATAATTTCGCGTTCAGTGAGGATGCCATGACGCAGGAAAACGTTCATGACGTCCGGATCACTGTAGTGCTCCAGAGCAGTTACTGTATTGTTGTGGTTGGGAAGGCCGCGGCGGGCAGCTTCCTCAGCCCAGGATTCGGCATAGCCGTTGCCGTTGAACACCACAGGCATATGCTCTTTAAAGAGGCGGGGCAGCAGTTCCTGCAGAGCGGAGTTCAAATCCGTGCCAGCAGAGACGGAAGCCTCAAGCTCGGTGGCAATATCGTCCAGAGCGCAGGCCACAGCGGCATTAAGCACAATGTTCACGGGCGCGACGGACTGTGATGAGCCAACCGCGCGGAATTCAAACTTGTTGCCGGTAAAGGCAAAGGGGCTCGTGCGGTTGCGGTCGGCAAGGTCCACGGGCAGGGGCGGCAGGGTCGACACGCCGACCTCCATAAAGCCGCTTTTCTTGTTTTTGGAACCGCGTCCATTGATTATGCCCTCAAGCACATCAGTGAGCTGCTCGCCCAGATACACGGACAGGATAGCCGGAGGCGCTTCGTTGGCCCCAAGGCGATGGTCGTTGCCCGCACCCACAGTTCCGAGACGCAGCGCCGTGCTGTGCTTGTGCACCGCACGCAGGACGGCGGCCAGATAAACCAGGAACTGCGCATTGTCCTGAGGCGTCGTGCCGGGGTTGAGCAGGTTCTGGCCATCGGAGTCTCCCATGGACCAGTTGTTGTGCTTGCCGCTGCCGTTCACGCCCGCAAAGGGTTTTTCATGCAACAGGCATATAAAGCCATGCCTGCCCGCAAGGTGACGCATCATATTCATGGTTAACATGTTATGGTCGCAGGCGATGTTTGCCTCTTCATACACGGGCGCCAGCTCGAACTGGCCGGGGGCCACTTCATTGTGCCTGGTTTTGGCAGGAATGCCCAAAGCCAGCAGCTCTTTTTCGACGTCCTGCATGAAGCTCATGACACGACCGGGAATAGCGCCAAAGTAATGGTCTTCCATTTCCTGGCCCTTGGGAGAAGGCGCGCCCAACAGGGTACGGCCTGCCAGCAAAAGGTCGGGACGCAGGGCCGCAAGGTTTTTATCCACCAGAAAATACTCTTGTTCCGGGCCCACCATGGCCCGCACGTAGCTGGCCGACTGGTTGCCGAACAGGCGCAGAATGCGCAACGCCTGCCTGGACAGAGCCGAGAGGGAGCGCAACAGAGGAATCTTGCGGTCCAGGGCTTCGCCGGAATACGAATAGAAGTATGTGGGGATGTGCAATGTGGCCCCGTACGGAGCGGGAATGATGAACACGGGAACAGAAGGATCCCACGCGGTGTAGCCACGGGCCTCAAAGGTCGAACGAATGCCACCGGACGGGAAGGAGGACGCGTCAGGCTCGCCGCTGATAAGCATCTTGCCTGAAAACTCGCTGATAACCTGACCATCGGACGTGGGCGACAAAAAAGCGTCGTGCTTTTCAGCCGTAAGACCGGTCATGGGATGGAACCAGTGGGTGTAGTGGGTTGCACCATTTTCAATGGCCCAGTCTTTCATGGCATTGGCCACGACATCGGCGATCTCGGGGTTCAGGCGTTCACCGTCACGAATGGTCTTGGCCAGCTTGCGGTATACGTCCTTGGGCAGGCGCTTCCGCATGGTGGAGAGGCCGAACACATAGCGGCCAAAACCTTCTTCAGCGCCGCACCCACATTCATCCTTGCTGGAGGGCATAACAGGAGCGGTATTTATCGCCTTGAACAAAGCCTTTTTACGGGGGGAACTCATACGTCTTCTCCTTTATCCTTTAAACAAAAGTTGGTGTCATTCGGGGGGCAACTCTTACAGAGCCGCATCGCCACGTTCGCCTGTGCGGATGCGAACAACATCCTCCACATCACTGATGAAAATCTTGCCGTCGCCAACCTGGCCGGTTCTGGCCGTGGACATTACTGCATTGATCACAGACTCCAGCATGTCCTCATGCAGTACAACTTCAACCTTTACTTTAGGTAAGCAGTCCACTTGCATGATAGTTCCCCTGTACACTTCTGTATGCCCGCGCTGGCGTCCAAAACCCTTGATTTCAGTGTAGTTGAGGCCATGAATACCCAGTTCCGAGAGCATATCCCTGACTTTTTCAAACATGCCGGGCCGGATGATAATTTCGAGCTTTTTCATGCTGTTGTTCCTTTTTTCGGCAAGCCTTATATATTGTAGCCGCGTTCGTTATGTTCGCCGAGATCAAGGCCCGTAAATTCTTCTTCAGGCGCGATGCGCAGGCCGACGATAGCGTTCACGACATAAAGGATCACGCGAGTGGCTGTGTAGACAAATACCCAGGTGCCGATGATGGAGACCACCTGGATCCAGGCCTGACCAGGATTGCCGTAGAAGAGTCCGTCCACATTGTTGATGGCGGCGCTGGCGAAAAGGCCGGTTGCAAGCGCGCCCCATGTGCCTCCAACGCCGTGAATGCCGACCACGTCAAGAGCATCGTCATAGCCAAGCTTGCCCTTCAAGAACACGCCGCCGTAGCACACAAGACCACCAATGAACCCGATAAGCATGGCAGGCAGAACTTCAACATAGCCCGCGCCAGGTGTGATAGCCACCAGCCCAGCCAGCGCGCCCGAAATTGCGCCAAGGCTTGTGGGCTTGCCAGTGTGCTTCCATTCGATGAGCATCCAGCCGAGAATACCGCAGGCAGAGGCCATATGTGTCGTCACCAGAGCCTGTCCGGCAAGGGCGCCGGCGGCCAGGGCGCTGCCCGCATTGAAACCGAACCAACCGAACCAGAGGATGCCGCCGCCAAGCAGGGTCAAGGGCAGACTGTGCGGGCTGTGCTGCGTTCCAGTGGACAGCCGGGGGCCAAGAGCCTGGGCGCAGGCCAGGGCCGCAGCGCCGGAAGACATGTGAACAACCGCTCCGCCCGCGAAATCAAGGGCGCCCATAGAGCCCATCCAGCCGCCGCCCCACACCCAGTGAGCCATGGGGGAGTAAACGCATATGAGCCAAAGACCGGAAAAAAGGAGCATGGCGGAAAAACGGATGCGTTCAGCGTATGCGCCTGAAATCAGGGCCACAGTAAGTACCGCGAACATGCACTGAAACCCCATAAAAACAGTGTGCGGCAGTTGAGGGGCCATGGGGGCGGATTCACCGCCGACTCCCTTCAAAAAGAGATAATTGAGGTTGCCGATCAGTCCGCCCACGTCGTCGCCAAAAGCCAGGGTATACCCTACAAAGGCCCACAGGACAGAGATCAGTCCCAAACAGGCGTAGCTGTGCATATGCGTGGAAAGTACGTTGCGTGCGCGAACCAAACCACCGTAAAAAAGGGCCAGAGCCGGGGTCATCAGCATGACCATTGTGGCGCAGATAATGATAAATGCGGTATCCGAGGCGTTCATACGGGCATCCTTGATCTTTACGGCCAACCCAGCTTCATCGCATGAAATTTTCAGTTGATGCAGCAGAGAAGTACCGTGTTGACTGAACCTCTTCGGCGGATCGGCGCCAGATCCGCCACAACGACACAATGCCGTTGCCAGTACATACCCACTTAGGCATTATCCATGCCAAAGGCCAAAACACTCATCATGCCAATAAATAACTATCTAATATTAAATAATATTTTCACAGACCCTGCTGTTTTTTACCGCAAACGCCCTCTCTCAATCTGCCATTTTTTTACAAATGCGTAGAAAATTTTTATCTACGATCTGGAGTCACCAAGCTCAAAAAGAGTAAATTCCGTAAAACTTAATAATATTAATTAGATATAGAAATTTTGAAAAATTATACTTTTTCGTAGATTTTAATATAAAAACGGGTTCGTCCAGACCGAAAAAAGTAAAAAGCCTGAAACAGCAAGCTGTCTCAGGCCTATCAAGTACGTTTGCACGGCGGCGCAATAAAAATACAATAATGTAGATTTTCTCTTTGGCTGTTCTTAGCGCGGATTTCTCACAATAAGGTAAAAAGCCCGATTAAACTCCCTTATTAGCCGATTTTACAAGAAAAAAATGTAAAACTACAAGGCCAGCAAAGGATTCGCCACAAGTTTATTACATCCGCTCTCGCTTGAGCCGAAAATCCTTGTAGCTGATGCCATATTTTTTCATACGCAAGGCCATTATCCTTTCAGTCAGCCCAAGGCTGGCGGCTGCCTTTCCCATCTGGCCCTGGCTGAACTCAAGGGCCTCCACAATGGAGGCGCGCTCCAGTTCGTCAAGCTGATCCTGCAAAGTGCCGGAAAATCCAGGGCGCAGGGTACACACATTTTCCCCGTTTACAGTGGTACAGTGGACGCCATGCAGGGCGGGCGGCAAGTGCTGGGGCAACACAAGGCCTTCACGGCCAAGAAGGAGCACGGCACGCTCCATTACGTTTTCCAGCTCCCGGATATTGCCCGGCCAGGCGTAGCGTTGCAGCATATCCATAACGGCCAGGGAAAGGCGTACATTTTCGCGCCCATTGATCTGCGCGAACTTTTTGATGAAATGGTTGGCAAGGGGCAGGATATCCTCTGGACGGCCACGCAGTGGCGGAAGATATATGGGAAAAACATTGAGGCGGTAAAAAAGGTCACGCCGAAAAGTTTCCTGATTGACCATGTGCTCAAGATTTCGGTTGGTTGCGGTAATAAAGCGCACATCAACATAATGCGTTTCCATGCCGCCCAGGCGTTCGAAAGCTCTTTCCTGCAGCACCCGCAAAAGTTTGGCCTGAGTCATGAGCGAAAGCTCGCCGACCTCGTCCAAAAATAGCGTGCCGCCGTTGGCCAGTTCAAAGCGTCCCTTGCGTGTTGCGTTGGCCCCTGTGAACGCGCCACGCTCGTGCCCGAAGAGCTCGCTTTCAATAAGGCTTTCAGGCAAGGCCGCGCAGTTGAGCGAAATAAAGGGTTTGCTTGTGCGCGCGCTGCCAACGTGTATGGCCCGAGCCGCCAACTCCTTGCCCGTACCAGACTCGCCTTGCAAAAAAACCGTTGTAGCTGATGGCGCAACCTGGGCAATTTGCGCATAAACCTTTTGCATCCCTTCAGAATTGCCTACAAAGCCCCTTGGCCGTAAAGGTGAGGAGGTTTCCTCATCCATTCTCCCCTGGGTTTCCAGGGCGGAATGTCCCAGCAAGGTGGAGACAATAGTCAAAAGGCGCATTTCATCTTCAAGCGTTGCCTCATCCACCAGCAAATGGTCAACAGACAGCGCGCCCACCACCTGATCGTTGAGCCGGATGGGAACGCAGATGAAAGATATCCCTTCTTTACCCAAGTCCCGAGAACGGGTGCGGTTAAGAAAAAGCGGCTCTTCCGACACATTGGAAATATACATGGGGCGGCCACTTTCAATAACCCGGCCCGTGATGCCCTCGCCCCGCACGTAACGACCGCGGCGCAGCTCGGCGGGCTTGAGGCCATAGGCCGCTTCTGTGCGTATTTCACCAGTATGCGGAGATATGAGCGTAATGGCGCCGCGCATCATATGCAGATGGCCCGCCATAAGCGAAAGCGCCTTACTCAGCGCCTGCACAAGATCCGTCGTGGTGTTGACCACCTGGGCGAGATCAAAAAGCAGTTTGAGTTGCTGCTCATGGTGGTCGCCCGCAGAATCAGAAGGATGCAGCGTTTGTTTGACGCTTTCTTGGGGGGAAGGAGTGGTCTTGCTCATGTGCCAAATATACTCCACCAATGCGGGTCATGCAATTGGCCAAAGGGAGGACGAAACGGCTCTCCCCAGGGCGTCAGAAAACATCTGCCAAAAAACTGAAAAAGGGCTGAACAGCACGATCAGCCCTTTTGCTAGCTACACAGCTTTCATATGACAAATCTTTGCCAGCTAGGCGTTTGCCCTTCCGATGCAGAAATAGGCAAAACCGTGGGCAGCCATCGAAACCGGAGAATACAGGTTGCGTCCGTCAAAAAGCAGCGGCGCGGTCAGAAGGTTGCGAACCTTTGCAAAATCCGGATTGCGGAACTGGTTCCATTCAGTCACGACCATCAGCGCCTGCGCGCCCTGGCAGGCCGCATACTGGTCGTCCACAATTTCCACCAGCTTGTTATCGGCAAAAATCGCTCGTGCATTGTCGGCGGCAACGGGGTCAAACGCCCTGATTTTCATCCCGCGGGATGTCAGTTCGTTGATAATGGTAATGGCGGCTGCTTCACGCATATCATCGGTGTTTGCCTTGAAGGCCAGACCCCACATGGCCAGGGTCTTGCCTGCCACGCCGCCCTGGGGCGCAAAATATTCTTCAACACGGCTGGCCATGTATTTTTTCTGTCGGGCGTTCACGGCTTCCACCGCATTGAGCAGTTCCGGCCGTACACCCGCATTTTCAGCAGTACGGATAAGCGCCTTCACATCCTTGGGAAAGCAGGAACCGCCATACCCTACGCCGGGATAGATGAACTGGTAGCCAATACGGGAATCTGATCCTATCCCGGTGCGCACATCACGCACGTCCGCCCCAACGCGCTCGCAAATGGTGGCAATTTCATTGATAAATGAAATTTTTGTGGCCAGCATGCAGTTGGCGGCATACTTGGTCATTTCGGCGCTGCGCACGCCCATGACAATGATTTTGTCGCGGGTGCGGGCAAAAGGCGAATAAAGTTCGCGCATAAGCGCGGCGGCTTTTTCCGAATCCGTGCCAATGACCACGCGGTCAGGCTTCATGAAGTCAGAAATGGCGTCGCCCTCTTTCAAAAACTCGGGGTTTGAAACCACGTCGACATGCAGATCCACGCCGCGCCCGGCCAGCTCTTTTTCAATAAGACCGCGCACTTCGTCTGCCGTGCCCACCGGCACTGTGGATTTGTCCACAACGACCATGTCTTTCTGCATATGCTGGCCGATCTCGCTGGCCACCTGGCGCACATAGCTCAGATCGCAGGAACCATCGGGCTGGGGCGGCGTGCCGACGCAAATAAACGCGCACTCGGCCTCCGCAATGCCTTCTGCAAGCGAGGTGGTGAAGGTCAACCGCCCATCGGCACGGCTGTGGCGTACCATGGGTTCAAGGCCGGGTTCAAAGATATGCACAGAGCCAGCGTTCAGCTTGTCCACAACAGCGGGGTTAACATCAACGCAGGTCACTGTATTGCCCATTTCAGCGAAGCAGGCGGCACTCACCAGGCCCACATAGCCGGTGCCGATAATGCACAATTTCATGTATTATTCTCCCTGTATTCAACACAGGCCGCACCCTTGACGTTACAACCGGGAACGGGTCAAAATAGTTCGTCGATGGCAGGATATACGATATTTTTTTTCATTGGGCAACCAGCTCTCCAGAGGCAAAAGTCCCGGCACACAAACCTTTGCGCACCAACGGGGATAAAATGATAGTAGGCATGGGCATCGACATCGTTGATCTTGCCCGTATAGAAAAAAGTCTTGGCCGCTTTGGTCTGCGTTTTGCCGAAAAGATTCTGGGGCCAAAAGAACTGGCTGGCATGCCCGGGCATCCCCTCAATTATGTGGCCGGACGGTTTGCCGCCAAGGAAGCAGCCGTCAAGGCTCTGGGCACGGGATTCAGCCAGGGCATCGGGCCTGATCAGGTGGAGACTGTTCCCGGTTCAGGCGGCAAACCGCATTTGCTGCTGCACGGCAAGGCATTGCAACGGGCCCAGGACTTGGGCGTTACCCGCTGCCACGTATCTATCAGCCATGACCGCTCTTCGGCTGTGGCCGTGGTGGTTCTGGAGAGCTGATGAATTATTCTTCCTCGCCCCGCTTTCTTTTGCCTCCCCTGCCCTTTCCGCAGGAAATTCGTGCCTGGGATAAGGGCGCAGAGGCTCTTGGACTTCCTGAAATGCTCTTGATGGAAAACGCCGCGCGTGAGGCTTTTGTCATTCTGCGCCGTTATTGTCCGGATCTTGCTGGCAAGATTGTCTGGCTATTTATGGGAAACGGCAATAACGGGGGCGATGCGGTCTGCCTGGCGCGCTACCTTCTTGATGCTGGCGCGAAACCTCTTGTGCTGCATACAAAAGCGCAAGGCCAGCACAAAGGGGCCAGCGCGCGACACCTGAAGGTGGCCAGGGCCGCTGGCGTGCCCTTTTATCAACTGCGGTACAGGCAAAACCGCTGGAACCTGCCGCAGCATGAACTGCCGTATATGATTGTGGACGGCCTGCTTGGCACCGGTTTTCGCGGTCCACTGCGTGCGGATGCCTTATCCCTTGTTGAAGCCATAAACGAACTCGCGCCCGGACGTTTGGTAATGTCGCTGGATATCCCTTCAGGGTTGGACGCCTGCACTGGCAAGCCCATGCCGGTTGCAATACGGGCAACATGCACGGTCTGCTTTGCGGCCGGTAAACCTGGACTGGCCCAACCCTGGAGCAGACAATGGACAGGTTCTGTACATGTGCGCGATATCGGCATACCAGCGAGGGTGCGCGAAGGCGCGCACTGTTCCAGCTATCTGCTTGACGGGCGCTGCCTTGCGCCCCTTGCTTCCCCGTCCGGCTTGCCTGAGAACAGCTTTAAAAACACTTTCGGCCATATCCTGATTCTGGGTGGCGCGCCTGGCTATGGCGGCGCAGCCCACCTTGCCGCTCGCGCGGCTCTGCGTACTGGCGTGGGGCTGGTGACAGTGGCCGCTCCCGCTGATGCCGTTGCCGACATCAAGTGCGGATGGCCTGAAATCATGACTCTGGCCCTGGAGAACACAGGGGCACTTTGGCCGTCTGATATTTCAGCGAGGCTTTGCTCATTGATGGAAAATTGCACTGCCGTGGTGATCGGTCCGGGGATGGGCCGAGGAAAAGACGGCGCAAAATTTCTGCATGCCCTGCTGGAAACACAGCGACCCCCAACGGTTTTTGATGCCGACGCCTTGGCCTTGCTCTCGTATGAACCCAGGCTTTTGGGTAAAATCCGCAAAGAAGATGTCCTTACGCCGCACCCCGGCGAGGCGGGCATGCTCCTTGGCGAATCGGCCCACATTGTTCAGAGCGATCGATGGGCTGCCCTGGATAAGCTGTGCGTTGCAAGTTGCGGAGTTACTGTGCTCAAGGGGGCAGGCAGCATGGTGCGCCAGTCATCTGGCCCCACACTGATTTGCCCCTATGACGTCCCCCAGTTGGCTGTAGGTGGATCGGGCGATGTACTGGCGGGCTGCATTGGCGGATTGCTGGCTTCACGAGCGGATGTTCTGTGTGAACACAGCGCTGCCCTGCCCTGGGACTGTCATCCATCTTTACTTGGAGCAGGCATGGGCGTAGCCCTGCACGCCCTGGCCGGACGCAGCCTGGCAGAGCACTGGCCCCTGCGGGGAAACACTTCAACAGCGACTGCGGATGCCCTGCCTCATGTGCTTCACACCATCCAGCAAGACCAGGAAGATACTTTTGCATGGCCTCGATAATACTATACAGCCTTGAGGATACAGCCCGTTTTGCCGAAATGCTTGTGAAGGCCGTAACTGCCGACGCAAAAATACGAACGCTGCTGTTGCATGGAGATCTTGGCAGCGGAAAAACAACGCTGACACGCTTCATGGCGCTTTCTTTACCGGGAGGATCAGAAGCGGAAGTGGCAAGCCCTTCTTTTACCCTGTGCAATCACTATGCAACAGTACCGCCAGTGCTGCATTGCGATCTTTACCATTGTGCCGGATCTTTGCCAGAAGAGCTTTTTGAAGCACTGGATAATCCCAAGGTTTTAAATATAATTGAGTGGTCTGAATTACTGCCGGAACAGGACAGACCTGAAGAATATCTGGACATCACTTTAAAGGCATGCGAAGAAGGTCGATCACTGACGATACATGCGCACGGCTCCCGGGCCGAAGCTCTGTTACGTCATTTGCGCGGTCAATGGCCCATGCGCAAAGCCTGAGGCTGGGGTCCAGCCGTCTACGTGGCTGGCCTGTTGTACTCTTTAAGGATTATGGGCAATGGATACAGGCATGAAAATTTTAGTACAAAAGTTCGGCGGCACCTCCGTAGCCAGACTTGAGTGCATGAAGCAGGTGCGAGAAAAAGTTCTGCACGGCCTCGCTCAGGGCAACAAGGTTATAGCCGTATTGTCAGCCAGATCTGGCGAAACCAATCACCTTTTAGCGCTTGCCGATGAATGGTCGGGCACGCCAGACAAGGCCGAATGCGACGCTCTTGTGGCCACAGGCGAACAGGTTTCCATCAGCCTGTTCACCATGCTGCTCAAGGACGCGGGAATTCGTGCCCGATCCCTGCTGGGCTGGCAGATACCCATTACTACCGATGATGACTTTGGCCGCGCGCGCATCCGCTCCATAAACAGCAAAGCCCTGTACGCTTTTCTGGAAGATTACGATGTGCTTGTGGTGGCGGGTTTTCAGGGCTGCACTGAAGATGGCCGCATAACCACTCTCGGTCGCGGCGGATCCGACACTTCGGCGGTGGCCTTGGCTGCGGCTCTGGGATCTGTCGAATGCGAAATTTATACAGATGTTGACGGCGTCTATACCACTGACCCGAACATCTGCTCAACCGCCCGTAAAATGGACCGCGTCGCCTATGAAGAAATGCTGGAAATGGCCAGCATGGGGGCCAAGGTTCTGCACATACGTTCGGTGGAGTTTGCCAAAAAATACAAAGTTCCCGTGCGGGTGCGCTCCACATTCAGCAGTGATCCCGGCACCCTTGTTACTCAGGAGGATTCCAGCATGGAAGCCGTTCTTGTTTCCGGCATTGCGTACGATAAAGATCAAGCCCGCGTGACCATCCGCGATCTGCCCGATGTGCCTGGAATGGCCGCTGCCGTGTTCGGGCCGCTCTCTGAAAAAGGCATTCTTGTCGACATGATTGTTCAGAACACCAGCCTGGACGGTCATACGGACATCACCTTCACCATTTCGCGCAAAGATTTGCAGCAAACGCTGACGGTGATGAAAGAGGTTGCCGAAAAAACCGGCGCTTCTGAAGTTCTGCACGATGTGAGCGTGGCCAAGGTTTCGGCCATTGGCGTGGGCATGCGCAACCATTCGGGCGTCGCGGCCCGTACATTTGCCGCCCTTACGCAGGAAGGCATCAATATTCTCATGATCAGCACTTCTGAAATCAAGATCACCATTCTGATTCAGGAAAAGTATGTTGAATTGGCCGTGCGTATATTGCACGACACTTTCGGCCTTGACTGGGATATCGGCTAGAGGATATCTACATCAAGTATATCCCTTTAAATCTTTTGTCATATCTGTGTTGTGACAATATACCTGACGGGCCGCGCTTGCGCCCTTATGGCGCGCGCCTGCTCACGCAGACGTCAGATTAATTTCAAAGTTAAATAATTCCAGCGAGTCTTTACTCCACACTTGAATATCTGGGCCACGTCAAAGTGGCCCGGATGTAGAGAGGCGGTTTCGCGGCTATGGATCCAGTAAAAATAATTATTACTGAGCTCAAGCCAGGGATGTATATTGTTAATCCTGGAATTTCCTGGCTTAAAGCTCCCCTTTTGTATATGCAGGAGGGGCTTATTACTTCGCAGGAAGAGATAGATACCATCATCAAGCAGGGTTTTGCAGAAGCGTATCATGACCCCAGCCGTTTCAGTCAAATGGACGGCTTTGCAAAAGACCCCGATGCTGACCATCCGGGTGGATCAGCAATCGATGATGATGGCGACTACTCGAATTGGACCGACCCCCGCACCCCGCTGGTTTCTTTGGGCGAAGAAATACATCAGGCCAAAGCCATCTATAGCGATTCTTTTGAGCATGTAAAAAGCCTGCTGAAGGCCGCCCAGGGCGGCGCTGTGGACGTGGCGGCATCTCAGCCGTACGTGGAATCCATCGTCAACAGTCTCAACCGCAATGTTGACGCGCTCATCTCCTTGTCAAAACTTAAAAGCTCCGACGAATACACGTACACGCACTCGGTCAATGTGACCATTTTCGCCGTTGCGTATGCCCATTATCTCGGATTGTCAGAAGACAACCTGCATCTTGTCGGCATGGCCAGCCTTTTTCATGATTTTGGCAAGGCTTTTGTTCCGCAAGAAATTCTCAACGCGCCACGTCGGCTTATGCCAAACGAGCAGGAGATCATGCAGTCTCATGTGCTGCTTGGGTACAATCAGCTCAAAAAAGTGGAAAACGTGAGCCCGGAAGTCTTGCAAGGTGTCGTGCAGCACCATGAAAGGCACAATGGCACCGGCTATCCGTACCGTTTGTCCGGGAAAAAAATCGGCATCTATGGCCGTATTCTTTCCGTGAGCGACAACTACGACGCCCTTTCAGCTCGAAGGGTGTATAAAACGCCTATGCCAGCCAATGTGGCATTGGCCGTCATGTACAAAATGCGGGGACAGGCGTGGGCCCCCGGATATGTTGAGCGCTTTATCAAAATGATGGGAATCTATCCTGTGGGTACGCCAGTGCATCTGTCCAGCGGCGAGCGCGGCGTTGTTTGCCGCTCTAATCCCAACTTCCCCGCCCAGCCGTGCATCATGCTGGCTTTTGATCCGGTTGGCAGACCCATAAAGCCGCGCATTCTGGATTTGAGCAGAGAGCCCGAAGTTGAGATTGAGCGTTCTTTGGCAGAAAATGAGGCCGAACAGATGGACATCACGTTGCTTCTGTCTCAAGCATTCCAGTAACGCCCATCACGCCCCGATCAAAAACTTCCGCAGCCCCTTTACATCGGGGCATATCTGATCCGCGCCAGCCTTTTTCAATTCCTCTTCCGAGCCATAGCCGTATAAGACGGCGGCACAGGGCATGCCAACTTCATGCGCGCCAAGCACATCGTATTTGCGGTCGCCAACCATCAGGCAGCCCGCTGAAGGCGTAACGCCGAGAGTCTGGCAGGCATAACGCAGCACAGCGGGTTTGTCGGTGCGCTCTCCTTTGAATTGCGCCCCTGCAATGCAGGCAAAATACCGGGTCAGGTTAAAATGCTCTATAATGCGCACGGCAAAGGGTTCCGGCTTGGAGGTTGCCAGGGCAAGGGTGTGCCCGTTCTCAGCCAGCTGGCGCAACAGATCAGCAATGCCATCATACAGGCGGGACTGAAAAATACCCTGCTCCACATAATATTCTCTGTACTTGGCGACCACCTGCTCCAGTTTTTCAGTATCTCCGGGGAAAAAATGCGCAAACGAATCCCGAAGCGGCGGGCCGATGAAGGGAATCAGGCTTTCTTCCGTGGCGGAGATATTGAAATATTCCAGCGCATACTGCACCGCGCGTATGATGCCCTGCGCCGAATCAGTAATGGTGCCGTCAAGGTCAAAAAAAATGGGATTAAATCTCACGTGATTTTGCTCCTCATCAAACGTTTATGCGCTTGTTTCGTGGTTGTAAAAGCCGCCCTGCTCAGACAGGGCGGCTTTTTACTTTATGAATTACCCATGCTGACGCACTAGGGAATATCACTGATCATCGGTATTTCTTTGGACGAGGTGATGGTCACGGAATGCTTGACTTCGGCCTTGCCATCGCCGGGCACGTCGACATTCCACAGCAGCATCTGCTCATCAGGCACCTGCTGTGAGGGCGGCGCATCGTTATAGGTAACCGTGACTCCCTGATCAACTATCATTGGCATTGGCCGCTCAAGACGAACACTGACCGGATTCTTGTGTGTATTGGTCAGCACATACGTCCAGGCCCATGTCCAGGTGCGGCTCTTTTCAAGGAAGCCGCTTTCGCCACGACGCCTGCTGTTCACAATGACGTTTATGTGTACGCGCGGGTCAGGCCCGAAATACAGGGTTGCTTCTCCCCCACGTGGGGTGAAGAAGCCCTGGCCGACTCCCTGACCATCCACGCAAAACTCCGCAGAACCATCAGGCCAGGATTGCTCTGCCGGCAGAGTATACTTGCCCATGAGCCACACGCGGCTGTCGCCTGTGGTGGGGCGGGCCAGCCATTGCAAGGAGGTTTTCCACATATCTTCAACTATGAGCAGACGGGAGCGCCCCTCGGGCAGGCCGCGCACGGCAAGGCTCCAACGGGCGAATACCGCGCTGCTGTCATGCACCACAGGGGGCGTCATGGGGGCAGCGTCAGCTTCAGCCGTCATCATCATGGCCCGGCTTGCGGCCTGACGGGCCACCGGGGCAGGCATGGGCGCAGGCGTGGCCTGTGAATCGACGACCCACTTTCTCAGCGCTGCGGGTTCGCGCGGCCCTTCACCTCTTGAAATAAGGGTAATCTGGGCGTTTTGCCAGTCAATGCCAGAAAGCTGCCATATTTCAGCCATCAGGCGAACGGCGGTTTCGTTACTTTTGCCATTGCCGGTTTTTGCGTCAAAAGAATATACTGGCCGCCAGCCACAATTTTGCAATTGATAACTGTAGGTTACTTTAAGACTATTATCCTTGATGGGCTTGCGCAGAGCGATGGTGACACGCTGCCCCATCTCCGGGCTCAGGGGCAACTGGTCCAATTGCTGACGCAGCGTTTCCAGATGGCTGACAAGATTAGCCTGCTCAATGATCAGACCGGGGATTGCGCCCTCCTGCCTTTTTTCCCTCTGGACAAGATCCTGATAGGAACTGCTGACAGGCGGATTCTGCCACAGTGCCAGCTGGGCCTTGAGCGCAGCCAGCTTGCCGTTGACCTCGTTAATCTCCGTCGTCAGGGCTTCGCGCATGGCGGCGAGATGACCTTTATGCTCCAACGCCTGGGGAAAGGTAGTCCAACGGGCGATGACATGCCCCGGCACATTGATCTGCAGATTTTCAGCACCGCCAGGCAGCACAAAGCTTAAAACGCCCATATCATCATTCATGACAACAGGCAGGGTTTCTTCAACCTGAACCTGACCGCCAGAAGGCGAAAGAATGACGGAAACCGGACTGGTTGGCGCGGTGGCGGCAATTTTTCCGGTGGCAGCCCAGGCGCCGCCTGAGGCCATAAGTGTCACCAAGAGACTCAAGACCAAGATGCGCGCGCTGTCTGAAAACTTACGGCTGCGGGCGCGGCCTTGCATATTTTTCCATGTATCCATCTGCCCTCCAGAAGAACCTGCCCCCCCGCGCCGGGCAGCCGACGCGGGGGGGAGGCGTTTATCGTGTCAGTTTACGGAATTTGAGGCGGTGCGGGGTATCGGCATCTTTGCCGAGCCGCTTTTTGCGGTCATCATCATAATCAGAATAGTTGCCTTCGACAAAAACCACATTGGCCTCGTCTTCAAAGGCCATGATGTGCGTGGCCACCCTGTCAAGGAACCAGCGATCATGGCTGATTACCAGTACGCAGCCCGCAAAGTTGTCCAGTGCGTCTTCAAGAGCGCGCATGGTGTTGACGTCAATATCGTTGGTGGGTTCGTCAAGCAGCAGCACGTTGGCCCCGGACTTGAGCATGCGCGCCAGGTGCAGCCGGTTGCGCTCACCGCCGGAGAGCACCTCGACCTTTTTCTGCTGATCCGCCCCGTGGAAGTTGAAACGGGTGCAGTACGCCCTGGCGTTGACCTCGCGGTTGCCGAGCTTTATGGCCTCTGCCCCGTCACTGATGAGCTCGTACACGGTTTTTCCGGGCGTAAGGGATTCACGCCCCTGATCAACGTACGCGAACTGCACGGTTTCTCCAACCTTGAGCGTGCCGGTATCAGGTTTTTCCTGCCCGACCAGCATCTTGAAAAGCGTTGTTTTACCTGCGCCGTTGGGGCCAACGATGCCCACAATGGCTCCTGGTGGAATGATGGCATTCACGCCGTCCATCAGCATACGGTCGCCCATGGCCTTGCTGAGCCCGTCAATTTCAATAACGCTCTTGCCAAGCCTCGGTCCCGGCGGAATGTAGATTTCAAGGTCAGGCGCACGCTTTTCACTTTCGTGCGAGAGCATGGCTTCATAGGCGTTAAGGCGTGCCTTGCCCTTGGCGTGCCGCCCCTTGGGAGACATCCGCACCCACTCCAACTCTCGCTGCAGGGTTTTCTGCCGTTCGGCCTCTGATCTTTCTTCGTGGGCAAGGCGTTTTTGCTTTTGTTCAAGCCAGGACGAATAGTTGCCCTTCCAGGGAATGCCCCGCCCGCGGTCCAGTTCGAGAATCCAGCCCGCCACATTGTCAAGGAAGTAACGGTCATGCGTGACGGCAATAACCGTGCCGGGGAAAGTGGACAGGTAGCGTTCAAGCCAGGCCACGGATTCGGCATCCAGATGGTTGGTTGGTTCGTCCAGCAGCAGGATATCAGGATTTTGCAGCAGCAGACGGCACAGGGCGACCCGGCGGCGCTCACCGCCGGAAATCTGGGGCACTGGCATGTCGCCAGGGGGGCAGCGCAGGGCATCCATGGCCATTTCAAGCCGGGAATCCAGATCCCAAATATTCTTGGCGTCCATAAGCTCCTGCACTTCAGCCTGCCGCGTGATCAGCGCGTCCATTTCTTCCGGTTCCATCGGCTCGGAGAACTTGGCGTTGATTTCTTCAAACTGACGGGCAATGGCGGTCAGATCGCTGACGCCGTCCTCAACCACCTCGCGCACGGTGCGCGTTTCATTGGAAAGAGGCTCCTGCTCCAGATAGCCTATGGTGTGGCCTGGGGCTAGAACAGTCTTGCCGTCATAGGCCTGGTCCACGCCAGCCAGGATTCGCAGCAGGCTGGATTTACCCGCGCCGTTCAAACCAAGCACGCCGATTTTGGCCCCATAAAAATAGGAGAGGGAAATGTCCTTCAGCACTTCCTTCTGGCCGTGGCGCTTGGTCACGCGGATCATTGAATAAATAATCTTGTCTGGTTCGTTGCTCATGATGCTCCTCAAAATTTGGTGACGTTTTCGCCTTGCGCAGAAGTGCGGCACGAAAACGCGCGCCAAATGGGCGCGTTCTTAAAGAAACAGCCTACCTGCTTGGAAAAGCTTTTTCAAGTGAACTTCCTGCCGCAAGATCGCTGCGGCATACGCAACGTTTTGCCCAACCCTTTATTGTCAGTACCTTTTTTATGGGGGCTATTGCCAAGCCAGCGCTACTCTGCCAGTATCCCCCACATGACTTGTGACGCCCCTGGCGGAGGAATTTGTTTTGCTGCGTTTCGCGACTAAAATTAGCGCCGCCATTACGCGCTATATGGGTCTTGTGGTTATTGCCTGTTCCGCTCTGGCTCTCTGGCGGCCAGAGATTTTTTTATGGGTAGCCCCCCATATCACCATCCTGCTTGGCTTCATCATGTTCGGCATGGGCATGACGCTGCGCCTTGGCGACTTCAGCCATATTTTAACCAGCCCGGGCCGGATTCTTTGGGGCATTGGGGCGCAGTTCGCCATAATGGGCATACTGGCCTTCATCCTTTGCCACCTGTGCTCCCTGCCGCCGGATATGGCCATGGGGCTCATTCTTGTGGGCGCAGCGCCGGGGGGCACGGCTTCCAATGTTCTGGCCTATATCGCCAAGGGTGACGTACCTTACGCGGTAACCCTCACGTCTGCAGGCACGTTTCTTTCTCTCATTCTTATGCCCTTGATCACCTGGCTTTTGGGCGGCGTATGGATCCCCGTGGACATATGGGGGCTCATGGTATCTATCAGTAAGATTGTTGTGGTTCCTGTTCTGCTGGGTATTGTGGCTCACAGTTTTTGCGGAAGACTGACAAAAAGCGCCCTCCCTTTTCTTCCACTGTTTTCAGCGCTGACCATCACTCTTGTGGTAGCTGGAATCCTGGCCATAAACGCCGAAAATATCCTGCGGGCAGGCTTTGACATCCTGGTAGCCGTCATCTGCCTCAATCTTGCAGGTCTTGCGGCTGGAAGCTTTTTGGCGCGCTTCAGACGTTTTGACACTGGTATGGGCCGTGCCCTGTGCATCTCTGTAGGCACCAAAAATTCTGGCCTTGCCACCGCCCTGGCGCTGGCGCATTTTTCTCCCACGGCGGCCATTGCCGGCGCTTTGTACAGCGTCTGGCAAAATATTTCAGGCGCGCTGCTTGCAAACTATTTCCACACTCGCGATCCCAAAACCCCCCCGACCAAGGATACATATCAATAATGAAGTTTCGCCTCCCTCCCGTGCTTGGCGGCTCAACCCTTGTGGCCGGGACGGCCATTGGCGCTGGCATGCTGGCCCTGCCCATGGCATCGGCTGGAATGTGGTTTTTCTGGTCCATTGGCCTCATGCTGCTTTCATGGCTTGTCATGCTGCGCTCAAGTCAGGCGCTGCTGGAAGTGAGCCTGCACTTTGAGCCTGGCCATAGTTTTCACACTATCGTGCGGGAGTTGCTTGGACCAAGGTGGAGCCTCGCCAACGGCTGCGCTGTGGCCTTTGTGCTGTATACCCTGATTTATGCCTATGTCAGCGGCGGAGGCTCAATTATTGGGCAGAGCATCAATTCCATAGCAGGAAACATGCCGTCGCGTCCGCTTGCAAGCCTCGCTTTCGCCCTGCTGCTTACCGTCTTCATCTGGTGGAGCTCCAAAGCCGTAGACAGGTTTTCCATTCTCCTTGTGGGCGGCATGGTCATAACCTATCTCTTTTCCATCAGCGGCATGATGACCCACCTGCGGCTTGAAATCCTGACGGACAGCCGGGGCACGGGCGGAGAAATGATCTTTCTGTGGGGGGCGGTGTCCACCTATCTGACATCATTCTGTTTTCACGCTTCAGTTCCAAGCCTGATAAAGTATATGGGCAAGGAGCCGCATACTATCAACGCAAGCCTGCGGTATGGAACGATCGTAGCTCTGATTTGTTACATTTCATGGCTGACAGCGGCGGATGGAAACATTTCCCGTGAAGACTTCAAGGCCGTTATAGCCGCTGGCGGCAATGTTGGCGACCTCATGGGCGCGGCAGGCAACAACATTGGCAGCTTTTTCATCCTGCGGATGCTTGAAAGCTTCTCTCTACTGGCTGTGGCCACATCCTTCCTCGGTGCGGGTTTGGGACTTTTTGACTATATGGCTGACCTGTGCAAATTTGACGACAGCCGAGCAGGTCGCACCAAGACGCTTCTGGTCACGTTTGCTCCGCCCATTCTTGGCGGCATCATATGGCCCGACGGATTTTTGCCCGCCATTGGCTGGGCCGGACTGGCATCTGCATTCTGGGCCGTCATTGTGCCGGCTCTTTTGCTGGCTGCGGGCCGCAAAAAATTCGTAAGCAGCGGCTACACCACGCCTGGCGGAAGGCTCACCGCTCCCATGCTGCTATTGTATGGCTGCTTTGTAGCTGTTTGTCATACACTTTTTGTCTTTAATCTTTTACCCATGTATCGCTGATAAGGAGCATCACATGAACAAGCAAGTCGTCAGCACTCCCAAGGCCCCTGCCGCCGTCGGCCCATACAGCCAGGCTATCAAAACCGAAAACTTCATGTTTCTTTCCGGCCAGGTGCCTATTGATCCTGCCACGGGTAAACTGGTAGAGGGTGATGCTGCAGCTCAGGCCGCCCAGTGCTGCAAAAATGTGCTGGCCATTCTTGAATCGCAGGGCATGACAGCGGCCAATCTGGTGAAAGTCACTGTATTCATCACTGATATCACCACGTTTGGGTCTGTTAATGAAATCTACAAGCAATACATCACGGAACCTTGCCCGGCGCGCTCCTGCGTTGAAGTCAGCGCACTTCCCCTTGGCGCTAAAGTAGAGATTGAAGCCATAGCCGCCGTTTAAACTTTTTTGCTGAACGAATTTACGTGGCGGGGTACGCAGACGCGCCCCGCCATCTTTCTTCTTCAGCATTTTTTCAGTAGTGTGTGCGTGAAACTCTTTTTATTGGTTCCGGATTTGTGACAGGTTTTTCTTGCCATTTTGGCCGCTTTGCAAAATAGTGACGTAGTAAACGGTTAGCGGGCACAGGAAGGGCAGGTTGCATGAAGTGGTGGAATGGGAACATCAAGGGCTCCTCTGCCCTGAGCAAGCAGCAGAATTTGTTGCAGCAATGTTTGGCAGGTTGGCCACGCCGAGGAAAAACACTGCTGGAAATCAACTGCGGCCAAGGTGTTTTTTCGCCTTTGCTGTGGGAATGCGGCTTTGATCTGACCGTCACTGAAGTACGCCCTGAACAGCGGACGCAAACTGCGGCAGTTATGGGCGCCCGCGCAGAAATACTGGCCGCTGCGGACGATTATTTGCCGTTTGAGGATGATTTTTTTGACTGCGCGGTGTTGCATCTTGCCGCTGGCGACGCCAAAAAAATCGATGCTGCGGTACATGAGGCATTGCGCGTTTCCTCCAGAGGTATCGCGGTTACCTTTTGGAACAGCATGTCTCTGGCATACGGCCTGCACCGTCTTCAGGGCGGCAAATCCCCCTGGCCTGGCCCGCCCCATAGCTGGTGGCAGGTCTGGCGCATCATCCGAAGCGCCAACGTGGGGAAACTCTGCGGCATGAGCACGCTGACCGGTCCTCGCAAATCCTGGGACGGCACCTGCCCCTTGAGCTGCTACACACGCAGGCTGCGTACGCCCTTCGGAGCCTGGGGCATCATACGTGTTGATCTGGAACCAGCGCGCACCGTCACCCCCATGCCGCTCAAGGTAAAGCGTCATCGCTTGCGCGGCCCTGAACCGGCACTGGAATGCGGTTCAAAAAACTCACTGAATTCGCGTCAGGCGTCCTTGCGTGGGTAGAGCATGAATTTTCAATTTATCCCTAAAATAGTGGCCTTTGCCCGACAGCACACGCTTGCTCTGGCCGCCTCCGTACTGGTGCTTATTGTCATTGTGATAAGTTTCAGCGGGTGGCGCTATTACCAGTACCGCCAATCCAGCCAGTACGCCTATGAAATTTTGCGGGACGCGCTGAAAACGGCCGACACCGAAACCATTGCTGCACTGGTGGACTTCAATTCGCTTTCAGGCAGTCTGGCCAAAGATCTGGTACAAAATTACCCATTTCTTAAAGCAGGGAAGGATCAAATACGACAGGTCGACGACATGATTCAAACTGCCCTGCTCAAACAAATCCGCACCAAGCAAGAACCCGTAAAAGATGAGCCTGACCTTAAAATACGACTAAGAACCCCCCTTTATGCCTTACCGCCGGATTTTCTCGCACAGCTGGCCTCCACGCTCAGCCTGCAAACCTCCAGCGAAGGCACGGCGCTGCTGACCGCCAAGGCACGGCATCCGCTTCTTGATAAAAACTTTCTGCTTATTCTGCGCATGGATCAAACGCCTACAGGGTGGCACGTGCGCAAGTTGGTGAACAGCCCCGAACTGGTCCGCCAGTTCCGTGAGGCGCAGCTGGAGCGCATGACTGCCCAGCGCCAGATGATACTGGACAAAAATACCGCCACCGAAAAACGCATCAAGGATCTTTTTCCGCTCCAGCCCTGTTCTGCGAGCGCCGGACTTCTTTCGGACGGCAATACGCTGCTTCTCGTTGTGCATGTTCTTGCGCGCAACATAGGCACCGTCAGCGTTAACAACATGAATCTTTTTGCCGAGTTCAGCTCTGCCACAGGTGAATTTCTGCTGTCCCGCCATCTGAATGCTGTGCAGCCAACGCACCCGGGTGAAGACTTTGAACGCAACTGGACAATCGAACTTGATGGCGGCAGTGAGCTTGGTCGTCGCGTTTTGAACGGCCAACCCCTGCAATGCAAGGCCGCCTGGAAAACCCTGGGCCTTGATAACGGCGAAGTGCTGCATATTTCTGAAGCACCGGCTCCGATTGAAGAATTTCAATAATCGCGGCACCCTGCTGACACAAATAGGACTTTTCTCTCCTGTGCTTCTGTGCCATAGTGGGACTGATGTTCCGGCCAGGCTGGAGCCAGCAATTTACAACATACGACTGACGTGTTGCCTCGGTGCGTGCGTCAGAAATATAGACTTTCTGCCGTACCGTTTCGCCTGCCCGAAAATTCGGGTCCCGGCGCTACTACGGCTGCTGTTTTGCAGGCAAATTCTCGCAGGACGGTCTGGCCGCATGCCGGGTCGTCCCCATCGTCAACTTTGAAGGAGCCGCCACATGTCGGGCCTCAGCCGATCCATCCATCTCACGGTACATATTCATAAAGATCCGGCCGCCATGGCAGAACGCGCCGCGCATATCCTTGCCGCCGCATGCGAAGAGGCCGTTGCCGACAGAGGTGTTTTTCGCATAGCCCTTTCTGGCGGTCAGACGCCGATTCCACTTTTCCGCCTGCTGGCAGGAGATGACTGGGCAGACAGGTTGCCGTGGGATAAAATGAGTATTTTCTGGGTGGATGAACGTTGCGTCGGGCCTGAACATGCCGACAGCAATTATGGTCTGGCCCGTAAAGAACTGTTGAGCTATGTTCCCGCCACGCACTTTTACCGCATGCGTGGTGAAGAAGACCCTGTCGAGGCTGCCACCAAGTATGAGAATCAGCTTCGCACAGAATTTGATCTTGGCCCTCAGGAGATGCCCCGTTTTGACTTTGTGCTGCTCGGCATGGGCGAAGACGGCCATACAGGCTCCATCTTTCCCAACTCTCCGGCCCTGGCCGAAAAAAAACGTCTCGTCATTGATCAGTATGTGCCCGAACGCAAGGCAGACCGGCTCACATTGACGCTTCCGGTTATCAACAATGCCCGCTGCTGCATGTTTCTTGTGACAGGGGCGGAAAAGCACGCAGTCCTTTCACGCGCGCTCAACCTACTGGCCCAGCCCACGTTGCCCGCACAAATGGTGCGGCCCGGCTTTGGCGATCTTGTGTGGGTTGTTGACGAGGCCGCAGCCACTGGCATGAAATAGCTGACAGCGCACCCGAGCAATTTTACCAATCACTCCAGGCCGATCATCTCTGAAAGCATAAAACAAGGCCCCTTGCGTGCAAGGGGCCTTGTTTTGTCATGCCAGAAACACGAACACAGATAGCCTGAGATTGTGACGTTGAAAAGGGGTAGATGCTTCAGGCGTAGCTGCCTCTGCTCCAGACCTGAGAACTCGTTGTACTAACTAAAACGCAAAGAGTTTTAGGGGGTGGGGCGTGGGGGAGGAGACCCTTTTGCAAAAGGGTCCCTCCCCCACAAAGCATTTCCCGCAAACATTTCAGCGCGACAGACTCTACTGCAGTTTTTTCGCCAGCAGTTCGTTCACAAGGGCAGGATTGGCCTTGCCCTTGGTGGCGCGCATGATCTGGCCCACAAAGAAACTTATGAGCTTAGTCTTGCCGCCTTTGTACGCTTCCACTTCAGAGGGATTGGCGGCAATAACAGCGTCCACTGCTTCTTCAATGGCGGATGTGTCGGAAATTTGCACCAGCCCCTTTTCCTTCACGTACGCTTCAGGCATGGTTCCGCTTTCAAAAATATCACCAAAAATATCGCTGGCGATCTTGGCGCTGATAAGCCCTTGATCCACAATGCGCACCAGTTCGGCGAGGGCCTCGGGCTTCATGCCCCATTGGGCCGGGTCCGCAGCGCTGACGCCACGGGCGTTGCATTCGCGCAGCAGCGGCCCAAGCACAAAATTGGCGGCCTTGCGCGCATCAGAGAGCTTGGCAGCGGCTTCAAAAAAATCCGCCAGACCACGGCTCTGCACCAGCACTTCAACTTCGGCTTCGGGCAGGCCCGTCATCTGCGTAAAGCGAGCGGCCCTAACCTTGGGCAGTTCGGGCAATTCTTTCTTCCAGCGGGCCATCTCGTCGGCTGAAATTTCCACAGGCAGAATATCCGGGTCCGGGAAATACCGGTAGTCGTGCGCTTCTTCCTTGCTGCGCATGGACGCAGTAGTATTCTTGACCGCGTCATAAAGGCGCGTTTCCTGCACGACCTTGTCCCCGTCATCCAGGACATCCTGCTGACGGGCAATTTCATACTCGATGGCGCGCTGCACGTTGCGGAACGAGTTGAGGTTCTTCAGTTCCGTGCGTGTGCCAAAGGCCTCAGCTCCCACAGGCCGCAAGGAAACGTTGGCATCGCACCGAAAGCTGCCTTCTTCCATATTGCCGTCGCACACGCCAAGATAGGTGACTATGCTGTACAGCGCCTTGAGATAGGCCACGGCTTCGGCGGCGGAGCGCATGTCCGGCTCGGAAACGATTTCCACCAGCGGCGTGCCGGCCCTGTTGAGGTCAACATAGCTGACGTTTTCGCCCTGCGCATGAATGTTTTTGCCCGCGTCGTTTTCCATATGGATGCGGGTAATCCCAACCCTTTTGGTCACGCCATCAACAGTGATATCCAGATGGCCGTGTTCGCAGATGGGCAGTTCAAACTGTGAAATCTGATAGCCAGCGGGCAGGTCGGGATAAAAATAGTTTTTGCGGGCAAAGACGGACCGTGCATTTATGGTGCAGTCGGTCGCCAAACCTACCAGGGCGGCAAAGTGTATGGCCTGCTTGTTAGGGACAGGCAAAGAACCAGGCATGCCAGAGCAAACTTCACATACATTGGAGTTCGGCGGTTGGCCAAACATGGTCGGGCAGGAACAGAACAGTTTGGAGGCCGTGGCCAGTTGCACATGCACTTCCAGGCCAATAACGGCTTCATAAGCGGCCATAAGTCAACTTACTCCCTCTTAGGTGATCAGCTCTGATGAGGAATGCTTGCGTCAAAGTACTTGCCCACGCCATACTCTCCCCTGCGGAAAAAAAGTCTGGCTTCCGGGCCAATGATCTGCATTTCACGGTTTTTGCCTTGCACATCAAGAGCGATGCGCATCTCCTTGGTGCAGCCGGTGGAATACGTCGCATCCTTTCCGGACCACTGCGGGGGCACCTTACGCCCCAGAAGCGAAAAACTTTCCTCAATATCTTCAAATGTTTGAAAGCGCCATACATCTATGAGACCGCTTCGTTGGACGCGCTCCCACATGTACATGAGGTCATCCCCGTCCATGCCTTCAATGAAGTGCTCAGCGGGGTTGATAATCAGGATATTATCCATTTTTTTGCGCAAATTGTCCACAAAGGCGTGCACCAGGCTGATTGCAGTGGCCGTTTCCCCGGGGATGCTGCCAATGATGCAGCTGTAGAACATGATTGTCAGGCCCTGGTCTTTGGCCTCGCGCATGTTGGCAATGATGTTTTCCGCCTGGGTGGCAATGGCCTCTTCACTGAATTTGCGGGCCTCACGGGCGTGCTTGCGCAGTTTGATGTGAAAGCCGTTGGCGTCGCGCCAGTAGCAGATGATATCGCGCGTGAATTCCTGGCTGGTGCCAAGCAGGACGTCGGCGGCACGCCAGCCTTTGCCGAGGATAAGGTCTGCCTCTTTCCAGGCGCGGGAAAACGTCACCGAGACGCGGTACAGGTTGAGCCTTTCGCGCGTGCCGTCGCCGATCACCACAAGGCGGTGCTCCCGCAAATGGCGCAACAGGTCATTCTTGCTCAGCTTGTCCTGACGCAAAACAATGCCTCCGCGCAGCCATGGCTTGAGTGACGGGTCGGTTTCCACATCTTCCAGAGTGGGCGCGTAAAAATAAAAACCCGACTTGACGGCAAAAATAACCCTATGTCCCATGCGAATAAGGCTTTGAACCATCACAAGGTCAAAAAGGGTACCCCCGTCGGCGTCGCAGAGACAAAGCACGGTGCCAGATCGCCCGGCGCTGGCCTCAAAATAGAGGCGCAGACTTTCACAGGCAGTATAGGCCTCATCCATTGCTTTGCGTATTTCTTCAGTGGACGGTGCGCTTTCAAGCCAGTCGCGCGACATGGCAGAAAGACTGAGCAAGCGTGTCACCTCCGCATAATCCATGCGGCGGCGCGCCTCAGAAATGCTGGATGCCGTCGGCCCCTTGGGCATGGCTTCAAGATTGGCGATAATCTCCGGCATGGCAAGCAGTTCAAGTTGTTGCGCCGTTGATTCCCGTCGTCTGTCTTCCCACGGATCGTCCAGCATGTGCCCCTGCGCTAGCACAAGTCCGGTCATCCTTTTGACCAGCCTCGATGGAATAAGGGTATGCTGCGCTATGTACTGCGAAAATCGATAGCGGCAAAACTGCAAAATGCGCCTGCGTTGCGCTTTGTCGGGCACAAACGAGCGTACCAGGCGCATGATGATGCGCCATGAACGATTATACTGGTTGCGCAGATCCACAGAGGGGGTCGTGGCGCACAGCATGGAAAACGTGGCGTCCGAGCACGGCAGATACACCTGGTCAGGGCCAAGATGCACCATGAAGGACATCTGTTCGGGGCTCGCGATGAGGTCCGGATTCATGCGGTACGCAATATTGTTGTCCATCAGCATGCTGTACAGCCATGCGTCAAAGCGGACATCATTCCCCAGACGGACATCCCGGACCTTCATGGGGACAAGCCCTTTGTTCATTGATTTTCCCCCGTGTAGCTACCCGCCGCCCCCTGTAAAACAAAACCTCGGCTGCGCAGACGTTCAAAAAACGAAGCGCCTTCACCGAGAAACTGCACGGCGCCAGACCAGCCCGAAATGCGCAGTACGTCGTCCTTTTCCAGCTTCTGCCCTTCTTGCCCGTCAACAGTCAGGTAACAGTCGGTGGAGCCGTGCAACACCTGGAGCTGGATATCGGTATTACCGGGGAAAACCATCGGGGATATGATATTGAGGAAAGGACAGATCGGCGTGAAGCCGATGGCGTCCATTGCAGGATACAGAAGCGCGCCGCCTGCGGAGACGCTGTAGCCGGAACTGCCGACGGGCGTACACAGAATGACGCCGTCGCTGCGCAGGGGGCCCATGCGATGCCCGTCAGCCCATATATCAAGACAGACCAGGCGCGACAGGGAGCCGCGGCTCACGACAACGTCGTTGATGGCCGCGCCTTCGGCCAGCAGCATATTGTTACGGATTAGGAGCCAGCGCAACGCCATGCAGGAGCGAACGCGCTCCTGGCCTTGCAGGCACTCTTCAAGCTTCTCACGCCAGTTTTCCGGCTGGGCGTCAGTAAGAAAGCCCACACGGCCAAAATTGATGCCCAGCACGGGCACGTTGCGCCCCACAAGCCGACGCGCAACCCCGAGCATGGTGCCATCACCGCCAAGCACCACCACAAAATCAAGATCATCGGCAGCATAAAAAGAAGAGGCCTGGCCAGCCTCCACAACATCCGCATGATGTCCCTGCCCTTTCAGCCATACGCCAATTTCTTCGCCCAGCTCGGCAGCGCGGTCATGGCGGGCTTTGCAAACCAAAAGGACGTGGCATTTGTGTTGATTTTGCATAAGTCAACAATTTACGTTATCAAGGCTTTTATCGCAAGCCCGCACCTTGCTTGTCAGGGCAGGCGCTTTATCATATGAACAGAATCTTCCACGCCACAAACCCAACAGGCCGTAGCACCCATGAATGACAACGCACTTGACATCATCGCCGCCCATGCACGCGACGGCGCCAGGCTGAGAGAAAGTTTTTTTTCTGATCAGGCCGTCAATCTGCGTGACACGGCGCTGCAACTTGCGGTCTGCCTGGCCAAGGGTGGAAAAATTTTACTCTGTGGCAATGGCGGCAGTGCGGCTGACGCCCAACACCTGGCTGCGGAATTTGTAAACCGTTTCCTGATTGACAGGCCCGCCCTGCCCGCCATTGCGCTCACAACGGATACGTCCGCGCTCACGGCCATAGGCAATGATCTGGATTTCAGCCAGATTTTTTCCCGGCAGGTAGAAGCGCTGGGGCGCAAGGGCGATATTCTGATGGGCATCTCCACCTCAGGCAACAGCCCCAACGTGGTGGCGGCCCTTGAGGCCGCGCGAAACGCGGGCATGCGCACCCTTGGCCTTACGGGACGCGGCGGCGGAAAAATGGCCTCTTTGTGCCACATGCTGCTAGATGTGCCCAGTCCGCATACGCCACTGATTCAGGAAATTCATATTGCTGCCGGGCATCTGCTATGCCAGCTCACAGACCATTATCTTTTTGAAAATGTGGCGGCCCTGACGCCCTATCTGCACGCGGATACTGTAAAAGAGGATTGATCATGCCCATCTATGAGTACAGTTGCGAAAAATGCGACCGAAAATTTGAAGAACTGGTTTACGGCGATGCGGCCCCGGTCTGCCCGTATTGCGGCTCTGACGCAACGCATAAGCTCATGTCTTGCTGCGCCCATCACGGCGGCGGCGCTCATGGCGGTGATTACGCGCCATCTTCCGGCGGCAGTGGCGGCGGCTGCGCCGGCTGTTCCGGCGGCAACTGTGCAAGCTGTGGCCATTAGGTGGTGAAAAGCATGCGCAGCACCCTTACAATCGCCACACGCGGCAGTCGCCTGGCCCTCTGGCAGGCTGAACATATCAAAAGCTGTCTTCAGGCCATAGCGCCAGAGCTTGAAATTCAGTTAAACGTCATCAAGACCAAGGGGGACATCATCCTTGATGTTCCTTTGGCCAAGGTGGGCGGTAAAGGTCTTTTTGTAAAAGAAATTGAAGAAGCCCTGCTCAACGGCGAGGCTGACCTCGCCGTGCACAGCATGAAGGACGTACCCATGGAGCTGCCCCAGGGGCTTCTGCTTGGCTGCGTTCCCCCGCGCGAAAACCCCACCGATTGCCTGCTTTCCTGCAAGTACGATTCTGTGGCTGCATTGCCGCAAAATGCCTGCGTCGGCACCAGCAGCCTGCGTCGACAGGCGCAGCTTCTGGCCCAGAGGCCTGACCTGCGCATCGAGAGCCTGCGCGGCAACGTTGACACGCGGCTGCGTAAGTTGCGGGACGGCGTGTACGACGCCATAGTTCTGGCCTCGGCCGGTCTTAACCGGCTGGAGCTGACCGCCCCCTGCATGCATTCGCTTGACCCGCAGGTTTTTCTTCCTGCCGTCGGGCAGGGAGCTCTGGGCATCGAATGCCGTGAGGATGATTACGAGCTTTTTGCGCTTCTGGCGCAACTGGAAGACACGCCCACCCGTGTATGCGTTGAAGCTGAACGGGGTTTCCTGGCTGGTCTTGAGGGCGGATGCCAGGTGCCCATAGCCGGGCACGCGCGTTTGCTCGATGATGACACGCTCCTTCTCGAAGGCCTGGTGGCCGAAGTGGACGGAAGCCGCATCTTAAGAGCGCAAAAGCAGGGCCATACTTCTCAGGCCCGCCAATGGGGTCTTGAGCTTGCCAGTGAAATTCTTGACCAGGGCGGCCGAACCATTCTTGAAAAACTTTACCGACAGTCATAGGTATATCAGATAAATATGTCTAAAATCTCACCTTTGCCCGGTTCCAGGCTGCATGCCACGCTGGACCCGGTCCGTATCCCCTGGGACGACAGCCGGGGTATCCCTCCCCAGCGCAACGGCCGGAAAAACCCTTTCCAACCGCGCGCCATGCAGGCTCTGGATCTTGCTTTGCAGATCAAGGCTCGCGGCTACCATGTATATCTCTCCGGCGAAACAGATCTCGGGCGTACGCACATGCTGCTCAACTACCTGCGGCCACAGGCGCGCAAAGCGCCTACGCCGCCGGATATTATTTATGTGCACAATTTCGCCGACCCTGACAGGCCGCTGCTTTTTGCCCTGCCAGCAGGGCAAGGCAAAAAGTTCAAGCAAAGCCTTAAAGAGCTGGTAGACGCCATCGTCAAGGAACTGCCCCGCCGCTTTGAAGCCAGCGCCTATATGAAGCGCCGCGCCAAACTTGTGGACAAGTTCCAGACCGCACGCATGGGGCTTTTGCGCAAAATGAACTCCGTTGCCGTGGACAAGGGATTCAACCTTGATATGGATGAAAACGGCGGGCTGACCCTTTATCCTCTGGTTGAGGGCAAGCGCCTGAATGAAGAGGAGTTCGACAATCTTGACAGCGCAATCCGCTTAAAGCTTAAAAGCCGGGGCGACAATCTGGTGCAGTCCATGGCTGGCTTCATGCGTCAGCTGAACAAGGCTGAAGAAAGTTTTCAGGATGATGAACGTGGGCTGGAGCGCGAAGCCATGGGGCAGGTGCTTGACGCCCTGCTTGCTCCTCTTGAGCAACGAACCCTCAAGGCATGCGCCTGCGATGGTTTGATCAGCTATTTTGCCAGCCTGCGCGAAGATATGCTGAAGAATACCGAAGCGTTTTTGCAAAGAGACGGCGTGCCGCCCTCACTTGGGGTCGAAATCCACGGCGCATCAGGCGCGGACAGTGTGCTGTACCGCTATGCGGTCAACCTGCTGGTTGACAACTGCGACCAGCAGGGCGCGCCCATTGTGGTGGATGACCACCCCACCGCCGTGAACTTGCTTGGCTGCATAGAGCGGGAGTCGGAGATGGGCGCGCTGGTGACAGACTTTACGCTCATCCGTGCGGGAAGCCTGCATAAAGCCAACGGAGGCTTTCTTGTCCTCCATGTTGAAGACCTGTTGCAGCACCCAACGGCCTGGGAGGGACTGCTGCGCGCGTTGCGCTCCAACCAGGCCCGCATTGAGGATTCGGGCGAGGCTCCGGATACTGCCATCCGTACCAAGGGCCTGACCCCCGACCCGCTGCCGCTGGATCTGAAAGTCGTGCTCATTGGCGGCGAAGAGCTGTACGAAGGCCTGCTTGTCAACGACGACCGCTTTCCCAAGCTTTTTCGCATCAAGGCGCACATGGCTGACGAAGCGGACCGCAACGCGACCAACATCCGACATTATCTCAACAATGTGGCGCATATCATTCAGGGTTGTGAACTGCCGCCCTTTGACCGCACGGCTCTTGCATGGCTTGTGGATCTGGGCTCTCACCTGTGTGAAGACCAGTGCCGCCTTTCGCTCAAGTTCCCACTGCTGCGGGAACTGATGATTGAAGCCTCTGCCCTCGCAACCATGCGCGGAGAGGAAATCATCACCGCGCCCATTCTGGAGGAAGCCTATACGGCGCGTACCTACCGCGCCAACCTTGTGGAAGAAATCTTTATGGAGGAATACGACCGCGAGATGATCAAGGTTCGTACCTCCGGTTCCGCCATTGGACAGGTCAACGGGCTTTCAGTCACCCTGCACGGGGATTTCGAATTTGGTCTGCCCCATTGCATTTCCTGCACTGTGGGCGTGGGGCATGAAGGCATTATTGACCTTGAGCGCGAGGCAGAATTGGGCGGGCCTATCCACACCAAGGCCATGATGATTCTTAAAAGCTACCTGACTGACCTTTTTGCCCGCAAAAAACCTCTTGTGCTTTCCGGCTCGCTGTACTTTGAGCAAAGCTACGCGGGCATTGAAGGCGACTCCGCCTCAGGTGCGGAACTTGTCGCCCTGCTCTCGGCGCTGGCCGAAGTGCCGGTACGCCTTGACCTGGCCTTTACAGGCGCGGTCAGCCATTCGGGGCAAATAATGGCCGTGGGCGGCGTCACCCGAAAAATTGAAGGTTTTTACAAGGTTTGCGCTAGGCATGGGCTTACGGGCACACAGGGCGTCATCATACCCAATGATAATGTCGACCACCTCATGCTTTCACCCGAAGTGCTCAAGGCTGTTGAAAATAAACAGTTCAGCATTTATGCCGTGCGCCGCATTGAAGAAGCCCTGTTGCTGCTCACTGGCATCGCCGCTGGACGTCGACTGAAAAATGGCGGCTTCTCACGCGGCAGCCTGTATGACCTTGTGGACAGAAGGCTCGAACGGTTGGGTGACTATGCGCAAAACGCCTTCCGGCGCAGCAAGCGCAGCTGAGCACTGAGACGCGCCAGAGGATTCACGGACGTGTAGTTCTGTATTGACTTTACGCACAATTGCAGCTAACTTGATAAAGTAGCAGTAAAAATGATGCATGACCATTCAACCGGTGCCCGCGAAAACTATGATGAACAAAAGTAAAAAAGAATCATTACTTCAGGCGGCCAAGGATTTGTTTGGCGAATGTGGCTATGTGGAAACCACATTCAAAAAGATTTCAGACAGGGCCGGAGTTGCGTTAGGCTTGCTAACCCATCATTACGGCAACAAAGAAAAGCTCTTTCTGGCCTGTGGGCTGGATGTACTTGAGCATTTTCTAAAAAGGCTACGCCAGGCCACAGCCGAGGCTGATTCGGGCTTTGATGGCGTCATGCGCTTTTGCAAGGCCTATCTTGATTTTTCCATCGACAAGGACTCAAACTGGCTGGTGCTTGTGCGCTGTTCACCATATAGCGACATGAAGACCAAGACTGACCGCGATATCATGGATTCCATGTTTTCGCAGGTGCATCAGGAACTGGAAAGAGTCATTGCACGCGGCATCGAGGATGGCAGCCTTGTTACGGTTGACAGCAGCTCCACAGCGCAGGTCATCATCTCGTTAATGGTCGGCGCCAACCGTACCCGCGTGCTCACCCCCTACGCCATGCCCACCTTGTACAAGGATGTGCTTGATTTCGTGGCCAGGTCCATAAAAGCCTGAGCATAATACTGCCTATGCCCTGCATGGTTTTATTGACAGTGGCATGAAGAAAATGTAGATCTCAGTCATGAAACTACTAAGCGCCACCCGCGACTTTCGATATTATTTTACCGGAGTCATACACTGACCCCAGGATCGCGGAGTTATGGCCATTTTGCTGATTCAGGCAACATAGCCGCCGACCAAAGGGGTCGGCGGCTTTTTTAATGCTGCGCTTTTTTATCTGCCGGAGGGCTCATGGACCTGATTTCAACGCTACAGTTGATGGATACCGCGGTGCTCATCGCAATGGCATTACTGGTCGGCTCCTTTTTTCTGGCGCTCATCAACCTGGTGCGCCAGACTCAAAGGGGATAGACATGCTGGGCGACGCTCTCATCTGGCTCGGTTACATCGCGGCCTTCATCTGGCTTGCGCGCAAGGGACAAGGACATGATGCCATGGCCACGGGCCGTGTGGGTTTTGTCATACAGGCTTTGGCCTATGTGGCGACCTACATTTCCGCCGTTGCCCTGGTGGGCTTCGGCGGACTTTCATATCTGTACGGCTTACAGATGCTGCTGGTGGCTGCCGGCAACGTATGGCTGGGAACATGGTTCGTTTACCGCTATCTGGCATGGCCGACCAGGATATGCCAGCGCAACCTGCAAGCCAGGACGCCCACGCAACTTCTTGCCAGGGGGCACAAAAGCCCCATGCTCGGCAAGGCTCTTGCGCTGATATTCGCCATTTTTCTTGGCGTGTACGCGTCTGCGGTTATTAAAGGCGCGGCGCTCATGCTTGCCCAGATATTGCCCATTCCCGTATGGGCATTGGTCTGGATCGCGGCTGCGGTCGTTGGCGTTGTGGTTTTCATCGGCGGTTTGCGCGGTGTCCTCTACACCGAGGCCATGCAGGGCGTTGTTATGCTGGTGGGTATTGTCCTGCTTATCTGGGCTGTGCTCAACAAGGTGGGCGGCCCTCTTGAAGGCATTGCACAGCTGGCTCAACTTGCCCCTACGCAACGGGCCAATGAGGGTTTTCTTGCGCTATCCATGGGTGAACAAGGCTGGTTTGTTATTTCCCTTGTCATGGTCACATCCGTGGCGGTGTGGTCGCAGCCCCAGATGATGCAGCGGCACTTTGCCCTTAATTCCCCTCGCCAGATCAACCGCATCGTCCCGCTGGCCATGCTTGTGCTCACCGTGCTTGTGGGCGGAACCTATTTTGTGGCGGCCCTTTCACGTATTATCTTGCCGGAAATTGCCTCGGCCGACGAGGTTGTTCCCCATCTTGTAAAAATGCTGCTGCCCAACGCCGGGCTTCAGGTTTTTGTGCTGGCCATTGTGTCTGCCTCTTTGTCAACGGCTACCGCCCTTTATCATATTGCGGTATCAGCCATTGCCGAAGATTTGCCGGGCAAGCCCGCTACCAGATTTTCCTGGTTTCTGGGCATTGTCTTTTGCGTTGTGGTTTCCGGCGGCAGCGCGCAGATCAAGGGGCAGCTTATCGCTCTCTTGTGCACCACCAGCTGGAGCATAGTAGGCGCAACCGTGCTTATCAGCTATGTGGCCTTGGTGCGTTTTGGCAAACGCAGCTCTCTTGCCGCGTGCATGAGCTGCGGTTTCGGCTTTACCTCATGTCTGCTCTGGTATCTGCTGGCCAACAAGGCCGTCTCCCCCACCCCTGTCTTGGGGATGCAGGCTGCGCTTATTCCGCCCTTCTTTGTGGGGCTGGCCTGCTCGCTGGTGGGCTGGTTCGCAGGCTGGGCTTTGGACCACGAAGGCCGCAAGGCTTCCACATTCTGGCCAGCGCCCAACGCCTGATTACGGAAGAGCTTGAACTTTGGGAACATAAATCCTTAAAGTTCAGGATACACCGGCTTCGAAGCTTGAAAGCGCAGAGACACCGCGCTCAGACCTTCACGGCAAGCACGAGCGCGCCATAAGCCTCATGCGCACAAAGCGCCCGCAGAACCATTTTACGGAACACTGCGGGCGCTTTTTCACGCCCAAATTGCACGTTAGGCAGTCCTGTTTCATAAAATGAGCGCTGGCATGCTGATGCGACTTCTGCTATCTCTGGCTCTGCCTTTTCCAGGCATGCAGCGAGGCACAATGGCCACCCGCCTGGAACAGATCAATATTGAGAAAAGATATTCCAGATGTTTTCGCTTCGCCCGCTTCGGGCGTTCATAGCGGGGAAAAACCGCGTTTGTGCTTTCGTGGCGTGCGCTGCGTGCGCAGCCGCCAGCGCAGTTTCAAGGTTAAATCGCTCCAAACCCGTAATCTGCGTCCAGAAGTGCGCGGCCTAACGCGCGCCATTTTGGCATAGCCTGTGAGTACACATAATGAAACCATCCCTTGTCCGCGACTCCATAATTGTTGGCGCAGCGCTGTTTTCAATGCTTTTTGGCGCGGGGAACGTGGTATTTCCCCCATATATAGGGCTGACGGCAGGACCGGAATGGTTTTTGGGATTTCTCTGTTATTACATGGCTGATGTGGGGCTTGCCTTTCTGGCCATTTACGCCATGCTGGCTTCTTCCTGCATCGACAAAAAGGAAGGCATCATGCACCGCCTTGGAAGCACGGCGGCAATGCTCATGATGTGCGCCATCATCCTTTGCATTGGCCCCCTGCTTGCCATACCGCGCACCGGGGCCACAGCTTTTGCCATCTCCTTTTCGCCTCTGGGGTATTCCTCCAAGGGTATAAGCTCCGCCAAGGTCATTTATTCACTGGCTTTTTTCGGCATATCCACCATGCTGGCATTCAAGGAATCCAACATGGTAGACGTCATTGCCCGTTACCTTTCCCCTATCAAGATCGGCGGTTTTCTGCTTATTGTGGCGGCCGCCCTGTATATGCCCATTGGCCCCATCAGCGATGTCGTACGCGACGACAATGTGGCGTGGCACAGTATTCTTTCCGGCTATCAGACCCTTGATGTCATGGCGGCTGTGGTTTACGGCCTGATCATTGTCACCGCCCTGAAAAACAAGGGCTATGAGACTGGCAGTCAGAAGGCTCTTTCCGTGGGTATTGCCAGCCTGGTTGCCGGCGCCCTGCTTTTTGTCATCTACTTCGGACTGTGCTATCTGGGGGCCACTGGCTCGACCTATTATCCTGTGGATATGGAAAAAGGTACCTTGGTCACCAAACTGGTGGGCAGGCTCTTTGGCAGCGCGAGCACGGTTCTGCTGGCCGTCATTGTCACGGTTTCCTGTATGGCCACGTCTGTGGCGCTTATCGGAACAACGGGAACCTTCATCTCCCAGTTCAGCAAGGGACGGCTCAGCTACAAAACCATTGTGATCGGCACAGGCCTTTTCAGCATGTTTGTATCCAACTTCGGCCTGGACAATATCATCGCCTTTGCAGCGCCCATCCTGACATTTCTCTACCCTGGAACCCTTGTGGTCATTGTGCTTTCGCTCTTTGACAAACATATCGCCAATGACAACATCTTCAGGTTCGCCACGGCAGGAGCCCTTCTCACCAGCGGCCTCAACGTTCTGGAAGATTACGGCCTGCCCCTGGTTATCACGCCGCACCTTCCCTTCAGCGCTGCCGGTCTTGGCTGGATTGCGCCAGCCTGCGTTCTGGGTATGGTCGGCTACTTTGTGCGCCGCCCCCAACGGCCATAGTGTAATAAAAGATGGCGCTGCGGGCAGCATGGCGGCATCAGAAGCAGATGGACTGAAGCAATTTCACCTGAAATATTCTGTGGGGAAGGGGCGCAGCAGGGTATTTTTTGAAATGCTCTGTGGGGGAGAGACCTTTTTGCAAAAGGGACCCATGCCCCCACCCCCTAAAACTCTTAGCGCGTTTTAGTCAGTACAACGAGCTTTCTGGTCTGAAGAGGGCTTACAGCAAACGTGCCTTCCAGGCAGTACACCATCTCAAAGTGTATCTACTCTCATTGTGCTGGCGATAACCTGCCTGTTACTGCGAAACGCGGACGCGCAGACGCTTCTGGCTTGCCCGCCCGGCATCATCCACCACACGGACTTCGGCGTCCCCAGGCACAGCCTGCCACAAAAGAATTTCGCCCGGAGCCCTGCTGCCCAGGTAGCTCCCGTTAACAAACCAGTGCAGATGTTTGACGCCAGCTTCCGCATGAGCGATAAACGCCAGCTTTTCATGCCCCTTGTCGCTCAGACTCAGCCTGTACACCAAGCCGTCCTTGGGTTGGACAATTCGCGGGGGATTGCCCGATGCGGCGTTTTTATCCCCACATTCGGGTGCAAAAGGCGGCGGTTCAGGCTTGGGCATGCCAGCGCGTGCGAACATCTGCGCAAGATCCGTCGGCCAGAACTCCCAAGTCTGTGCTTCCGTACGGCCTTCCTGTGGCATGCAGGCCCGCAGCCCGGTGGTTTTATCAACGAGTATGGAGCGGAATACTCCTGATGGCGCGAGAGGCGAAACACCGGGGATGAACCAGGTTTTTGCGGTGTCCGCGCACAGCGAGGTGTCAAGGTCGCCCGTAGCGGCGCAAACCTCAATACGTTCCACGTTCAACCCGTGCGCCGGTTCGGCAAAATGGTCTTGCATCGGCTCGGAGGCAGCCAGTTCACGCGCAATTTGCGTGAACAGCGGCACCGCTGATATCGCTCCCACAAGAAGCGGATTCGGCCTGTTGTCAAAATTGCCCAGCCAGACCACCAACACGTAAGGCCCCACGATGCCTGCGGCCCAGGCGTCACGAAAGCCGTTGGACGTGCCCGTTTTAAGACGAAGCGGAAGCATCGCGCCGCGTTGCGAGCGGACCTGACGATCCGGATCACCTTCTTCCAGCATGGAAAGTGTAACAAAGGCGGCTTCCGGCGACAGCAGGGGCAAAGCGGCGTCTTCACGACCTGTGCCGTGCAGTAAAAGCAGGGGACGCCATACACCCTTGTTGGCCAACATGGCATACAGACCAGCCAGTTCGCGCATGCTCACTTCCGCGCCGCCAAGCACAAGACTGAGCCCGTAATGACTTTCATCAGATAAAAACTCGACGCTAGCGCTGCGCAAGAATCCGTAAAAATTGGGATTTTTCAAGCGGGCTGCCAAGGCTATGGCTGGCACGTTGCGACTGCTCCTCAAGGCGTCAGCCGCCCCTATGGGACCACGAAAGCTTCCATCATAGTTTTCCGGGTCATAGCCCGAAAAACTGCGCGGCGTATCGGCCAGGAGCGTCAGGGGATGGATCAGCCCCTGATCCAGAGCCAAAGCGTAAATGAAGGGCTTGAGCGTGGAACCCGGTGAACGCCGCGCGCGGGTGCCGTCCATTTGCCCCATAATGCCGTCGCTGAAAAAATCAGCGGAACCTACAAGAGCGCGCACTTCCATGCTGGGCCAGTGCACCAGCAGCGCTGCGCCGTTGGTAAGACCATACGCGCGCTGCCTGGCTGTAAAGAGGCGCAAATGGCGTTCTATTTTTTTCTGACTGGCAGGGTCAATAGTCGTGCGCAACTGATTGCCGCCTTGTGGCTGCTGCAAAAACTCCGTGCTCAGATGCGGAGAGGCAAAAGGCAGATCACCCACTCCGAATACGCGGAGCGGAGCGTGTTCTTTACGACCATGCCATGCAGCCTCCAGCCTGTGCAGTGCGGCAGTGAAATGCGGGTTGTCTTGCGCAGGACGCCGTTGAACGGGATTTTGCGGCACCAGCATGAGGGACATGCTCTCCCCTGGCGTCAACTCCTCAGGAGTTTTGTGGAAATAGACAGCAGCCGCCGCACCAAGGCCCTCAATATTGCCGCCATACGGGGCAAGGTTGAAATAGGCCTCAAGAATTTCCTCCTTACTGAAGTTCCAATCCAGTTGCACAGCCAGAAGGATTTGGCGCAGCTTGGCTCCGATTTTTCCTGTTTCCAGCCCATAGGTGAGGCGCGCCACCTGCATGGTGATGGTTGACCCTCCCATGAGGCGCTTGCCTGTCAGAAGCCCGTAGCCCGCCCGCGCCAGCGCCAGCGCGTTGACGCCAGGATGATGCCAGTAATAGCGGTCTTCATAGCGCAGCACAGCGTCCACCGCTGCCGGGGGTATATCAGCAAGGCGTGTGTATGCGCGATATTTTTGATCTTTTGACAGACTCAGGCGCATAAGCCCGCCCTTGCTGTCACGCACCACACGAGAAAAACTGACGCCTTCCAGAGGATGCCGACACGGCGCCAGTTGCAACCAGAGCATAAACAGAGCCAGCAAGGCGACAGGCAGCATAAACCACCAGCGCCCCTTGCACAGGAAAACAGACAACGCACGCCGTGACAGCGCGCTGCCCGCTCCTTTGCGGCCGGATTCACCCTGCGGGGGTTCTGTTGTTGTTTTTTCTGCCATAGTGATAAGATAATTGATTTCTATTTTCCCGTCTGCACGGACAGATGGGGATGTTTTGCGTCGTCTCACACACAGCCGCCAGAGTAATTTCAGCATAAAACTGCTCTTTCGGCATACCGGCCAACAGGAAAAGCAGGGCAATGACCGGCCGGTTTACGGATCCAGTACATTGCCCCACTTTTCTGCTCAGCGTCAGTGCTAGTCAACGATCATTTGTCCACCGCCAAGACGGGCATTGATGGCAGGCTCGTACATGGCTTCCGCCGTTGCCGAAGGCAATACAAAGCGCCCTCTGGTGGCCGCGCGTACCTTGTAAGTGAACGTACGCGGACCAAAACCGGAGTTTACAAAGAAAATGCCCCGATCTTCGCGCCGTTCATAGCGTATAAGCCCCTGCTGGGGATCTTTGCCGCTTTTTTCAAGCACAGGCTCCAGACCGCCAGGCAGCAGGTCTACCAGAACCACATTGCTGTACTCATCGGCAGAGCGCACGGTCAATTCCACAGTGAGAACCTCGCCAAGTCTGGCGCTGGTAACCGCCTCGCCATTGCCATTAAGATAGCGCCGCTGCAATTCAATTCCGTTGGAGGCGGCAGACAGCGGCTTGCGCTCAAAGCCTTCCGTCGCGGTATGAAGGTTCCAGCCCGAGTCGCCCTTGGGCAGCTTCACTCTATACTCAAGGCAGCCGGGCGCGTTCAGTTCAAGAACAGAACCAAGCAGTTCAGCCTTGCCCGCTGCAGGCGCAAAATCCTGACCATAGCGGGCGCAGACAAGCTCGATGCCCTCAGGCGCAGGCGCATTTTTTTCAGCCAGTAGTATCAGGGAGCGGGACAAAAGCCCCATATCAACCGTTGTGGCTGTGGTGTTGAACGCTGCATCAAGCAGGGCCTCAACGTTGATTTCTTTGCGACGCTCAGGGAAGTGACGCAGGATGACAGCGGCATGAAGCGCCCTGGCAGATCCTTCATCCAGCATGTTGTCACTGGTAACTGCAGTAAACGTCACAGGCATGCGCTGCTGGGCACGGCGCTCCATACGCAGCATTTTGTAGCAGTCTGCCAGAAGCACCGCCACAAGCTCTCTGTCCCAGCCATTGGTGTTTTCTCTGAACCATTGCTCAAGCCTTTCGACTTCCTGGGTCATTATGCGCCCGTCGCGCAAAAGAACCCATGCGCCATAGACCTTGACGCGGCCATCGTCGATATCTACCGGAGCGCTGCGCACTGTGCTTTCCAGAGTATCAAGAATGTTACGGGCCAGACCGTCAGGCACGGCTACCCCGCTTTCGCGCAGCGTCAGCAAGAAGTCCCCGGCGTAGGCCGTCACAAAATCATTGGCTGGCGCTGAAGGCCAGAGACGAACCCCCTCGTAGTAGGAAAAGTTGCTGCGTATGGTGGCTAGAGCGGCGCTGATTACAGCATTGCCACGCTTTGCCAGCGTTTCTGGCGAGGCTTTGGGATCAAGCAGAACCTTTTCGCGCAATGCCGGATTGCCCAACAAAGAGACATAAGGCATTGCCCGGCTGATGAGCTGCTCGGTGCAGCCGTAGGGGTAGGTATCCAGACGGTCCAGCAAGGAACGCAGGCCAAGCAGGGGAAGAGCGGATATGCTCGCCTGCCCCTGCGCTTCATAAGGATAGACGTCTCTGTTCACAGACACGTTCATACTGTCCTTGAGGGGCACGACCTGCTCGGTGCGCACGCGAGGCGCAGGAGGGCGCACAGAAAGGCTCTGGTTGCGAACGCTCCCGGCCTTGCCCTTGCCCTCCAGGCTGGCGGTAAAACGCACATCCGTCGAACCAAGGCGGTCCTGCGCACGCATGCGAAAACGTACCACAGCCTCGCCATTTTCATTGATTTCAAGCGGAAGCGGTTTCTGGCCGCTCAGGAACTCCAGTTCGGGGCCGCACTCCATCTTTATGGTAACCTTGGCATCCTTGCCGCTTCCCTCGACGGTATTGGCAATAACCAATGCTCCGTCAAACTCGTCGCCAGGAGCGACAGCCAGGGGCAGAAGAGGTTTCAGGATAAGCGTTCCACGCACTTCAGTGCTGGTTTGCGCATTGCCCGCCGTAGAGGCTCCGCCTTGCGCGGCGCTGCTGCCGACAGCCATTATCCTGATGCGCCCGCTCACATATTCGGGAATGGTAAGGGTTACATCCGTCCCATCCGCATTGACGGCCGCCAGTTCCTGCCAGAAGGCAAAAGGAGGTTCGCCGCGACGCTTGAAGGGGTTGAGAAAACGGCCGCCCACCCCCGCCATGTCGCCGCCAAAGCCGGGGATACGGCCCTGCAGGCGCGCATGGTCGGGCATGAGCAGGTCAAAGGCCTGCATGGTGGCGACATCAAGAGCCCTGTCATTCAAAAGATCATTCAGGGGATCGGGCGTGGTAAAGCCGGTGAGTTGCAACACGCCTTCGTCCACAGCAAAAAGCAGGGCTTTGCCCGGCACCCGCGAGCTTACCCGCACAATGATTTTTTCACCGGGCAGCACACGTGCGGGGGCATTGAGCTTAAGCCCCATATTTCTCTGACTGACGCCAGCGGTAAAGGGCGCGACGCCAAAGGAATGGGGATTCATGTATATGGCTTCAGAACCAAGGGACCGCACAAAGGAAACGTTAACGTAGCCGCGCCCTTCAAATCCCTCAGGAATGCGTATTTCCTGCACGCTTTCACCGGCCTGAGCCGTGAACCATGCGTGGGTCAGCACATTTTCCCTTTCAATGGTTATAAGCCCTGTACCGGAATACGGCGTGGAAAGGCTCATCTTGATGGTATCGCCGGGAGCGTACTGCTCCTTTTCAAGCTTCAGGCGCAAATTGCCCTTGGCCAGAGAACGGGGGGAAAGGTCAGAAGGTTCAGCAAGGCGCGTGCCCGCAACGGAGAACGGAATAAGAGCCAGCACATGGCCGTTGTTCTGGCGTACTGTGACCAGATAGTCTCCCGCTTCGGCTGTGGGCAGGGGCCAGACCAGCCCCTTGGCGTCAAGGTTTACAGTCTGGCGCGTGATCTCCGTATCAACGGGGGTGGCGTCATAGCGGTATTCACCGCGGGAATCCGTCACAAGGCTGTTCACATAGCGCCGGGCAGAAAACACGATCTCGGCGTCACGCAGGGCGGTGGGCGCAAGGTCGTTGTTGACGGCCAGAAAACGCAATGAAGCCTTGGCATTCTGCGGCACGTAATCAAGATTGTTGGCCTGCCCCTCGGGCTTGTAGCCAAGGGCTACCTCCAACGGCGAAAACAGGGCTGACAGCTGCCGTGTGACGGCCCTGCCGCCTGTGGGTTCAAAGCCTTCAATCAGCACTGTGCCGTAAAACGTGCTGCCTTGCAGTTTGCCCAAGGGCAAAGCCAGCTTGGCAAGCCCCTTGCTGTCGGTGAACACGTCGGGCAGATCCATGTACTGATCCTGCACACTCGCGGACAAGGCGTCATAGAAGGCATAGTCTTCATATCCCGGAAAGCGCAGCAGCCCTTTTCGCGCATGAAAGGCCGTATGAATGCGGTGGCTGGCGGCAGGTTCACCGTAAAGATTGTCCAGCCGTGCCAGCACCATTGCGAGAGGCATGTTTTCGCCAGTACGTATCCAGCCCTTTGGCGCACTGGATTCAAAACTGGCGGCAAGAGCCAGGGTGTCGGGCTGAAATTCCTCAACCCGCGTAGTCGTGCTGCCCAGAACAGGGCCGCCATAACCGGGCTTGTCCGAGGCAAGACGGATGTCCAAACGGTATTGGCCGACGGCGGCGTCTTCGGAACTGGCCCAGTTGAAATTCAGAAGCCCTTCGGGGCCAACAGTAAAGGAGCGGCGCATGACTTCCGTTCCGGCAGGACTTGTCAGCACGGCTTCCAGCGGCAGGTTTTCGGGCAGGGCCTGCCAGTCAAACCTGCGTATCACGCAGCCAAAGTGCAGAGTTTCCCCCGGCAGGTATAATCCGCGCTGGCTGAAAACCGAAGCGCTCAGGCCATTACTGGCGGCATGACGGCCCGACACGGAAAAATTGCTGTAATCCACAGTACGGGAGCCATCGTCAAGAGAAAGCCAGGCCATGTCCTGCCCCCCGCTTTGGGCAGGCGCAAGGGCCACAAGGGCCACCGGGCGTTTTTCCCTCTCAAGCCCCACCGTGGAGGGCAGGTCGGCACGCCCCTGGGCATTGCTCACAGCGCTGCATACGGGCAAACCATTGGCCCCCAGCAGGCGCACCTCGGCATTGGACACGGGTTTGCCTGTGGCAATGTTCTGCACAAACACCGCCCGGGTTCCGTCAGAAGCTGTTTTTACACTGAGTCCCATATCGGTGACCAGCAGCAGGCGTGAGGCTTCAGCCACTTGCTTCTCGCCATTGCGCCCTGTGAGCACCATGCGCATGAGACCGTGACGCAGACCACCCTGCCCTTGCAGCAGCGGGGCCAGATCCAGGACGCCAAAAAACGCCTGACCAGGCATGTCCCCACGCTCGCCCTTGCGCACATTGATATGCCCCTGGACCACATCACTCAGAACCGTAAAGTCAGCCTCCGGTTCTTCAAAGCTGCTATCCTTGGCTAAAAGGGCCATAAAGGGTTCACGCACACGCTCGGCGCGCCAGTCAATTTCCGTCAGGCCCAGAGCGTAAATATCAAGTTTTTTATCGCCGCTGAGCGCGAGGATGTTGCCAGGCTGCAAAAAAGACAGCTCTGCTCCCATACCGGGAACTGTAAGGATAAAGCGCCGCGCATCCGACAGTGAAAGCCCGCCTGTGGACGTGAGGCCGGGCTTTACAGCGGCCATCAGACCCCGCCCGCTTACGGCTTTTACACGCAGGACAACCTGATCTGTGGGTTCGTCAGCAGCCTGAACCAGCTGCGGCTGCAGCTTTTCACCATTAGCGATATCCGCAGCGCTGATGGCGGGCATCTTTGCCCAATTGGCTTCCTGCCCTGCCTCTGGCGTTATTGTGCGCGGCAACTGGACGACATCCAGATAGCGCAGCACCTCTGAAGGCAGCACGCGCAGGCTGGTTTTCACCACCAGATGGTATTCCTTGTCCAGCCCTTTGTCATACGCAACCCGCACGCCGATATCACTGACGTTCATAATGCGGTCGCGCCCGGTGACATAAAGCAGCGCCTCGGTATTTCCCGATGCTTTACCGGCAGAAGCTTTCACAATACGCATGTTGTTTTTTTCAATAAATCCAGGCAGAGCCTTAACAGATATGACGGCAGCAGCGTTATCCTTGGGCAGGCTTGTAACAGCGGCAGAGACCACAACCTCATCGCGGCGTTCGTTCCATACAAAACGCGGAGCGCCAAGAGCCAGGCCACTCTTCGCATCGCTGGGACGCAGGGTTATATTGCCTTCCATACTTTGGGGATTGACCGGCCACATAAAATAGACCGGAACAGAAACGGCGTGCGCCCCCTTGGGGGATGGGTCAACCCAGAAGGTCTCCTTGCCAATCCGTACGGCCTGCGGCTGCGTTGTGTAGCGAACCTGACGGTTAACCTCGAACCGGGACGGCAACGATACCTTATCAAGCGAGATGGTGTATGTGGTCTGGGGATTCAATGATTTTTCAGGCTGAAAATACATGGTGGAACCATAGTTCCAGCGCCACTGCCCGGGCACATCCGGAGTCATGCGCACACCTTCCACCAGGCGCCCTTCCTGACCGGCAGGCGGGCCGGAGCACTGGCGGGACCAGTCCGACCCGTACTGTTTTTTGCAGCGTTCAACATCGACTTCAAAACTTATGGAAAACCCGTCTGTCCGTTTCCAGCTGTCGGCTTCAGGCCGGCTGGGCTGGGCTATACGGTATGCCGGACCTGCAATAGCAGCGCCAGCAAGACTTGTTATAAGCATGCACACTGCAATGCTGTATACAATGAATTTATGAAGCATGGTGTCTCCGCGTGTTACTAGGCGGCCGAATATGTACGTTACTGTTGCCAATCGCGCAGTGTTCGCACGATTGTCTCATCCAGTGCCGTCAGGCTATGGCCATCGTTGGTTTCATGAATAAATGCGTAATTTTTCCAGTAGGCGCGCGCCTCTTCGGGATCCAGCAGGGTGTCGGCCAGCCCCAGAACCACCATACGCTTAACGGGAGCAGAGCGCGCATCGGCAAAAATGGAATAGCTGTCGCACATTTCGGGCGTGAATTCCCAGTGCTGTCCCCCGTAAAAATAGGTGTTTGGCCCCAAAAACTGCCGCAATGACTGGGCAGGCCGAACTACCGGGTTGATAAGAACGCAGTTGCAAAGCAGCAGCGCGGACAGCTGGGAGGCGTAAAATCCGCCAAGAGACGCGCCTACAAGAACGAAAGGAGATGAGGCATCTATGATATCCCGTGCCTGCTTTTGCAGGCGCGCCAGATTTTCAGGAAAAAAGCCGCTTGAAGGATATTCCAGCGCATGCGCGTCAGGAAAAACCTTACGCAGCATGCCAAAGGTATTGCTTGCGGGACTGGAATTAAAGCCGTGAATATATGCTATCATTCACTTTCTCCAAGAGCGGTTTGCTTTTGAAAATATCCATTGGCCAGGTTTTGAGGCGCACACGCTACGGCTACCGGCAACGCTACTCCCAACCATCCAGCGGCGCTGTCATTGCGGCGGTCATAGCGACGCAGGAACCTTGCCCGTTGCGGCACAGAGGAACATGCTAGCAAAGGCAGTCGTGCGGGCGAATGAAGGTTGGAGCAGTATACAAATGAAATGAGTTAACTGCTCCGAGGGACTTTGCTGAAAATCCTTGCCACGAAATGCTCGTATACAGGCTTTTGCCTGCCGCACGCGAGCATTTCACGTGTTACATTATCAAGAGAGCTGGCAGGAATTCGCCGTATTGTTGCGCGCACGGCTGAAGTCCTGCGTGCGCCTTCACGTCGAGCGGCTGCTCAGGCAACCACCAGAGCAATTTCAAAATGAAGTCAGTCTGGTTGCCGCCAGGATTGGCAACGCAGTGACCATACTGGCAACCATACGGGAGATTTGCTCTCTCGTAGAACATTTACGGCTGCGTCAGAACACTTTTCAGAATTGGCCTGGACAAGAAACAGCCGGATACAGTTGTATGGAAAACAAAAATGCTGCAAGAAGGCATAGATGCGGCAATCAGAGCAGGCTTTTGCCACACTGGTGACTGATGCTTTTGTGGCGTAAGCGCTCAATTTTGTCTGAACATTCAGTTCATACGTTACAACGCTATACTCTGCTTGCATACATGTCAATTTTACATGCAAGCTTATAAACTTGCATACAAAAACATGTCTTGCAAGAACGAGCGCGATACGTCAAAAAATTTCCGCCGTTAGCGTACAGCTGGCAAGCGGCACACTAACGGCGGATCAGATATGGAATAAAAAGCCTATGCTTTTTTGCTAGGGAAGCACTGATTAAAGAGCCTCCTGGAAACGCGCAGTTATTTCGTTTGGCAAGGCGCGATCTTTTTTTGAAGCAGGAGTGGACTCTTCCGTCCTCGACTGTTTCAAAAAAGTGAAGCAACGCCGTCAAACGAAATAACTCAGCGTTTCCCTAAAACAAGCCAGTTACCTTGCCAGTTTCCACATCAACATCAATGTTGCGGAAAGAAGGTTTGGACCCGGTGCCAGGCATCAGGCTGATATCCCCAGCCACAGGGGCCACAAGTCCAGCGCCGCCGAAGAAGAGGACATCGCGCACGTTCAATTTCCAACCTGTGGGCACGCCCTTGAGTGCAGGGTTGTCAGACAGGGAGTACTGGGTCTTCACCATGCACACGCCAAGATTGTCGGCGTCCGGGCGCTCCTGCAAGCTCTTGAGCCGCTGTAACGCAAGAGACTCAAATTCCACGCCGTCAGCCCCGTAAACTTCACGCGCGATGCTTTCAATACGCGCGGCTATGGGCTGCTTCCAGTCATACAAGGGGCGGAATTCATTCTTTTCCCTGCAGGCGTCCATAACGGCGTCAGCAAGTTCAAGCGCGCCGCTTCCGCCCTTCTCCCAATGTTCGGAGAGGGCTACACGGGCTCCAGCCTGTTCGCATATGCGCCGGATGGCGTCCACTTCCGCTTTGGTGTCAGTATGGAACTTGTTGATGCAGACCACCGCAGGCACGCCAGAGCGGCGAACAACGCCAAGATGGTGCAGCAGATTGGCGCAACCAGCCTCCACAAGCCCCACATCTTCACGAGTGTAGGCTTCGGGCAAGGGCTGTCCCGGCTTGGGCTGCGGCGCGCCGCCATGATTTTTGAGGGCACGCACCGTGGCCACGACCACAGCAGCATCCGGGGTAAGACCACTGTAGTGGCACTTGAGGTTCCAGAACTTCTCATAGCCCATTTCAGAAGCGAAGCCTGATTCGGTCACATGGTAGTCGCTGAGCTTGAGGGCAACCCTGTCCGCAATGACCGAACTTTGCCCAAGGGCGATATTGGCAAAAGGCCCGGTATGCACAAATACCGGCTGCCCTTCAATGGTCTGGATGAGGTTGGGCTTCACCGCTTCCACAAGCCACGCGGTCATGGCCCCGGCGACGCCCAGGTCGCTTGTGGTCACAGGCTTGCCGTTGCGGTCGTGCGCAAGAACCATACGCCCCATGCGTTCACGCAAGTCGGCAAGGTCGCGGGCTATGGACAGAATGCACATGACTTCAGAAGCCACGGTGATATCAAAATGCGAACGCATCATGAAGCCGTCATTGCGGCGTCCGTCGTCCTCAATGCCGATAATGATATTTCGCAGCGCCTGAACGCAAAAATCCATAACCCAGCCCGTGTTGACGCGCGTGGGATCGATATTCAGGCGGGCCATTCCTGAAAGTTTTTCAAGCGTGGCGTCGTCATAATTGCGTTCATGCTGCATGCGGGCGGTAAGCGCGGTCATGCTCAGGTTGTGTGCTGCGCCCACGGCATGAAGGTCGCCCGTAAAGTTGAGGGAATACGGCGTCAGGGGAATGCACTGCGACAGCCCGCCCCCGGCAGCAGACCCCTTCATACCCATTGTGGGGCCGCCGGAGGGCTGACGAATGGCCGCCGAAGAGCGCTGGCCGCGCCTGGCAAGACCTTGCACCAGACCGATTGTTGTAGTGGATTTTCCCTCACCAAGAGGAGTGGGCGTGATGGCCGTGACATCAATGTATTTGCCGTTGGGGCGATTTTCCAGACGACGCAGCACAGCCTGTTGCTCAACCTTGCCCATATAGTGCCCGTAGGGCAGCAATTCTGGGCCTTCAAGACCCAGATCGGATGCCAGGGCCTCAATGGTTTTCATGCGACTTTCCGCATCTTGAGCGATTTTCCAATCAGGGTGCTTGGTGGGATCTAGAGTCATGGCATCTCCAAAATATGGTTTTCTGAGTTCATAATGTTATGATCGGCACAAAGAGCTTCAAACCAAAGAAGATAGACGAAAGGAACGTTGTTCAGCTGCGTGCCCGGCTCTCTTCTGTTTTAAATATAACGACAGTACGATATTTTTTGTAAAAAAACAACGCAACATTCAAGTTTTAACCACTTAACAGAGATCAGCGCACATTAAATCGCAAACACGCCTTGATCGGCAACTGCGTGTCGTCATGCCCAAAAACACCATTAACTGTTCGATGCGCTGCTTGCGAGGGGCTGCCCCCTGCGCTATGTTGGCCCCGCCATAACCAAGATTGCTACCATTAGCGAGGGAACACATGCGCCTGACCGCAAAACACGGCAGACTTGCCGTCACCCTGAGCGTGCTGCGTCAAGGGCAGGATCTGCAGGTCATATGTAGTGGCGGCGATGCCCATATCGGGGCTGTCGCCCTTGCCAGTCCACATCCTTCAACTGATGCTGCGGATGGGAAAAAAACGGATGGTCTGCTTGCCGTGTCCGGGCACCGCGAAGACGTGTTGGCTGCCCGTATGGCCCGCCGTTTGGCGGATGAACTCAACTGCGTAGTGTGTGTGACTGCCGGCATTCATTTTGACTCTATCACCAAAGAAGAAATAGAGCGAGTGCTCACCCTGGCTGATACCCTCACAGAACGTTGCCTGACCAGAATGAAACAAGCCGCGAAGGAGTGCTCATGCTGACTGTCAAAGACCTGGAAGATCTGGAAACCTACATAAATTCAGGCCAACTGGAACAGGACTTCAAAGACGGCTGCGAGCATGACCGTTTTTACCTTCTTGAACTGCTTGAAAAGCTTATGGACATCGCGGAATTGGCCGATGCCACAGCCACAAGGCTCATATTCCGGGGTCTGCCTGTGCCGATGCCGCCGTCTGTACAGGGCGGGGAAAACGGCGGGCAGCCGCAAGACTCATAACCAGTGAGAAAGCCAGGCCGGCAAAGCTCCAGTCGCTGACGCCGGTAAGCGCGGCTGTAAGCCCAAGCCCCCCGCCTCCGATAATGGCCAACGCCATTCCCCAGGGGCGAAAATGCACCTTGCCATGCAGGAGCATGCCGATAAAAACAGGGATCACCACGCCGCACACGTAGATATCGTTGGCCATAAGCAGCAGGGCAAGAATGCCCTTGCCCGGCAGCGCCAGGACAAGTCCCATAACCCCCAGCAGGATCAGGCACAGGCGGCACGTTATTACTCCGGGCTTGCGCAAAATGTCGTTACTGCATACCGAGGCGGCGGTGATCAGGCAGGAATCAGCGGCGGAAAAAATGGCGCTGAAAATGCCGAGCAGAATGAGTGTGGCCGCCCATGAAGGCAGGTGGGTCAGCAAGGCTGTGGTCAGCACCTGTTCGGGGGCTGTTCCGGCAGGTACAAGGTCACGGCAGGCAATGCCCAGAGCCACAATCAAGGCTGCGGTGAGCGTGAGCCCTGCCGCTGCCACGAGCCCGCCGTTGCGGGCCGCCCGCTCATTACGAGCCGTGAGCATGCGCCCGAAAAGCATAGGGCAGACCACGTAACTTCCGCCAAGAATGAGAAGAAAATAGCGCAGCTTTGAAATGGGAAACTGCGCATTGAACACTTCCAGCTGCACGGTAGAAAGCGCCTGCCCGCCTCCAAGGTGAAGCGCCAGCAGCAGTGCGATGGCGAGAGAAAACAACAAAATCCCGAACTGCCAGATGTCGGTTTTCATTACCGATGCCTGGCCGCCAGCCAGTGTGTGCCCCACCAGCACAGCCGCCCCCACGAACATGGCCGTATTTTTATCAATATTCGCCAGCGGGGCAATAATTGTGGCCAGTGCGCTGAACTGCGCCGCAAGAATGGCCAGCCACGCCGTTACAATGATGACAGAGGCCAGGGAACGGCTGGGAGCCCCCAAAAATGTGGTGAGCATTTCCGGCATGGTCATGGCCCCGCTGCGACGCACCTTGCGGGCCAGAAAAAGGCTCAGCAAAACCAGCCCGAGCGAGCCCGACATAAGCCACCAGATGGCGGGAACCCCCACCTGCCAGGCCAGCCCGGCCATTCCCATAGTGGCGGAACCGCCCACGCAGGATGCCACAATGGACAAGGCCACCAAACCGGTGGAGCTGCTCCGTCCATTAACAAAATAGGTATCCTTGTCGGGGCGGCGCCGTGCCATAAGCCATGCGTGCAAAAACAGAACGACAACGTACGCCAGCAGAAAAATCACGGCAAATACACTCCCAGGTGCAAAGCCTTTTCAACGGCGGCGCACAGCCGCGCCACATCTTCTACGGGAGTCACATATGGCGGCATGAGATAGATAAGACGGTTGAAGGGGCGCAGCCACACCCCGTGCTCGACAAAAAACTTCTGCAGGGCGCGCGTGTTCACGGGCTCGTGCATTTCAACCACACCTATGGCCCCGAGCACTCGCACATCGGCGACATCCGGCAGCCCCTTACAGCCCGCCAATCCCTCGCACAAGGCAAGCTCAATATCATCCACCTGCTTTCGCCAGCCGCCAGACGCAAGCATGTCGAGGCTGGCTCCGGCCACGGCGCAAGCCAGGGCATTGGCCATAAAGGTAGGCCCGTGCATAAAAACGCCGCCATCCCGACATATACCTTCAGCAACCTGCCTGCTGCACGCAGTGGCCGCCAGCGTGAGCATTCCCCCGGTAAGCCCCTTGCCGCAACAAAGAATATCGGGGCTCACTTCGGCCCACTCAGCGGCAAACATCTTGCCCGTACGGCCAAAGCCTGTAGCAATTTCATCAAAAATCAAAAGCGTGTCGGCTTCCCGGCACAATCGCGCCAGTTCGCGCAGATAATCTGGATGGTAAAACCACATGCCGCCCGCCCCCTGCACCACAGGTTCAAGGATAACTGCGGCAAGCTCCTCGCCGTGCTCCGTGAGCATCCGGCGGGCATCATCAAGGCATGCGGGGTCAAAAGGCTGGTCAAAGCGGCACGAAGGGCGCTCCATGAAAAGCTGTTCAGGCAATATGCCCGAAAAAAGGCTGTGCATGCCTGTAACCGGGTCGCAGACAGACATGGCCCCTATCGTGTCGCCATGGTAGCCCCCGCGTGGGGCCAAAAAACGGGTACGCTGAATTTCTCCCCTGCTCTGCTGATACTGCAGGGCCATTTTCAGGGCCACTTCAACGGCAACCGAACCGGAATCAGCAAAAAAAATCCTTTCCAATCCCGCGGGCATAAGCTCAAGCAAGCGTTCTGCCAGGCCCACGGCCGGTTCATGCGTGAGGCCGCCGAACATGACGTGGGGCATGCGTCCAGCCTGTGAGTGCAGGGCATCAAGCAGGCGTGGATGATTATACCCGTGGATGGCCGCCCACCAGGACGACATGCCGTCAATAAGATCTTTCCCGTCAGCAAGTACAATGCGATTGGCAAAGGTACGGCTGGCAGCGTTAAGGGGCGGAACATCCGTGGCCGAGGCATAGGGATGCCAGACCGTTTTTCTGTCTCGCTGCATGAGGCGTTCTTCTTCCAGAAGCCCAGAAGCGTCTTGGCCATTTTCAGACCAGCACTGGCCCACTTGCAGCGCTATGGGCCTCAGCAGCTCTGTCAGCCTTTCCCATCCCGACCAGTCCAGCTTTTCAAGGCGCGGCAGATCAACTACAGGCGCATCACAGCCCATACGTTCAAGCTTTTTTTGCAAAATACGGGCATTGTCTGCCAGCAGGCCCGACACATCCACTCCTGGGCAGTTCATGGCAGGGTCAGCGGCGGGTGTCAGGGCAATACCAGCCAGATGAAGTCCGTGATGCCGCAGAGCTTCAACTGAAAGCAAAATATGGTTAAGTCCGCCAAGATAGTTGCCGCCAGCCAGCAGAACGGGCAAGCCCAGCATGGACATCAGATCAAGCATATCCTCATCTTCATTGAGGGGAACGCGCAATCCTCCCGCACCTTCCAACAGAAGCGCCCTGGCCGGAACAGCCCGCCAGTGAGCAAGGATATCCGCACGCAGGCTTCGGCAACTCAGCCGCCTGTTTTCTTTGGCGGCCGCAAGGTGCGGCGAGGCTGGCAATGCGAAACAGTGAAGAACCGCTGATGGTTGCAACCCAGGCATGGCTTTAATGCCCTGCATGGCTTTGGCGTAGACGAAAGCGTCGGACAAGGGCGAGCTCGCAGCTTCATCTGCCCGCACGCCGGTTTGCACAGGCTTGACTGCCTGAACGGCCACGTTTTCCTGTCGCAGGCAGCGCAGCAACGCGCCCATGCATACGGTCTTGCCCACATCCGTGCCGGAGCCAGCCACAAAAAGACCACGCAGCGGTCGTGCTCCCTGCTCGAACACATCCGGATCAGCAAAGGGGAACACAGTCAACCTCCAGCCCAAGATCAGCAATCATTGCAAGATCATCGGCCAATCCTCTGCCATGGGTAGTAAGATAGTCGCCAGTCATGAGCGCGTTGGCTCCGGCATAAAAAATATCTTTCTGCCGCTGGCCAAGCACCAAAGGCCTGCCGCCGCACACGCGCAGTGTTGCTTTGGGCAGGATGTGCCTGAAAAGAGCAATGATGCGCAGGGCTTCGCGCGCTGATAGCGGCGCCTGTCCGGCAAGGGGCGTCTCGGGATGCGGATGCAGGAAGTTTATGGGCACATTGCCCACGTTCATTTCTTTAAGGCTGAAGGCAAAATCGATGCGGTCACGCCAGCTTTCGCCAAGGCCGAACAAGCCGCCGGTACAGGTCGTCATGCCCGCCTTTTGCACGCGAGAGACAGTATCCTTACGTTGGTTCCAGGTTTGCGTGGTGCAAATGCTTGGATAAAATTCACGTGAGGTTTCAAGATTGTGGTGGTACCGGTCAAGCCCGATGTCAGCCAGCAGGGCCAGCTGGTCAGCGTCAAGTCTGCCAAGCGAGGCACAAACCCGTTTACGCGCACCCTCGGGCAATGATTGCAGTACGCCAGCCAGGCGCTCAAACTCTTCACCACTCAGCGCGCCCCCGCTGGTCACAATGCCGATGCGGGCAACAGGCTGTTCAGCCAACGCCAGGATGCGGGCGCGCAAATCCTCATCCGGCAGCAGGGAAAATACATCGATAGGGGTATGGTTGTGCCTGCTTTGCGAGCAAAACCTGCAGTCCATGCCGCAGTTTCCGCTTCGTGCATTGATAATGGCGCAGAGCGTAACCTTGTTGCCGAATGTTACTGTACGAAGATGGGAGGCGCTGGCAAAAAGCTGTTCGTCTGTAAGCGATAAAAGCTCCAACGCCTCCGCAGGAGTGTTCGCCGTGTAATATACAGTCATACCTTGATCCTGAAACCTGAAAAACCATAACCAGGCGGCGGCTACTCTTCCTGCCTGCCGTTTCACAAAAAGCAGGGCATCCTGGCGCAGAAACATCTGCGCCAGGAATTGTCTGCAATGTTTTCATGAAAATGGATTCGTAGCCGCTTCAAAAAAGCGCCATCACAAATGGCAGGCGTTCCTTCAAGCAGATCAGCTGTAAAAAAATCACTCCCAAAATGCAGGTCAAGCCCGTTACGGTATGTGCATGCGCCAATAACTGGCAATATGGTTCTCAACCGCAGACCCTGCAGAAACGGCCGAGGGGGACGCCCGTGTCTTCTTGCAGATGCCTGCGCGCGCACATGACAGATCGCTTCACAAGGCACTTCAGATTATGGTTGCGGCGCCCAAATGCAAAAAGCCCGCCTGCGCGGCGGGCCTGTGCATTATTGGACTTTACGTCTTTTTTCCCACAGCTTCATGTCTTTCATCTTTTTGCGACGTTCGCGCTGAAGGGCTTTGCAGACCAGCGGGGCGTCTTTCTTGAAGCCCCATTTTTCGCGATATTCCGCAGTGCTCATGCTGTGGCCAGCGAGGTGGCGTTTGGTGAGAATTTTGAAGCTTTTGCCACACTCGAGGCAGGTAACGGACTTTTCCTTGACAGACTTACGGGCTTCTTGAGCCATTTCAAGGCTGTCCATTTCAACCGGCGTTTCACCTTCGGCCACGGCGCGAATGCCAAGAGCCACCCTCTGAATGAAAGTAGCGATTTCTTCCTCGCTCATCACACGCACACCGGCCTGCGCCCTGGTGATCTCCAGAGCTTCTTTCAAATAGTCGTCCATAATTACCCCTTATGGTCATCTTTATGATCCGCCAAACGCGCAACAGTGGGGGGCGCGTTTATATTTAAAACAGATCGAGTTGTTAAATCCACAGTCCCAATTGGCCGAACATACACAGGGCTTATTATTTCGTCAATGTACTAATACGTATTAAAAAAATCATTAAACAAACTTTAATGTAGGCATTTTAAATATGTTGGCTATTTTGGCGCAGTAATGGCAAAAATTTCATACAACTTGGCAGTATTCAATGTGCAACGGCCTTCCAGAACGTGAGTTTTGGAAGGCCGTTGCCAGAAGATTTCAAGATAACGAGAACTGATTATTAATAATAAATCAGTTGGCCCTAAAACTATCGTACTGTGATACAGTTCCTAAAAACCGTTGATCCATGAACTGCCAAAGGACTTTTTTCAGGTAAGGGTCGGTAAGTCCGGTCAAATTTTCAGGTACTCCGCCGACAACAAAGGCATTTCTGGCACGTTGCTCAAAGGCTTTCAACTGGTCCGTCTGTGCAATGGTCAGCACATCGAGAAAAGCCATCTGTTCTGGAAGAGGCTCGCGGTACTCCAAAATAACCTTGCCGAGGTTGAAGTTGACCCGGGAACTAAAACTGCGCACAAGCCAGCGCACCGGAGGAGTGTCAGGTTGCACACCGGCCAGAAGCGAAAAGGGATCGCGCGAACTGTTGACTATAAAGGTGCTGGCTGAAAACTCGGTGTCGCCGATTATCTCGGTTGCGTGATCCACGCTGAACGGCGGCGTGGAATCGCTGTTCCAGTACCAGCGCTGCGGCAATTCCGCCTGCGCCACAATTGCAAGCGGTGATTGCGGCGTGCCCTGACCGTAGGCGGCCAGCCAAACAGACACGGGCAGTCCGCCCATAACGCTTGTCCAGGTAAGGTTGCATTGCCCCTGGCCGCCTTCAAGCAAAGGCATATCCTTGGCCGTCAGACTGATCGCCGGGCGCGCTGTTGACACATACATCGGCCCGACCATCCCGCGCTGCAAGGCCGCATTGCAACCGGCGAGAAGAGTCGCCAGAAGCGCCATAAAACAAACGCGACGCAATATTTTCATACGTATCCCCTTTAACACGGCATTTCCTGTCAGATTTACATAAACAAGACGCGCAATAACAATATCTATTACGACAATATGCCATGAGCCAAGACCTGGCAACGCATGCGAAGGGGCAATAACCGCCTGCATGAGGCGCCAGATCTGGCAATAAACCATAATAAAATGGTATAATTTGTAAAACTACAAATACTGTTGCGCCGGGGCTCGCGCAAAACTTCTTATTGTCCGGAAGCGCCTTGTGGCGCAGCCGTGCCCTGTGGCGTAGCGGATCCCTGTGGCGCTGCGGCCGCGCCTGGCAGAAAATTCTGCAGGTCGCGCGAAACCTCAAAAGTTCGCAGTTCGCTGGCAGCAGCCTGCGCAAACGGCGATGTGGGATAGTTGCGCACAATATCTTCCAGCAGGGCCTGCGCACGCGCGGAATCGCCAAGCTTGCGGTAGAGTCGCGCCTCGCGGAATCTCAAGCCGGGGTATTCCGGCGACTGCGGGGGCGCGTAGGCATTATAGCGCTCGACCCATTCCAGCGCTTCAGGAACTCGATTGGCAACTTCGCTGATGTCCATAAGCGCGGCCAGAGCGTCCTTGATGCGCTGCGGATCAGCCTTGTCCGAACGTTCGTCCTGCAACTGGGTAAAGAGCTCCACGACCTTGCGGTTGAGCGCGTAAGCGTTCTTGATGTCCTTTCGTTCCTCAGCGTCACGCGCCAAAAAGTACGTCGCGTAGGCGCGTTGATACAGTGGAATATCCGGCCTGTCTGCCAGTTGTGCCCACATGGCCAGCGCCGGGCCGGAAAGATTGAGATTTTGGGCAGAAAGGGCCATGGCGTAGTCAAGCTGGTTACGCAACTGCTTGTTCATGGGCCAAGTGGAAACGAGTTTGCCAAGATCAAGCACCTTATCCCATGCGCCAGCTTTGAGGTACCGGTTGAAAAATTCCGTAAAAGCCGCTTCGCCGTAGTTGGGATCCATAGGACTTTTCAAAAAATCCGCCAGCATAGCCAGTGCGGCCGCTTCATCTCCACGCTCAAGCAGTCCCTGGGCCAAAACATAGCGCATGCGCGGGTCAGGAGCGCCGTAGCGTTCGCGCACAAGCGGAAATCCGTTCCAAAGTATCAGAATGCGCCCGTAATTGTTCTCGGCCAGGGAGTTGGCCAGTTCTTTCTGAAAGGCCTCCCAGATAAGGTCACGGGCTTCGGGGACATTGGCATTGTCAGGATAGGCGTCGATAAAATCGGCGGCCTTGCCCATTGCTTCGGTGTACTTTTTATCCCAATACAGCCACATGGCTTCTTTGAGACGGGCCAGTACAGCCTCTGGCGTCGTTTTGGAGCTCGCGGCCAACTCATGATATATCTTCCACAATGCCCCACTGCTTGCCTTGGCAAACACCGTGCTCATCTCGGCATAAGAAATGGGCGAATCATAAATGCCCTTCTCTGCCAGGCGGAGCTTGGCCAGAGCTGCGGGTGACGTCCCGGCATACTGACGTTCGACATAGCGGTAAACAAATTCCGCCGTGGGCCAGACGCCCTGCCGGGCGTAAATATCGCCCAGTTCCAGCAAAAGAACGTCATTGCCGGAATTACCGGGCACAAGATTGTAGTAAAGCCAGTACAGGTTGAGGGCTGCAGGCATTTTACCCAGGGCCTTGTCCGTGGCTGCCTGCAAAAGTAAAAACGTTGGCTGGTCTATATAGTACCGGGGCCAGCGCTTGCTTATGAAGTCAAGTATGAGCTGGGCATTCTGAAATTTTTTCTGATTGCTTAAGGCCTCGGCCAGCCCCACGGAAGCTTCCTGCAAGTAGGAAGATTCCGGGTACTTATCCAGAACGATGGAAAAAGACTGCTCCGCGCGTTCATTGAGGCCGCGCTTCAATTGGGCCTTGCCCAACGCGGTGAACCCCTGCGCAACGCCAGGATAGTCAGGATAGCGGCGCAACAGGGCTACAACGTACCCGCCTGCATCCACAAGATTGCCCACGTTAACATTTGCCAGGCCCAGGCGCAGCAAGGCTTCGGGCACGCGCGGAGACCGCAGGTTGGCGTTCATTGCCTCACTGGTGGCGGACACAATGGCTTCATATCCCGCAAGCGGATTATCCGCATAGCGCGCCCACGCGCAATCACTTATATAGTAGAGTGTTTTTTCAAGCATCTCCGGGCTGATTCCGGGGAGACTCTTAAGCTTTTCAAGCTGCGGCAATGCCTCAACATACTTGCGTTCGCGAAGGAGCCGCTCGGCTTCCTCCATCACAACTTCAGGCTTGATGGGCTTTGATACTGGATTGCCCTGTTCGTCCACGTAAATGACGGGGCGCTCTTCCGCCTCTTTGGCGGGGGCTTTGGGCGCATGCTGACCCGAGGGCAGGCCCAGAGTTTGTTCGCTCACCTTGCCGGACACCTCGACAGAGCCAGACGGACTGTCCTGTTTGGCAGGACCGGGCTGCGGCGTTTTTTCCACAGGCTGCGCAGGGGTTGAAGTTGGCGCAGCTGACGGCTGAACAGCAGCGGTTGCAGACGGAGTGCCGCCTGCGGCTTCAGGCTGCGCCTGTTCGTTCTTTTGCGCCAGTCCCTCCCTCTGCGGCTCAACTTTTTGTGGCTCAGCCTTCAGCGCTTCACCTTTCTGTGGTTCAGCGGGCGCTCCTGAAGCTGGCGCAGCCCCTGACGAGGGGACATCAGTGGCGGAAGGCAGTTTGCCTCCTGCTGAAGTATTGGCTGCCGCTTCATTATGGGCAGCTAACCCATCAGTTCCATTTTCTTGCCGTGCAACAGCACCGGTAGTTTGCGGCGCGGGCACGGCGGGTTCGCCTTGGGGCTGGTCGCCGCGTGCGGGTTCAGCATTGTGCAGAGACTCCGTCACAGTGGAAAGCGCTTTGTCTTCCGGCCAGTTTTCAGGCCCCCCGGTGTTGATCTGACCGAACACCGTTTGCCGGTCAACCATGCTCCCCCGCTCTCCAAGCTTTTGCGGGGCCACGGAGGCTGCGTCGGCCGGGGCCGCAGCCGTCGGATCAACGGATTGCTGCGCCGCGTACGCTTCGGAAAATCCCAAGAAGTCCCAGATCCTGTCAGAAAATTCTTCAAGGCGGGATGGGGATGATTTTTTTGAAGACGCGCTTTCGCTCAGCTGCGCCAACTGCGAAAATGGCGGGGTTGATTCACTGCCAAGCGTGCGCCGTAAGGTCTCGCCAAGGCCGTCCGCCAGGCTGCCTGACGGCTTTGCAACAAAAGCTTTGTCAAAGCGGCCAATTGCAGCAGTTGCAGTAGTTCCAGCAGTAGCAAAGGCTGACGCTTGCGTGCCTGAAGCTGTGCCAAACGCCTTGTCATGAAGGACGCCCAAGGAGTCTTTGTCATGAGCAAACCCATCTGACGCGGAGGGCTGGGCCGCGCCTGCGGCCTGGGAGTTTTTTTCCCTTGCCAGACTGGCGGCTTTATCCGACGGGGCTGATACCCCCATTCCGGCGGCAAAAAATTCTATATCCAGCTTGTCGGGCGCTGTGCGGTGCACAGCATGCCGCACGGTGCGGGAAGAAAGCAGAATACGCAGGTGGCCGTCAACAAGACCGACATTTTCAAGCAAAGCCCCCTGGGCAGGCACTGGGCCGTCAGGATTGAAAGCAGGCGCAGAGTGCGTATCAGAATTCAAGTAAAGCGTTAAGGAATTGCCGCCTGAACGGGCCAGACTGCTGACCTGATCCGGAGCATCCAGTTGCAGGTGCAGCCTTTCAGCGCCATTTTCAGCCGCTGACCAGCTCCACGAAAGGGCGTGTGCGTTAAAGGGGCTCAGTCCGATGATTCCGACCCCCAGAAGAAAAACACAAAAAGATCGCCCGAACCAGCACAGAACACGGCGCAGATTGACGACAAAACCTTCGCTAAAAGGAAGATGAGGTTGGCTTATGCCAGCGGGTATCTTTTTATTCACGTACACTTCACGGAAAGTTTGAAGCACCTGGAACCGCCATGCATTATGCAAAAAATGCGCCGTCATGCATTACGTTTCTTCAACTTTTCAATAAGGGTCGTGCGCTTTATGCCAAGCAGCTCAGCGGCCTGGTTTTTGACGCCTTCAGCCCGTCCCAACGCTTCATCAATCAGACGACTTTCCACAGCGTCAAGAAAATCTTTAAGATTCAATGCCTGGGCCTCAAGCACTGCCAGGTCGGGCCAGACAAAGCTCCCTGGCTTGTGCGGGGCAACCTGCGCAGAGTGCGAATCTGGAACATCATTTTCCATTACCGGCGCAGCTTGGCTTGAAGCAGGTACGGCATGGCGGGATTCTTCGTGCGCCACGGTTTCCACTTCTTCAACGCATTCGTCAACTTCAGGCAATGCTGCAATATCGCCAACATGATCAAGTATTTTTCTGGGCAAATCCTCTGGACGAACACTATCGCCGTCAACAAGAATGCTCAGGCGTTCCATAAAATTTTCAAGTTCACGCACATTGCCGGGCCAGGCGTACGCAGCCAGCACGCGGCGCGCGTCGGGCGAAAGCACGAGGGTAGGACGCTTTTTTTTGGAGCAAAAAAGGTTCAGAAAATATTTGGCCAGCACCAGCACGTCCCCGCCCCTTTCGCGCAAGGGCGGCAAGTGCAGGGGAATGACGTTAAGGCGATAGTACAGGTCTTCGCGAAAGCGCCCGGCGGCGACCTCAACCTCAAGGTCACGATTGGTGGCAGCCACAATACGCACGTCAACTTTCTTGCAGCCGCTGCCGCCAACGCGCTCTATTTCTTTTTCCTGGAGTACGCGCAGAATTTTGACCTGAAGGCTCAGGTCCATCTCGCCTATTTCATCAAGAAAGATGGTGCCCCCGTCCGCGACTTCAAAACGGCCTGGGCGGGAGCGGATTGCATGGGTAAAAGCGCCCTTTTCATGCCCGAAAAGCTCACTTTCCAGCAATTCTTTGGGGATGGCCCCACAGTTGATGGGCACAAAGGGTTTATCATGCCGGCAGCTGTTGGAATGCAGGGCACGCACCAGCAACTCCTTGCCTGTTCCCGATTCCCCGGTTACAAGCACGGTGCTGTCTGTGGGCGCAACCTTGCCCAGAACTTTAAATACTTCGGCCAGACTTGTACTCTGCCCGATAATGCCGCTTTTGTTTAACTCCATGAGTTCTTCTCCGCCGGTCATCCTTTCCTGTGTCAATACACTGACGCGAGAAGGATTGCCAGTAAAAAAGCTGTTTGAACTTTACGTTCTTATACAGTACGCAGCACCGAATGACTGAACCTGCCGCCCACGTCGCTCACCTACCTGTTCTGCCGCCCTGCCCCCTTGATACAGAGCGTCAGGCGCTTCTTGCCGCGCTGGATGCGGGCTGCAACCTTGTTCTCAGCGCCAGCCCCGGCGCTGGCAAAAGCAGCCGCGTTCCACTATGGCTTCTTGGCGCGCCATGGCTTGAAGGCCGCAGCATCATTATGCTTGAACCGCGCAGAGTCGCGGCCCGGGCACTTGCGCAGTACATGGCCTCTCTTCTCAATGAAGAAGTTGGGCGCACCATCGGGCTGCGCATGCGTGATGAAAGCCGTGTAAGCCGTCATACGCGCATTGAAGTAGTCACCGAAGGCGTGCTTACCCGCCTGTTGCAGAAAAATCCCGACCTGCCCCATGCTGGCTGCATCATTTTTGACGAATTTCATGAACGTTCGCTTACTGCAGACACCGGGTTGGCGCTTTGCCTTGAAAGCCAGGCGGTTTTGCGTCCTGATTTGCGCGTTCTGGTTATGTCCGCCACGCTTGATGTTCAGGCCGTTTCCGGCCTGATGGGGCATTGCCCGGCAATTCAATGCCAAACGCGCGCGTATCCTGTGGAGATGCGGCACATCCCCCTGCCTGCCCGATCCGGAAGAATAAACGGGGCTGCAGCTGGTCTGACGGGCGCGTCTGCCCTGTGGCAGCATATGGCCCATCTGATTCTTGCACTGCTGCGTGAAGAAAAGGGGAGTTTACTGGCCTTTCTGCCGGGTGCAGGTGAAATCCGACAGGTCATGAACCTGCTGGAAGACCGCCTGCCGCCGGATGTTCTGCTCTGCCCTCTATACGGAAACCTGTCGTCCGCCAGCCAGAATGAAGCTATAGCGCCAGCCCCTGCGCAAAAACGTAAAGTGGTGCTGGCAACCTCCATTGCCGAAACATCGCTGACCATTGAGGGCGTCCGCATGGTGGTTGATGCGGGGCTGGCTCGGCTATCACGGTTTGACCCGGCCAGCGGCATGTCCAGACTGGTGACGGAGCGCGTATCTCTGGCAGGGGCCGCTCAGCGCGCCGGACGCGCCGGAAGAACAGAACCCGGCATCTGCTGCCGCCTATGGCCCGCTGAAGCAGAAAAAGGCATGCGTCCGCATATCCGCCCGGAAATATTGGATGCCGACCTTACGGGCCTGCTCTTGCAGTTGTCAGTATGGGGAGTTTCTGACCCGGCCGCAATGGCATGGCTGGATGTGCCGCCCCCGGCGCACTTTGCCGTGGCGCGTCAGTGCCTTGAATCTTTGGAGGCGCTCGACTGCGCAGGAAAGCCGACAGATGTGGGACGGCGCATGGCCCAATTGCCTCTCGCTCCCAGAACCGCTCGCATGCTGCTATGGGGCGCATCGCACGGTCATGGTCCATTGGCATGCTGTCTCGCGGCATTGCTGGAAGAAAGGGATCCGCTGGCTGCCGCGCCTGACGGCCAGAAGCGCTCTCCTGAGAACAGGCAGGACTCTGATCTGACGCGCCGCCTTGATTGGCTGTGCCGCCAGCCAGATAGCCGCCAGACAGGCAGCCGGGAGCCACGCCGGGACAGAGATGATCGGGGACAGCAGGGGCTTCGCCAACGCATTCGCCGCCAAAGCCTTCGCCTGACCCGTTACATAGGGGCTTGCGAGTCCGGCTCTGCGGCTACCTCCGCTGATGGCCGCCTGACTGAAGTTACCGAGACATTATTTGCTGCCGCCCTTTCGGATATGGAGTCAGTGGGTATGCTGGTTGCCGTCGCCTGGCCGGAACAGGTGGCCATGCTTCAGGCAGGCAGTCTCAACACCGTGAATCGCGGGGGCTCGCCCATGGCTGCCTACCGCATGCGCAACGGGCGATCGGCCCTTCTCTCGCAAGCAGACACGCTGGCCCGTCAGGATTTTTTGGCGGTCGCGCATGTGGATGGCGCGCTGCCGCATGGCCGCGTTCGTCTGGCTGCGGCCCTTGATTCAGAAGCTGTCAACAGGCTTTTTGCTCAGCAAATTATTGAGAAAGACACGGTGCGCGTCAGCGACTCTGGCCAGGTATCGGCCCGCCATCAACGGATGCTGGGGGCCCTGCTGCTTGAGGATACGCCCCTGCCACGCCCGAAGCCGGAGCAGGCTGCAGCGGCTTTGTGCACGTACGTGCGCGATCAGGGGCTGGACTGCTTGCCCTGGGACGACCAAAGCCGCCAGTGGCGCGCCCGCGTGAGCCTGTTGCGGCAGTTGGACGGCGACCCTTGGCCGCTCGTGGACGATGCCGCCTTGCTGGACAACCTTGAAGACTGGCTTGCTCCTGCTTTGAAAGGGTGCGCGTCCCTGGCGGGCCTGTCAGCTTCCGCATTTTTCGACGCCCTGCGTGGATTGCTGCCGGGGCATTTGCGGCGACAGCTTGAAACCCTCGCGCCTACGCACTGGCAGGTTCCTTCCGGCGCGCAAAAGCCCATTGTATATGACGAGGAAGGCGGCCCGACCCTGGACGTAAAGTTGCAGGAAATGTTTGGCTGCAAGGATACCCCGACCATAGCCCAAGGGCGCGTGCCCCTGCTCCTGCGCCTGAACTCTCCCGCAGGGCGGCCGTTGCAGATCACCCGCGATCTAGCGCATTTCTGGCGCAACGGCTACCCCGCTGTGCGCAGCGAAATGCGTGGCCGATACCCGCGCCATCCCTGGCCAGAAGACCCTTTTACAGCCACGGCCACTGGCCTGACCAAGAAAAAACTGGCGGCAAAAGGCAAGGGGTAGAACAGGTTCCCGTTACCATTGCTTTGGCGGCTGCCTGAGCTGGCCTTGCGTGAAAACGGCGGCTCGATGTACCTCTGCTGGCAACAGCAGTAGCGTGCACGTTGCAACTTTGGCAATTTTTGTCGCTGCGTTGGCAATCGCGCTCAGTAACAGGCGCGTTGCAACCTTTAAGACTGCCACGGCCTTGTTGCAAAGGCATGCTGCTTCAGGCGTCGCGGCGCAGCCGGGCCTGTTGAAAAACTCCCGCCGGGTTAGGGGCATGGGCACGTACAGCTAGACCCAGGATTTTCAGTTGAAGACGCCCTGCTCCACCAGCCCACGGACAAAATCCTGCGCGCGCCGTTCGCTGTAGTACATGCCGCCAGCCTGGACAAAACCCACATGCCCGCCGTGCGCTGAAACTTCAAGAAACAGGTCTCGGCTTGCCCGCGCCGTGTCCCACGGGTAGCAGGATGGCGCACAGAAAGGGTCGTCCGCAGACAGCAAAAGATAGGTGGGAACTCGTATGCGCGGCAGGTCAGGCAACACAGTGTTTTTTTTCCAATAATCTTCCGCAGAAGAAAAACCGAATGTTGGGGCGGTAAAACGCCTGTCAAACTCGGCAAACGTGCGAATGGACTCCAGCCCTTCCACAGACGGATATCCAGAAAAACGGGCGGCCTTGTAGCGCACTTTTTCGCGCAGTGTCCGTAAAAAATACCACATATATATGCGGCAGGCAGGGCCATCCATAATCGGCGCAGCAGCTGACAGGTCGCACGGCACCGAAATGGCTACCGCCGCCTTGACCTGTGAAGACGCCGTATCCCCCCCCAGGTAGCGGCATATCTGGTTGCCTCCCATGCTGAAACCCGCCAGCAGCAAGGGACGGTTGAAGGTCTCGGCAAAGCGCACAACCGTGGAAAGGTCTTCAATTTCCCCCATGTGGTACAGGCGGGACGTGCGGTTGGGCTCGCCAGAGCAGGAGCGCATGTTCCAGGCCAGTACGTCAAAATCCAAAGCCCGCAGCGCTGCAGCCATGCCAAGGACGTACTTACGGCGGCTGTTGCCCTCAAGACCGTGCGACACAATGGCAACGGCCTTACCCATGCCGAATTTTCGACCTGGCGCGTCAGAGGCCGGATGCAGATCAATGTCCAAAAAGTCACCGTCAGGCGTATCAATGCGTTGTCGCGACATATTGGCAGAAGCCGGGGGCTGCGGTCGGAAAAGCGACGGCCACATGGTGTTGACATGGGCATTGGTCATAAACCAGGGGCAAGCGTAAGTTGGGGGAAGTAGGGGCATGATCCTCTCTATCCGTGAACATTTTTCTTGTCAGCCTGGGGCAGGCCCTGCATGAGACGCCTTGGCAGACCTTGCCGACTCGTATACTTTTACTCCATGCAGACAAACCAGTTACATAACGCTCCCCGAAAAGCGCTGTCAAATTTCAGCGGCGAAACAAAATCCACGCTTCCCACACCCCTGCGTAACCCGCACGCTGATAGCGGGCGCAGCCGCCACTCTGGCAAGAACGCCGCAGACGTGCTGATTCTGGGGGCAGGCGCCTCCGGGCTCATGTGCGCCAGAGAAGCTGCCGGGCGTGGCCTGAAGGTGGTCGTGATCGAACGCGGGGCGGTGCCTGGCCGCAAGTTGGCCGTCAGCGGCGGCGGCAAGGCCAATTTCACCAATCGCCGGGTTGATACGGCAAGTTATCGCTGCTGTGGCGCGCCTGACAGTGATTTTTGCGCTCCTGCCCTGCGGTCGTTTACTTCCGCGCACATGATGCGCCTTGTACGCCAATGGCATTTACCGTTTGAAGAGCGGGAACACGGGCAACTTTTTTTGACGGTTCCCGCGCAGAGACTGGTTAATGCTCTGCTGGAAGATTGCCGTCAGCGCGGATGCCGCGTGGAATGCAAGAACTCTGTGGAATCTGTCACCCTTGTTGACGGCATGTTTGAAGTGCAAACGGCTTTGGGCGTCTGGCAGGCAAAAAATGTCATCCTTGCCATGGGCAGCCCGGCGTGGCCGCAGGTTGGCGGCAGCGGCCAGGGGTACAGACTGGCCCAGAGCCTCGGGCACAGCATGGTGCCGCCACGTCCGGCCCTGAGCCCGCTGATTCTGCCTCAAAACCATCCCCTGACGGCCCTCACTGGCATCAGCCTGCCGGTGTGCATCTTTGTAGGGAAACAGCAGTGGCAGGACCATCTCCTCTTCACCCATGAAGGATTGAGCGGGCCAGCCGCGCTCAAGGCGTCCCTGTACTGGGAAGAAGGCATGGAGGTTTGCGTCGACTTTCTCCCTGCGCAAAAATTCAAGGCGCTTCTGGATGATCACGAGTCGGGCAGGCAGACCCCGCGGGCCTTGCTGACCCGGCTGCTGCCGCAACGGCTGGTCGATGCCCTGTTGCCGCAGGAAAGCGCACGACGCAAGGCGGCAGAACTGTCACGCGCTGTCCGCGCTTCACTGGAAGAAGCTGTTCACAGGCACAGGATCCTGCCCGCAGGAGTGGCCGGGCTGAAAAAAGCAGAAGTCTGTCTTGGCGGCGTACCCGTCAGTGAGGTAGACCCGCAGACCATGGCCAGCCGTTGCTGCCCCAATTTGCATATTACGGGAGAAATCCTTGACGTGGCCGGTCTGCTTGGGGGGTACAACCTGCATTGGGCCTGGGCCAGCGGCGTGGCCGCAGGCAGAGCGGTGGCCGGAGTCGGCCCGCAAAGTACCAACCCGCATTTTGAGCATGTTAACTTTGAAAAAATTTAAATGCTCTAGCGCTGTACAAGAGTGCAGCGCGCCACAACGTGGCGTGGATTCAGCCGAAAATCACATTTTTCGGCCGAATGACAACTTTGAAATGTGAAGCATTTCAAAGTTAATCTGGTCTAGAACAAAGCTGATTTCAGATTCTGTTGCAGTATACGTTTTCCAAAAAGCTTTCCATGGCGTCGTCAGCCTGTTTGATATATCCCTGCAAGGGAAATTCAGCCTTGCAGGATGGGCAGCGCATAAACACTTCATGGCAGGTACGCGTGATATGAAGTTTGTCTGCACAGTTGGGGCAGGCAATGGTAGTTTTGGCATCGCGGGAAGCTGAAAAAGCCATGATGACTCACAAGGTAGCATGTTGCAAAAAAAGGCTGCAGTGCGCCTGTCCAAATGAACCCGTCGGCAATATTTACGAACCGTTAAACAACTCAGCCCCAAACACGCCGAACGTGATGTTTAACCACTGCCTGGCCCTTGTCAAATATGTTGTGCGTAACGGCTCGCCAGCACAGCAACCATGATGACAGAAAATACGGAAGTGATGGATGCGGGGTGATAACCGGCGCGCAAACGCCGGAACCAGCATGCGATACATTTTGAGAATGAATCTTCGCAAGCCCAATCCCTTCTGATACCCCCTGCAGTTTACCATCAAAGGCCACGGGGTTGCGTGGCTGTCCGCCCACCCCCACAACCTCCTGCCCCGCCGGGACTTGCTGTTTTGCATGAATTTGCAGTATCATTAAAGAAGTGATGACTTTCCTCAACTCTAATCAGGAGGCCGTGGCATGCAGCGGCGCGTATATCTTCCTCTTATCTTGCTTCTTGCGGGCAGCCTGCTTTTTTCTGGCTGCACCAGCCGTTACGGCGAGCAGAAAACCAAGGTAAACTACTATCCCCAGTGCTATGAACCTGTAGCCCAATTGCGCCAGGACGAGAACAGCACCGGCAAAAGCACGGCTGCTGGCGCTGCTGGCGGCGCGCTGCTTGGCGCGCTCATCGGCGGGCTCGCCACAGGCAAGGTGGAGGGGGCGCTGGCTGGCGCTGTGGCTGGTGGCGCCGCTGGCGCTGTTGGCGGCAACATCTACGGCAAGTCGCAGGAAAGACAGCGTGACGCTGCCTATCTGGCGCAATACAACCGCCAGATGGGCGCCGAGGCTGCCAGCATGAACCGCGCCACAGCCGCCGCCAAACTGGCTGCCAAGTGCTACGACCAGCAGTTCAAGCTGGCGGTCGATCAGTTCAAGGCTGGCCAGCTCACCCGCTTTGACCTTCAGGATCGCTACAATGAAATCCGCAGTGGTCTTGAAGAAACGGCGTTCATTCTCAAGGACACGTCGACTGCCATGGCGCAAAAAGACAGTGAATACGAGCGCGTTCTGGCTGGCGAAACCACCACGGAACAGCCGGTCGCCTCTTCATCTGCATCTGGCTCCAAAAAGTCCAAACCTGTCGCCAAGCAGGCCACGTTGAGCCCGCAGGCATCGGAATGGAAGTCTTCGCGCAAAGAGCTTGAAAATACGCGTACCGATGTGGACGCCCGCATGAACAGCTACGAACAAACCGTCAACAACCTGCTTGGTTAGTCGCCCGTTCGCGTTGCCCTGCCCTTTTTCGGGCAGGGCGCGTGAATATTTTTGCGGCGATACGCCGCGGAGTCACCATGAGTCAAACGCCCAGTCCCGCTGCCCCGGAGCAGGAAACGCAAAACGGAAGGCAACCGTCCTCCGCAGTGCCCTGGTATCGCCGTCCCCTGTTTTGGGGACTATTATTCTTTTTGGGCCTCCTGCTTCTGGCTGCCTGGCTTTTCTGGAAAGAATGGCAAGCGGCGGAGAATCTTAAAGAACAAATAGCGTCCCAAACCGCCGAGTTGCAAAAGCAGAACCAGTCCCGCGAAGACTTTATCGCGCGCTTGCGCCAGCTTCTTAAAGAAGAACCCTGCGAAGTGCAGCGAAAGTTGCCCCTTCTCTCGCCACCGCCCGGCATTGCATGGCCTCCTCTGGCTGATGGCGCTGCAAGAGCTGGCAGCGTTTCGCCCGAAGTTTCCGAACCGGCGGCACGTACCGCCCCCGCGACTCCGCAGGCTTCACAGCCGGCAAAAACGCCTCAGGGCTTTGCCGCCCTTATGGAGCAGGCTACTGTTCTTGTGCTGGCTTTGCGTGAAGAAGGTCTGTCGATGGGTTCCGGTTTTTTTGTCTCGCCGGGGCATGTGGTGACCAATGCACATGTGGTGGGCTCTGCCCAGAAGGCTGTTGTGGTGAACAAGGCCACAGGCGCTCCCCTTCCTGCCCGTGTCTTGAGAGCAGTTCAGAGCAATGGCCGCGATTTTGCCGTACTTGAGGTAGAGGACGGGCCTGCCGTCACTCCGCTGGCGCTGACCAACGAAGTCTGGCGCACTGAAAGAGTCAGCGCGTGGGGTTTCCCTGGCGCAGTAACCAATGACGATCCCCAGTTTTTGGCCCTGCTCAAGGGCAACGCAGCGGCGGCCCCCGAAGTGGTTTACACCGACGGCGTGGTCAGCGTCATTCTTGAGCGCAAGCCAGCCCTTATCGTCCATACGGCGACGGTGTCTCAGGGCAACAGCGGCGGCCCGCTTGTTAACGATAAGGGCGAGGTTGTGGGCATCAATACCTTCATCAAACTGGACGAAGAATCCTACAGGCAGTCCAGTCTGGCTATTGTAAGCACCAGTCTGGCAGAATTTTTAAAGGCAGCCGGAGTGTCCTTCACCATGGCTGCGCCGTCTGACGGAGATCAAGGGGCATCAAAACCCGCCGTTCAAGCCGATGGGGTAAAACCCGCGCAAAAGTCCGATCAGGCGCAAACAGCGTCTGACGGGGTCAAGGGCGCGCAGGGAGGCAAGCCATGAGCATACGCATAGCCGTAAGCCAGCGCGGGCCCATGCGGGCGCTTGCCAGCCAGGGAATCCTGGCCACAGACTGCCACGCCCAGCTTAAAGCCATTTTACTGCAAAAGCTCGGGCCAGAGCACGCAGCCCTGCTGGCCGAGCCGCAGCACGACGCCGAGGGCAATACCGTAGACTGGTATGCCGAGGGACAGGGTCAGGCGGTTCCCCTCAAAGACCTTGCGGATACTGAAGCCAATGCCCTCCGCCTCAAGGCTGCGGCTCTTGCCCGGGATATCGCCGCCCTGGCGCAGAATCTTACTGCCGACGTCCAGGCCCGTCAGGCCCTTTCAGGGCAGTTGCTGCAACAGGCTTTGCAGCACCCTTCAGATGAAGACGTCTGGTCTGTGAACGGCCAGCCAGTACTGATCAACTGGGGCTTTGCCCCCGGCAGTCCGGGAGCTTTGCCCCAGGACCTGACGCGTCTTGGCGCGGCCATACCTTCCCCGTCGCCTGCAGCCCCGGTCATTCCAGTTGCTGCCCCTGTGAGGGGCGGCTGCCTGCCCTGGCTGCTGCCGCTATTACTGCTTTTGCTTCTGCTCTGGCTTCTGGGCGCGGCACTGGGTTTTCTGCCTTCGCCCCTGCCTGCTGGCTGCATGCCTGTAGACCGCCAGAAGCTCGCCGCTGAAGAACAACGCGCAGCCTCCCTGGATGACGAACTGGCCCTTTTGTGGAACCAGCTTCAGGAACGGGCCGCGCTGTGCAAACCCGTGAAACCTGTGACTCCCCCGGTGGAAGAAAAGAAGCCGGAACCCGTGGAGCCTGCGCCGGAACCAGAAATGGTGGAACCTTTCCTTGGGGAAACCCCGGTAGCTCCCCCGCAGCCCGAAAAACCCAAGGAACAACCGAAACAGCAAAAACCGGAAACCAAACCGGAACCCAAGCCGGTGGAGCCTCCCAAAGAGCCGGAAAAGCCCAAGAAAAAGAATGAGGATCTGACCATCCCTGAAGATGCGGCCAAGAAAAACGATCTGAGCTTCCTTGAAGGCTGCTGGACCAGCGAGACAGGTCTGTATTCCCATCCTTCCAATGAGCCTATCATTGCGGAGTACTGCTTTGACAAAAAGGGCAATGGCCGCCGTTTTGTGCGTGAGCGAAACGGTCAGGTGTGCAGCGGCCCCGCCTCGGCCCGCTTCCAGGGCAACGGGCTGAATTTTGAATCCGGACAGGCCAAATGTCCGCGCGGCGGCGTCTATGTTCCTCAGAAGGTGGAGTGCACCGGCAGCGAAAACACCACGCAGTGCAAAGGCAGAGAGCAAGGCGCGGGCAACAACAAGTGGGACGCCCGCTTCAGAAGGAAATAAGCATGAATGGCATACCGAGCTACCTTTCCCCTGTAAGCATCATTCCCGGGGGCTGCCCGCAGTTTCTGGACTTTTCACTGCGTGAGGAGTCCATCCGCCGACTGCGGCGGTATTTCCGTGAGGAAAAAAAGAATCAGGGCGACGCCAACGGGCGGTATGCCCACTATTTGCGCTGCCTGAGCGAGACGGAGAACGGGTTTATCGACCAACTGACGGGCCAGCCCTGCGACGAGGACTACAGCGTTGAAGCCCGCCGCGCCGTGACCGCATGGGACGGCCACTGGCTGCCCATTCCCTTTCTGCGCACCCTTGACCAGGCATGGCCTGATGGCGGCAAACGCTTTGAATGCGGCCCGTCCAACTGGGCGCGCGCCCGCGTCATGCAGTCCGAACGGCACCCGGATCAGCTGCGCATTGTGCTGGCCTTTGACACCAATGTGGAGCAGCGCCCTGCTGAAGGGGACCGCTATCACGCCCTGTCGCCTCAGGATGTAGCCGCCCACGGGCATTTTATGCTGGCCCACCTTGTTCGCGACAACTCATGGTTTCTCAATGAGGCCTGGGTGGACGAATGGCTCTGCGGCATCTTCGACCTCTGGCGGCAGTCGCAGCACCGGGGGCGAGGCTCCTGGAAGGACGACACTCCCTATGTGCTCGAACATCTTGCCAACTATCTCACCTGGCTTGATGTCGTCCGCATAGCCCTCAATGATCTTGCGGCGCAGGTCATCAACCCTGACCGCGATACCCCTGTGGATGTGGATCTTGTGCTCGACATCGGCAATTCCCGCACCACTGGCATACTGGTGGAAACCCTGCCGCAACGTGTGACCAACCTCAACGACAGCTATCTTCTGGAATTGCGCGACCTGAGCCATCCGGAAAACATTTATTCTGAACCCTTTGAAACACGGGTGGAATTTGTGGATGCCGCCTTTGGCAACGATGCCCTTTCGCGGCGTTCCGGCAGGCAGACCCCGGCCTTTGCCTGGCCGTCCGCCGTGCGTATCGGCCCCGAAGCCGCGCGCCTGGCGACCCAGGCCGTCTGCGCCGAAGGCACCACGGGCATGTCCAGCCCCAAGCGTTACCTGTGGGATGAGCGCCCCTGGCAACAAAGCTGGCGGTACAATACCGGCGGCAAGGCTGAACCCATGGTCAGTCGCGGGCTTTTTCCACGGCAGCTCAATCCGCTGGGCACGCCGCTGGCCTGTTTTGACGATCCTCTGTTCAAAAAAAGTCCCGCGCTGCAAAAACAGCAGGCTGAACCCATTTTTGAATCCCTGTTCACGCGCTCGTCGCTCATGCTCTTCATGCTTGGCGAAATTCTCACCCAGGCCCTTGTGACCATAAACTCCCCCGCAACCCGGGCGCGCCGTGAACTGCCCAACCTGCCCCGCCGTTTGCGCAGACTCATTTTTACCGTGCCCACAGCCATGCCTGTGGCGGAAAAACGAATATTCCGGCGTTGGGTTGTATGGGCCGTGCGCGTCATCTGGACAGGTCTGGGCTGGGGGCAATGGTACACGCCCAAGGCGCTGACGCGCGGACAGAGCGGCGACTACCGCCAGAGTCCGCAAGTCCGCTGTGACTGGGATGAAGCCAGCTGTTCGCAGCTTGTGCTGCTGTATAATGAACTGGCCGTCAAACAGCACGGCGACGCCCACCATCTTTTCCGCCTTTTGGGCAGACCCCGCGCCTCGTGCCAGGGGCACCCCTGCGTCCGCATGGCTTCCATTGACATTGGTGGCGGCACGACGGACCTGTCCATAACCACCTATGAACTGGCAAGCGGCGAGGGTGATACGGCGCGCATAGTGCCGCATACGGAATTCAGGGACGGCTTTAACATCGCTGGGGATGAAGTTCTGCGCGAGGTGGTGGCCAACCATGTGATCCCGGCCATCGGCCAAGCTTTGGTCCAGCAGGGCCTGGCCGAGCCCCGCGCCCTCCTTGGGCAGCTTTTCGGGCGAGACTCCATCGGCATGTCCCAGGAAGACCGCAACACCCGCGTTCGCCTGGTACGGCAAATTGCCGTGCCTGTGGCCCTGGGCCTGCTGGGCGCCTGCGAAAATCCCGATATCCGTCATGCCAGCTACACCTGCGCCATACGTGACTTTTTTGAACCTGACCCGCTGGAATCAGCCAATGGCGCTCCCGGTACAGGCGACAACAACGAAGACGTCGCGGGTTTTGAACCCGCGGCCCTTGCCCCCCGGCCGCAGCCAGCCATTCTGAAAGCGGTGGAAAGCATGGTCCGCAGGGGAGCCCCCCTCATCCAGAACTTTGACATTCTGAACGTGCCCATTACGGTCAGTCCGGCTGCCGTGGACGTGACCATACGCTCCACTCTGGGCCCCACGCTGTCTGCCCTGTGCGAGGTCGTGCACATGTATGACTGCGACGTTCTGCTGCTCACCGGGCGGCCAAGCTCCTGGAGCGGCGTGGTGGCGTCCGTTCTTGCCAAACTGCCCGTTCCGCCAGACAGGATAATTCCCATGCGCAGTTACCACGCCGGATCGTGGTATCCCTTTGCTGACGCGCAGGGCCGCATCACCGACCCCAAGACCACTGTGGTCGTGGGGGCCATCCTTTGCGCTCTGGCAGACGGACACCTTGAGGGATTCTCCTTTGATTCCGGCGCGCTGCATCTTACCTCAACGGCCCGCTACATTGGCGAGATGGACATCAACAGCCAGCTCAAAAAACCCAAGGTCTGGTTTACCGTTGATGTGGACAGCAATGAGGGCACGGAGCAAATACGCAAGGTGGCCTTCAGCGGGCCTCTGTCCATCGGGTACCGGCAGCTGGATGCCGAGCGCTGGCCCACCACCCGCTATCATCTGCTGACCTTTTCCAATGAGGACGCGCGCGCCAGGGCTTCAGGCCGACTGCCCTATGAAGTGGAAGTTCGCCTCACCGTTGATGACGTGTGGGATGATGCCCCTCGAACGGATGATGAAAAAGACCGCAGCGAGGGCGAATTCAGCATCATTTCCATTGTGGATAATCAAGGCCGTGGCGTTGACAGACGTGATCTTGAGATACGCTTGCAAACGCTGAAACTGGATGAAGGGTACTGGCTGGACACAGGCATTGTGACTGATGCCGGTTAAGTGAGGCAATATATTATGGTTATGCAGCAAGATATGGACCTCGCCCGGCAATGTCGCCAACTGGCGGATACCGCCCGCAAGGCCGGAACCTGGCTTCAGGATAACGCCGACATGGTGGGCGGCGAAAAAGCGTCCCTGCTCAAGGATATGCGCCACGCGGGTCGTTTTTTCAGCAAATGCAGTCAGGCCGCGGAACGCAAGATGTGCGCGGGCGTCTTCGGGCCGAGCCAGTCGGGAAAATCCTACCTTATCTCCGCTCTGGCAAGTGATGCCAACGGAGTTTTGCTGGCCGATTTTTGCGGTGAAAGTCAGGATTTTCTCAAAAAAATCAATCCAGAAGGCGGCAAGGAATCCACTGGGCTTGTGACGCGCTTTACCACAACGCAGCCAGAAGGGCTTACGCCGGAGTTTCCCATTCGCCTGCGCCTGCTGTCTGAAACGGACGTGGCCCGCGTGCTGGCCAATACGTACTATGCCGACTGCGACCATCAGGACGCCCCCAGCGCCGAAGCGCTGGTGAAAACTCTTGACCAGCTGGAAGCGAGCGCTCCCGCCGCGCCCGTTGAAGGCAGCCTTGACGTTGACGATGTTGAAGACCTGCGGGATTACGTGAACAAGAACTTCAGCTCCCGGCCGCGCGTGCAGATGCTTCAGAACGGCTATTGGGCGCGGGCTGCGGCTCTGGCTCCACGCCTGGGCCTCGAAGGGCGCGCCCGTCTGTTCGGCCTTGTGTGGGACGAGGTTGACGAGTTTCAGTCAGTCTATCTGCAATTGTGCGGCGCGCTCCACAGCCTTGGCAATGCCGCAGAGGTGAATTGCCCTCTTGACGCCCTTATCCCGCGAGAACGGAGCATCATTGACGTGGAGCGCCTGCAGGGTTTGAAGCACCCGACGGACGACTCGCTGCCGATTCTTGCTCCCAATGGCGTCAGGGTCAATTTGCCACGAGCCGTGATCACCGCCCTGACGGCAGAAATCACCATCTTCATGCGTGAAAAACCCGATGATTTTTTTGACCACACAGACCTGCTGGACTTCCCCGGCTACCGCTCGCGCTACAAATTTACCGATCTGCGCGCGGCGCTGGACAGCAAGGAAGAAATGCTCAAGGAGCTTTTTCTGCGCGGCAAGGTGGCCTATCTTTTCGAGCGCTACCGCGAGGAAAAAGAACTGACCAGCATGCTTCTGTGCATTGCGCCTGGCCCGCAGGAAGTTCATGACCTGCCCCATGCCGTTTACGAATGGATTTGCTCCACACACGGCGAAAAGCCTTCAAGCCGCGCGGGCAAAGCGCCAGCCCTGTTCTTTGTGCTGACAAAGATGGATATGGAGTTTGAGAAAAAGAAGGGCTCGCCCTCTGTGGAAACACGCTGGACCACCCGGCTTGAATCTTCTTTGGTCAAGTTTTTCGGTCAGGTACATGACTGGGTTGAAAACTGGGACGGCATCCACCCCTTCAACAACGTCTTTTTGCTGCGTAACCCCAACTTCACCTGCGAGGCCATCTTTGATTACGATGGCGGGCGTGAAATCGGGGTACGTCAGGATCAACGGGCTTTTGTTGAAGAAGTTCGCCAGTCATTCTTGCAGTCTCCCCTGGTGGAGCGCCATGTGGCTTCGCCCGACAAGGTGTGGCAGGCAGCCATGACGCTCAACGACGGCGGCGTCAGCCTGTTGCGCGACAGCCTGCGCCCCCTCTGCAATCCGGAGCTGAAACGCCAACAGATCCGCGTAAGCCTTGATGAAAGAAAAGAGCAGATCGTTACGCGCCTTTCTCCCTTTTACCGCACAGACGATCGCGAGGAGTTGCGCCGCCAGAAGGAGCAGCTTTCGCGCAGTCTTGTCACACTTCTTGCCAAACTGGCCGAGAAACAGCTTTTTGGCGAGTTTCTGCGCCGCTTGCAGGTGCGTGACTACGATCTTTACGAACTTTGCCTTAACGCCCGGCAAATACCGGAACAGGGCCAGACTGTGGCAAGCCTGCAAGTGGTGGGAACCCGCGTTTCGGCTGACGACATTCTGGGCGACATTTTTGGCGAAAGCACGGAAAGCACGCCTCCGGCGCAGGAAAATGACGAGGCACAGGCCAGAGACATGGCTGGCGTGTTCGCGTCGCTCGTAATGGAGCACTGGATAGGCCGCTTGCGTGATCTTGGCGCTTCTGGCGAAGCACGCGCCCAGCTTGGCTTGCCGGCGCTGGAGCTGGATCAGTTGTGCCATGAAATTATTCTGGCCGCTTCGCGCTGCCGCTTGCGCGAAAATCTTGAGGAAAGCCTGCGGCGCAGCATGTCCTACAGCAATATCGCCCGTGAGCGTCTGATCTGGAAGCAGGTCAGTCTGGCCGCTGACGCTATCAACGCCTTTGTGGACTGGCTGGGTTTTGACCCGCGCTTCAAAAGCCAGAGCCAGCGCACCATTCTTTTTGGCGGCAAAAGCATCAGCCTGTTTGATCCCCCGCCAGCCATCTCCGGCGAGCCGCACATAGCCGAGCAGGAAGCCCCGTATGACCGCTTCTGGTATACGGACTGGCTGCGCGCCCTGGCCTACAGCATCATGGCCAATGTGGATTTTGACGGCCAACAGACTCTTGACCCGGAACAAAATAACCGCCTGCGTGATATTTTGCAGGTTTTCAAGGGATAACTATGCGCGCCAGTATCGCAGTGGACCCCGTACGTGGCCCCGGCTACGGCATTATTGAATTTGAAGGTGCGGGTGAGGTATCTTCGCCCGTGTTTGTGCTGCAACGTGCATCAGACGGAAAATGCCTCTCGTCCGGCGGCTGGCAGGAAAGTGAAACCGCTGTCACCCCCCAGGACTGGAGCGCCGCCAATGGCAGTCTTCGTCTTAATGTGGGCCCTGAAGTCGTCGATGAACTGGACAGTCTGGACGCCTACCGCATAACTTTGCCCGGCAACGGAGCCTGCGCTCTCAGCATGGGCAAGATCGTGTATTCCAATATCAGTGGCGGTCAGGGCATGGCTGGCGGCTCCCGCGCGCCTGAAGCTCCGGCAACCCGCCCCGACCCCGAGCCGGACCCCATGCCGGTGACTCCCCCCGAAGAAGCCCCCCTGCCGGAGCCAGAACCGGAGCCCATCCCCGCTCAACCCGAGCCTCCGCTGCAAATGGCGGAAAGCGTTGAGCCGTCGGGCGGTAGATCAGGAAAGCGCATGGCGCTCATCGCGGCCATTGTTCTTCTGCTTTGTGCGGGATTCGCCCTCTGGTGGTTTATGCAGCGCGCACCAGAAACGCCCCCCCTGCCCGCCGCTCCGGAGCAGCCCGGCTCTTCCGCGGCCCCCGCCAAGCCTGCACCTCAGGGAGCCAACGGCGGCGCGACCGAAAAATCGCCGCTGGCCAATGCCCGCGAACAGCTGCGTGGTGAGGCTTTGCCCGATGTCAGCCTGGCCATGGCCAAGCCCATGCGCAAGATGGACGCCAGCCCCGAAGAATGTGACGCCGCCTTCCTGCTTCTGGAAGACGCGGCGCAAAAAGGCAATGCCGACGCAATGTTCCTTGTGGGGCAATACTATGATCCCACGGCAACGCTGCCCAGAGGCAGTATTCCGATGGACATGACCCAGGCAAAACGCTGGTACGACGAAGCCCTGCAAAAGGGACAGGACAAGGCGCAGGCGCAAAGTTCTCTGGACAAACTCAAAGAATACGCCAAGGCCGAAGAAGCCAAGGGCAACGCCGAAGCGCGCGCCCTGCTGCAAACGTGGAAATAACGTCCAAGCGACTGTGAGGATACGCCATGCGCCCTGCCATGACTGAATATAACCTGCGTGCCCCGTTCATCCTGCTTGCCTGCGCCCTGACAGTGCTGTTTGCGCTGGGTACTGGCGTAGTCTGCAGCACGTCCGCCGCTCAGGCGGCCCCCTTGCTGCTCGAAGGCAAAAAAACGCTTTTTCAGCGAGTCGTCAGCCACCCGGGAGCGCGCCTTGTGGCGGCTCCCGGTGCGGATGCCGCCGTAGTGAAAGAAAACGTGACGCCGTTTACTGTGTTTTATGTGTACGCCCGCACCAACGGCTGGATTCAGGTAGGCACGGGCACAGCTTCTGCCGAGGGTTGGCTTGAGACAGCCAAAGCCACAGAGTGGAACCAGTCCCTCACCCTGCTCTTCACGCCGCGAACAGGCCGCGAACCTGTACTGTTTTTCAATACGGAAAAAGCGTTGAATGATATCTGTTCGGCACCTGATATGGACGCCAGACTGGACAAGCTCGGCGCTGAAGCCGCCAATCTGCTGCAAGGCGGCAAGACGCCCCCCGCAGATTTTCCCGTGCTGGCCAGTGAGCCCGCTGACGCCGCCGGTGCCGTGTCGGAAAAACGCTTTTATCTCATGCCCATTCTCGACATGAAAGATCCCTTTGACGGCGTAAAATTTTTGCAGGTGGCCTCCATTGACCCCGGCAATCTTGGCAGCGGTCAGGACGGCAAGGGCGGCCCGCCCAAAACAGGTATTGCCCTTGTTATAGACACCACCATTTCCATGAAGCCCTATATCGATCAAAGCCTTAATGTTGTCAGGCAGATATATGACAAGATCGAGCAGGACAAACTTGAAGACAACGTGGGCTTTGCTGTGGTGGCATTTCGTAACAGCACTACAGCCACGCCCGGGCTTGGGTATGTATCTGAAGTGGTGAGCGACTTTGCCACGGCAAAAGACCGTAAAAGTCTTGAAGAAAAGCTGGGCAAGGTTCAGGAAGCCACGGTTTCAAGCCACGACTTCAATGAGGACTCTCTGGCAGGCGTCTACAAGGCTGTGGAGTCCCTCAACTGGAGCGGCTACTCCTCACGCCTCATTCTGCTCATCACTGACGCGGGCCCCCTCAAAAGCACAGACAAATATGCTTCTGTGAGCATGGGCCCCAACGAGCTCAATGACTTTGCGCGTCAAAAAGGCATATGGATTACAGTGCTGCATATTAAAAGCCCTGGCGGGGCCAAAAACCATGCCTATGCCGAACAGAGCTACCGTGCCCTGAGCAAGCTTTCAGGCAACCGCTCCAACTATCAGGTTGTGGCCGCGCCCACCGCTGCCGCAGGGGCCAAACAATTTGCGGAAGTCGCCAAGGTTCTGGCTACCGGCATGGTGGATATGGTCAAAAATACCGCTGCGGGCAAAATCATGACCAAACCCAAGGACGAAAAACCGCAAAAGCTTACTCCCGAAGAAGAGGCAGCGCGCCTTGCCGCTACTCTCGGATACGCCATGCAACTGGAATATCTTGGCAGAGCGCATGAAAACCAGGCTCCCAGCGTCGTCAGTTCATGGATCGCCGATATGGACCTCAAACGGCTTGCCAAAAGCGAGCAAAGCCCCAGTGTTGAGGTTGCTGTGCTGTTGACCAAAAACCAGCTCAATGACCTCAGCGCCCAGATAAAGGCCATCATCGACAGCGGCGAGCGCACCAAGAAAACGGATTCCCGCGACTTCTTCCAGGGGGTGCTTTCCGCATCAACCCGCATGGCGCGCGACCCCAACATGCCCACGCAGGGCAAGAACCTGGCGGAACTGGGAGTTCTGGCGGAGTTTTTGGATGGCCTGCCCTATAAAAGCGACATCATGCTTCTGCGTGAAGAAGACTGGTATCGCATGAGCGTGGGTGAGCAAACGGCCTTCATCAATCGGCTCAAGTCACGCCTGGCCCGGTACGAAGAATACGACCGTGACAGGGCCAACTGGGAAAGCTTCGGGCAGTCCAACCCCGGCGACTGGGTGTACCGTGTGCCCCTGAGCATGCTGCCCTAGAGCGATTTCACTTCGAAATTGCTCTGGCGGATGCGTGAATAGACGCCCGCCGTAGAGGCGCAAGCGCAGCTTCAGCCATTGTCCGCAGGGCTTACGGATGAAGACAGCACCGCTATTTATTTGCGCGATTACGCGCCGAAGCGGGCGTCTTAGAAGCATTGCTTCAGGCGTTGTGACGCAGGCTTAAAGCGTTGTGACGCAGGAAACTACGCTTGAAGACAGCACGCGTAACGACACAGCTTGTTCCATGCAATCGCTGTCGCCATCCGTAAGCCCTGCGGGCAACGGCTGCCGCGAAAATACGCCTGAAGATAGTAATTGGTTACGCGACATCCAAGTGGAAGAGCCGCTGTCGCTATCCGTAAGCCCGCAGGAGCGGGCAACGGCTACCGCGAGAATGGATATTCTCAATGTGAAAATGCTATAAAAGGATCGGCATGAATGACCTGGTCTTTTCATTACGTAATGTGGGCAAAAGCCGTCCCGGCGCGGATGGCTTTCGCCTGCATATAGACGGCCTTGATATTGTCCGTGGCAGCTTGCAGGCTCTGGTGGGGCCAAGCGGCTGCGGCAAAAGCACCGCGCTGGATCTGCTGGCTGGCATACTGCGCCCTGATGCGGATGAGGCTGAAGGCGCGGCGCGGGTAGAAAGTATGGCGCAGACGGGAAGTGCAATACTGGCGGAAAGTACGGAACCAGCGGAAGCACCTTCACACCCGAAACACCGCTTTTTGTTCAGTCCCACCCCTGATGCAACCAGTGACATGCTGAAAAAGTGGCGTAACAAAGACCTGAACTCCCTGGCCCGCCTGCGGCAGCGCCACCTTGGCTATGTGCAGCAGACAGGCGGCCTGCTGCCCTTTCTGACTGCCCGCGACAACATCATGCTGCGTTGCAGCAGTCTGGGTTGCCTGACAGAGCGCAGCCAGCAGATACAGGACATTGTGGATGGCCTTGGCATTGGACGCCTGCTTGAGCAATACCCTGCCACCCTTTCCGTGGGCGAGCGTCAGCGGGTCGCCATTGCCGCCGCCCTTGCGCATGCGCCCGAAATGGTGCTTGCGGACGAACCCACGGCTGCCCTTGATCCCATGCACGCGCGCAATGCCCTGCGAATTTTCGCAAACCTGGCCCAAAAGATGAACATTACCGTACTGATGGTGACGCACAGTCTTGAAATGGCTGTGGAAGCGGGCTTCAGCCCCATCCGGATAACGCTCGACCAGGGCGAGCCGGGCGCCATATCCCGCATCGATCACAAGATGGAAGACAGTCCCGCCGCTCCCGATTTTGAGCGGCGGGGAAAACAGGACGGAGAACAGCAGGGAGCACGGCCATGAGCAACAGCGCCACCCCTGCGCGCCACGCCAGAACACTGAGGCAGATGTTGCGCCTCTCCTGGCGGGATTACGCGTGCGAAAAGCTGCTCTCGGCCTGCGCGATTCTGGGCCTGGCCGCCGTGCTCACCCCCCTGCTGGTTCTCTATGGCGTCAAATTCGGGGTGATGCAAACCCTTACGGACAGGTTGCGCAGCGAACCGCGCACTCTTGAAATCTCTCCTGTGGTCAGCGGCCGTTTTTCAATGAAATATCTTGATGAGCTTGCCGCCCATCCCGATGTGGCCTTTGTGCTGCCGCGTACGCGCTCCATAGCCGCCACTATGGACCTTGTGGCAGGCCAGGGCACAGATCGCACAACCCTTGTGGTTTCGCTGGAACCTACGGGTACGGGTGATCCGCTTCTTCAGCGGTATGGGGCGGCCGAGCCCGTCATGCCCGAACATCCCGACAAAGAACCCATCGGCGTATCGCTTTCGACCTCGGCTGCGGAAAAGCTCCATGTGGTCATGGGCGATACCGTCACAGGTCGCGTCGAGCGTCGCTATGCCGGGCAAATGCAAAGCGTGCGCGTTCCCCTGCGAGTTGTATCTGTTCTGCCTCTTGCAGCGCAGCAAAAGGATGTGGCCTTCATTCCGCTGCCCCTGCTGGAAGCCACGGAAGATTATCGAGATGGCCGCGCTGTGCCCGAGCTTGGCACAAACAATGGGTGGACTGGTGAAGCCCGCCCGCAGGAGGCCCGCCTGTATCCCGGTTTCAGGCTGTACGCCAAGGATCTGGATGCCGTCATGCGCCTGCGTCAGGGGTTTGCGCAGCAAAAGCTCGACGTGTACACCCATGCGGAGGAGATTGAACAGATCAACAGCCTGGCTCGTGCCCTGAATCTTGTTTTTGCCCTCATTTGCGCCGCCACGGCAGCCGGATTTCTGGCCTCCACCACAAGCAGCACCCTGGCCAGCGTCAAACGCAAGGAACGCACGCTTGGCCTGCTGAACCTGGCTGGCTTCACCACTGGCGAACTCATGCTGCTGCCCCTGACGCAGTCCCTGCTTACCGCCCTGCTGGGCACAGCGTTGGCTTCGGGCCTGTACGCCCTGGCAGCTCTGGCCATAAACCAGCTTTTCAGTTCAAGCCTCAGCGGTATGGAACAGGTTTGCCGTCTGTTGCCGCAACATTTTCTGCTGGCCTTCGCCGCCGTGGCAGGCCTTGCCCTGGCGGCAGCCCTTGGGCCTGCCTTGCGGGCCGCGCGCATAGAACCTTCGGAGGTTATCCGTGAAGTGTAGGTACTGCCGTCAGGCAACCACGTCCCTGTTCAGCCTGATTCTGCTTTGCGGCCTGTTTTGCCTTACAGCATTGCCATCTCCGGCCAATGCGGCTCTGGCCCGAAAAGGTGAACTCAGCCTGACGGATGCCACTAATCCCAAACCTGCGGATGACGACATCATACTGCCCATGCCCTGCAACCTGACCATGGCGTTCAAGCTGGTGGCGGTTCCCGCCAAGGGGCTGCTGTGGGACATGCCCATGCGGCCGGGCATTGACGACAGTGCCAATGCCGACCGTGCTTTTTATGACCGCCGGTACAACACGGCTCTTTCCGGGGCGTTTTCTCTTGAGGATCTTCCGCCGGACTGGCGCAAGCTGGCCCCCAAGGGACAAAATTATTTTTACCTTGTCGCCAAATACGAGGTTTCCAATCTGCAATGGCAGGCCGTCATGGACGGAGCCTGTCCGGCAACGCAGCCGCCCGCAGCCGACGCTGCAAAGCCCGTTACCGATATAAGCTGGTACGCAGCCGTGGACTTTACGCAGAAATACACAGCCTGGCTTTTGCAGAACTCGCCCCAGTCGTTGCCGCACTTTTCAGGCGACAACCGCAATGTGGGCTTTGCGCGCCTGCCCACGGAAACGGAATGGGAGTACGCCGCGCGTGGCGGCCACATGGCAGGCAGCCAACAGCTTTTGCAGGAAGACTTTTTTGCCTTGCCCCCAGGGGCCAATAAAGAGGACTACGCCGTATACCGGCCCGAAGGTTCCGCCCGCGTTGAAGACACCGCCAACATAGGGTCACGCAAGCCCAATCCTCTTGGAATATACGACACCGCTGGCAATGCCGCAGAGATGGTGCTGGATACCTTTCGTTTTTCGCTGGCTGGCCGTCTGCACGGCTCCGCTGGCGGTTTTGTGAGAAAGGGCGGCTCCTTCCTTTCTGGCGAGGCCGAGATTTTGCCCGGTCGTCGTGAAGAAACCCCATTCTTTATGGCCGATGGCCCCGCGCATGCGCGCGATATGGGTTTTCGCCCTGTCATTTCCGGCATTAATACGCCGGGCGGCAGCCGCCCGCAGGAATTGCAGGCAGAATGGAGCAAGGCTGGCGAGTCAATGACCGCAGCCGGCTATGACACGCAGGCCGCGCGCAACCCTCTTGAGGAACTCGATCGCCTGCTTGTGTCCGCCCCTAATGAGGCGGTGAAGAAAAATCTTCAGGAACTGCGTAATACCATTAAAGAAAACAATATCATGCTTGAGCGGCAAAAGCAGCTTGAGGCGCAGTCGCTCTTACGCACCGGCGTGTACATGACTGAAACCATCCGCAATTACTCCAGCAGGCGCAAATCCCTGCAATCACAGCTTGAAGGCATGCAGCGGGACAGCAAAACGGCCAAGGGGGCCGAACTTGAAAAACTGCGCCAGATAATGGATACTGCCCACAGAGGGCTTGTCATGCTGGATACCAGCCTGGACAAGTCTTTGACCTTTTATCGCAGCAAGGTGGAGGACGGCGCGCAGTTGACGCCGGAAACACTGTCGGCTGCCTATGATTCCTTAAGCAAAGACTTCAGCGGCAGTGATCCCTTCAACGAAAACATGCGGCGCAACCTTGAGTTGTATAAAAAGCATGTAGACTTGTTTCGTAAAAACAAGGCGCTGTCGCGTGAGGCCATGCAAAAGGAAATTTTGGAACGTCGCTTTCAGTAGCCAAAGGAGTTTTTATGGTTGATAAAATGCGCATTGGGTGGATTGGCACTGGCGTTATGGGTTTGTCCATGGCGGGGCACCTGCAGGCCGCAGGCTACCCCCTGACCGTATACAACCGCACCCGCGCCAAGGCCGAACCGCTGCTTGCCAAGGGCGCGCAGTGGGCCGATACCCCGCGTGAAGTAGCGGCCAAATCCGATGCGGTCTTTACCATTGTGAGCTACCCGCGCGATGTGGAAAGCGTTATTCTTGGTGAAAACGGCGTGTTGCAGGGTCTGGCCCCAGGGGGCCTTGTTTGCGACATGAGCACGTCAAGCCCCGTTCTTGCAGAACGCATCGCCGTGACGGCCTTGCAGCAGGGCTGCGTTTCTTTGGATGCTCCTGTGACGGGCGGCGATATCGGCGCACGTAATGCGACCCTCTCCATCTTTGTGGGCGGCGACAAAGAGGGGTATGAAAAGCTTTCGCCCTGCTTCAACGCAATGGGCAAGAACATTCTGCACTGCGGCGTGGCCGGTTTTGGCCAGAAGGCCAAACTTGCCAATCAGGTGGCCATTGCTGGCGTCATGTTCAGCGTGTGCGAATCCTGCTTTTTCGCCCAGGAAGCGGGCCTTGATGTGGCCAAATGGCTGGAGCTGGTGGTGCAGGGCGCTGCCGGCAGCAAGGCGATGGATACCCTGGGTCGCCGCATCCTCAAAAGTGATTTTGATCCGGGCTTTTTCATCAATCATTTCATTAAAGACCTCGGCCTCTGCCTTGACGAATGCCGTCGCATGCAGATTGTGCTGCCCGGCATAGGCCAGGCTGAACAGCTGTACCGCAGCATGCAGGCCAGAGGTCAGGGCGATCTGGGCACCCAGGCGCTTATTGACTGCCTTGCCACCCTTTCCGGCAAGCAGTGGCGCTCGCACAGCTAGAACAGCCTTTTTCCGCCCGGCGGCGTTGTCTGCCGGGCGGTTTTGCCTGCATGACGCGTCTGCGCCCCCTCTCTCTGGGCGAACCTGTTCGTGGAGGCCGCCATGACCCTGAACGTTCCACAAAATCCCCTACAGGACCCTGAACTGGAGTCCTACCGTTTCTTTCTGCTGGCACGAAGCGACAGATTCACGGCTGAAATGGAGCGCATAAATAGCCTCCACGGCTCGTTGCGCTCGTATGCCGACTTGCACGCCACCCTTGGGGTGCATGAGGCCAAAGACGCATCTGGAGGCTCCGTATGGCGTCTGCGCGAATACATGCCCAATGCAGCTGCGGTATGGCTGACTACAGACAAGCTCAATTTCCAGCGCCATGCGCGCTATCAGTATCAACGCCATAATGACGGTTTTTTTGAACTCACCCTGCCGCAGGATGCCTTGCAGCACGGCACCTATATGGAGTTGCGCGTTCAGGCCGATGACGTCGCTGCCGAAGACGCGCAAACTCGCGCATTGCGCAGGGTGCCCGCCTTCGCCCAATGGGTTGAGCAAGACAAGACCATGCCGGGGCAGTGGTGCGCCCGCCTTTGGCAGCCGGATGCGCCGTTTCGCTTCAAACACCGCAGGCCGCGCCTAGAGGCCTTCCCCCGGATTTATGAGGCGCATGTGGGCATGGCGCAGCCAGCCCTGAGCCGCAGCCCCGATAGTGTGGGCAGCTATGCCAGTTTTGCGCGCCATATTCTGCCGCGTATACGTGAATGCGGTTACACCGTTGTACAGCTTATGGGCATTCTTGAGCACCCCCTGTACCGCTCCTTTGGGTATCAGGTCAGCTGCTACTTTGCGCCTTCTTCGCGCTATGGCACGCCGGACGAATTCAAGGCTCTGGTCGACGCCGCGCACGGGCTTGGCCTTGCGGTTGTGCTCGACATTCCGCACGGGCACGCCTGCCCCAATACCGAGCAGGGCCTGGCGCAGTATGACGGAAGCAATTACTTCTTCACCAGCCAGCTTAACCAGTGGGGAACGCCATCATTTGACTTCAGTCAGGAAATGGCGCGACGGTTTCTGCTTTCCAACTGCCGGTACTGGCTTGAAGAATTCAAGGTTGACGGTTTTCGCTTTGATGCCGTGGGCAACATATTGTACAGCGATCACGGAAGGGATGACGATTTCATCCACGTCAGCCATTGCTTTTATGATCGCGTGGGTCTGCCGCGCACCAATGAGAACGGCGAGCTGTACCTGTGCCTCGCCAACACGCTTATCCACCAACTTTACCCCTCCGCCCTTTCCATTGCGGAAGAGTTTTCAGGCATGCCCGGTCTGACCTGCCAACCGGAAGACGGCGGGCTTGGTTTTGACTACCGCTTTGCCATGGGCATCCCTGACTATTGGGCCAAATGTATTGAAGAACCGCGCGACATGGGCAGCCTGTGGTACGAAATGACCAATTACCGCCCGTATGACCGCACCATCAGCTATGTGGAGTGTCACGACCAGTGCATAAATGGCGAAGACGCCATGATCTGGCGGCTGCTCGGCAATCGCATGCACAGCCACATGTCAGTTTTTACGGAGGACTGGCACGTGTCGCGCGGCCTGGCCTTTTATCGGCTCATGCGGCTCATCACGCTGGCGACTGCCGATGCAGGCTATCTGAATTTTATGGGTAATGAATTCGGGCACCCCGAATGGCTGGACGCAGAAGCTTACGCCCACAGGCAATGGCATCTGGCCGATGCGCAAGACCTCAAATACGGCCTGCTGGCGGCCTGGGACAAGGCGCAAATGCTGCAACTTGTTGAGCAGAACCTTGAGAGCTTTTGCCAGAAGCCCATATTCCGCTTTATTCATGAAGAAAAGCGCCTGCTGGCCTTTGAGCGCGGCCAGCTACTTTTTGTGTTTAACTTTCATGAGCTTGAGGCGCAAAAAAACCTGACCTTTGCCGTAACCCCCGGCAAATATGTAGAGATGATGAGCTCTGACGAAAAACGCTTTGGCGGACACGGCAACCTTGATGCCGAGGGCCTTGTAACGGAGCACTTTACCACACCACTGCCAGACAGACAGGAGGGTGACATTCACCTGTATCTGCCGCCATTAGTGGGACTTGCCCTGATCCGCAAAAAATAATTTAGAAAATGTGTTGACAGACCAAGTGGTTCAGCGTAGTTATCTTCCTCGCGTCGGGATGTAGCGCAGCCTGGGAGCGCACTTGAATGGGGTTCAAGGGGTCGAAGGTTCAAATCCTTTCATCCCGACCAGAGATTTAAAGGGAACTTATGTAGACATAAGTTCCCTTTTCTCGTTTATGGCTTTAGCCAGTTGAGCGCGCCAGCGCGTAAAAGGAAGAACTGGCCTTTTGCCGCAATCCGCTTTCTTCAGCAGTTTTGACGGAGCCAATTTTTCCACTTCCTGCAAAAATCCGCGCACCCCCCACTGACGACCTCATGCGCAGTGCTGCTGATGACGGTTCCACTGCCCTTGCCGAACTGCATCGCTCGTTGCCTTTTCCTCAAAGGTGAAATGGCAGAAAAAGCCCCGCAGGTGCAAACACAGCTGCCCGCGCCTGCTGGACGGTCCCAAAACCTCTCCGCAGAGCCGCCTCACCGCCCTGCATACCCTTGCCGCAGATTAACTGAGCAACTCCGGCAGCTGCAAAAAGCCAAAAATTCTGGACACTACCCTTCATTCAAAACTTGGCTAAAACCGCGCGTCACCGTGAGTTGGCGGGCTTTGGCGTGAAGTTGCGCAGCTTTTTTCTTTTCTGGTTTCTTCGGGTGCGATTTCATTGACAAAAATGCCTGCATATACTCTTTGTGCTGTTTAACCCTGTTATGGATGAGGGTTGCGGGACGTCAAATTCAATGCGGCATGCGGCGATGCTTTTTCTCCAAAAAGGAAAGGAAGGGACACCCGGGTCATAAATGCCGGTGCGAGATTTTTTCTCTTGGACATAGATGCCCGTCTTTGACAAATGAATAACTATCAAGCCTGATAAAATGTTGGGAAGCGCTTTTACCCATATGCGGAGGTCTGTCTGTTGATGTTTTGGGCATCCTTCCACTGCGCATAATCGTTAATCAGGCGCATGGCGTGGCGCGCCAGAACATCCTGCTGGCGGAAAGCCAGCGCGGTCTCACGGGCACGGGCTCGCAGGGCATTGAGCGCCTCCGGGTTCTCCAACTGCTCTACAAGGTGGTGACAGGTCTCTATCGCATGGCCTTCCGGGCAAAAGAGCATGTTCTCGTTATGCTGCAGAACCCCGGCGGAATCGGAACCCTCATGGTACGGCGTTATCAGGACTGTCCCGCAACTCATGATCTCAAGCAGTTTTCCCAAATTGTTCTGCGAATCCAGACGCACATGCGCGATGGATGCGCAAAGCAGATCCCTGTATTCTCGAAGAGATAAAAAATCTGTGATATGCAGTCGGCTTTCCTCATTTTTTAACAAAAGTGGGGGAAAAGTCTCAAGCTGCGCTTTGATTTCCGGCCTGCCAGCACTTAAAACTACATGGCATTGAGGCCTGCACTGCAACAGCAGCGCAATAAAACGCCATAGAGTTTTACTGCGTGCAAATTGCATATTTGTAATGCTGAATGAAATTAATTCTTGGTGACAAGAAAGATTTATACCTTTATAACAAAAATGATCTGCGTGTTCTATAGAAAAAAAATCCGTATCAACAAATGTAGGAACAACCTCAATACAATCACGCATAAATTCTGGAAAGAATTTTTTTTGCCATTCTGAAAAAACGAAAAATGTTTGACTTTGAGTCAAATAGGCGCTTTGCAGAACTTGCTGTAACAGTGCTTTATCCGAATAGTAGTCTGCGATGCGTAGTGAGGAAAACAGTTCGGCCGTATAGGACACATAAAAGGCCTCTGGAAAGATTTGCCTGACAAAGAGTGCATGCCCCCTGGCGGACGAAGACACTATCATGTCTGGCGTAAAGCCTGTTTCGCGCAGTCTCAAAAGAGACGAGGCCGCCAGGCGTCCCACTTTCAACGCCCGGGCCCACTCCCGTTCAAATGCATCCTTGTCGGAATTTTCTCCATTTTCTCTGGCGGTTTTCAGCAATACGCGGTGCACCCCCGGCAGTGAAAAACCCTGCCTGGCGTAGCTGGATGCGAACAGCACCTCATTTTCAGGGTTTGTGGCAAAACAGGCGGCAAGGGCGCCCAATCTTCCGGGGTATGCATCATTTAGAAAGAGAATACGCACTAACTCTCCCCCGATGAGGACTAAATTGCCGGAGCGGCCATTATGGCCGCTCCGTTTGTACTGTACAACGCGACGTTAACAGATGCTATCCATTATTAGCTAAGATATTCTTGGCCACAAGGATGGTAGCATCCTCAATGCCATTTGTTGTGTGCGTATATGCAGAGTAGTCATGGTTAGAATCCGGATCAGAACCGTGCGACCACCCATTTTCCGACGTCAGCCCCTCAATCTTGTTGTTATTGATTGTGATGCCCAATTTTTGACCCACCTGGTCCAGGCTGCGCAGATCCAGCTCTGTATCCAGGAATACTTCGATGCTATGGACCTCGGGGTGAGTGCTCTCAGTGGGAAGGCCCGCAGGGTGATTGCTCTTGGGGTCTAGGGCTTCTATGGCGCCTTTGCCCACAAGAAAGTCAATGTCCTCGCCACCATCCACTAGGATGTCACTTTTATCATAGACAATAATATCGTTGCCGGATCCGCCATAGAGGTGGTCGCTACCCTCTCCGCCATCAAGGTAGTCATTACCGCTACCGCCGAAGAGCCAGTCGTTGCCCGCTCCGCCATAGAGATGGTCATTACCGCTACCGCCGAAGAGCAGATCATCACCCGCTCCGCCATAGAGGTGATCATTGCCCCCCATGCCGAACAGAACATCATCGCCTGCTCCGCCGTAGAGCCAGTCGTTACCGTCCGTGGCGCTTTCTAACCCGTGTGAGCCTTCCAACCCATGTGTGCTTTCAATTTTTTCGGCAAAGGATGACAGCTCATTGTGGGTCATTGCATTAAGCTTGGCCATTATGTGCACAGGATCAGCGTCGAAATTGTTGAGCAGTGCGTTCAGCGCGCTAAGGGTGGAGTTGTGCGCCACGCCATTGACTCCATCATCGAAATTGACTCCGTCACCGAAGAGCAGGTCATTGCCTGTGCCGCCGTGCAGGATGTCGTCCCCCTCACCGCCGTACAGGGCATCGTTGCCACCCTGCCCGAACAAAATGTCATCGCCACGCCCGCCATACAGAACATCATTGCCACCCTTGCTGCTTGTCACGTCAAGGGCGTCTGCTATCTCTTGGTGGTAGGTGCGAATCAGGTCAGGCAATTCATCTTTGGATATGTCGTGCGAGGGGGCGTGCTCCGCGACAAAAGCCATCAGTGCATCCACAGGGGCCTTATCAGTGTACTGAATGCCTTCAAATTTGATGACATCGCCAAACAGCAGATCAGCGCCATCACCGCCCGAAATGGTATCAGCCGAGGGCACATAATCCACCTGCGTGCCGTGAATAGCATCGGCCAGTTCTTTTCCAGAGATACCTGTCATAAAATTATTAGGAGGATAGCAATAATCTTTCAAATCATTAGGCCCAATGCCGCCACCGATGCCAATACCAGCTATTGTAGAGCATTGTTCATGTAAAAGATTAAATGCATCTTTGCTGTCGATTGCTGTTGGAGTATCTGTTTTACTTCCTGGTCCTGCCAGCACCGAAAGTTCATAACCACCCTTGCCATTTGGAGTTACCGACAGGTCAGTTTTTGTCTGAGACCATGTAACCTTACCCCACCAGTCGACAGACTTTGTCCATTTATAAACGGCGCCTCTGTCATCAATCAGCAAGCGGTCTTTTCCATCAATATTCTCATAGTAATTTTGGCCAGGTCCGTAGTGTGACAAGTCTATCTTATCAGCAGTGACATCGTCTTTTGTTCCTGGTCTATCAATGAGTACCGTGCTGGAATATTGATAATACGTCGGTTTTCCGTCCGTAATAAAGTAAGTTTTATTCTCTCCATCATTATCTTGCGAAGCAAACCAATTTCCTGCAGTTTTCAGGCCCAACTCGTAGTTGGTGCCGCCATCAGCCTTCATCTGGTCAACGGCATCCAGGAGCTTTTTGAGCGCCCCGGCATCATTGAGATTCACGGACACGTTCTGCGTAATACCGGTAGAGAAGCCAACCAGCAGAATATTGACTGTACCAGAATTCGGTTCGTGCACGGACTTTGCGAGTTCGTTAAAGACTGCGGTCAAGGAGTTCCTGGCAGCTTGTATCTGCCCGCTCATACTTCCGGACGTATCCACAATAAAAGCAATATTGTAATCATGCCCTTGCACTGTGATAGGACCACCGTCCTGGTCACCGATAATAAGGTCGTTATGTTCCGTACCTTTTAGATCGTCGGAGCCTGGTTTTCCTACCTGTTCCTTGTTTATCACAGTAGAGCACACGGTTGCGCTTGTTCCCACAACATCGCCATCCCCATCAGTGACCTTCACGGTAATGGCATACGTGTCCTTGTTGCCGTCCTGCGCGTCATGTGTTGGCCGGGTGTAAGTAAACGAACCGTTTTTAGGATCTAGCGTGAAGCCAGGCCGGCTCCATTCGATCTTGCCGTCAACGCCAACCGTGCCAGTAACAATTGTTGTTGAGCTGTAGTGACCTGACCCGTTGAAGTGCGCCTGGTCAATTGTCACTTCAACTTTAGAGCCAACAACATCCGCCCCAAAGCTGAGGCCCTCCAGCTTACCATTGATGGTGGGATCCGCATCATTGGGGGCATTCAAATTAATACCGCTGACGGTGGGCACGTCGTCAACAACGTTCACCTTCACGGAGGCCTCAAAGGTATTGCCGCTGGCGTCCTTCAGGATGACGCTCACCGTGTCCTTGCCGACCCAGGTCTCCCCGTGCCCTTCCGTGTGCGCT
>NZ_MJUZ01000033.1 GCF_002237645.1 Desulfovibrio sp. MES5
GGGGTGGGGGCGTGGGGGAGGGACCCTTTTGCAAAAGGGTCCCTCCCCCACAAAGCGTTTCAACGCGACGAACCCCGATCAGTTGCCGGTTGCAGCAGGTTCCTGTTCCTGCCTGTGAAGGCACTGCCGCAGGGCCGTCATATTGGCGGAGAGCATGCCCTTGCGCCAGACCAGTTCCGTGGTGGCCGTGCACAGGGGGTGTTTCAGCGTATGCACGGAAAGAATGCCCTCAGTCCGGCACAGGTGGAGCACTGATTCCGGCACAGCGCCCACGCCCATGCCGGCGATGACGCCGCCCACAATGGCGTGGTAGGAGGCGAGCTCCGCAATGCGTTCCGGCTCGCGTCCGAAAGCCCGAAACCAGTTGACCAGGCGGTTGCGGTAGGCGCAGCCGCCCTGAAAGGCCAGCACTGTCTTGCGCCCGATGTCGCCGGGACAGCAAATGGGCGCGTGCCCTTCCGGCGCTATGATCACCAGTTCTTCGGCAAAGGCGTCCATGCGCTCCAGCCTGTCGTCCTCAGGCATGTCCACCACAAAGGCCGCGTCCAGTCTGTTCTCCAGCATATCTTCATACAGCGAGCGGCTGGTGCCGATGATCAGTTCCAGCGAGATTTGCGGGTAGCCCGCGTGCAGCCGCGCCAGCACTTCTGGCAGGCGCACAGCCGCCGCGCTTTCCAGCGCGCCGATACGGAATTTGCCGCCGGGGGCCATGCCCCTGACGCGATCTTCCGCCTCATCCATCATTGCCAATATCTTGCGCGCGTAGCCGTAGAGGGTCTGCGCCTTGTCCGTGGGGTAGAGCCGCTTCTTTTCCCGCAGAAAAAGCTGCACTCCCAGGTCTTCTTCCAGCTGGAGAATGCGCGTGGTCACGCCCGAGGGCACACGGTTCAGTTCCTTGGCTGCGGCGGTAATGCTGCCCGCCTCCATAACGCTGACAAGGGTTCGCAGGTCTGTCAGTTCCATGTGTTCACCAATTTTGATGTTTATTGTCATTTTTATTCATTTGTAATGAAAGTAACCATTATATAGTCTGAGGCAAATGGCAAGCGGCGCGGTTGTCGGCGTTGCGATCAACTTTGGCGGTAGGCGGACATGAAAGAGACGTGGAAGTTCTTATGGCAGATGGCCATTCTGGCGGGCCTGTTCTGGGGCTCGGACTGGCTGGTGCGCGCCGTGGGCCTGCCGGTGCCCGGCAATGTTTTTGGCATTGTGGTGCTTTTTATCCTTTTGCTCACAGGCGTCATCAAGGAGCATCACATCAGCACGGCGGCGAATTTTTTACTCAAGCATATGGTATTTTTCTTTGTGCCCGTGGCCGTGGGGCTCATGCAGTGGGGCGGCGTTTTTTATGAGTATGGCTGGATATTGCTTGCCGCCATTGTCATCAGCGCCATTTTGCCCTTGCTGACCGTGGGGCTGATGGGCAGGGCATTGCGCCGCAGAGCGAGCAAGAGGGAGGGCGAGTCATGCAATCCTACGCAAGCGTAAGCACGCTGCTGTGCATTCTGGGCACGCTGCTGGCCTATATGGCGGTGCGCGCGCTGTACCTGCGCTACAAGCACCCCCTGCTGAATATCGTGGCTCTTGGAGCCGCCGCCGTCATCATCGTGCTGGTGGTTTTTGATATTCCCTATGCCGTCTATGAACCCTCGGCAAAAATCATGACCGCGTTCATTGGCCCGGCCACGGTTGCGCTGGCTCTGCCCCTGTACCGTTACCGTCATGTGCTTTTGCGCTATGCGCTCGCCATCATAGGCAGCGTGTGCGCGGGAACCTTTGTGTCTATGTTTTCGGCGGGATTGCTGGCAAGGGTGGGTGGTCTGCCGCAGGAAGTGGTCATATCCATTATTCCCAAGAGTTCCTCCATTCCTTTTGCCATTGAAGTCGCGGGCATGTACGGCGGCATACCGTCGCTGACGGCCGCCTTTGTGGTGGCCACGGGCACGCTTGGCTCCCTTATCGGCGGATGGACCCTGAACCTGGCCCGTGTGAGCGACCCCTTTGCCAGAGGGCTGGCCCTCGGCACCGTGTCCCATGCCCAGGGTACGGCAGCGGCCCTGCAGGAAGGGGAAGAGCCGGGCGCCATGGGCGGGCTGGCCCTCATACTTGCGGGTATTCTTACAGCAGCCCTGGCCCCTGTTGCGGTCTGGCTGATTTTGCACGTGCCGGTTTTTGGCTAGAGCCATGGCACTTTGAAGTATTTTGTGGGGGCGGGGCCTCTTGCAAAAGGGGCCATCCCCCCGCGCCCCCACACTGTAAAATTTTATTATACCTCAATATGTTGCAAAATATTTTCGGGCTTGAAGCGGGGCGCGCCGGGCGCTTCGCCCGCGATGCGAAAGAGAGGATGCGTAATTTTTACTCATATCACACAAAATCATGAGTAAAATTGTCGCACCTGCAGGACGCAGCCCCCAGGGCATTTTTATAGATTGTTTAGAAAAAGCGAATAGTTAAAAGAATGCTTTGTGTCTGGCACGGCTTTTGCCATTAACTTGTTGCTCCCGTTAAAGGTAAAGCCGGCCAGCCCTCCAGGCAGGGGCTGACCGCAGATTGGATTGTCCACACCCTCCTCCTGTGACAACCCCGACGCGTCAGGCGGGCGCTACCCAGAACGCCCGCCTGACGCCCATGCTCAACCCTGTGAGCTTCCTTGCAACCCCGCCCGGTACGTACCGGGCGGGGTCTGGTTTTATTATGGCTTTAGCCGGTTGAGCGCGCCAGAGCGCGAAACAAAGAACCGTCCACAGAGCGGCAGTGCGGATTCGCCCGCCAGTTCCCCGCATATTCGCCTCGAAGAGCAAAAGCGTGGTTTGCCTGCGCGTGCTCCTTGAGGACGAGCGTCTGTTCTCGCAGCCTCGAGAATAGTTTCAGCATCAACGTCAAATTGCTCTCGAGCAGATTAACTTTGACGTGCTTTACATTTCAAAGTGTTCATTCAGTCGAAAATGTGATTTTGGGCTGAATCCACGCCACGTTGTGGCGCGCGGTACTTTTGTGCAGCGTTGAAGCCTTTGCGCTTTTTTAAAGTCAAAATGTTCTAAAACAGAAAACCGTTGAGAATATGCATTCTCAACGGTTCAAGATGCCGTACGTTTGTGGCGGATATTCCCAAAACAGCCGGTTCTGACGGTCAGCCTGCACCGCAGCCCTGACAGCCTGGTTTGATGTCCGGTCGGTGGCCGTGTTCCACCCGCTGGCATGACTGGCACGGGCTGGCGACAGGCCATCCGGCGGCAAGCCGTCAGCCGTTCACGCGCTGTTCATGACATTCGCGTGGCGTGCCGAGGCGTGCCGTGCTTGCCCGTGCTATTCTACGCGCTTGAATACCAGTTGGTCGAGTTTTCCGTCAGCCTTGCCGTCATTTTTAAGTATGATGGTGTTGGGGTCCTTGAGCACAAAGTCGAGGGTGTTGCCCTTGTCGTTCTTGAGGGTGATGGTATTGCCCTTGTCGGCCACGACGGTAAATCCCCCGGTATAGGCAATACCGCCAAGCGCGAAGGCAATGGTCTTGTTTCTGGCGTCAACGTCCACACGCAGGCTTTGCACCAGGCCTTCAAGCATCTTGGTCACAAAGGGAATACTGGCAAAATCTTTTTGCACGTCGGGGCTTGCCAGCGCCACAGTGCCCGCAGGGTCGCCCCGCCACTTGCCGTCAAGTTTTTCAAGATTGCTGCCGCAACCCGTCAGCAGCAGAACGATAAAGAGCCAGGCAAATTTTTTCATAACAAAACCTCCCGCAGCAGGCTATGGGCCCATCTGCTTTTTGGCATTCATTTCTGTGTGGATGCAACTCTGCATGACCGTGTAGCTGCCCCGACCTGTCTGTGCCACATCAGTGCAGTGGCGCAAAATGTTTTCCGGCACATCGGTCATGGCTGCGATGGCCGTTCTGGCTTCCCGCTCCGCATCAAAGCAGCCGGATTCGATAAGGGGGCTGCCCATGGCGACGCCTTTGCAGTAGGCGGGAATATCAAATTCAGGCGCAGAGCCTGCGTTCTGTCGGTTTTTGCCCACTTTTTGCGGGCCTTCGGCGGCAGCGGCGTACCCCGCCAGCGCGCCTGCCATCATGGCGGCCTGTTCCGGGCCCAGTCCCTGTCCCTGTTTGCGGTATTCCGCGTCGAGCCAGGCCGTCAGCTCTTTTGCTTCGTCTTCAGTCAGCGGGCAGGGCGGCAGCCCCTCTTTTTTCTGGGCCTGAAAGGCCCACATGCCTGCGGCCAGCTTGCGGAGACTGTCCTGCGGGTCGGCCAGGGCCGGGATGTATATGAGCGTCGCCATCAAGACGGCAAACAGGCTGATACATAATTTTCGCACGCCATCCTCCCGGTGGGCTTTCGTGGGTAAAGGCTAGCGTCATTTGCTTTGAATAGCCAGCAGGTATCCGGCATTTCGCGCTGGGCGGTCGCTGCCGGGCGCACACATCACGGCGGCGGAGGCGCGCATGGGCATATCTGCTTTCAGGGTCCGGACGCATCCTGCAATGCGTGTTGCGCCAAAATTGTAATGCGGCGGCCCCCGCGCGTTCGTTTGTGATAGACATCCGAAAACAGGGGTTTCAGTGTGCCGCTGGGCTGCTTTGCAGGTCGTGCGTATTCCATAGTGAGGTAACAGCGTGGCGAAGTTGGATTTTTTTAGAGGAATAATGGCGGAAGGCAGAAACCCTGACAGTGGAATATACTATGAAGTTATATGGTTTTTTTGTGGGCCTTTCAATTCAAGCAGATATTTTTTTTCTGTATCATCCTTATAAGTAAAGGATTTTTATTTTGAAAATTTTAACAAAACGAATTGACAGGATTGGCTGTGTTTTTTATATCTGAAATTGTATATAGATTTTTTAGAGTGTCGTGGGATGTGCAGCATGACGCGCAAAAGTCACCTCACAAATTATTCCCCCCAACCCCGAGGGGACCATATGGAACAGGTTTTATCATGCGCCCGGGGCTTCGCAGTGAAAGCCCCCGGTCGCCAACTTAAAGAACAAGTCACCCTGATCTCTTCTGATAAGGGTTTAGCAGATACCTCCCATCTTGATTTTTTGCAGGGCCTGCCGCAGGCCATTGCCGTGGTGCGTGTTGACCTTGATATGATGGGGCGCCCCAGCGACCTTGTGCCTGTCTATGGCAATCAGGCTCTTTTTTCTCTTTTCGGCACCAGCCGCGAAAGATTCATCGGCGCCTCGCTTGTCAAATCCCGTATTAATTTTGGCCCAAAATGGCTGTATGCGTTTTGGGAAACCTCCTGCCATGGCCGCGTGCAGGAAATTACGGATTTCTGGCCCGCGCTCGACAGGCACCTTATGGTGACCTGCCACCAGCCGCAGTACGGGTATTGCGCCTGCCTTTTTCAGGATGTGACCCAACAGGTGCTGCTGGAAAAAGAGATAGAAAAAAACCGACAGCGGCTTGAGGCGCTTATACACAGCGCTGTGGACGTAGTTTTTCAAATAGACCCTGCCACGCGGGCCCTGGCAAACCTTGAAGAGAACATGACGAGATGCGGCAATCTGTTCAAGGAACGCAAAGTTCCGGAGGCCCTCTTGCAGCAGGGAATTTTTGCGCCAGGGCAGGAAGACAAGATTGGAGACATGGTCAGCCTTGTGCATAACGGCCTGATGGACTGCACCTGCGAGGTGCGCGCCCGGGTTCGCCTAAACGCCGCCTACACGTGGCACAGTCTGACCCTGGTGGGCTATGCCGATCCGCAGTCACGGGACGTGTGCATAATAGGCTTTCTCAAGGACGCGCATGACCGTGTAAAAGAGCGGGCCGCCCTGCTTAACCGGGCTGAAAAGGATGCCCTTTGCGGCATTTACAACAGGGCTGCGGGGGAGAACCTCATCGTCCACAAGCTTGGAGAAGTGGAAGAGGGCAGGCAGAGCAGCGCCGCCATGTTCATCTTTGATCTTGACGATTTCAAAAACATCAACGACTCGTCGGGGCATTCCACAGGAGATGCCGTGCTCAAGGCATTTGCCGGGGTGCTGCGTCAGGTCTTTCGCAAGGATGACGTTGTGTTCCGCCTGGGCGGCGATGAGTTTGCCGCATTTGCGCGCAATCTGCCCCTGGAGCGGATCGCAAAAATATATGAAAGAATCACTCTTAAACTTGAAGAACCGCTTGTTGGCGACGTGCGGGTAAACGTCTGCGCGGGCGTGGCCTTTAGCCAGAGTGGCCGTCACACCTATGACGATTTTTATATGACCGCAGACAAGGCTTTGTACAATGCTAAGGAAGGCGGCAAAGGACAGTCCAGCATTCTTTGCCTGTATGGCAATGGAGCTTGTACGCCGGAGTAGAAGCTCACGGCGTTCAGGTCTGCATGCGTTCAGTCTGTATTTTAGGGCATTTTGTCTTTGAAAAAGTAACATGCTCTACGGCTGTACAAGTGCAGTAGAGCGCAGCGTAATGATGGTTCAGCCGAAAATTCGATGTCCGGCTGAATGTCAAATTGAAATGTGAAGCATTTCAGCGATAATATGATCAGGATGTTGTTGTATTTGTACGTCGTGGCGTGTGTCTTGCAGTGTGCTGTGTCAACCAAGCGCCATAGTGCGGCATTTCGTGGCATGCTCGCACCGGCTGCTAGTGTCAGGGTCCGGACGTAAAGGGACGGATAATACTGCCAGATGCAAGGCGTACAAAAAACGAGGGCTGCCAGTAGTGGGGCAGCCCTCGTGCATTTTTTTGTTCTGTGTGGGGTGCGCGCAAGGCGTCCAGAGCGGAGCGTCTTGAAGGCATATTCTTTACGACTTGCGGCAGGCATGGCCGAGACGGTCAGCTGGGGCCTGCGGGTTCATGCGGGCCAGCCTTGGCCTGCGCGGCATGTGGACGCCGCAAATCCAGATCAGAGCAGCTTTGAAAAGCTTCACATTACCATTTGCCATTCTGCAGAAAATAGCGATTTTCGGCAGAGCCCACGCCCTGTTGCGGCGATCCGCACTTTTGCGCAGTGGTAGAGCGCAAGCCTTTTCAAAGGCACAATACTTTAAAAACGGGATGCAATCAGCTCTTCAAGCGTCCGCTTGGGCACATGATGCAGGCCCTCTTTATCGCGCCAGTAGCCGAATGCGCCGTCGGCGGGCATGGGAGCGACCACGCGCTGCTCCTTGGCAACGCCCAAACCAAGAACAAGCGCCACCTTGAGTTCGGCGGGAACCTGCAGGAGTACGGGAACAGCCTGGTGGTCAAAGGACTTGATGATGCAGCAGCCCCAATCGCGGCTGCTGGCAGCAAGCTGGATGGTCTGGGCGGCTATGCCCACATCATAGAACGTCAGTTCACCGCCGCCCTGCGGCATAAGAATGGCGATGAAGCCTGTGGGGCGCTCGCCGGGGTGGGGGCCGCCCCAGTCTTTGAGGGCTCCGGCCCAGCGGGTGAGGGGAAACAGATTGTTGCAGGTCTCACCATGCGCTACCAGGCTGAAACGCAGTTCCTGCGCGTTTTTGGCCGAAGGGGCCAGACGGGCGCAGTCCACAAGCCATTCCAGGTCGGTCATGGTCAGGGGGCGGTCTTCATAAAAACGGCGGCAGGTTCTGGCCTTTTCCGCCAACTCTCTGAAATTCATGGGTTCCTCCTTGGTTGCCCAGGCAAATGAACTGTCCCTACTCTACACCGTACTTGCCAGAAACCACAACTGCCCCCACTGTATGCCCGCGCCCAGAAAATCGCCGGAAATGCCGCCCTTGCTGCGGGCCAGAGCCGCAATCTGGCGCAGAATAAAAAACTGCCCCAGAGCGGTTATGGGCACGCGCCACCATGCCTGATGGCCGAGCAGGGCCAGCCCGCATAAGGCCAGCAGGGCTGCCAGGGCGTACCATCTGGCCAGCGCGGGGCTTGCGCCCGCACAGGTAAGGCCCCCAAGCGAATCCGGCTCGCGGGGCGGCGCAAAGGCCGCCAGCCAGATAACGCAGGCCCTGCCCCAGGCAGGAGCCGCCAAGAGCCACAGCCATTGTCCCGCCCGGATGTGCCAGCACACAGTGAGCCACATGCCCCCAAAGGCCAGCAAAAGATGCAGAGCGCCGAAGGCTCCCAGGCGGCTGTCGCGCAGGATGGCCCAGAACCGGTCGCCCTGGGCTCCGCTGCCGCTTGCGTCGCCAAGGTCAGCGAGCCCGTCCCAGTGCAGCCCGCGTGTGCTCCATACCTCAAGAGCCATCCAGAGCCACGCGGCAAGCGCCGCGCATAGCAGGGGATCAGCCTGGGCGCGGCGCGACAGCAGCAGCCAAAAAAACCAGCAGGGCAGTGTGACGGCAAGCCCAAGGCACAGGCCCGCCAGGCCGTAACAGGGCAGGCAGGGGCCAAGGTCACGGCCAGAACAGTCGGGCCTGGGGGGAACAAGGCGCGTCAAAAAAGCCAGGGCGTCGTAGCAACGTCCTGGCCATGAAGTGCGGTTTCGCGGCAGCGCCAAGGCAGGCGTCCTAGCGGGTCATGGGGTGGTTGAACGCCAGGGCGTAAAGATGGTGGAAAAAGTCCACGTACTCCACGTTGATGCGTTCGGGCACCTTGATGCGGGCCGGAGCGAAGTTGAGAATGGAGGTTATGCCCGCGTCCATGAGATGCTGGGCCGCTCTTTGCGCCCTTTCAGGGGGCGTGGTGATGATGCCTATTTCGATATTGAGGTCGGAGACCATATCCTTGAGGTCGCGGGTGCAGTGCACCTCAAGACCGTGGACGATCTCGCCGATCTTGAAGGGGTCGCAGTCGAATATGCCCACGATATTGAAACCGCGGGCGCGAAATTCACTATGGTTGAGAATGGCTTTACCCAGATTGCCGACGCCGATGAGGGCCATGCGCCACTCGCGGTCAACACCCAGCGAGGAGGTGATGGCGGCAATGAGAGATTTTACATGATAGCCTACGCCGCGGATGCCGAATTCGCCAAAATAGGCCAGATCTTTACGCACTTGTGAGCCATTGACCCCGCAGGCCTCGGCCAGAGGGTTGGAGGAAATGACCTCCACATTATCGCGTGAAAAGTTTTCAAGCACCTGCACGTAGGTCGCAAGGCGTTGAATGGTTGCGCGAGGGATATGTTTGCTTTTGGGTTGGTTAGCCATGGTGTACCTTCTGGAAAGCCGCGAGCTTGTCAACGGGAAGATGTCATCTCGTGAAAGAAAGTGTCTATCAAAAAACAGTAAATGTGCAAGCTGAGCCAATGATAGCCTTGCTACTCCCAACAGCATATAAAATATATGTAATTCTATGCCGTGGCAATCCTTGCACACAACCTATCGTTATTAAGTTGGGTGCACAACCATTGACGGGCTCTGCCTGTGAATGAGATACTAAAAAGATGCCCAGTGTATGGCCTGGAATTAGTGCATGTATTTTGTCATTAATCAAAGGGTGTTATACATGCCCACCTTTTGTTCTTTTGTCGCATGCCAGGGTCGGAAAATTGGTTGGAGCTCGCATGTTACAAAAAGAATTTTTATGAGTGAAATGCTACTATAAAAGGAGACAAAGGTTAAGCCCCAAGCTGCAAGATACGTCGTATCCAGCAAAAAAATCTATGTAATCCCGGAAAATACAGGCCCATGGCCCGTTCCGTCATGACAGTCCGCGGAATTTTTGTTCGCCGCCCACGATTTATCGCATTCAGCGAGATAGCAAGTTTAATTTATTTTTTTCATTGTGAAAAACACCCCATCATCAGGGTGCATTCGCGTTGCCTCGCCTTCTGCCACGGCAAAGGATGAGACCCGCGCGCAGTGTAGCGTCTTGGGGGGGAGCGTGCAATGCCCCGCAGTAATGGGCTGGTTCCGCTCACGGGTAGCGTCGTGATCAACCTATTGTCATGACACGGCATTGTGGTTGGCCTCACGCTCAGTCAGCCCGACAAAAAAACGGGTATTGGCGGTAAGATCGCAGCACAGGAACAGCGGCGCAAGCTCAGAACACCTTGTTGTTGCCGATACTGTTCTCTGCCAAACAGTTGCGTAAGTATTGATGTGGCTGCCCGGTTCGGCACGCAGCGCGCTGACGCCCTTGGCATGCCCATGTGCAGAAGCCCGTTTACGCAGAGGAGAGGGCTTGCGAAGGTACATTCTTTCAGTATGCCTGGCGCACGCGCGGATCAGGCGTCGCCCTTTCCTCCGGGCATCTGGCTGCCGCTCCAGTCGCGCTGCTTTGCCTCTTATTCCTCTGCCCTACTGTTTCGCTTCTCGCAGTTCCTTTCCACCTTTTTGCCCACACTGCCCAGATATATTTTCCCCGGTACATTGCTCCGGGCATGCGGCCTCCGCGTATGCGTTTTTGGCCACGTTGCAGATGCTTGCCAAGGGCGCGGCTGAGGGCATAGCGTCTTTTATGCTGCCGCAAGGCCTCAGTTATAAAAAAGGCAAAAAAAAAGGAGGCCGGAGCCTCCTTTTTTTGCAAAGCTGATCCAGCCCTACGCGTAGGGGTTGGCGTACAGCAGGATGAAGCTGATAACCAGAGCGTAAATGGCCAGAGATTCGATAAAGGCGAAGGCCAAAATCATGGTACCGGTGATCTTGCCGCTTACGTCAGGGTTGCGGGCAACGCCTTCGCAGGCGCCCTTCAGGCCAAGGCCCATGCCGATGCCGCAACCAAAGGCGGCAATGCCGATGCCAAGGGCGGCGGCGAGGCAGGTGTAGCCAAGGGCCGAGGCGTCGAGCTGGTTGGCGGCGAAAGCCATGCTGGCCATACCCAGCAGAGCCACGGTGTTCAGGGCGATCATCAGAAGTTTACGCATGAGACACTCCTTGCACTGTTGTATTGTTGGGTCGTAAACGACCATTCCCCACTATGCAGCGCCTGTTTTACGTCCGGCGAAGGACGCCCGCGGATGACCCGGCGGAGAGGGCGGCAGACCGCCCTGTGCAAGTCTAGTGTTCGGGAGCTTCCAGAGCGCCCTTGATGTAGAACATGGTCAACATGAAGAACACGAAGGCCTGCATGGTCTTGCCCAGAAGGAAAAGCGCGTAGATGGGCAGGGTGCCCAGAATGGGCGCCATGACGAAGAACAGCACCATAACGATTTCTTCACCCCGGATGTTGCCGAAAAGACGGAGGGAGAGAGAAACCGGACGGGAAAGGTGCGACACCACTTCCAGCGGGAACATCAGCGGAATAAGAAACTTTGAAGGCCCGGTGAAGTGGTGGATGTAGTGCGTTTTCCAACGGATGAGACCCACGGCGTTATAGAACACGAGCACAAAAAGCGCCATGCAGACCGTGGTGTTGAGGTTGGCCGTAGGTGCGTCGAAACCGGGCACCAGACCCATGAGGTTCATGCCGAAAATGTAGATGAAAATGCCCGCCAGCAGCGGCACGAACTTGCGCCCGTGTTCACCCATGGTCGCGATAATGAAGTTTTCAACAGTGTCTACCAGTGCCTCGAAAAAGTTCTGCAAGCCGCCCGGCACGAGGGTCAGGCGTCTACGCATGATCAAGGCAACCGTAAAGAGGAGGGCCATACAGACCCAGGAGTAGAACACATGCTTGAACTCCACCATCTGTCCACCGATGGTGATTTCGTCCATGCCCATAAATGTGGAGAGCAATACCGGATGCGGCAAACCACCTGCCATGAGCCCTGCCTCCTGGTCGATGCGCGCCTTTGCGGCGCTGCGTTGATGTAAAGCCCTAAGGCCGTTCCCCAGAAATTTTCGTGCCGCCCAACTGGCGGAGCATCCGCTCTATTGCGCGCTGCGCCCGGTTACGTGCTGCGCCTGATGGCGCGCGCTGCCAGAGCAAAGCTCGCAAGGGCAAAAAATCCGCCTGTCAGCATGCCCCCAACAAGGGCAAATACCGGCGCCTGGCACTCGATGAGGGATATATAAAGGATGCCCCCCACCACGATAAGCCTGCCAAGCCAGCGGATCAGAACGATGCGTAAAAAAGCCGTGCTGTAGTCGCCTAGCCCCCGGCGCAGAAAAAAGCGCGCCAGCCCCCAAAATGTCCAGGCCATGATGGCCAGCCCCACGCCAAACCAGAGTACCCAGGGCGTTACCGTGAACAGCAGGGCCCCTGCAAGAAGAACAACAGCAGTGAGCAGAAATTCGTTGCGCACCATCACGCGTACAGCGGGGTGGTCAATGCCGCGCCGCCAGAGCCATGCGTCAAGGCTGTGTATCATGCTCTTCCTGTCGGCCACGGTTCTCCGTCTTGCCTTGCCCCGGAGGGGCGCTTGCGCCGTCCGGCGGCTGTACAAGGCCTTTGCGCTCTGCGTCCTGCCTTGCGATTTTTCTCAGCAATGCCTTGGTGTCGCGGTAAACATTCAGAAAACCGGCGGCAATGCCAATAAACAGAAAAATCAGTTTGCCCCAGGGGCCGGTATGCAGCCAGTAGTCTATGCCGTAGCCTATGGCGAAGCCAACCGCCGGGCCACTGACCAGATGCAGGCCGATAACCCCGGTATTAGCCATGGCTTCAAGGCCGCTTTGCTGCTGTTTCAGAAAGTCCTTGAATGACATGCTTCCTCCGCGCTGCCTGCGTCTTTTATGTCAGATCGCAATATCCGCATACTATTCGCGCGTTAAGGGTGGCAGTGTCAAGAGCCCCAACGCTGTGTAAATTATCACAGCCTTCGGGGCGCGTCAATGGCTTCCGCGTGGAAAGATGCGGGTCATGAGCATTTACAGGCTTTGCCACAGGGTCAGGCACTCGATATGCGGCGTATGGGGAAAAAGGTCCACAGCGCGCATTTCCGCCAGCCTGTACGCGCCGCGCAGTCGCGCCGCATCTCTGGCCAGCGTCGCCGGGTTGCATGATATATAGAGGATGGTGTGCGCATTGAGCCGCAAAAGCGCGTTGAGCGCACGGGGCGCAAGACCGGCGCGTGGCGGATCCACGAGCACGGCGTCCCAGTGTTCTGTCTGATTCCAGTAGTTTTCCTGCAAGGGCGCGAGCTTGTCCAGGTGAAGGCCGGCATCGCCCGTCTCATAAACGCAATGGTCAAGGCCCATGCGTTTGGCGTTGGCCCGCGCCAGAGCCACAGCCCTGGCGTCCTGCTCCAGACCGAGCAGGCGGCCGCACCGCTTGCCCAGCAGAAGCCCGGGCGCGCCGACCCCGCAGTAGAGATCGAGCAGGGAGGGCTTGTCCTGATGCACATGGCGTTCAAACATGTCCACAGCCATATTGGCCAGCATTTGTGACGCCGCCGTGTTGACCTGAAAAAACGAGGCCGCGTCAAGGCAGAAATGCTCGCCGGCAAGGGGCAGCCAAAGGCGCGAGGCGGCCGGGTCGGACTCGCCGGTGCTGCCAAGCACGGCAACGCGCTTCTGCCCCAGCACAAGCGCGTCTTCACTGGCCCGTTCTTCATGAACAAAGCCTGACAGAAGGGGAAATGTCTTCAGAAGCTTCTGCCCAATGGAGCGCACCTTGGCCTGCTCCGCAGGGCTGCCAGGGCTTGTGATGCACAGCGCCCACCAGCGGGGACCGCGCAAATCGGAGTCCAGCGCCCTGCGCAGCACCAGAAAGCGCCAAAACCCGCTGCCGTGTTTGTTGCTTTCGGCGGCGTCCCTGGCCGCAACGGATGATGAGCGCCAGCCAAAGCGCGTTCGCCGGGGTTTGGCGGCCAGCCGTTCCGGGCATCCGGTGAGGGCATGGCGGTCATGCTGGTTGCCGTGCACGTCGCCCGTGCCCTGACCGTCCAGGCGGTACCGGGCCTCGTCCTTGGGCGTGTGCGCGGGCAAGCCAGTTTCTGCGGCAAGGTCGGCCATCATGGCGATCATGCCGCGCGCTTCGACCGACATGAGGGCGCAGTGCGGCACAGCCGTGACACCGCGACCGTTGCGACGGCGCATGCCGATGGTCAGCGGTTCATCGCCGCCGCCGGCAAAGGCCAGTTCCACCTTGTTGCGGTAACGCCGCATGGCGGGCGAGGGCAGAACCTCGGTAAGCAGGCCTTCCATCTGATCCGCATCCATGCCGCCAATACGTATCATGGCGTCAAGGGCAATGCGGCGCTTCCAGTGGAGCTGCGTGTCATAGGGCATGGTTTGCAGCGGGCATCCGCCGCACAGGCCGTTATGCGGGCAGATGGCGGGCACGGAATGGCGCGCGGGCTGCACAACCTCGACGGCTTCAGCCTCTATAAAGCTCGATTTACGTCTGGTGACGCGGGCGCGCACAGTCTGGCCCGGCAGGCCGCCAGTAACAAAGATTACGGTGCCTTGGTTGCGGGTGCGCCCTGCGTGAGCTTTTTGCTCATTGGGCGTCAGGGTGTGCTGGCAATGGGCGCGAGCGAGTCCGCGACCGTCATGGGTCAAGTTTTCTATCTGAAGGGTGAGAATATTTTCGTTCATCGCAAATAAATATAGCAGTGGTAAGGCCGCATGCCAAGAAAAACTATCGCGAAAAATGGCTTGTGCGAACCTTGATTTTGGGTTGTGTGACACAATTTGTGATTTTTGCTTGTGCCTGGCGGCGGCTTGATGTACAAGCGCCCTGCGGCTGCATGCCCCGTCTTTTGGCGGAGGCGGCGCGTCCTTGCCGAAAAATTGCGGAAGGCGCTTGACATTTGCCGTGCAATGGGGCAAATATGCCTTTCTCTTTTTGGAGGTTGATATCATGTACGCGATTATAGAAACCGGCGGAAAACAGTACCGCGTTGAAGAAGGTTCCAAAATCGTTGTGGAAAAGCTCGCGGCTCAGGCCGGAAGCGAAATTTCCCTGGACAAGGTGCTGATGGTCGGTGGCGCTGAATGCAAAGTTGGCGCTCCCTATCTTGCCGGTGCCGCTGTCACGGCGGAAGTGGTGGATCACGGGCGTGGCCCCAAGATCAAGGTGTTCAAGCGCTGGCGCCGCAATGACTCGCGCAAGATGCGCGGTCATCGTCAGGACTTCACCACCATTCGCGTCAAGAGCATCAACGGCTAGAACCTTTTAAGGTTCCGGCGGGCGTGAGGGCGAACGTCCCTATGTCCGGCAATGACAGCCGCAAGGCTTTTATTGTTACGGCGAGCAAAAATTTATTCGCCCGGCTGAACCGTAGTTCAGCGCACCAGGGAGGCTACTATGGCTCATAAAAAAGCAGGCGGCTCTTCGCGTAACGGCCGCGACAGTGCAGGACAGCGACGCGGCGTCAAACGCTTCGGCGGTCAAAGCGTTCTTGCCGGCAATATTCTGGTGCGCCAGTTGGGCACCACCGTGTTTCCCGGCGTCAACGTGGGTATGGGCAGGGACTTTACCCTGTTCGCCAAGATTGACGGCGTGGTGCGCTTTGAAAAGTATATCCGCAAACGCCGCGTGCTTACGCGTGTGCATGTGGAGGCGGCCGCCAGCTAACGCGGCCGCGTGGAATTTGCTGACAAGGGAAGGGGCCGCAAGGCTTCTTCCCTTTCGGTGTTTATACTGATGTGAATTTGGCCCGCTGAATATTTGGCTGATGCATATTTTGCGGGTATGGTGTCTTCAAGGGTTGCTGGGCTCGTGGCGCTTTTGTGCTCTGGAGCGCGCGCCATGGCGATCAGGCTCTCTGTGCAGATTTGCTCTGTGCAGGCTTGCCCTGTGCGGGTTTGTTCTGTGCGGGTACGCGGCGCAGGGGGCAGCGGCGGCGACCGGTCGGCGATGCGTATTCGCTGGCGACGCGCGGTCGCGCAGCCCGTATTCCAGAGCAGTGACATCCTGAATCGGCTTTGGCAGCTCGTGGGCGGGCGCATACTGTGCAGGCCCAAGGGCGGCATGTCTGCCCGGCACAACGTGGTGACGCGTGGGGCGCCGCGCAACGGGTCAGCCCTTGCCTTTGCGATGCGTTGCCTTTGAGATGCCGCTGCCTTTGAAAATGCAGATTCACAACGCCGTCTGTTCCAGCGCGTCGGCACGGAACACCGCAGGCCGTGGGAGTGGCCGCCCGCAAGGGCTCGTCCGCATCCCCAGCGCTTGCGTGGACTGCACGCCGCAGGCCGGGTTCGGCGCAGCCCCGCGCAGCTCCGCCGGACGCACGCAGAGTAATGACCTTGCCGCCAGGCAGGCGTGTTACACGCACATATAAAACATTGGGCCTGAGCGTCATTGGGCCAGAGGATAGAGCATGCGATTCGTTGATGAAGCCAGAATTCAGGTACGTGCTGGCAAGGGCGGTCATGGCTGCCTGTCGTTCAGGCGCGAAAAATTCGTGCCGCGCGGCGGCCCGGACGGCGGCAACGGCGGCGACGGTGGTTCGGTATATCTCAAGGCCGACAGTCGGCTGCTTTCTTTGTACGACTTTCGCCTCAAGCGCCTGTATGAGGCGCAGAATGGCCGCCCCGGCGAAGGCAGCCAGTGCGATGGCCGCAAGGGCGAAAATCTGGTGCTGAACCTGCCTGTGGGAACGCTGGTCTACGGCGAAGGGCCCGAAGGCGAGGAAGTTCTTTTGGCCGACCTGAGCGATCCGGACGCCGAGGTGCTGGTGGCGCAGGGCGGGCGTGGGGGCAAAGGCAACGAGCATTTCAAGTCCTCCACCATGCGTGCGCCGCGCTTTTCCCAGCCCGGTGAGCCCGGCGAGGAACTGAATCTGCGGCTGGAGCTGAAAATTCTTGCGGACGCGGGCCTTATCGGTCTGCCCAATGCGGGAAAATCCACCTTTATCACGCGGGTTTCTGCGGCCAGACCCAAGATCGCGGCCTATCCCTTCACCACGCTGACCCCCAATCTGGGCGTCATGATTGACGAGGTGGATCCGGACAGGCGCATGGTTGTGGCCGATATTCCCGGTCTGATCGAAGGCGCGCATGAAGGTCAGGGCTTGGGCCTGCGTTTTCTCAAGCATGTGGAGCGCACGCGCTTTCTGGTGCACATTCTCAGCATCGAGGATGTGGGCGATGAAGACCCCTGGGCCGGATTTACGCTGGTTAACGAAGAATTGCGCAGTTTTGACGCCGAGCTTGGCGAGCGCAAGCAGATCGAAGTGGTCAACAAGATCGACCTCGTGAGTCCGGAGCGCCTTGAAGCTCTCAAGGAGCGGGCAAAGGCCGATGGCCGTAAGGTATTCTTCATCTCGGCCCGCGACGATATAGGTATTGAGCCTCTGGTCGAAGAGCTGTGGCAGGTGTGCGCCTCCACCGCGCGCAATGAGCCCCTGATCCGGCTTGAAGCCGTGAATCGGTCTGAGGAAGAGGAATTTCCTGAAATCGAAGTCATCTATACCAAAGAATAGCAGGGTACGGAGCGCATATGAGCAGGCAGCGCGGTCAGGGCGCGGATTCTGAAGCAGGGCTGCGCAGGCAGCCCGAGAGCGGGCGATCTTGTGAAGAGCGGTCTGAAAGCTGGCAGCAGGAGCGCGCCCGCGTTCTGGCCCAGGCCCGTGTGGTTGTCGTCAAAGTGGGCAGCGCCGTACTGGCCGATGCCTCGGGGCTCAACTGCAAGGTGCTTGAAGGCCTTGCCGCCCAGCTTGCTTTTCTGCGTGATTTGCCCCTGACAGGCGGGGATGCTGCGTCTGCGGAACAGCCCGAACCGATGCAGAATGCTACGGAGGCCTCTGCTCCGGCTCGAGGCGCGCGTCGGCTTGTGCTGGTTTCGTCAGGCGCTGTGGCCGCTGGCCGCGCGGCGCTGGCAAGCCGTGGCCGCGCCGTGGAGCCCACAGGTCTTTCGGCGCGTCAGGCTGCCGCAGCCGTGGGACAGGGCCAGCTCATGCAGTCGTGGGACAAGGTTTTTCTGGCGCACGGCATGCCAACGGCGCAGGTGCTGCTGACGCGGGACGATTTGCGCGCCCGGCAGCGCTTTTTGAACGCCCGCAATACCTTTGCCGAGCTTTTGGAGTGGGGCGTGCTGCCCATTGTCAATGAAAACGACACCGTATCCATCAGCGAACTGAAGTTCGGCGACAACGACTGTCTGGCCAGTCTGCTGGTCAATCTGGTGGAGGCCGATCTTTTCATCAATCTCACCTCCTCGTCGGGAGTGCTGGCGGCGGACCCGCAGAAGCACCCGGATGCGCCGGTTATGGATTATATTGACGATGTGGCGGCTCTGGATCTGGGCCAGCTGTGCGGCGGCAAGACGTCCGTGGGCACAGGGGGCATGTATTCAAAGCTGTTGGCCGCGCGGCGTGCCGCCCAGTTGGGCGTGCCCACCCTGATTTTGCCGGGGCGGGAGCCGTGGGTCATCGGCAGGGCTTTTGCCGCAGCCGGGGCATGCTCCGCGCCTGCCGGGCACGAACCCTTTGAACGCGGAACCTGGGTGCGGCCCGCGCATCACGCCATTGCGCGGCGCAAATTCTGGCTGGCCTACCAGTCCGACCCGGCTGGCAGCGTGCATGTGGATGACGGCGCGGCCCGCGCGCTGCTGCACAAGGGCGGCAGTCTGCTGCCCGGTGGCGTGCGCGCAGTTGAGGGCGGCTTTCAGTGCGGCGGCCTTGTGCGCGTATTGCACAATGGCGAGAGCATTGGCGTGGGCCTTTCCAACTACAGCGCGCCTGACCTCAAAAAAATCATGGGCCTCAAGCGTCATGAGGTGGCCGCCATACTCGGCGACGCCCACTACCCCGAAGTCATCCACAGGGACAATCTGTTGCTGGACGCTGCTGTCTGATCTGACAATCGCCCCGCGCGTGCTTGATATTTTGGGGCCAGGGCGCTTTCGCGTCAGGCAGCGCACCGTGTTAACGCTTATCTGCGGGGTATCACGGGCAGGGACTCGGGCGACGTGACGCAACAACTTTTACGGCCAGGATTTTTATAAATCCTGGCCGTAGCTTTTTGTCTGGCCCGCGTGGGGGCTTTAAGGCAGGGTAAAGGTCTGGTCAGGCAGTGTTCGCAGGTGTGGGCACGCTTTGGCTGGGGCGGGCGTGTCGTGCGACTGCCGTGTGGGCTGCTTTGATGCGGTCCTGTTGTGCTGCGGACTGCTCTGTTACGGGGCAGGGCGCAGGGGGATAAGGCCGCCAAGGTCAATGCCGTTCACGTCCACAAGGGCGCGGTAGGGGTAAACCTCAACCCCGCAGGCCAGAGCCTCGTAGAACAGGCGGGCGTAGTCCGGGTCAATGAAATCAGCCGGTGCGAAGCAGCGTCCATCCGGGCGCTGCACCAGGTAGAACATGGCCGCGCGCTCGCCCTGAGCCACAATATCCATAAGTTCACGCAAATGTTTTTGTCCGCGTTCGCTGGCGGCGTCAGGAAAGCAGGCGGCATCGTCTTCAACCATTGTGACATTCTTGCACTCCACCCACAGGGGCGGCAGTCCCGGGCCGGTCATGAGGCCGTCCAGACGGCTCTGGCCGCGTTTGGCTTCGCGGACGAGGCTGGTATAGCCTTTGGCAAAGTGGAGCCGCCCAGCGTGAAATGCCGCTTCAAGCATGCGGTTGGGCACGCTGGTGTTGACGCCCACCCAAAAACCGCACGCTGACTGGCGGGGGAGGGGCGGTATGCCGGGATTTTCTGGTGTGGCGGTCTGAGCCAGCCACACGCATTCCTGCGTGTATTTGAGCTTGCGGTTGGGGTTGGCAGCCGGGGACGCCAGAACCAGGCTGCCCGGCAGGGTGAGGCCCAGCATGCTGCCGGAATTGTTGCTGTGTACCCATACGGGTTCGCCGTGCAGGACCAGCTCGACGCTGAAGCGTTTGCGCCGCTGCACAAAGCTGCCCACAACGCAGTCCTGGGGCAAGGGCAGCAGTGGGCCTTTTGCCTGCGTATCCGGCGCGTGTCTGGCGCGGTCTGTCAGTGGCGTTGAGGCTGCGGCAGATGAGCGCGAGGCACAATCCGGCGCAGTTGTTGCTGTATCCGGCGAGGGCGTTGCAGAACCCGACGCGACCGGAACTGCATTCGGCAAGGCCGGAACTGCATTCGGAGAGGCGGGGACTGAATCCGGCGAGGCCGCAGGATGCTGCCCTGCGCGGATTGGATCCGAAGCGGGGTTGGGACGCGCCTGCGCCGCCGTGTCCGCATTGATCGCGCTGGTCTGCCGACCGTCTTCAGGTTGCGACGCTGGCACACGTTGCTCTTTTGTACGCATTTACACCCTTTGATGAAGCTGATAAAATTTACGGCTGTAATTTTGCCGAAAACGCCGCACTGCGTCCCCCTTCGGGAAGGAGCCTTTCATGCAGATTTCAGAACGACTGAGCAGCATCAAACCCTCTCTGACTCTCAGTGTCAACAGCCGCGCCCTTGAGCTCAAGGCGCAGGGTATAGCCGTCACCAGCCTTGCTGTGGGCGAACCCGATTTTCCCACTCCGGCGCACGTCTGTGAGGCTGCCAAAACCGCCATTGACGAAAATTTCTGCCGCTATACCGCCGTGCCCGGCATCCCGGAACTGCGCAAGGCCGCTGGCGCGTATTTTGACCGCGCCTACGGCGTGCCCGTGGCGCAGGAATCCATCGTCATTGGGGCTGGCGGCAAGCACTGTTTGTACAACTTTTTACAGGCTACCATCAATCCCGGTGATGAAGTGCTTATTCCCGCGCCATACTGGTTGAGCTATCCGGACATGGTCATGCTGGCGGGCGGAGTGCCCGTGACCGTGCATGCCGGCCCGGAGCAGAACTTTAAGGTGACGCCGGACATGCTGGACGCCGCCGTGACGGACAAGACCCGCCTGCTCATCCTCAATTCGCCGAGCAACCCCACGGGCGCGGTGTACACTGAGGCCGAGTTCTCAGCCATTATGGACTGGGCCATACAGCGCGGTATTTTTGTGCTGTCTGACGAAATTTATGACCAACTCGTGTTCGCACCCGCCAAGATGACCAGCGCCATCGGCTGGTTTGCGCGTTATCCCGAGCAGGTGGCGGTGCTGAACGGCATGTCCAAAAGCTACGCCATGACAGGCTGGCGCGTGGGCTTTCTGGCCGCGCATCCCTTGCTGATCAAGAAAATATCGGCCATGCAGGGGCACAGCACGTCCAACATCTGTTCTATCGCGCAGAAGGCGGCGCTGGCGGCCCTGACCGGCCCCACGGAGTGCATTGACCACATGCGCGAGGCCTTCATGCGGCGGCGCGACCTGGGCATGAAAATTATTGAAACCTGGCCCTGGGCCGTGTGCCCCAAGCCCGACGGCGCGTTTTACCTGTTTGTGGACGTGCGCAAGTGCTTTGGCGGCGCGGTGAACAATTCTACCGAACTGTGCACCTGGCTGCTGGACAAGGTGCATGTGGCTCTGGTGCCCGGTGCGGCCTTTGGCGACGATAACTGCATCCGTTTTTCTTACGCTGTGGCGGACGATGTGCTGGCCAGGGCTCTGGAGGTCACGGGCGCGGAAATGGCGCGTCTGGCTGAGGGCGTTACACGCTAACTGTGGGATTTCGACGGTTGTTCCCCCGTCCTCATTCGGTTGGCTGCCTGGGTACGTCCAGCGCTGGCGAGTGGAGGCGGGGGAATAACTTGATTGAAGACCAGGGCGAAGACGGTTATCAGGGCGATTTTGCGTTGCCGCAATGCCAGCCGCTGAACTGGCTTCATTAAAGCGGACGGTTTTGAGGGAGTCGTAATCCCTCAAAGCGCAAAAACTCCTGTTACAGCGCGTACCAGCGTGCGTTATCGGGCACGGATGCCTTCCGTGCAGCTTCCTGTTCGCACAGGCGGCAGAGGAGCCTCAAAGTCCTCTCAGGGTAAGAAGCCCATTGATGCGTCATGGGCGGCTCTTTTTATCCGGCGGTACTACAGCGTGCCGCGCGGCGTGAAGGGGCCGCTTTTCATGTTGATGAGGTAGGCCACGCGCCTCTGCGGCTGCACCTACTGCGCGGGCCGCAAAGGCGAAGCCGTAAAAGCCTGGGGCAGGCGGATTCTCGGAACCTGCATTTTTTTTTCAAGAAGTTGTTGACAAAGCGGCCAGTTTTAGTCATTGTGCATTTCGCCGTGGGGCTGTAGCTCAGTTGGGAGAGCGCTTGAATGGCATTCAAGAGGCCGTCAGTTCAATTCTGTCCAGCTCCACCAGATATCTTAAAAACCCCCGATCATCACACAGATGGTCGGGGGTTTTTGGCGTTTGGGGGGCATCAATCAGCATACCCTTTGCGCTTTTTCGAAGATCAACTTAGTCTGCTTCGATAAAACTTAATAAGAGGGTGACGTGTCAAGTTTTGAAGCTCAACATGCATCGCTTTGCTCAAGGCTCAAAAAAATCTCTACTGATGACAATGACTATTGGTCTTTTAGAGGAAGTGCTTGCAC
>NZ_MJUZ01000034.1 GCF_002237645.1 Desulfovibrio sp. MES5
CTGAAGAGGTGGCGAGGCATTGCTACTAGGTATGCAAAAACACTCGCAGCGTTCGCTGCTGCCGTGCGAATACGGTGCATTGCTCTGTGGCTGAAACTTTTATCATAACTCGTGTAGACACTATCTAAAACTCTTATTGTATTTTCCTGTATAGAATGAGTTTTCTGGTCTGATGCGGGGCTTCGGAGCTGGTACCGTTCTGTCGGTACATTCGTATAGTAAAGGTTATTGTGTATTTTAAAGGCAACACGTGAGTCCGCATTGCGAACCGACGTGTTGCCTTATATTTTTGCTCCGCTGCACATGGCAGCGGCGTTCATGCCAGAAGCAGCCCTGCGTATTACAGTGTAAAAAATGCTGTCAAGGCGTATCACGCCGTTTTGTTTGGTAAATTGTTCTCAGCTCATGCGTGGAAAGATTATGCGCTACCGCAGGGCGCAACCCCGGCGGCGGAATTATTCCGCAATCTGCTCGTCATCAATCTGCTCATTATCAAGGGCAAGGCCGAACTTATCCAGAAGCATGCTCAGTTCTTCCTTGCTGCTGTAGTTCAGAGCAATGCGTCCAGCGTTTTCGTCGCCGCTGATTTTGGCCGGGCAACCCAGAGCGGTGCTCAGACTTTTTTGCAATGTCCTGAAAGCAGGGCTTTTTTTGCGTGAAATTCTCTGGTTTGCCGGTTTGGGGCCCTGCTTTTCTTCGTGCTGCGCTTCCTGCCAGGGCAGGGTGGAGTGCCCCCGCCAGAATGCGGCAGCCTCCTCAGCTTCGCGCACTGTCATGTTGTGACTCTGGATACGCAGGCGCAATGCTTCTGCCGCGTCCTCTCCGTCAATGCCCAACAGGCAACGGGCGTGACCCGCGCTTATGCGCCCCGCCTGCAGATCATTCCTTGCGGCGGCGCTCAGTTGCAGCAGGCGCAAGGAATTGGCCACAGCCGGACGGCTTTTGCCAAGGCGTGAGGCAAGCTCTTCTTGCGTCAGGTCGAGGGCCTCGCGCAGGGCTTGCAGCGCTTCGGCTTCTTCAATGGGGTTGAGATCCTCGCGCTGGAGGTTCTCGATGAGCGCGGCTGCCATTACCTCTTTATCGCTCAATTGCCGGATGTACACGGGCACCTGGGCAAGCCCGGCTATCTGCGCAGCCCGCCAGCGCCGCTCGCCCGCCACGATCTGGTAGGTGTCGCCGCCGGGGAGTGGGCGCACAAGCAGGGGCTGGATGATGCCCTGTGTCTTGATTGATGCCGCCAGTTCGTTCAGCGCTTCTTCGTCAAAATGCCTGCGGGGCTGACCAGGATTAGGCTTCAGGGCCGTGAGAGGCAGTGAGGATGTTGCGGTTTCCTGCTGCTGTTGTTGCGGTTCTGATCCGCTGAAAAGTGCGTCCAGTCCTCTGCCCAGTCCCTTTTTGTTGCCGCTCATAGTGTCACCTCATATGTTCGCGCGCCCGGTTTTGCGGGTGCTGTACTCGCAATCAGATAAAGCCTTGATCTCTGCGCTGTTCGTTGCAGCAGCCCTTTGACCATAAAAAACCGTATGTTGATATGCCGCTTGGTCAGCGCATCTGGCCCCTGATGCCTCCGTCCCCGAAGGGGAGGGCATGCCGGGACTTTCGCAGTACGCCGTTGCGTTCCGCTGCCGCCATATACACCTCGCTTTTCCTCGAAGCATACCAATGGGTGCGAAGCGCCGTTGCGGGTTTGCGCGGAGCGGCCCGGGATGCAGGGATGCTCGCGCGCTGCGGATGTTGCTCCTAGTTGTCGCGCATAACTCCCGAGGCGTTGCCCCTGCTCCATAGATGCTGCGCCATAGCCCCGGAGGCATTAGCCCTGCCCATAGCTGCTGCGCGCTGCTCCAAAGAGGGGCATTGACCCTGCGCACAGGTTTTGTGCCCGAGCCCTCATGGCGTTGGCTCTGCCCGCCGACGGAGGCCATAGGCGCTGTAGCTTTGGCGTTACCTGCTGGCTACTGGCTGTAGCGCTAACAGCATCGCCATGTGCTGTACTTGTACTACCGTGCCGTCCGCAGCCATTCGGCAGCGGGCTTTTGGCGAGCCGCCGTCGCGTCGGATTTGGTGCGCTTGCGGTTTGCGCCGGGCTGCCACAAGCCTTTTTGTTGCAGCCTTTTATGCACAGTCGCCTTGACAAGGCGGTCTGTGCGCGTCACGGTGCTGGCACCCAGCCCTACAAAATTTCCAGTGCTCGGCACGCGAGGGCAACTGCGGGCGGGCTATGCTGTTACCTTAAAATTTCTGCCTGATGTTGCTCACAGGCATAAAGGACATGCCAATGTTTGATCATCCTGAACTACGCTATCTTACTGACGCCAAAGGCAATATTGAAGCAGTGCAGCTTTCGCTGAAGCTTTGGAAACTGGTCGAGCCCAAGATTGGCGCGCAATTAAAAGCCACTGCAGCGCCCAGCCCGCTGGTTCAGGCCGAGGGGCCGCTGAAAAGTTTTGAGCAGTTACAGCAGTTCTGGGACTTCAAGTACCCGTATTCTCCCGCTGTGGCCTGCCCCCATTGCGGCGCAGAAACCGCTGACTGGCGTGCAGACTCCGCGCAGCCCTTTATTCTGACCAACGCCAATATCGGTGGTCTGCTTGTCTTCCTTTGCAAGAGCTGCGGCACAACCATCAGGCAGAAGCATTTTCGGGACCATATGGCGGTCGAACACAGCACCCCGAAAGGGTAGGGCCCGATCTTTGCCAGGGGGCGCGCTCTCAAGCTCTGCATCTGTAGAGGGGGCCTGTGAGCGCCTCGCCCTGGGGGGTTCTCATCTGGGCCGGCCGACGTAGTCCCGTTAGTGCCGGCACGCAGTGCCGCCTTTGCCCGCAAGATAGCAGCGAGCGGATGCTCTGCCAAAAAGGTGCAGCCAGCTATTGCAGCACGGATTTTTTAGAGGGGCGGCGCAGCACCACTTCTTTTGCAAGCCCAAGGTACGCTTCGGCCCCCTTGGATTTGATATCATAGTGAATGATGGACTTGCCGTGGCTTGGCGCTTCCGACAGCCGCACGTTACGGGGAATGACCGTTTCAAAAAGATGGTCGGGGAAGCAGCGCCGGACTTCGTTTTTCACTTCCCGCGTGAGCCTGTTGCGGGTGTCGTACATGGTCAGCACCACGCCCAGAAGTGAAAGTTCGGGGTTAAGCCTCTTTTTCACCTGTTCATACGTCTGTAAAAGCTTGACGATTCCCTCCAGGGCGAAAAATTCGCACTGAAGCGGGATCAGCAGTTCACGCGATGCGCACAATGCGTTCAGCGTTAAAAGGCCCAGTGAAGGAGGGCAGTCAAGTATTATATATTCATAGTCTTTTTGTACAGATTTGAGACATTCATTGAGGTAGAACTCGCGTGCCATCTTGTCAACGAGTTCCAGTTCAACAGCCACAAGGTTTGTGCTTGCTGGCAAAATATCCAAAAAGGGCGAACGGCTTTTTGCAATATTTTGGCGTACCTGTTCAGGTTCATAAAAGGTATTGTACAGGTCGCCGTGCAGTTGGTCCTGTTGCAGGCCAATACCGCTCGTGCTGTTGGCTTGTGGGTCACAGTCCACCAGCAGCACCTTTTTTTCCATAACGGCCAGGGCCGCTGACAGATTGATTGCCGTGGTAGTTTTTCCCACGCCGCCTTTTTGGTTGGCAATGGATATTATGCGAGCCATTGATGCCTCCCGCCCGAATGGGCAGTGGTGTGATTTTGCTGTTCACCCAATACGATACGTAGGTAAAAAGAGCGGCGTGTTTTCAGATTTTTTAACGTTTCACATGAAACATTCATGAAAATCTTGAGGCGGAGCACATTGATGGTTGTAAAAGAGAGTACAGGCAGCGTCAAGTTGTAAAAAAAATATAGCGCCAAATTGCAAAAAAATTATGAAAATGCAAACATGTCTATTGCTCGGGCCGCCTGTTAGGCGCTAAAATACGCGAGCTTGTAAAGAAAGACATTATTTGGTGGAGTTCGTATGGGGTCAAAAAAAATCCTATTGGTTGATGATGAAGAGGACGTCACGCGCATTCTGGCAAAGCGCCTGGGTCGCAGAGGGTATGAGTGCACAACGGCTGCTAATGGTCAGTTGGCGCTGGATGCCATGCAACAGGAAGCGTACAGCGTTGTCATAATGGATGTGAAAATGCCGGTTATGGATGGAATGAGCGCGCTGCAAAAAATCCATCAGCATTGGCCCGCAACCCCAGTTATCCTGCTTTCCGGCCATGCCGACATGCAGTTGGCGGTGCAGGCCATGAGCGAGGGAGCTTTTGGCTACCTCATGAAGCCGGTCGACCTTGACGAGCTGCTTTTTAAAATTGAAGATGCCGCCACCCAGCGCCGCCTTGAGGCGGAGCAGGGCGGCGTAAACTGATTCGTCCCAAGGGCGTGAGGAATTTTAGTATGAAGATGTGGAAAAAAACAGGTTTGGTTGCCCTTGTGGCGCTTGTGGTTTTGGGTGGTCTTTTTGCCTGCTCTCCCTGTCGGGCAGAAGCCGCACCAGTGCAGGTCACTGATGAAAATCTTGCGCAAATGCTGGAAAAGCTCTTGCAGGAACGCCCAGATCTTGTGATGGACGTGTTGCGCAAAAACAGCGAAGCCGTGTTGGACATAGCCCAGCAGGGTTCCAATATGCGCAGGCAGCGTAGCCTTGAAGCGCAGTGGAACCAGGAAATGAAGACGCCCAAGTCGGTCAAGCTTGAGGGCCGCCCTGTGTTGGGCTCCAAAAACGCCAAGGTGCGCATCGTGGCTTTTTCAGATTTTACCTGCCACTTTTGCCAGCAGGCTTCAGGAACGGTGAGCGCCCTTTTGAAGGAATACGGCAAGGACGTGAGCCTCGTGTTCAAAAACCTGCCTCTGGATGACAAAGGCCCGGCCAGCATCGCGTCAAAGTATTTTCTTGCCATCGCACAGCAGAGCGAAGAAAAAGCCTGGAAGTTTCATGACGCCCTGTTCGCTGGACGCGACAAGCTCGTGACCGATGGCGAGGCTTTTTTGAAAACCACCGCCCAGGACCTTGGCGTTGATATGAAGCGGCTTGCCAAGGACGTGCACAGCAAAAAAGTGGCGGACATCATGAACGAAGATCAGCAGGACGCGCAAAAACTCGGCGTGGAAGGCACGCCGTATTTTCTCGTCAATGATCTTGTGGTGCGCGGCGCACTGCCGCCCGATCTCTTCAAAAAGGCGATTGATATGGCCAAGGCCAAGGCCGAAGGCAATTCAGCCAAATAGAGGTCTGCTGACAAAAACTGTCAAAGGCTCCACATCTCCCGGTGTGGAGCCTTTGTTATGAGCATGCGTCTGGTTTTACCTGACTGTCTGCGTTAACTGATGCAGTGTTTGACGCCTGTCCTCCGAACCTGACACATTTGGATGGCGCTGATGTCCGATGCCCTATGCATGCCCCCAGAGTCGAATGCGTGAGGGCATAAGGCACGTGGGGAGCTTGCACCTGGGCTTACCCTGGCAGGTGCGAGCGCGTGCGCGGGCGTGTAACGCAGCAATTAATAAAAACCAGGTGTTCAAGCCCCGGGTTTGGGGAAGGCAAGCCCCATAAACCATCGAGAGCAGGAAAATGCGTGTGATGGTAGAAAAGCAGCAGAGCACAGAGGCAATCCCTTCCCTAGTATTTGGATGCCTCAGTGTGTGCCTGGATCAAGAGTTCCTTGATCCAGCAGACCAATTCAGCGAGCACTGCAACGACAGAACAAATTTGGGATTGTGCGCGTAAGCGCCCTGGGCGGCATCCACCGATAACAGGCCGGGGTATGCACGCAACTTGCTGTGAACGCCATGCGTGCCTTGAAGCAACATGCTGGCATGAAGCCCGGCATGTGTCATTGCGAAGGTCCCTTGGTTTGGTTATCAACAAAAAAAGAGAAATCTCATGAAAAGAGACGTCGCATGAAAATTCTTTCCGTCGAAGCAGAGGACCTGCCAGCCATTCTTGCCTTGCAGAAAGCAGCGTTTGAAAGTGAAGCCAGGCTTGTGGGCAATTATGAAATTCCGCCCATGACGCAAACTCTTGCTGACCTTGAACAGGAGTTTGCGGCCCTCGTCATGCTCAAGGCGGTAATGGATGATGGTGAGATTGTGGGTTCAGTGCGGGCCAAAATCGAAACCGCAACGGTCCGTGTCGGTAGGCTGATGGTCAAGCCGGGGTTTCAAGGGCAGGGTATTGGCACGCGATTGCTTGCCGCCATTGAAAAAGCGTGTGCGCAAAGCCGCTATGAGCTGTTCACAAGCGCAAAAAGCCATCGCAATGTAGCTTTGTATGAAAAAGCAGGGTACCGCGCATTTAAGGAGGCGGAGGTCATGCCCGGAGTGCGGCTTGTCTGGATGGAAAAGAAGAGAGGTTTTGAGAAGGACAAAGCCTGAAAAGTAGCTTGCGTTGTTGCCGCTTGCGCTCAACAAGGATCCGACTATTGCGGATTTACCAGGATGAAAGCGCATATCGCAGTACAATAACGGAGAAAAGAGCGCTTGCGTTGTACAGGGGAAGCCGTGTGCGGCAGGGGCAAGCCGCGGTTGAAATCAGCCTTCGGAACCAGGAGCGGTGCTTTTGCTGCGGATCATGCGGCCCATCCATTGCCGCAACTGCTCAAGATCAGCCTGTTGCGTTTTTTCAGATGAATGCAGCAGAAGGCGCAAGGTATCAAGCTCTTGTCGCAATTCCGCATTTTGGGTTTCGGCAGCGGGGAGGGAAGAACCGGCAGGCAGTCGCTCAACAACCAGGTGCAGCAATTGCGCAATCCCTTCAAGAGCGGTGGTTTGGCGTTCCATCAGTTGCAGTGCCGCTGATGGAAAAAAGTCCTGTGTGGGGGCCTGTACGGCCTGAATTGGCTGATGGTCGGTGAAGGTCAGCGCATTACGTGGAAAGCGCGCGAGCAGAGCGTCTTCAACAGCGGCGGCCGTGCGTGATCGCTGCATCTGCTCCAGAATGGCGGCTATAACGTCCAGCGTTTCGCGGCGATACCGCCGCCGCCTGCCGTCGCCTACACTGGGAATAAAAGGTGCAAAGCGTTTGCAATAATAGCGGGTGGTAGATTCTGGCAGGGAAAAATGGCGGGATATGTCCGCAATGCTTAACAGACTTTCGCCAATGGCTGTTTTGCGCGCCATGTGTCCTCCCGGCGGCAGCGTGATGCTGAGATCATGTTGCGTTGTTGCCTGGCGTGCGCGATCAGAATAATAAGGGTGGCAGTAATGCCAGGGAAGGGCAGGTTATATCCGCAACAAGGAAGTTACGCTGCGCATTTTCCCACGAGTACGTTAAAACAACAATAATGGCAAGCAAGAAACAAAAAATTTCCAAAGCCCTAGGCCGTCATTCGCAACACCATTACACCGACCGGCTTGAAAAGATTTGGATGAAACAGCCATGATGCCATAGTCCATGCACGATCTTGAATTCAAAATCGCCAGCGACTGTCCATTGCTGTTCACATAATAGGCTGAATCTACACCGTAAATTTGCGCTTGCTGCAACAAAAAACCGCATTGCCATCTTGGCAACGCGGCTGATTCAAAAAAAGGGCAGCATCAGGTGGTTCAGACAGTTTCAGCAGCGCTGTACGATTCAGCGCACGACACGGCGAACAGCAATAAGTTTGCTGCTCCAGTAGGGGATGGCCATGCTTTCCATTCGCACCTTTTCGCCCCTGCGCGGGCTGTGAATAAAGCTGTTGCCGCCAGCATAAATGCCGGTATGCAGGCCGCGCGGGCTTGAGCCAGTGCGAAACACCACAATATCGCCAGGGCGAGCCTGATTCTTGGGCACGGCATACCCGGCGCTGGCCTGGTCAACAGTAATGCGTGGAACCTTGTAGCCATTCTGCTTGTAGACCCACCAGATCAGCCCTGAGCAGTCAAAGCCCTTTTGCGGTGAAGCTCCGCCAGAGCGATACTTCTTGCCCATCTGGGCGTAGGCAGTGCGCACCACCTTGTGCGCGTCCTCCGGCATGGGGCCGTTATCCACAGGGCGCGAGAGTCCGCAGCCAGCCAGCAGCAAAAGACTGGCCAGAGCCAGCAGGGCCAGAGGGCTGATGCGTAGTGATGGTGTTGATGTCCGTTCCATTGCAAGCCTCATACACGCAATTTGCTGACAGTTCGGGCAAATTTTTGTGTATCCACTATATTCCGCCAACTGTGGGCAAATTTTTCAATTCTACCCAGTTATTTAGCATAATGTATGCCAATTAACTAAAATTATTAAAAAATATCAGTAAAACAGCAGTTAGAAAATGTTTAGAAAAGTAAAAAAAGACAATAGTGCGGCTAGACTAGCAAAAGCGTCTGAATTTCGACGGCAAATCACCAGGCCGAGTCCATGCCTGTGCTGGCAAAAGCTTTCTCCGGGAGCCTGACCAGTCACCAAAGGACGTTCGTCAGGGCAGACTGAATGAGTGGCATACGCCGAAAGGAGTACCCGGGCAAGAAAACTGGCAACGTATGCACAACTATAACGGGATGGTGGGTGTTTTTGCCTCTGTCCGGCTTCAGAGGCAAATCGTCTGCTGCAAGGCAAAAGGCCAAAGAGACGCAGGATCAGAAAGCAGTGGGGTGGAGCGGCGCCAGAAAGGCGCTGATGCTGAAGTCCCTGCCTGGGGTCAGAAAACTCATTGCAGTGCGCAACAAGGCAATAAAGATTTTAGGGATAGGAATGTTGGGGAGGGATCCTTTTGCAAAAGGATCCCTCCCCGAAAATAAGTAGAAAAGCATTGCTCAACCTGCAGCGAGGCAACGAGCAGTGCTTCATTGCACCGCTAGCTCACTCTTTTTCATCAGGGTCGGACAGCAGGGAAAGGGGGCGCGCCTGAGTCTGCTTGTGGGCCGCAAGGGCGCTCTGGCGGCAGAACTGACGTATTTGCTCCAAAAAAGGCGAAGGCGGCAGGGCAAGGCTTTTGCCGTACAGGGTGCGCCGGGCGCTGTGGCTTACAAAAAGCGCTCGCGCTGCCCGTGTCAGGGCAACATACAGCAGGCGGCGTTCTTCATCTTCATCCGCTTGCGGCGCAACAGGGGCAGAAGGCGTCTGGTCTTCAGGGGCGGTATTGCCGTTGCTTCCAGCAGCGAACAGACGGTCTTTGCGCAAGGGCAAAAGGCCATCTTCAAGACCAGGCAGAAATACGGCCTGAAATTCAAGCCCTTTGGAAGCGTGCATGGTCATGATCTGCACATACTCGGCCTTGCCGCGGACCATTTCCGCCTCCTGAAGCCAGCCAAGGTGGCCAAGAAATTCCGGCCAGCTGCCGTGCGTTTTCCAGGCGCGCTTGAGGTCACGCCAGGCGCGGCCTGCCACAAGGGGTTCGCCAGCCCAGAGCTGTCGTTTGAGCCAAGGCTCGAGAGCTTCCGGCGCGGGCAGTGAAGAACCGGCAGCAAAGGGGATCGCGGACAGTGCAGGCAACTCAGCCATGCCGGGCGAATCCGTCGCGCTGGTCGCGACAGCAGAAATAGAAGTCTCTGCCGTACCTGCCGGCGTTGCACGGGCTGGCCCTTCCTGCTGTTCGTTCGCGCCCGCAAGGCTCTGCGCCAGTGGGTCGAATCCGCAATGGGCCGCTACCATGGCCAGCAGACGCGCGCAGGCTGCATCCTGCCAAAAGGCGTCTTCAGCCGGGGCGGCGCAGGGGATGCCCGCCTGTTCAAGAGCGGCCCGCAGGGGCGCGATCTGCGCCCGCAGCCGCACCAGCACGGCAATGTCGCCCGGAGCGAGCGTGCCGTCCAGTTCGTGCGCCTCGGAGCTGCTCAGGTGCTGGTCAAGCAGGGTGTGGGCCGTTGCGCCGAGCAAGGCCTGCACACGGCGGGTAATCCAGCGAAGCTCGGCCTGCTGATCCGGGGCCGAAAAAAGACGCAACTGGGCGCTGAGTTGACGCGCTGCCGTAAGTGGCCCGCACTGCCCCTTATGGTGCAGCAGGCTGCGCGCCATGTTCAGCACGTCCTGACTGGAACGAAAACTGCGGCCAAGACAAAATACCGACAACTCCGGCCAGACGACCCGCAGGCTACCCTCGCTTTGCCCGGATACGCCACGGAAGCCGTAAATGGCCTGGTCAGGATCGCCAATGCCAAAGAATCCCTTGCCGTCGCCGGGCAGCAAGCGCCGGATAATTGCAAGCTGTACGGGCGAAAGGTCCTGCACCTCGTCCACAAGCACGTGCTGCGGCAGCTGATCAGGAGGCATGGCAGCTATGTGTTCAAGCCACCAGTCAAGAAGATCGGCATAGTCAACGTAGAGCAGGCCGGGGCGTTCAGATTTGCGCTGGGCATACAGGGTCGCTGCCTGGGCGGCGGACTGGTCGTCAAGCGGACGCTGGCATTCGCGCGCAAGAGCCAGCTGACGCCAGAGTTCTGACGCCTGACGAACAGCAAGCTGGGGATTGGCGGCCCTGAAGAACTGTTGCGCCGCATCGTCGCCAAGCAGCATGCATTCACGCCCCTGCGCCTTCATGGCCGCGCGCATGCGGCCCCAGGCAATGCCGTGCATGGTGTCGCAGCAGGGCAGGTTACTGCGCATAAGGGGCAGGGCGGCAGTGAGACGTTGCCGCATTTCATTGGCCGCGCGCCGCGTGAACGTTACCGCGAGCAGCCTGTCGGGTGGGATGCCCTGATCCAGCAAATGCTGCATACGGCCAATGAGCACGCGCGTTTTGCCAGCGCCGGGGCCGGCCTGCACGAGCACCGGGCCGGGGCCAGCGGTGAGGGCGGTCTGCTGCTCCTCGCTGAAGCCGACGGCAGCCTGCTGCGCGGTCTGTTTTTCAACCTGCCTGGCCGTATTTTGGGAGGGCCGTTCTTTCATGAGGTCCAGCATGGAGACGGAAGACGCCTTTTTCTGGCGTACCTTGACGTCAGTCGCCGTGTTTGCGCCAGCGTCAGCGCCGGAAGCCTTGCGCGGCCTGCCTGGTTTGAGGCCCGGCAAGGATCCGCGCCCTGCGCCGCGAATGTCGGCCTGCTCTTCGGGCGTAAACACGCGCACAACGCCGTACTCGCCGTCATAACCGCCCTGGCGGAAAACCTGACCGCGTCGCATGCGGGCCACGGCTTCGCCCAAAGGCTCCCAATGGGCGCGCACTTCTGCCTCAGGCATGCGGCAGAGGATATCCAGTTCCGGCCCAAGCTCGCGCAGCAGTCTGCCGTACCGCTCCTGAACCTTGCGTGACGTAACGCCCGCGCCCACAATTTCGCCCACAACCTCGGCAAGGGGAATGAGGGGGCGCGCTTCGGGCTCCAGTGCGAGCCGCGCGGGTTCCTCCCTGTCGGCCAGTTCCCACACGCGGTGCAGCACGCCCACAGTGAGCGGTTTGCCGCAAACAGGGCAGATGTTGCCAAGCGCGCGTGATTCGCGCGGCTCAAGCACCACATTGCAGGCGCGGTGCCCGTCCAGATGGTATTTGCCTTCGTCCGGGTAGAATTCCATAGTGCCGAGAAAACGGCAGTCGAGACTGTCCTGCGGTTGACGGCGCGCCGCAGCCCGCAGAGCCGCGAACATGCCTTCATAGGAGGGCCGACCGTCAAAAAGATTGGCCTCACGGCCAAGGTTGGCTCCCGAATGGGCGTCAGAGTTGGATACGAGCGCGTAGCCGTCAAGCTGGCTTACAAGGCGGTTCATGTCAGGATCAGAAGAAAGGCCTGTCTCAAGAGCGAAAATGTGCTCCGAAAGGTCGCCGTAGCAGTCTGTCAGACGGTCAAAGCCGGATTTGGACCCGAAAAGCGCGAACCAGGGAGTCCAGACGTGAGCCGGAATCATGACGGCGTCCTCGGCGCATTCCAGCATGATTTCGAGTAAATCACGCGAATCGAGGCCAAGGATGGGCCGCCCGTCGGAATGCAGGTTGCCGATCTGCTCAAGGCGTTGCGAAAGTCTGGCCGCGTCCTCAAGGGTGCGCATAAAGATGAGATTGTGCACCTTGCGCACCTTGCCGTGACGCTTGTAAATGGAGCTGACCTCTGCCTGGAGCATAAAGAGCGGGCCTTGCGCGTCGCCGCCCTGCATTGCGCCCCCGGCCATGACGTCAAGTTGTTCCGGCTCGCCCTTGAGACGGTAGAGTCCGCTGGCTTCATCAAGCTCAAGCTGCTCGCCAAGTTCAGCACGCCATTGGGGGTGGGTAAAGTCGCCCGTGCCCAGGACGCTTATACCCTTGCAGCGCGCCCATGCGGCCAGATGGCGGGCGTTGAGCGCCTTGCTGGTGGCGCGGGAAAAACGGGAATGGATATGCAGGTCGGCTATGAAGTTCATATGCGGCTCTTTGTCATAGTGCGGTGAAAGCGTTGTCGGCAGTGCGGGGGGAATCTGCGTCGCCAAGCCAGGGGCAGAAGGCCAGAGCCTGCGCAGACCAGAGAGGTTTTCCGCCATTGGGCCTGCTGTCCAAAGGATCACTGCCGCAGAGAACGTTGTTATGTGGCGCGGTGCTGGCAGGCACGTTGCTGCCAGACACGTTATTGGCAGGCGCATCATGCAGGATCAGCGGCGTTTCCAGCACGGTATCGTGGGCGGCGTTTTTTCGGGCTTCCACAAGCACTCGCAGGGCAGGTTCATCCCTGTGGCTTTGCACCGGCAGAATGCGCCTGACGCCCAGCCTGACGGCATTCAAAGCCACACACAGTCGTGGCAGAGCCTGGGCATCATAAATGCAGAAAAAACGGCCTTGATGGCGCAGGAGCGTGGTCGCAGCCCTGCAAAAGGCATCGAGGGCCGTTTTGTGGCTTTTTGCGCCTGTAGGCGTGCGCAGGGCGCGTTCTCGCATGTTCCTTGTGGAAGGGCGGCCCCCCCTGTCATAGGGGGGATTGGCCAGAACAGCGGTCATCCTGTTGCTGGCAGGTTGCGCAATGCCAGGCTGCGCGGCGTCCGGTTGAGTAATGGGACGCCGGGTATTGTCCGGCTGCACTGCGTACGGTAGTGCAATGCCTGCGCATACGGCGTCTGTTTGGCGATCTTCTTCCCCATTGGGCAGCGTCAACGCCGCAGCCTCTGTTGGCAAAAGCCCCGGCGCCCAGACTGGCGCGGGCAGGGTTGCCACAGCCTTTGCGTCCTCAAGGTCAAGGGCAATGAAGCGCAGACGGTCCGAGAGCCCAAGCCGCGCGGCATTGCCCTCTGCGGCCAGAACCAGCGGATTTTCGCGCTCAAGCCCAAGACCCCGAATTTCCGGGCGCAGCATGGCAAGGCCCAGCAAGGCAGCCCCGCAGCCGCAGCCCAGCTCGGCCACAAGAGTGGGGCCAGGGTTTGCCGCGTCATCCCTGCGCTTTTCCGGGTGTTTGTCCGGCCCGCGTTTATCCGGCGGCAAGTGGCGCGCGGCGAAAGCGGCCAGCAGAAGAGCGTCCGCGCCGAAGCGCAGGCTGCCCTCGGGCTGCTCCAGCCCTCGTGGAAAGCGCTCGCGCGCTTCGATGATATGTTGAGACAGGGTTTCCTGCATGGTCCATCACACATCCGCAAGCCCGATTTCCCGCGCATGCTCACGGCGCAAAAATACTTGCGGGTTGCGGAAATGTTTGTATCCGCCGTCGTGCTGCTCAGGGCAAAATGCAAAGCCAGCGGTACGGCAACTGTGCCGCGCCTGAAATGAGAGCGCAAAGGCATGGCGTACAGACCGTCTGCACGCCATGCCCCATGCTAGCACTGTGACCGCTCCTCGTCCTTCATAAACGGGAGCGCAAAATGCGCCGCTACAGCAGCGCGCCGTCCCAGTTAAAGAGACTTTCACGCTTCATCTCGGGCAGACTGGCTGGCGGATTCTCCTGCATATGGGCAAAGAAGCCGTACCCGGCTGCGGCCATTTCCTGGCGTTTGGCGGTAAGATCCATAGGCCAGCCCGGATATATCCAGATATTGCCGCCATACTGCCGCGCCCAGAAAGGCTCGCCCATGGGGCTCAAAAAAGGCTCATTGGGTTTGACGCCCAGAAGGCCGAAACGGCTGACGCCCACGGGCCAGAAGCCGGAAATCACCGCGCCGAGGGGCAGGGGACTTTGCTTTGGCAGGGCGAGCATTTCCTCGCGGGGCAGTTCCGGGCTGACAAAGGCCCCGGTAAAGCCCATACGCGCCAAGACGCCCAGCGCCGGGGCATTGGCCGCATTGCAGAAGGGGCCCACGAGCAGGTCAGCGTCCTCGTCCAGCGAATCGGGGAACATGCCGCGCTGCCACGGTTCATTGCAGACAAAGTGCCGTGCGCCGTCACGCCAGAGGCGACTGATGCTGCGCTGCAAAGCCTCTTCTTCGCCGGGCCACACAACGGGCGGCAGCCACCAGCAGATGCGCGAAACCATAGTGCGCGAGATGTCGGCGCTGCGGGGCGACAGCCAGAGCGCCTGCAGCTGGTTTTTGCCGCCGCGCATCTCCTTGCCCTGCGGAATGGTGGAGCGGACGTACATGTCTGGCCGTGGCCTGGCCTTCACAGGCGCAGGCATGCGCGGGCTGGATTCCACAGCCTTGCTCTGGCGGCCCGGCAGCTGGTCAAGACGCGCCTGCCAGCCTTTGAGAATGCGCATCAGCTCAGGTTCGCGCCTGTCGATAAGAAATACCGACGTGCCCGCCTTGGGCGTCTTGTGCTTGGGCAGGCGGATGATGAGGGTGCCGCCCTTGGGAATGCGCCGCGTTACGGGCAGGGTGGCGTGCCAGCGTTCGTCCTCAACCCCCACGCGCAGATAGTCCTGAGGCAGCAGTTCAAGATGGGGCTTGAGCACCACGCTGCCGTCCTGTTCAATGCGGATTTTGCCCGCCATAAGGCCGGAGCTGGTCTGGCCTTCGGGGGAGGTGGGGATATTGTCCTTCTGCGGCAAAAAGCGCGCGCGCGTGGCGGGGCGGCCCAGCGCCATCTGCAAAATTTCCTCGGCTGTCTTGCGGGCCTTGGGGTCCCCGGGATTGTCGCGCAGCATGCGGTAGGCCGTCACCACATGGTAGACGTAGTGCGGCCCTTTCTTGCGGCCCTCAATCTTCCAGGAGACAAGGTGGGGGATGTCCAGCAGGGTTTTGGCCAGCACGTCCAGCGAAAGGTCAAGACAGGAGAACCAGCGTCCGCTGTGTTCCTTGCGGCCCGGAGAGCGCAACGATGCCTGCCTGCCGGAGCGGCGGCCCTGGGCAAAAGCGGTTGCTTCGTTGCGGCTGCGGAACTGGCTGTCGCGCCCGTCACGGCCATCGCGCCCGTCGCGGTCACGACCGGAGCCGCCCCTGCGGTCTTTGCGGGCAATATCCATGCGCGACTGTTCCTGCCGGGCGCGGTCCATCTCTTCACGTTCCGCATTGCGGACAAGCGCCTGGGCCGCAGGGCCGCCCTGGCGATACACCCGGCGGCAGGGCTGCACGCAGCGTCCGCGCAGGCCGCTTTTGCCGCCCATATAGCTGGACCAGTAGCAACGCCCCGAAACGCAGTAGCACAGCGCGCCGTGGATGAAGAGTTCAAGATCAAGCCCCTCTGGGCAGGCCTCGCCCATGAGGCGGATTTCATCAATGGAAAGCTCGCGCGGCAAAATTACGCGGTTGGCCCCGAGCTTTTTCGCTTCCACAAGAGCGCCGGGATGCGTGACGTTGGCCAAGGTGGAAAGGGCCAGCTCGCCCGCAAAACCGGCCTGACGCGCCAGATCAATCATGGCGAGATCCTGCACGATGAGCCCGTCCACCCGGGCCTGAGTGGTCAGGCGCGAGATCAGGCGATAGGCGGCGGCGGGCTCGTCAGGCTTGACGAGGGTGTTCATGGCCACATACACGCGTGCGCTTTCCGCATGGGCCAGGTCCGTGAGGCGCGAAAGTTCGGTCAAGCCGAAGTTTTCAGCCTGCATACGGGCCGAAAAATGCTTGAGCCCCAGATAGATGGCGTCCGCCCCTGCGGCAAGGGCCGCCAGAAAGGAGGGCGTGTCACCCGCGGGCGCGAGAATTTCGGGCCGGGTCGGGGTGGGGGCGTCGGTAATGATAGGGATGTCGTTCATATTTTGTAATACTCTTTATACCATTCCACAAAGCGGGCAATGCCTTCGCGCAGAGGCGTTGCGGGCGAAAAACCCGTAAGGGCGGAGAGGTCGTTAATGTCGGCCCAGGTGGCCTGTACGTCGCCGGGCTGCATGGGCAGCATTTCCTTGCGCGCCTTCATGCCCAGGGCGTCTTCAAGGGTGGCGATGAAATCATTGAGTTCCACGGTGTGATTGTTGCCGATGTTGTATATGCGCCAGGGCGCGGAACTGGTCGCCGCATCGGGGGCGGCGGGGTCAAAGGACGGGTCCGGGCCGGGGGCCAGGGGCAGCAGGCGTACAACGCCTTCCACTATGTCGTCAATATAGGTGAAGTCGCGCCGCATATGCCCCTGGTTGAAGACCTTGATGGGTTCACCGCGCACAATGGCTGTGGTAAAAAGGTGCAGGGCCATGTCGGGCCGCCCCCACGGGCCGTAGACGGTGAAAAACCGCAGGCCGGTGCAGGGGATGCCGTAGAGATGGCTGTAGGCATGCGCCATGAGCTCGTTGCTTTTCTTGGTGGCGGCATAGAGGCTGACAGGGTGGTCCACATTGTGCCGCACGGAATAGGGCTGGGCCGTATTGAGGCCGTAAACCGAGGATGAAGAGGCAAAGAGCAGGTGCCCGACCTTGTTCTGACGGCAGCCTTCAAGAATGTGCCCGAAGCCCACAAGGTTGGCGCTGAGGTAAGATTCGGGATTGATCAGGCTGTAGCGCACGCCCGCCTGCGCGGCCAAATTTACCACATGGCTGAAGCCCTCACGGGCGAAAAGCGCGGCCATTTTGGGGCCGTCGGCCATATCGAGGTGTTCAAAACGAAAGTTTCCGGCCTGCGGCAGGGCGGCCAGTTGAGCCAGACGGTCTTTTTTCAGCTGCACGTCGTAATAATCATTGCAGTTGTCAACGCCCACAACGCTGTGCCCATCGGCCAGCAGGCGCGCGGCCAGATGATATCCTATGAAGCCTGCCGCGCCAGTTACCAGAACGTGCATATACCACTCCTGAAGTTGTCTGCGGACAAAGTAAGACAGATGCCGCCCGTGGGCAAGCAGAGGACGCGAGGATGCGCGCTTTTGCGCGCGAATAAGCTTAATGGCGGGTATGGGACTTGCGGGATGGGCTGCGGCAAAGTATGCTGCGCAACCAGAGGTAAGCATGCAGACAGACGAAAAAAAAGAGCGCCAGTCAACAGTTTCCAGCGGAGCGGGCGGCAAGGCGGAAAGCGGTTCCGCCAAGAAGCGCCCCGTGTCCGGACAGCCGTGGTATGCGGGGCAGTACAAAGACGCCCTTATATACCTTATGATCGCCATTTTCTTTGTGGAGCTGGTGGTCGGCGGTGTAGCCTTTTTTTACGGCGTCATGCATGCCGCCCCCGACGTGCCGGGCGGCCCGCCGTTGGCGCGCTTTCCCTGGCTTGGCTGGGCGCTGGCCGCCATTCTTGCCCCTGTGGGGCTCATACTGATAGTGCATCTTGCCGGAACCTGGGTTTCGCGCTTTCTTGGGCGTGAGGCCCGCGATCTGGGCGGCGCGGATGGCGGCGGCCCCACTGGCGCTTCCAGCGACGCGGATCAGGTGCCCGAACGTCTGCAACGATTTTACGCCATTATTCGCAACGCGCCCACTGTGGTCGTGCTGCTGGGCATTCTGCTGCTCGGCGCGGCGCTCTTTTTTGTGGACGGCGCGTTTACGGCGCTTGTGGGGCTGGGCCAATTACTTACGCCCTATATTCCCTGGATAGCGGGCAGCCTGGCGGCCATGATCGTCGTGTGCTACCTTGTGCACCGCCTTTTTGTTTACCGCCACCACCGCATGCAGCAGGAGTTCGCCTACCGCCGCGAGGTGCTGGAGCGCACAGGCATTGTGCTGGTAGACAAGAACTGTATCCCCCTGCCGCAAAGCGAAGAGCAGCGCCTTGCCCTGGGCGAGGCCCGTGTGGTGGACGCGCAGGCGGCTCTGCCCCCCGTGATTGATGCGGACGCGCAGGCGGCGCCGCCGTCAGCAACTAGTTCCGGGCCAAACGCATCTGGAGGAGGCGCGAACGGGTCAAATGAATCTGGAACTGGCGCATCCGACGGCACTATTGCTGATGAAGAAGAAATAACAGACGCTGTAATTATTACGCCCGAAAAGCCTGAAAGCAGGTCTGATGACGGCGCGGCGGCTGGAAAGAACTGACTGGCGCGCAAATTTTAGTATAAATTCGAGAACCCGGGTAAAGCGACGTTTTGAACGTAGGCTTTACCCGGGTTTTTTGATTTTCAATTCAAGGTTTGTTTCTTTGTGTCGCCTGCGTGGCGGGCGACGTGGTGATGGATTTTGCGGTGCTGGCGCTACGGGAAGAAGAAAAGCGGGGCTTGTCCTCTGAAAGGTGGATGTGTTGTGTCCTGCGGGCACAGAAGCTCACGTTCAAAGAACAGGCCCAGTTTCTATCCTCCTTGAGCGCGCGCCGCGCAGGCGTCCAAACGAGAAAAAAGGAACGCTGTCGTACCCGCAGGGCAAAAAGCAATATCTGCTTCACCGCAAACCCGCAGCATAAAAGCGACGTTATTCTTTTATGTTCGCCCGATGGCCGCCATTAAAGCCGAAAAAAGAAGTAGTTTACCCCTGGGCCATGGCAGGTCTCGAAGGCGCTATTTACAGTTTCGCCAATTCTCCTAATCCTCGCTGCTCCAGGGCCAGATCCGCCAGCGCGTTGACGCAGGCCGCGGCCACGGCGGAACCGCCCTTGCGCCCAAGCAGGGTAAAGTGCGGCCACGGGCTGCGGCGCAGCAGTTCCTTGGATTGCGCCGCGTTAACAAAGCCCACGGGCATGCCCACGATGAGGGCCGGAGGCGGCGCGCCCTGATCCAGCACGTCCAGCAGCCCCAGCAGGGCCGTGGGGGCGTTGCCGATAACCATGATATGGCCACTCATCTGCCCGGCGAGGGATTCCAGCCCGGCGCGGGAGCGTGTGGTTTTTTTGGCGCGGGCAAGCTCGTCCAGCCCCGGCAGGGCCATGATGGGCGTGACCGTGACGCCCAGAGGCGTCAGACGGCGCATGGGCAGCCCGGCGGCGGCCATGCGCGTGTCGGTATAGACCGTGCAGCCCCGCAAAAGGGCTGCTACGCCAGCCTCAAGGCCTTCGGCGCTCAACCTGAGGTCGCCCAAAATGTCCGTATCGCCAAGGGTGTGGATGCAGCGGCGGGCCACCTGCCAAAGCGGGCCTTCAAAGGGGCGCGGCGGCGGCAGCTCCTGATCGATGATGGCAAAGGAACGGTTTTCTATATCCTGCGGCGTGCAGGCGGAATCCAGTTCCACTGAAGTATCGTGCGTCATGTTGAGCCTCGGCAGGCCGGGAGCAAGTCCGACCGCGTGGTTAGAACATTTTCACTTTGAAATTGCTCAGGCGAGTGCGTGAGCAGTGGCCCGCAGCGAAGGCGTAAGCGCAGCGTCAGCCGTTGCCCGCAGGACTTGTCTGAACCGTTGACGGGATCGTCTTACGGGGCAGGACAGCATCGCTACGGACGAAGACAGCACCGCTGTTTATTTGCGCTGTTAAGCGCCGCAGCGAGCGTGCCGTAAACTTTGAGAATTATATTCTCAAAGTTAATTTGTGCTAGGACAGGGGCGTGGCCGTTTTGAGCCAGGCCCGCCAGAAGGTGCGCGAACCCTCAGGGTAGCAATGCAGCCATGTTCCGGCAACTGAGCCGCAGCGGCAACCCTCCTGACGCAACAAAGCCCCCTTGCTGTCGTGCAGTTGCCAGAGGGGCGCGCAGTGGGGCGGCAGCGGCCCGTCATCCTCACGGGCATAGTGGAATTCGTGCCCGCGCACCCAGAGGGGTTTGGAGCCGGGTTTGCCTGCGGCAGCTGTTTTCATGCGGGCAGGGCCGCCTTGCTTGGGGGCTGTCATTTCTTCGCCGATCATTGTGAAGCCGTCAGTCTGCCTGTCGGTGGATGGCATGGTCGAAAAAATTGATGGCGAGGCAGAAAGCGCTGACGGGTCAAAGCGGACAGGGTGGTCAGGGCGGCCAGGTTGATCCGGTTGGACAGGGTGGGCAGCTCGGGCCGCGCGTTCAGGCCAGCCGGGCAGGGCAAGGGCGGCACGATAGCCCAGAGCCGCCCTGGTTTTGCCAAGAACGCAGCGCAGGGGCAAAAGCCCGGCCATGGCGTATTCCCGGAGTTCCGGCTGGCCCTCCAAGCGCAGAGAGCGCATGAGGTAGATATAGCCGCCGCATTCGCCGTATATGGGCAGACTTTTCTGCGCCAGCGCCCGCAAGCGCCGCAGCATGGGGAGGTTGGCCCCAAGCTCTTCGGCGTGCAGTTCGGGATAGCCGCCGGGAAAATAGAGCCCGGTGCAGCCCTGTGGCGGCGCGTCATCGCGCAGGGGAGAAAAAGGCACAACGTCCGCGCCAAGTTCCGCCAGCAAGGCGGGCAGATCGGCGTAGCAGAAACTGAAAGCCGCATCCCAGGCCATGCCTATGAGGGGGCGGGCAGTGCCCCGCGCTGGTCGCGCTTTTGTAGACGCAACCGTGGCAAAGTTCTGAGCGAAAAGGTTTGTCGTATCCTCGCGGTGTTCCTGAATGTCTGCCTGTATTGCGGTGTTGCGGACAGTAGTCGAGGCCGACTGGCGCGGAGGAAAAAACCGGGTTGCCAGAGCGGCATCTGACGTGTCCACGAAGGGGGCAGCTATCGCCTGACTTGCCGTGGCAGGCGTTTCACCACTTGCCTGATTCCCGGTGAGCGCAGACGCAGTGCCGCCGGGGGCGCGCACGCGCAAGTCCCGCTTTGCTGCGCCTGCCATCCTCGCGCCGCAGCTGTCGTCGCACTCGTTTTCGAACTTGTCCGCGCACTTATCTGCGCACTTGTCCCGGCATTTTCCCCTGCGCTTGCTTTCGCACGAGTCCCCGCGCTGGCAGGCACGTTTTTTGTCTGCTTTTTCCGGGCTGTCATCCGCGATCTTTCGGCATGGAGCGTTGGCAACCCCGGCCCGTTTGAGCAGGGCGTCCAGGCGGCAATGCTCTTCAAGCCAGTTGGTCAGCGCGGCCCTGTCCAGTGCGGGCAGGGCTTCGCGGGCCTCCACAAGGCCAAGATGGCGCGATTGCAGTTCAGGCGCGCCCTTGCGGGGCAGCAGGCCCAGCAGCGGGACGTTGTCTGATTTTTCCAGCGGTTTCAGGGCGTCGAAAATGATTTCGGCATGGCGCGGACTGCCTATATGGGTGCAGACAATGCCCAGAAAGCGCGGCGGCGTGCTTTTGGCGTTCAGCCATTGCGGTTTATGCCGCAGATAGCCTTCCACCAGGGCGGCCACGGACTGTCCGAGCCCGGCTGCGCTGCATACGAGAAGAATCGGCAGATCAAGCAGTGCCGCCAGGTGGGCCGTGCTGCCAGCACCGGCGTGACCGCCGTCATACAGGCCCATGGCGCCTTCAACCAGCAGCATGTCAGGGGTGCGGCCAGTGCCGGAGGGGCTTGCCGCCATGCGCTCGAATACGTTTTGCAGGCCCTTGGGCAGACCTTTGCCGCCTGTGAACGGTTTTTCAGATGGGGTCGCAGGGGCCTGACGGCACATCCATGCGTCCAGATTGGCGGCGGGCTGGCCCGTTATGGCGGCGTGAAAGGCGGCGTCTATGTAATCCGGGCCAGTTTTGGCGGCACGAACCGCGAGGCCTCGAGAAGCCAGCGCGCACAGAAGGGCAAGAGTGACTGTGGTCTTGCCCGTATTGCTGCCCGTACCGCCAATGACGATGCCGGGTATGCGCTGTTGTGCCTTGTGCATGATGCCTCGGGGATGCGCCGCCTGACCTTGAATGCGGCCATTGGCGGTGTGGTTGACGTTACTCTCGCCAGAAGGAGGCAAGGAAGGCGCAAGGAGGGTAGGCAGCCGCTGTTTTGGCGACTGCATGCGCAGACGTCCGCCGTGGAGGCGTATACGCTATCTCTTTGCGCCAGCCAGCGCCGTAACGGGTGCGTTTTTGGCGCTAAGAACGCAATTTTAACATTCAGCCAACAGAGGACGCACCCCCGTCGAAATTTTATAACCACCCATCATCCCAGGCAGAAGTTTCCCCATTCCAAGCAGAACCCGCAATAAAAGTTTTAGGGGGAGGGGGCGTGGGGGAGGGACCCTTTTACAAAAGGGTCC
>NZ_MJUZ01000035.1 GCF_002237645.1 Desulfovibrio sp. MES5
GGGACCCTTTTGTAAAAGGGTCCCTCCCCCACACCCCCTCCCCCCAAAACTTTTAGTGTATTTTAGTAGAGTGCAACGGGTTTTCTTATCTGAAGCAGGGGTGCTGGAGCATTTTGCCCTTGAAAAAGGGACAGGCTCAAAGGCTGCACGAGCGTGCGGCACGCCAACTCCTGTAGAACACGCGCCGCTCTGCGCCGTTTTTTTTCGGTGCGGATCGCCGCAAAAGCTTTTTCCGGTTTCCGGAGGATTCTGTGTTTATTGCCATCGGCCTCATGTTTCTGGGCATTGCCCTGGGCCTTCTGCTGCGCGGCAGACCGCTGGCCGCCAAGCTTACGCGCTGCGTCACCCCGGCCATCATGCTGCTGCTCTTTGCCCTCGGCATTTCCGTGGGCGGCAACAGCACCCTCATGGCGACCCTGCCCAAACTGGGCGGCGCTGCCGTTGTGCTTACCCTGGCAGGCATCGCGGGTTCTCTTGCCTGCGTACTCTGCATCCGCCGTTTTTTCCGCCAGCCGCCGGAACCCGATGCCCTCACCCCTCGGCCTGACGCCGGAGGCCAGGCGAGCGCGCCCTCTCCTTCCAGCCATGCCAGCCATGCCAGCCGTGAGGGTTCACAGGCATGAAGGGCAGTCTCGTCATTCTGTTTTTTTTCGGCGCTGGCGTTCTGCTGGCCCGCATGGGCTTTATCCCCGACTACTTCATTGAACACGACATGACGCTCTTCATGTTGTGGCTGCTCATGATTCTTGTGGGCATATCAATGGGGTCGGACAGGCGGCTTGGCGAAATGCTGCGCAGCCTGCGCCCCCGCGTGCTGCTGCTGCCCCTGGCCACCACTGTGGGCACTTTTGCCGGAACGGCCCTTGTCAGCCTTTTTCTCGCATACAGCGCTGCCGAATGTATGGCCGTGGGCGCGGGATTTGCCTACTATTCCCTTTCTTCCATCTTCATCACGCAGTACAAGGGGCCGGAACTGGGCACCATTGCCCTCATCAGCAATATCCTCCGCGAACTCATCACCCTGCTCTTTACGCCGCTGCTGGTGCGCTTTATGGGCCCCACTGCGGCCATCAGCTGCGGCGGCGCTTCCACCGTCGACACCACCCTGCCCGTCATTACCCGCTACGCCGGCAACCAGTGGGTGTTCATATCCATTGTGCACGCCCTTGTTCTGGACTTCAGCGTGCCGTTCTGGGTGACGTTTTTTTGCGGTATTTGAGCAAGTTCAAGATGAAATGCTTTGTGGGGGAGGGACCCTTTTGCAAAAAAAATCCCTCCCCCACGCGCCCACTCCCTAAAACACTTAGTATATCCCACTGTAGTACAAAGAGTTTTATGATCTAAGCAGGGGCTCAGAGACAGCGCCTTCCAGACCTCATTTCGCAGCAATGCTTATTTGTCTGATTTTTATTAATAAATTTTTTTACTGCTACGGAAGCAGACGCTATTCATAAAGGCGTACGTGCAGTTTGCCTGCGCTGCTGAACGCTGCGGCGGGCGTGTCTGTCTCTTTGAGACTGTTCATCAAAAACGCTGTACGCCAACAACGGCAAGCACAGGCAACACTGCAGCGCGTGAACCTGAAAAAAAGAAATGTGACTGGTCGCCTTGCCAGGAGAGTAAAAAACCATAAGTATAGGTGAAGAGCCAGAACACAGCCTCTGGAGGATATGGATCATGGCCCGCATGCGCTCAGCCAAACAAAAACTGAAAGATTCCATCAACAGTCCGGAATGGCGCAGCCATCTTGACGAAATAGCCCAGGGCGGCCTTGAAAACGTGGGCCCGCTATTTTCTTTTCTTTTGCTCGGCCCGCAAACCATGCACCGGGCCGCCGTGGCCCTGGGGCAGGTAACGGCCCGGCTTGCCAAAACCCAGCCCGAGGCCGCCAAAAACATCATTCGCCGCCTCATGTGGCACCTCAATGAAGAATCCGGCAATATCGGCTGGGGCATCCCCAACGCCTTTGCCGAAATTCTGGCCGCCAGCGCCCCCCTTGCCAAGGATTTTCACCGCATTCTTATTTCCTACATCATTGACCTTGGCCATGACGACAACTTTTGCGACCACGACATTCTGCGGCGCTCCTGCTACTGGGGCATAGGCCGACTGGCGCAGGAACGGCCCGAAATGTGCCTTGGCGCACGAAAATGGCTGCTCAAAGGGCTGGAAGACCAGGATGTCATCTGCCGGGGCATGGCCGCCTGGGCTTTAAGCCAGTTGCCCCCGGACCTTATGGACGCGCCCGCCCTGCGCCGTCTGGCTGACGCCGGGCTTGAAGAAGAGTGCGAACTCTTTGACGGCAATATCGTGTATGAAAAAAGCGTCAGCCAGATTGCCCGCGATGCGCTGGAAAAACTCACTGCCTGATTTTTTTCGCAAAATCCCTGCCCACAAAAAGTCCCCCGAAAGGGGGACTTTTCTTTCATAAAATCCTGGGCGGCTCACACGCCAATGCTGCGTCCCACCACGTCCATACTCGGCGTATCCCACGCCAGAACAGTGTAACGTGCAACCTGCTCTGAACATGCAGGAGCAGCTGTTTGCCGTAGCGCGCAAACGCAGTTTGTGCCTTTACGCGCCAAAGCTGGCCGCCAAGGCCGTTACAGGCGCACATCCGCGACGTCACCCCTTTCTTATGTGCAAAACAAATTCTTTAATTTCAGCTTATTATCTAAGTTGCGCACAAATGTTCCCTTTTTTACGCACAACCGCAGACTGCCACGGCAAAATAGACGCCAAGGCCCCGTCACGTCACGGCCGCCCTGGCGTCTATTTTTTAAGCTACTGACAGAGACCCGCCACAACATGGCGTGGATTCAGTCGCAAATCATATTTTTCGGCTGCATGCAAACCTCGAGAACATACATTCTCAAAGTTAATCTGCCCTGGTGCAGATAAACGTTTATCTGGGTCACTGGCTTCAGATCAGAAAATCCGTTGCGTCATGCAGAACTGCAACAGGAGTTTTAGGGGGTGGGGGCGTGGGGGAGGGCCCTTTTGCAAAAGGGTCCCTCCCCCACAAAACACTCCAAGGAGCCGTCACATCTATCCAGCCCGGCTCAGTCCTCTGTCTTCCGGCTCACCACGCCCTGTTCCTCAAGCTGCCGCATGACGGCGCTGCACCGGAAAATATCCGCGCCCACGGTTTCAGCTTCGTCCAGCAAAGTCATGCTTCCGTCGGCATAGGCCAGCAGGTCCATCATGAGATCGACCTGCTCGGTACAGGAGTATCTGGTGCTCAGCGTGGGGTATAGCCCCCGCTTGCCCAGTTGCGGTTCGCACAGAACCCTGCACTGGTACGTCGCATTTTCTTCAACTGCTTCAAGCACCTTGCGCATTATTTCAAAGCCGCCCTGGAGCCCTTTTTCCGTGACCAGCGAGCAGTCGTCCAGCGAGGTGTGGTACTCTGGAAAGACATGATACTTGGTGCGCATGACGCTGCACAGGGGCAGATCAATGCCTGGCGAACAGTACTGCCGCTCGTCGCTGCCCCTGTCATGATAGGTATAGCGCACAAAGTCCGGGGCAAAGTGTTGCAGCACATGCAGGGCCACCTTGTCTGCCAGGGTATTGCCCTTGCGGCTCGGCAGATAGGAATAGGCGCGATCGTCTCCAAGACAGGTCAGGTTGAAACCGGCCACCACCCGCTCGCGCAACTGCTGATAATTTTTGCTGAGATAGGTAATGGACCCGATGGTTTCCGGCACAAAAACGATGCGGTAGGTGTAGCGGCGCGGCGCGGTCAGCAGCCAGCGCGCCAGAGCCGTGGCCACCACAGGGCCGGAAAGCTCATTATTGGCCATGGATGGGTGACACACATAGGTGGAAAGAAAAACTTCCTTCTCGCTCTGCCCGGGCAGCACCAGTTCGCCATATGTAAGATGACCGGGCGCGAGCGTGGACTTGATCACCGCGTGGTACATGCCCGGCTTGAGCTTTTCGCGTACGCGGTGCTTGAGGCAGAAGCCCCAGCGCCGGGCGTAATAGGACGTTACGTACGGGATGGCATCGGGCAGATCTGGCCGGGAGTAGAGATGCTCCTGCAGATCTTCAAGGGACAGCGTAATGTCCACAGGCTCGGAGTAGCCCACCACATGCAGATTGCTGTGAGAAAAATCGGCGATAACCTCGCCGTCCGGGCCTGTCAGCCGTGCCCCGGTGATGTTCCATTCGTCGGGCACTGTCCAGTCGAACACCTGGCTGCCAGACGGAACCTCATGAATTTGCAGGCCCGGCAGTTCTTCCTTGAGGATGGAAAGCGTCTGCCGAACACCGTTACCGGTAATGCTCCGGCAAATGGGAAAAAGCCGCTGAAGTAAACTGTGCAGATTTGGCATGGGAAGAGCCTTGTAGTCTCTTGCCCGCCCGTGGGGGGAGCGGGCGTAAAAATATGGTAAAACAACCAGCCGCCTTGTGCGTGCTATTGTGGCAAAGCAAAAACGGCATCTCCCCTCCTGCACAGATGGCGGACCACATGGGCCGCCTCAACGCGCGCGCTGGCCCCCGTTCGGAACCTTCTCGCCCGCTCTCCTCTCGTTGCTTCACCCCGACATCCGGCCAGAAGCCCTGCCGCGTTGCGGTGCAGGCATCCGGGCCTATCGGGTTTCTCAAGGCTGGGGGGTGTCTGCCCCAGTCCGTGTATCTCCCCGACATGTGGGGCTATACGGGGCATACGGAAGCAAAAAGACCGCTGATTGTCCAGCACTGTTTGCATGATATGCCCAAAAGAAATAATTAGTTTTTGTAACTGGCTTTCTGAATTGCTATTTTTTTTTAGTATTGCGCGGCTGACCTTGCGGCGCGCCGGTGCAATCGCGCCCTCTCTGTCACACATCTGTAACAAAAGCCGCCGCAGCGGGGATAGTAATGCTCCGTCTAAAGAGCATTTTCACGGCGCCTGCCGGGGCGGCTGCGGCTGACAGACAGCTCGCAGCGCAGGAACTTCATGACGACAAAGGCTCCCCTATGGATGCGGGGAGCCTTTGCCAGACGACAGCCGGGGGGCTGCGCCATCAGATTCGCGCTGTTTTCAGCTTGCGCCCTGGTTCTGGTCCTCGCCCTGATGGCCCCAGACCGTGGTGATAAGCTCATGCAGCTTGACGGAAAGAGCCTTGAGGTCGGGCTTGGTATACTGGGCGTCCGCCCCCACCAGAACGCATTTTCTGGCAAGGCTCTCATTGATCATTGAGGAAAAGATGGCTACGGGCAGCTTTTTGAGCACAGGGTCTTCCTTGATGCGCTTGCACAGGGCAAGGCCATCCATGGCGGGCATTTCGATGTCCGTGATGATTCCCTGCAAAAAATCCGATATGGGGCGGTTCTCCGCCTCGCAACGATTGCGCACGGTTTGCAGATAGTCCCAGGCTTCCTGCCCGTTGACGCGCTGTTCCACCTTGAAGCGTCCTTCCTTGTTGAGCAGGTCCAGCAGCAGACTGCGTATGCTGCTGGAATCGTCCACATGCAGGATGGTGTACGTTTTGCCGTCAGAAGCGCCCATGTCGGCGGTGTCAAAACGCAGGGCCATGGCCGGGTGCAACTCGGCCACAATGGCTTCAAGGTCCAGCAGAAATATGACGCGCTCTTCAAGCCGAACCACGCCGGTGACGGAACTGCGGCTCATGTTCTGCAAAAACTGGCCGGGAGCTTCAACATCCGTCCAGCTCAGCCTGTAGATGCGGTTGACGCCGGACACAAGAAAGCCCGTACAGACGCCGTTGAACTCCGTCACAATGACCTTGGCGTCTTCATTGGTTATGGGAGCGCTGCCAAGAAAACGCGCCATATCGATGAGCGGCACGATGCGCCCATTGCGGTGCAAAAACGCGCCCAGCAGGGCTTTATGACGCATTTCCGGCATGGCCGTCACAGGTTGACGTCGGCCGATTTCAACCACCTTGGCCACATTGAGGCCATAATGGGCCTCGTAACCGTCCTGGTTGACGTAGAACTCCACAATTTCGAGTTCATTGGTGCCGGTTTCGAGCAAAATATTGGTCTGCGCCATGAAAGTACTCCATTAAACGGGCCGGGCCGCTGTAACGTACCGCACGCGAAAAATCAGTTTCAAAGCTCTTTTTCTTGCCAAACTTATCGGCAGGAAAAAATAACTATTTACCTCACAAAAAAATAAAAAACCTGTTTTCCGCGTCTGTCGCCGCGCCAGAGCCTTGCGCCGAAGGCATGCAGGGGTTCGCCACCAGCAGTTCACAGGGCTGGCAGCGGTCGATACGGCCAGCGGGCCGTCCTCTTTCATCCGCAAGGGATCTGCCCAAAAAGGACGGCCCCATGCCTGACTAGGCTGGCTGCGTCATATCGGTGAACAGCCTGGTGGACATATACCTTTCGCCAGTATCGCAGGCAAAGGTGACGATATTTTTCCCTTGCATTTCAGGGCGCGCGGCGACTTTGAGGGCTGCCGCCACGTTGGCACCGGTGGATATGCCGGTCACGATGCCGCAACGCATGAGTTTGCGGGCCGTGATCAGGGCTTCTTCACCATCGGCCAGCAGTATTTCGTCCAGCAGGGCGCGGTCAAGAATGGCGGGCACAAAGCCTGCCCCTATGCCCTGAATGAGGTGCGGCGACGCCTTGCCGCCCGAAAGCACGGGCGAGGCTTCCGGCTCCACGGCAATGACCTTGAAGCCGGGGATGCGCTCCTTCAAAAAGCGGCCAGCCCCAGTGATGGACGAGCCTGAACCCACGCCTGCCACCAGCACATCCATCTTGCCGACGCTGTCGCTATAAATTTCAGGCCCGGTGGTTTTGTAGTGGGCCTGCACGGCTTCCGGATTGGTGAACTGGCCGGGGATAAAGCCGCCCTGCTCTTCGGCGATGCGGCGGGCTTCTTCAACAGCGCCCGTCATGCCCTTGGCAGCCGGGGTAAGCACCAGTTCCGCGCCAAGGCCCTTGAGCAGGTTGCGCCGCTCAATGCTCATGGATTCTGGCATGGCAAGCACGCAACGCAAGCCCCGAACAGCCGAAACCAGGGCTATGCCGATGCCCATGTTGCCGCTGGTGCCCTCCACAACAAGGCCACCCGGCTCAAGTTCACCCCATTGAAGGGCATTTTCGATAAGGTGAAAGGCCACGCGGTCCTTGATGGAACCGCCGGGGTTACGATTTTCAAGTTTGAGCCAGACCTTGCCGGGCAGATCTTGTGAAAGACCCAGACGCAGCAGAGGCGTGTTGCCAATAGCCTGAAGAATGTTGGTCAGCATGGCGAGAAAACCTCATATTATCGTAGGGAACGCCCCGAAAATCCTGTAAGATGGGCAGGTGGAGCTTTACAACAGAAGCGTTTTGCTTAACAGTCAGGTCATGAGAATAGAGGAAAGCGCGTGCATTGGCAAACTTTCCTGTATATACATGCCGGGCCAGTTCCCGGCGCGAAACAGCCTTGCGCCGCAGATGCCGGCCCAGCATAACGACGGAGGATACCATGAATTTTCTGAAATCCGCATTTCTTGTCTGCACTCTGTTCCTTTGCCTTTCAGCCGGCCAGGCTCATGCCAAGGCCGACACAGTAGCCCTGTATACCGAAGCGGTCATGACCGGCGACATCCCCGCCCTTGAAACCCTGCTGGCCCCCAACTACTGGCACATCGCCGGCAGCGGGCATATCGAGGACAAGGAGCACTTTATCGAGTCCATCAAAAACAAGGAACTGGTGGTTGACCGCCTGACCATCACCAATGTGCGCACCACGATGATCGGCGGCGCCACCCTGATGACGGGCAACGGTTATTTCAAGGGCATCTCCCAGCCTGCGCAGCCTGAAGGGCTCATGCGCTTTACCCTCGTGGTTGTGAAAAACCAGAACCGCGAACAGGTGGTGCTGTTCCAGGCCACTCCCGTGGTCGCCACCCCTGACTGCAGGGACGGCAACTGCAAGATCCAGTAGCCAAAGACCCATTAGCCGCTCCGGCGGTTTTCCATACTACCAAAGCCCCGTCACCACGGGGCTTTTTTTACGGCGTGCGCCGCCTTTATTGTTTTTTCGCCCGGCAGGCTGGAGAAACGCGGCAATACCGTTTATGATGCCCGCAAGGACACCAGCAGGCCCGACGCCGACCTGCTGGCAGTCGGCTTGCGGCCATGTCGGCAGGGCTTGCAGCACCGCCAGTCGGCCAGGCCATCGGCAAGGGGACTGCGGCCCGGCTGATGCCCGGCTGGCATACAGTCTGCTCCATTGACAGTCGGCCTCGCTCACACGCCCACCCACAGCCGTGCTCCAGCGCCCCGCGCCGCAGGCATCCACTGGCGCGCTCCACGCGCCGCTCCTCTGCCCCCGCCACCTTCAGGGGGCGGCCCCAGCCTCAGAACCTTACGCACGACAGGACAAGCCATGCATATACTTATTCTGGGCTCCACTGGTTTTTTGGGATCACATATCACCTCCCACCTTTTGCAGCAGGGGCACACTGTTTGCGCCGCCGTGCGGGGCAATCTGGCCGGACGTCCCCCGAAAGCGGGCCTTGCGTACGCGGCCTGGGACGGAATGGACGCCGCAGGGCTGATTCCCCTGCTGCAGGATGTTGATGCGGCGATAAACCTTCAGGGTGAAAATATCGGCGCAGGGCGTTGGACTGCCGCCCGAAAGCAAGCCATCCTCCAAAGCAGGCTCAACGCGGGCCATGCCCTGACCGCAGCGCTGCAAACCATGCGCGGCAGGGGATTGCGCCTGCCGCGCGCCCTGTTGCAGGCATCGGCCTGCGGCTATTATGGCCTGTGGCAGGATGCCGCAACGGCTCCCGGCTGCGACGAAACGCATCCCAGGGGGCAGGGTTTTCTGGCAGATGTGTGCGGCCTTTGGGAAGAGAGCACGGCCCCAGCAGAAACGCTGGGCGTGCGGCGCTGCATCCTGCGGTTTTCGCCCGTTATCGGGCAAAAAACCTCAGGAGCCGTGGGGGGGGTTCTGGAACGGATGCTGACGCCCTTTCTGTATTTTCTTGGCGGCCCGGTCGGCTCCGGCCACCAGCCCATGAGCTGGGTACACATGTCGGACGTGACGCACGCCGTGCGCTTTCTGCTTGAGCGGGAAGACGCGCAAGGCATTTTCAACATAAGCGCCCCCGCCCAGGTCGACATGCGCCAGTTCGCCCGCGCTCTGGGCAAGGCCTGTTCCCGCCCGTCGTGGCTGCCTGTTCCCGGCTTTGTGCTCCGTCTGGCCTTGGGGCAAATGGCAGAAGAACTGGTTTTGAACGGGCAAAAATCGCTACCTGTCCGGCTCACGCTCGCTGGCTACAGCTTTCAGCGCCCTGAACTTGATAAGGCTCTGGCCGAGACGCTCAGGCGGCGCGCCTGATCTGTCATCGCACACCACGCAGAATACAAGGAGATGGCCCAGATACACGGTGAGATGACGTGATGCCCGGGAAGCGCAGCCTCTTGCCCCGACCAGATCAAAGAACTCTTTGCGCCATGCCAAAACACGATAAGAGTTTGAGGGGGGAGGGCGTGGGAGAGGCGACCATTTTTTAGAGCATTTAACCTTTTTTAAAGGTTAAGTGATCTAACGCTGCACGAGAGTGCCGCGCGCCACAACGTGGCGTGGATTCTGCCGAAAACCGCATTTTCGGCAGAATGACACCTTTGAAATGTGAAACATTTCAAAGGCAATCTGGTCTAAAGAGGGTTCCTCCCCCACAAAGCAATGCAAAATAACAGTACATCCCGGCCATAAAAAAGGGCGGCGCGGACTTATACGTCCACGCCGCCCTGGCATTTCAAAGCGCAAATGCTCTAGCAGGCGCCGCCCACCATGCGCAGCAGGCGCAGCAGCTGATGGGTAAAGCCAGCTTCATTGTCGTACCAGATGAGCACTTTGACCATGGTGCCGTCGAGCACCTGGGTGGAGAGCGCATCCACCACGCCGCCGTGCGTGCTGCCCCTGAAGTCGATGGAAACCAGCGGTTCTTCGGTAAAGCCCATGTGCACGCCCAGAGAGCCCTCACTGGCGGCCTTGAGGGCCTCGTTGACGGCCGCCGCATCGCAGTGCCGCTCCACTTCACAGGTCAGGTCCACAAGGGAACAGTCAAAGGTGGGCACACGCACGGACATGCCGTTGAGCTTGCCTTCAAGTTCGGGCATCACGATGCCCACGGCCTTGGCCGCGCCCGTGCTGGAAGGCACCATAGATACGGCGGCGGCACGGCCGCGACGCCAGTCCTTGTGTGAACCGTCCAGAATGCGCTGGCTCATGGTGTAGCTGTGGATGGTGGTCATGAGGCCGTGACGGATGCCGAACTTCTCATGCAGCACCTTGGCCACAGGAGCCAGACAGTTGGTGGTGCAGGAAGCCGCTGAAATGATCTTGTGCTTGACGCAGTCGTACACATGATCATTGACGCCCATAACGACCATAGCGTCCACATCCTTGGCAGGCGCGGATATGACAACCTTTTCAGCGCCACAGGCAAGATGTTTGGCAAGGCCCTCGCCGTCCTTGATGGTGCCCGTCGTCTCCACGGCAATGTTCACGTCCAGGCGCTTCCATTCCCATTCACCGTGTTTGCAACGGGTTACGGCGATGTGGCGACCATTGACTATGATGCCGTTCTCGTCGTGGTCCACGCTGCCCGCGAAGGTGCCGTAAGTGGAGTCGTACTTGAAAAGATAGGCCAGGGCGGCATTATCGACGCGCGCGTTGATGGCGACGATTTGCAGATCCTGATCGTCAGCCAGCAACCGCAGCAGATAGCGGCCAATGCGGCCAAAACCGTTCATTCCCAGTTTGACGGGCATGTTGCGCTCCTTGACGAGGGCTTATGTGGTTCTAGGCTTTGCCTGAAGATCCCATCACATTACGGATCTTGTGCGCCACCATGTTCTTGACGGCTTCCCGGGCTGGCTTGAGATAGGACCGGGGGTCGAACTCTTCGGGATGTTCAGCAAGATGCTGGCGGATGCAGGCCGTGACAGCCAGACGGATATCCGTATCCACATTGATCTTGCACACTCCCATACCCGCAGCCTTGCGCAGCATGTCTTCAGGCACGCCCTTGGCGCCGCCCACATTGCCGCCGTACTGGTTGCACAGGGCGACAAACTCCTGCGGCACGCTGGACGCGCCATGCAGCACAAGGGGATAGTCGGGCAGTTTTTTGCTGATGGCTTCAAGCCGGTCGAAATCCAGCTTGGCCTCGCCCTTGAACTTGTACGCGCCGTGGCTTGTGCCGATGGCAATGGCCAGGGAGTCGCAGCCCGTACGTTCCACAAATTCTACAGCCTCGGCGGGGTCGGTATACACATGCTCGTCAGACTGCACGTGCTCCTCAATACCTGCCAGCTTGCCCAGCTCCGCCTCAACCCACACGCCACGGGGGTGGGCGTATTCCACCACCTGTTTGGTCAGGGCGATGTTTTCTTCAAAGGGCAGATGCGAACCGTCGATCATGACAGAGGTAAACCCGCCGTCAATGCAATCGCGGCACATCTCAAAACTCGGGCCGTGGTCAAGGTGCACGGCCACGGGCACACTGGCGTCAAGGGCCAGGGCGGCCTCCACCAGCTTCATGATATACACCTGCCCCGCGTATTTGCGCGCGCCGGAAGACACCTGAAGAATGACAGGCGATTTTTCTTCGGAGGCAGCACTCATAATACCCTGGATTATTTCCATGTTATTGACGTTGAACGCGCCAATGGCATAGCCCCCGGCATAGGCGGCGGCAAACATTTCTTTGGGATTGGTAAGAGGCATGGCTTCCTCCGAGGTTTTCTGCGGCAAAGGCTGCCGAAATACTCAAGTTTAAATGGCATTTGCCCGTGCAGACATCGAGACAGCATGGCTAGCAACAACGCCCGTCACAAGCAAGAGACACATACACCAAATTTGCGCGAAGGGGAATGGTTTAACATCGCCACAAGGGCATCCATGGCCACCTTGACGATTTTTCCTCCACGGAAAGCACGCGGCCATGGCCGTTTTTGGGCATACCCCCCGCCAATTCGACACCGACACAAATATATAGAGTGCTAAAACACGAAACGGCTTTTACCCAACGCGGCGCGGCTGCCTGCCAGCCTGCGTGACCATGCGCCCTGCGTATCTGCGGGGGGGGGCTAAAGCCCCATCTTTGTCAGGGCGCGCATGCCCCTGTGATCCGTAAACTCGAAATTCAGGGGCGTCATGGTAATGTGCCCCCGGTTGAGCAGGTCTTTGTCCGAATCGGGCTCAATGCTCGTCACGGGAATTTCGCCCTCAAGCCACCAGTAGGGCACGCCCCTTGGGTCTTCACGCTCAAGATAGACGTTTTTCCACACGGCGCTGGTCTGGGGGCAGATGCGCAGTTCACGCGCCTCCTCCAGCGGGCAGGCCGGATAGTTCACATTGATGACCCGGCGGCGTCCCACTTCAGCCCAGTTGATGCGGCTGGCCAGAGCCACCGCGTGCCGGGCCTGGGGCATGAGGTCCACGTCCGGGCCGGTGTTGTGGCTGAAGCTGTCGTGCGAGACGGCCATGCTGGGCAGTTCCTCGTGAGCGGCTTCAGTGGCCGCTCCCACGGTGCCGGAATACAGGATGTCCGGCCCCACGTTGGCCCCGGCATTGATGCCGGACATGACAAGGTCGGGCCTTTGGGGCAGCAGACGCCCCAGGGCCAGCTTTACGCAGTCTGTGGGCGTGCCGAAAACGCCCGTGCCCGTAAAGCCCGGCTCTTCAATCATCATGGCCCGCACAGGCTCGAAGACCGTGAGCGAATGCCCCACACCGGACTGCTGGCGCATGGGGGCCACTACGAAAACCGTGTGCCCGGCTTCCATCAAAGCCGCGTACAGGGCACGCAGGCCCCTGGCCCGGATGCCGTCGTCATTGGTCAGGAGAACGTTCATTGACAATACCTCGGAAAGAAGGGAAATTCGGCCCATAGACCCGTTGCGGCCCGCCGCCGTTTACGGAGACCCAAAAGCTCGGAGCGCTGGCCGCTCCTGGAAAGATATATGGAAAAAGGTTGTTACGTCAAAGACATTAGCGCCGCGTCAGAAGCGCGCGGCCTGTTCGCCGTCAGTCAGGCGGCTCAGGGCCAGTCCCGCAACGGGCCTTACTGGCGGCTTACCCTGACGGACGCCAGCGGCAGTCTGGAAGCCAAGATATGGAGCCCCCTGAGCGCTGATTTCAGCGAGATTCCCTCAGGCTCCCTTGTCTGGGTTGAAGGGCGCGCCGGGCTTTACCGCGATCAGGTACAGCTCACGGTGGAGCACATGCGCCTGCTCGATGAGGCCGAAAGCGCCGCCGTGGACCACACCGCCCTTATGCCCGCCAGCCCCTATCCGCTGGACGACATGCTTCAGGAACTGGACGGGCTCATCAAGACCGAGTTTACCCACGCGCCCTGGCGCAAACTGGTTCAGGGCTTCTTCAATAACGAAGAACTGCGGGCCGCTTTTCGGATATGTCCGGCCGCCAAGGGCGTGCACCACGCCTATGTGGGCGGCCTGCTGGAGCATACCCTGAGCGTCTTCACCCTTTGCCGCCGCATCGCCGACCAGTATCCGGAACTGGACCGTCAGACCCTGCTGGCCGGGGCGCTCTTTCACGACATCGGCAAGATACGCGAATTTTCCGGCGGTCTTGCCAACGATTATACCGATGAGGGCCGCCTGCTCGGCCACCTCATGCTTGGCATAGAAATGCTGGCTCCCTTCATGGCCAAGTCCGGCCTTGAAGACCCTTTGCAGCGGCATCTCAAGCACCTTATTCTGAGCCACCACGGCGAACTCCAGTTCGGCGCGGTGCGCCCGCCCCACACGCCCGAGGCCATGGCCCTGCACTATGCCGACAATCTGGACGCCAAGATGGCCCAGTGCCGTGGTCTTTTCGCCCAACTGGACGAAGAGGGGCAGGATTGGACCCCCTGGCAGGCCACCCTGGGACGCCCCGTATACCGGGCAGCGCGAACACCGGAAAAAGCCGCCCCCGCAACCCGCAAAAAGGCGGTCAAAGAAGAATGTTTATCACTTTTGAAGGTATAGAGGGCGCGGGCAAATCCACAGCCATTGAATTTCTTGTGGAGTACCTGCAAGCCCACGGATACGACCCCGTCACCACCAGAGAACCGGGGGGCAGCGCCCTTGGCCGACGTCTGCGGTCTTTGCTGCTGGACGTCCGCACCACAGGGCTTTGCAGCCGGGCCGAGCTGTTTCTTTTTCTGGCTGACCGCGCCCAGCACGTGTCAGAAGTCATCAATCCCGCTCTTGAAGCCGGGCAGGTGGTGCTTTGCGATCGCTTCACGGATTCCACACTGGCCTACCAGGGCTACGGGCGCGGGCTGGATATCGAATATCTGCGCGGCCTCAACCAGGCGGCCACTGGCGGACTCCAGCCGGAATTGACCCTGCTGCTGGACCTGCCCGTGCGTTGCGGGCTGGTGCGCGCCGGGGAACGCAACCGCGCCACAGGCATAGTCATTGCCGAAGGCCGCTTTGACAGTGAAAGCCTGGATTTTCATGAACGCGTGCGCCAGGGCTACCGCGCCCTGGCGGAAGAAGAGCCTGACCGCTTTGCCATCATTGACGCCTCGCAGCCGCCCGAAGACGTGGTGCTTCAGTGCCGCTCGGCCATTGAGGCGCATCTGCGCAGCCGTGGCAGAGGGCTTGATTAGATCAGAGCACCGTTGGAATGTTCCACATTGCAACATTATCATTCTGCCGAAAAATGCGCTTTTTCGGCAAAGTCCACGCCGCGTTGCGGCGAGCTGCACCCTCGTGCAGCAGTAGAGCATTGGCCCCTTTTCAAGGGTAATGCGCTCTAACAGGGAGCGCCGCTGAGAATCCGCATTCTCAGGGGTTGAAGACGCCCGCTTCGGTCAGCAAACACAGGCGAGCCGCGCGGACGTCTTCACAGCGGGCGGATGCCCACGCAGCCCCCAGTGTAAGATCGGGAAGCCATTGCTCAACACGGCCGTCATCACCATGGCCGCATCTCAAGCAGCGCGGCAGCGCGGCAGCGCGGCAGCGCGGATATTTTGCCCCGCGCCATGAGCGTCGGCCATAACAATTCTGTCACATGACCTGTTTACAATCCGTCTGACGGGGAGAATACCATGCAAGAATTTTACGACCTCAAGATCGAAGGTGCCAAGCTGCATTTCATTCCCCGTGCAGACGGGGCCGAAGGCTTTGAATTCGCCCTGCCCGAACCCCCGGTCAACCACACGGCCGCCGGTATTCTGGGCGACCCGGAACTCATGTACTGCGTGGCCTTCCGCAAGGAAGAAGGGCACGGCGGCCTCTTTGCCATGTATGACGAAAACGGCCTGCTCTTCGTGGCCGTGGCGGGCAACAACCTGGCCTATTCGCTGGGCCTGGCCGAGATGGGCCGCATGGTGACCTACGCCCGCTACGGAGCCGATATCTTTGACGCGCTGGACGAAAATGATGACTGAGCCGTGGGCCGGGCAACGCCCGGCAACCCACAGTTCTCCGCTGGTGGACACAAAGGCCGCATTCCGTGCCGCACAACGGCTGGGAGTGGTCTTTTTTCCCGCTTTTGACTGGGCCATCTCCGCCACCCATCCCGAGCGCGAAGAGCGCCTGCTCTACACGCGCGACCAGCTTGTGGAAGAAGGACTGTTCGATATTCCCGGCATTACGGAATACCGCCCGGCCTTCGCCAGCCGCGCGCAGCTTGAGCGTGCCCACTTCTGCCTGCCCACGGTTCGCGCCGTGAGCACGGATTCGCACCTGGCGGCGGCAGGCGGAGCCATACGCGCGGCCCGCCTTGTGCTCGAAGGGCACGAAGACCGCGCCTTTGCCCTTGTGCGCCCGCCGGGGCATCACGCCATGCGCGTGGTGCACGGCAACCGTGGCTTCTGCAATATCAACAACGAAGCCGTCATGGTGGAGTACATCCGTGACGCCTACCCGCATCCCGACGGCCGCCCCCTGCGCATCGCCATTGTGGACACGGACGTGCACCACGGCGACGGCACTCAGGACGTGTTCTGGAACGACCCGCACACGTTCTTCATTTCCCTGCATCAGGACGGGCGCACCCTGTATCCCGGCACGGGCTTTCTTAAAGAATGCGGGGGCCCCGGCGCTCTTGGCCGCACCATCAACATTCCCCTGCCGCCGGAAACCTCGGACGAAGGCTATCTTTACGCCGTGGAACACGCGGTGCTGCCCATTCTCAATGACTTCAGGCCGGACTTCATCATCAATTCCGCCGGGCAGGACAACCACTTCACCGATCCTCTGGCCAACATGAAGCTGTCGGCGCAGGGCTACGCGGCCCTCACAAAACTGCTCAATCCCCATGTGGCGGTGCTTGAGGGCGGTTATGCCATCCGCGGCGCTCTGCCCTACGTCAATCTGGGCATCTGCATGGCCCTGGCGGGGCTGGACGCTGGCGACATCCGCGAGCCGGGCTGGACGCCGGAAGCCACGCGCCAGGACCCAAAGGTGGGACAGTACATTGCCCGCCTGTGCGGGCAGGTGCGCGACTGCTATTTCAATCCGCCCGCCGAACCGTTTGAGGGCCGGGTGGAAGGCCGGGGTCAGGACCGCTGGTGGGTTCGGCAAAAGCATATTTTTTATGATACAGACATGATCAGCGAGGGCCAGACAGAAGGATGGCGGCTCTGCACGGACTGCTCCGGCCTCGGGCGCATTGAAACGGCGTCGGATCGCGTGGCCCGCTCGCTCTGCCTGCTCATACCGCGCCATGCCTGCCCGGCCTGCCGGGCCAAGGGGCAGGAGCTTGCCGCCGAGGCCCGCAAGACCGGACGCTATGCCCACGTGCTGCTGCTGGACGGCGACGCAGCTGGCCTTTTGCCAGCCGCCGAACACGAACGCCTGCGGACGTAGCAACGGCCAGCTGCGGGCTTACGGGAGCCTGCGGGCATGACAACGACCAGCTTTCAGGCCCGCGCGACCTTACGCACATTATGCGGTATGGGTCGGGGCGTCCTCTTTGCGGGGCGCGCTTTGAATTTTCAGAGTGATTTCACTTTGAAATTGCTCTGGCGGCTGCGTGAGCAGACGCCCGGCGCAGAGGCGCAAACGCAGCTTCAGCCGTTGCCCACGGGGCTTACGGATGCTTCAAGCGTTGTGACACAGGAAGCTACTCTTGAAGACAGCACGCGTAACGACACGGCTTGCCCCATACAATCGCTGTCGCCATCCGTAAGCCCTGCGGGAACGGCTGCCGCGAAGACAACACCGCTATTTATTTGCGCTGTTACGCGCCGAAGCGGGCGTCTTGGAAGTATTGAGAATGTATATTCTCAATGCGAAAATGCTATAGATGACAGTATGCCTGCCCACGAATAAAGACCGTGCATGATCCGTAGAATCCGGTTGACTGATCCGGTCTTTGCAGGCATATAGCCGGACTTTGCGCCCGTAATGGCCCTAGCGGTCACAGGCGCTTTTTGTGTGATGGGACGTGACCGGGCGGCGCAGCCGCACGGATTTTCTTTTGACCCCCTATCTTGCTGAGAGGGAAGAGCTATGGCGAATATCCTTATCATCGGCGCGGGCGGCGTCGGGAGCGTGGTTGTCCACAAATGCGCCCAGGTGGCCAAGGAAGGCGGCACTTTTGACAAGATAACCCTTGCCAGCCGCACGGTAGCCCGCTGCGACGCCATCGCCGCAAGCGTGAAGGCGCGTTACGGCGTGGACATTGCCACCGCCAAGGTGGACGCGGACAACGTGCCCGAACTCTGCGCGCTTATCCGCAGCGTCAAGCCCGCCCTTGTGTGCAACGTGGCCCTGCCCTATCAGGACCTGCACATTATGGACGCCTGCCTTGAATGCGGCGTGCACTATGTGGACACGGCCAACTACGAACCGCTGGACACCGCCAAGTTTGAATACAAATGGCAGTGGGCCTATGCGGAGCGCTTCCGCGAAGCCGGGCTCACCGCCCTGCTCGGCTCCGGCTTTGACCCCGGCGTCACCAACGTTTTTGCCGCCTGGGTCCTGAAGCACGAATTGGACGAAGTGCACGTGCTCGACATCATCGACTGCAATGCCGGTGACCACGGCCAGCCCTTTGCCACCAACTTCAACCCTGAAATCAATATCCGTGAAGTGACCGCGCGCGGCCGCTACTGGGAGCGGGGCGAATGGGTGGAGACCGATCCGCTGTCCTGGTCAATGAATTTTGATTTCCCCGACGGCATCGGCGGCAAAAAGTGCTTTCTCATGTACCACGAGGAGCTGGAATCCCTGGTCAAGAACCTCAAGGGATTGCGCCGCGCCCGTTTCTGGATGACGTTCTCGGAGAACTATCTCAACCACCTGAAGGTGCTCGGTAATGTGGGCATGACCCGCATTGACCCCGTGAACTTCCAGGGGCAGGACATTGTGCCCATCCAGTTCCTGGCCAAGCTGCTGCCTGATCCGTCCTCGCTCGGCCCCCTGACCAAGGGCAAGACCTGCATCGGCGACCTCATGCGCGGCATCAGCGGCGGCAAGGAAAAAACCGTATATATCTACAACATCTGCGACCACGAAGAGTGCTATGCCGAAGTGGGCTCGCAGGCTATCTCGTACACCACGGGCGTGCCCGCCATGATCGGCTCCAAGATGGTGGCTGAGGGTACGTGGCGCAAGCCCGGCGTGTGGAATATGGAGCAGTTTGATCCCGATCCCTTCCTCAAGGATCTGGGCAAATACGGGCTGCCCTGGCAGTGCGTGGATGTGACGGGGAAAATCTAGTTTTTTCTCACGATTGAAGTGCCCGCGAGGATGCATCGTTAAGGCTACGAGAGACTACATCCCTGCGTAGCGCTTCAAAGGCTGAAAAATACGTCTGTTTTTTTGAAAGGCTGTTTGCCCGGTTACGGGTGGGCGGCCTTTCATTTTTTCTTCTTTTAGATTTTCTTCTTTTAGATTTTTCTTTTGTGGCCGGCAGGTTGCGTAGCTACGACTTCAGGGAGAAGAAACCCAGGCCTGTCCTTTGACAGGTAGCTCTTGCGCCCTGCGGGCACGGGAGCCTTCTTTTTCTGTTGCTTGGGCCGCCTGCGCGGCGGGCGGCAGATGGGTAGGTGGGCTTGCGCTGCCGGTATTCCTTGGGAGAGTTAAGCAGGGTTTGTCCTTTGACAGGTAGCTCTTGCGCCCTGCGGGCACGGGAGCCTTCTTTTTCTGTTGCTTGGGCCGCCTGCGCGGCGGGCGGCAGATGGGTAGGTGGGCTTGCGCTGCCGGTATTCCTTGGGAGAGTTAAGCAGGGTTTGTCCTTTGACAGGTAGCTCTTGCGCCCTGCGGGCACGGGAGCCTTCTTTTTCTGTTGCTTGGGCCGCCTGCGCGGCGGGCGGCAGATGGGTAGGTGGGCTTGCGCTGCCGGTATTCCTTGGGAGAGTTAAGCAGGGTTTGTCCTTTGAGAGGTAGCTCTTGCGCCCTGCGGGCACGGGAGCTTTCTTTTTCTGTTGCTTGGGCCGCCTGCGCGGCGGGCGGCAGATGGGGGCCTGTTAGGGGCTGCCGCCCCTCCGAGGCCCCCTCTGCACTCCCCCCGGACGACCCCGCTGGGCTTGTCGTGTATCCCCACTCCCACGGGCTAGCCTTCAAGGGCCTTCCCGTTTCCGCCACTCCACGAGGGCTGCGCGGCTTTTGCTGCGGGAGCTTCCTCGCTGCGCTCGGCGATCTCCCTCCGCGCCGCGCAATGCCAGCGTGCAGATTCGCCCTGGATGGAAAACTGAAGGACGTCTCATTGGCTATAAGAAATTTCAGCAAATGGTGTCTGATTGTTCCAAAAGGCGGCTTGTAACGACGATCTATATATTATTCCTTATCTTTTATTTCAGTAAGTTGGGCCCCGCAGGCGGCCAAAACGTAGTAAACGAAAAGCCGCCGTTTCCGCAGGACACAGAAGCTACTTCCCAAAGAATAAGCCCGCCTTTGCACTCTTTAAGCGCCAACTGCGGCAGTCCCTCCACCCTGCCGCGCAGGCAGTTTAAGTTCAATGAAAAAAGCCGCCACACCCGTGAGCGCAATTTTTCCATTTCAAAGCCAGCCTCATGGCCCAAATCTTTCGCCACAATGATCTGTACTCCACAGTCATGCGCCATTCCTGAGATTTCATGCCGCCAGTGCGACGCCCTTTCCAATCTTTCATTCAGGACGAAACCGCACGCTGGCATTGCGCGGCGCGCAGGGAGATCGCCGAGCAAAGCGAGGAAGCTCCCGCAGCAAGGGCCGCGCAGCCCTCGCGAAATGACGGAACGTGGAAAGCCCCAGCGGGGTGCTTCGGGGGGGATGCAAGGGGGGCCGAGAAGGGGGCGCAGCCCCATAACCGGCCCCCTTTGCCGCCCGCCGCGCAGGCGGCCAAAATTAAAGAAAAGAGAAAGCTCCGTGCCCGCAGGGCATAACACCCGCCGTTCAAAGGACAGACCTGCTTCATTGCCCCCCGCACCCCTACGTAACCCCAACAGCAGAGCATTGCCCACGCATCTCAAAGACCAGCCCCAAAATTCAGGCCCTTCGGCGCAACGGACCTTTCCCCAACAACCAGCCGCCATTCCTGAACCTTTTCACTGCCAGTGCGACGCCCTTTCCAATCTTTCATTCAGGACGAAACCGCACGCTGGCATTGCGCGGCGCGCAAGGAGATCGCCGAGCAAAGCGAGGAAGCTCCCGCAGCAAGGGCCGCGCAGCCCTCGCGAAATGACGGAACGTGGAAAGCCCCAGCGGGGTGCTTCGGGGGGGATGCAAGGGGGGCCGAGAAGGGGGCGCAGCCCCATAACCGGCCCCCTTTGCCGCCCGCCGCGCAGGCGGACAAAACAACAGAAGTGAAAAAGCTCCGTGCCCGCAGGGCATAAAGACCACATCTCAAAGGGCAGGCTCTGCTTTGTTTTTTAAGGATTTCACCGACCTCCAACAGTCGCGCAGGCTGAATAAAGTCAAAAGGCAGATTCGCCTGGCGCTGCAAAATGAAAAAGAGCAGCCTTACGATCAGGCCAAAACACGGGAGTTATTCGTATGAGTCCGATATGGCCACTGTACAGGTCTTGCTCGATTGCCTAAAATCTTACTGGTGTTCATAGCACAAAGCTTGTCTGACAACCTGGAGAAAGGGCACTTATCATGCGTTATGCACATACAAATCTCATCGCCAAAAACTGGCGATCTCTTTCGCTATTTTATCAAAAAGTATTTGGATGCAAGCCCGTTCCACCTGAACGGGATTTGAAAGGTGCATGGTTAGAACGCCTGACAGGCATGCCGGATGTTCATATCGTCGGCGAACATCTGAGGTTGCCAGGATACGGCGATGAGGGTCCGACTCTCGAAATATTCAGCTATGATACTTCAATTTCAGGAGAGCCAAAGCTGAACCTCCACGGTTTTTCGCATATTGCTTTTGAAGTAGAAAATGTCGCTGATACGATTAATTTACTGCTTAGCGAGGGCGGCGAGCTTGTGGGGGAAATAGTCAGCAGAGAATACGACACATTGGGCACCGGGACTTTTGCATATGCAAAAGATCCAGAAGGAAATATCATCGAGGTACAGAGTTGGAAGAAGCGTAAAGAAAGCAGTGCGGAATAAGCCCGGCAAAGCAAAAAAAGTGCTGGAAGCCCTCTGCCTTGGCTGAAATGTACTAGTTTAGACTTGATCTGACAGTCACTCCGTTTTGACGGCGTTGCCTGTCCGATTAATTAAGCTGTCCGACCTTCTCTTGCCAGAGATTTTTTCCCTCAATGAGTGTTTGCATGGGCGTTCTGCCGCAGCACATTTTGCCTTGATGGGTTCTCTCTGTGTTGTAGTGGGCTATCCAGTCATCCAGG
>NZ_MJUZ01000036.1 GCF_002237645.1 Desulfovibrio sp. MES5
CTCACAGAAAAAAAATGACTCTTCTAATGTAGTCTGATCAAGAGCTGGGTTTGACATATCACTTTTTCTCCCTATCCATGTCAAAAATTTCATCTGCGACACTGGCTGCCCGTTGCATGGCCTCATCGGCTAGATGTGCGTATCGCTGGGTCATTTGCGGGCTTGAATGAGTCAGTAACTTTTGCAGCGTGTATAGATCAACTTTCCCACTAGACGCTAGAAAGGACGCATATGCATGCCGCAATCCATGCAAGGGGCGGAAATCGTCAGGCAGGCCTGCGCGCCTTTTCACCCTCTCTGCTATTTTACGGTATTCCTTCCGCTGCTCACCGTTTCTTCCCGGAAACACATACAAGCTATCGACTCTTCTAACGCTTTGAAGCACAATTCTGGCGGCATGTGAGAGTGGTATACGTTCTGTTTTACCTTTCTTAGCGGCTTCACCACGCAGCAAAATAAAACCATTTTCAAAATCTATATCACTCCACTGCAACGCCATCAAAGCACCCTTACGCATGCCCGTAACTAGCGCGAGCCTTAAAAAGGCGGCTGCGTCTTGATCGGCTTCTGCACCAATTGCTTCTAGGTATTTATTCAACTGCTCGCTGGTTAAACTTTCCGTTTTCTGATTATCTACCTTTGGCATCTCAAAATAGAGCACTGATGGATCTGGTGATGCACATAACCCTTTTCTGACGCCAAATTTGATTATCCGACGAAGCAATGCGAGTATGTGTTTTGTTGTTTGCGGACTTTTACCTGCTTTGAGCAACATATGACGGAGCTTATCGATTTCTAATGTTGTTATTTCATCAGGTGTTTTATTTTTAAAAATTTCACGTATATAGATATTATACCTACTCACATCAGATTTTCTTACTTTACCATCATCAAAAGCAAGTTGATACTGACTCCAAAGCCTTGCAATTGTCGGCTTGGCAGCCTCGGCTGCCTTTGCCGCAAGAGCTGCCGCGCGGATTTCCTTACGAGAAGCGCGCTTCCCTTCAATCCGCTCAGCTCGTATTCCAGACGCCTTAGCAGGGGTCATATCGTCCGCATACTGCCTACCAACTTTTTCTTCAACGACCTTAGAATCTTGTTTAAATACAATATAATAAACCCGCTCTTCACCCGGTTTACCTTTGCGCTCAGCAAGCCGGTAGAACACTCCTGGGTAGCTTGTCTTCACACGAGTCTGACTAGCCATGAAGCCTCCAACAAAATTCCAACCCGATTTCCAACCTTTTCCTTGATCTTTCATGGCAAAAGATAAAACTAAATGCAAGCATAGATTTCTACAACTATTTTAAATTATAAAAAAAAGAAAATTGATGAAAATAGATGTAAATGTGGATTGTTGGCCTCCGGAGCCAAAGGCCGTGCGTTCGAATCGCGCCGGGCGCACCATAAAGAAAGCCAGCCCTTACGACAAAAATCGTAAGGGCTTTTTTCTCTCGCACGACTCTTGGCAGAAAACTTCCAGCTTCACGGCCAGGAGGTTGGTCAACAATGTTGGCACGCGACTTCTGCCGACTCGGCACGCAAAATGCCGCATCATTGCCCCCGCTGTCCCAATCCAGCACCTTAATACGGGATTCACTCCCGTGACTTCAGTTTTTGGGCATATGCGCTCTCAAGAATCCCCCAGACCAAAAGGCAAAACCCGCGCAAACACGCAGTGCAAACGCTCTCACAGCCGAACGCCTGTTTGGTGGCCACCTGAGCGTTGCACAATGAATATGCAGTAACTGCCTCCTTGCTCCCTGCCATCCATGGCAGTTGTCATACAAACCGGGGCCTGCCTTTTTTGCGCAGGCCCCGGCCTCTATGCCGAAAGTGTTCTGGCGCAGATCGCGCCAGCGAATAATCAGGCATTGGCCCCTTTCATTCCCTCCTCTGGATACCGCTGACCGTGAACCGCCTGCTCCGTAAACACGGCGTCAAGACTCGCAATGTCTTCATGCGGCAGCGCAATTTGCGTGGCACGGCAGTTCTCTTCCAATCGGGCGACGCTGCGTGTGCCGGGGATAACCACAAGCCGCTCGTAACGGCTGAGAAGCCAGGCCAGCGCAATCTGTGCCGGTGTGCAGCCATGCCTTTCGGCCATGGCCTGCAGGGCGGGCAGCAGTTTCAGGTTGTTGCGGAGGTTGTCTGCCTGAAAGCGCGGATTTGAGCGTCGAAAGTCTCCTGCCTCAAGCTTGTCCGGCGAAGAGTATTTTCCTGTCAAAAATCCCCGGCCCAGTGGACTGTATGCGACAAAACCAATGCCCAGCCTTTGGCATGCGGGCAGAACGTCATGCTCCATTTCGCGCGTCCACAGGGAATATTCGCTTTGCAGCGCTGCAACGGGGTGCGCTGCGTGCGCCCTGGCCAGGGTTGCCGCTGAAACCTCGCACAAGCCTATATGCGCGATCTTGCCCTGCTGCTTCAGGTCGGCGAGCACGCCCATGGTGTCTGCTATATCAACATCCGTATTGACCCTGTGCGCGTAATACAGGTCTATGCGTTCAACGCCGAGACGCCGCAGCGACGCTTCGCAGGCCTTGCGGATATAATCCGGCGAGTTGTTGATGCTGCGCTTGTAGGAATCGGCAGGATCACGGTCAATGCCGAACTTTGTGGCAATGCGGATGCGCCCGCTGGCATGCTCCTGAGGGTGGCGGGCAACGAATTTGGCCATGAGCCGCTCATTGTGGCCCCGGCCATACATGTCAGCAGTATCAAGCATGGTCACGCCAAGCTCCAGCGCGCGGTCAAGCACCTCCAGGCTGGCGTCGTCATCGGGCGTTTTTCCATAAAATTCCGACATGCCCATGGCGCCAAAAGAAATGGCGGACGCCGAAAAGCCGTCTCCAAGCTCACGTATGGGCATTGCTGTGTTGTGCTGTGTCATGTGTTTTGCCTCCCTGGCAGTTGGTGTTCTTTTGGGATGGGCACGACGTGGCGGGTATGCACCCTGCACTGCGTGCTGCGCACGCCGCCATGCCCGATCTCTTCTGAGCAGATTAATTTGAAAATGCATATTCGCAAATTTGTCACACGCCAGCTGCGGCGCATGGCAGCGCGGCGACACCGCGACTGGCCTTTCATGGCGACCGCAGGCCCTGGCGACACATATTCCTGCAGCCGCCGGAGCAGTTTCAGCGCGAGCCGCCCCTGAAACGTAGACATCCCTGGGCGCTTTGCATCATACTTCTTTTGTGATACCTTTTAGGTATGACAAAAACCGTCTCAGAAGCAGCCATCGACGCCATCGACGTACGCCATTTTTACTACTTTTCTGTGGTGGCGGAGGAAAACAGCCTCCGCCGCGCGGCGGAGCGTCTGTTCATGGCGCAGCCGCCCCTGAGTCGGCAGATCAAGCAACTGGAGGAACGGATGGGCGTGGCGCTTTTTGTCCGCCACAGCAAGGGCCTCACCCTGACAAACGAAGGCGCGCGAGTGCTGGCCATAGTCAGGCCGCTTTTGCAGATGAAGGACGCAACCTACAGACGCCTGCGGCAAGACATTCACCCTCATGCGCAGCACACGCGCATAGGTTTTACCACCGCCTTTGAACAGGGAGTCTTCACTGGCCTGGAGCGGCGGTTGACGGAGTTCTTTGCTGGCGGCCTGCATATTCAAAGGGAAGCCTCCACAAGGCTCGTGCGCGACGTGCGCAAAGGCAGGCTCGACGCCGCCTTTGTCGCCCTGCCGCTGGACGCGCCCGGCCTGCTGCTGCAGGAACTGCCGTATGCTGAACCCATGCTGGCCGCGCTGCCCGCATCATGGTTCACGCCGAGGAGCACAGCGCCAGAAGCGGCGTCGCTGCAACGGTTCAGCCAAAGGCCGCTCTTCTGGTTCAAGCGCGAGAGCAATCCCGGATTTTTCGATTACGCAAAAACCCGTTTTGCGCGCATAGGCTTCACGCCGCAGTATCTTGAGGAACCTGCGGAACACGACGTGCTGCTGGCCCGTATCGCTGCTGGCGAAGGCATGGGGCTTCTGCCAGCCTCCTTTGCGGCCATACGCAGAGACGGCGTCACCTTCGCGCAACTGGAAGAAGATCATGCCTTCCATCTGCGGCTCGGCCTTGTTGTACCTCCGGACAAAAGCCCACTGGCCCAGACGCTGACGGCAATGGCGTCAGCCATGCCCCTGTAAGCTGCTCTGCGGCATCTGGAACGACATCTGAGGCGACATCAGGAGCGGCAGCCCCCATACTCTGAACACAAAAACATACGGCACCCGCACAACGGGGTTGCCCGGCAGGTGGTCCCGCTGATTGCCTTGACGAGTGAGCAGCGGCCAAATGGACAGGCGCATGCCAGACACATCGCGGTCGCATGGCGGGCGCATGCGGGCGCATGGGCAGACGCTTGCCTGAAGTCGGGCGCTGGTCGCGCGGGCTTGGCTGTAGACGGTAATGCAGGGCACAGACTGAAGGGCGCAGGGATCCCAGCGGCTGCCACTGTCTATCATTACCGGCTTCATGCGTGGGCAGCGGCACGCGGATACCCGCGCGGGCGTGACATTGGCTCTCGCCAAGCCGCAAGCGGCATATGACGGCCTATTCCGGCCAATTCAATAACATATATTTTTTACACACTATTTTTTCGAGGAATAGAGTTTGAAGCGTGCTAATATTGATAATGAATATTGACAAGCCTTTTTTTCATATCTATATACTGGGTCTTCGTTGGCCCCTGACCGCGCATCAAGCGCTGTCAGGAGAAGCAGCCCGCCGGGATTGGCCCGCGCGGGCTTTACTTTGGCTGATCCGCCCACTCCCGCTCCCATTGGCGCGTTAATGGGCCTGCCGAATCTCCCACGCGGACGCGATTGAGCAGCGGTCCTGTCCAACTGGTGTTGTCCGGCTTGTCCTGTCCGGCTGGTACTGTCCGGCTTGACCTGTTGCCTGCGCGTCTGCACTCCCGATGCTCCACTCAACGGCGCGGCCCGAGTGCGCCAGTGACGCATCTGCCTGACGGCGCAGTGCTGCGCCAAGGGCTGCACGGTCGCTTTTTGGCAACCTGAATGCTTTGCGCGGTAGCCGCCAGAGCGGCATCACGCTGCAATTGACGGAGGCGACCCCACATCAGCCCTGCGGCCTTTGGGTGCAGCACCCTGCGAAATGCCGCCATAGAGCATCACAGGCGGCATCACAGGCGCCAGTTCCGGGCAATGAAGCGCGGTACGTCAGGCAAAAAGCTTGACCGCTAAAAAACGGGCAACAACATGTCGCCGATAATGAAAATTTTTATTGTCTGATAAATAAATTGGTTAGACGAACAATTTCTGCTGCCGAGCTTGTGAATAATTATTTCTATTCGCACGAGCTTGACACTTTTTTCTCAATAGTACATTTTTGAATCGTGGTAAGTGTGCGAGAGAGTCCTTTGCACTGAACGCCAGAGCAGGGGCACCGAAGGGGCAAAGCCGAAAAGCTGAAACTCTCAGGTAAAAGAATCGCGCATCTTAGTGCTGCTGAATCCACTTGTGGAGACAGGGCGTACCATTAAACCGCAGGTACGCTTATGCTTCACGTCCTTATTACCAACAATCCCCGCTTTCAGGAGATGGCCCTCAAGGGACTGAGCGTCACGCTCATCTCGGGCTGATCCGCGTCTGTCATTCGCGCGGCGCGCGATCAGATCCATCTGGGTTGGCGTCTTGCCAATCATCCCCTGTACGGCAATTTTCTGCCCCGGCAGATGCCGTACCGTTCCTTGATCCTGTCATCTTGTGCCCAACCGTCTTCCGAGGCCTCCGCTCCGGTGGACCTCACATCTCTTGAACTCATTGAGCAGGCCCAGGCCCGTTATGACGCCGCTGCCGCCCTTGCGCCCATACGCATGGACGGCGACGTGTTGCGGGACTGCGCCTTTGTGGACGTGGAGCTTCTGCGCGCGACTATTGAGAGCCTGGGCTGTAGCATCAAAAGCCTTTTGAACCTCAATGGAAGGCATCCGGCCCCCGCGCCGGGCGTGCTTTCACCCCACAAGGAGATGTAACGTGAAGTTGGAACTGCACCGCATCACAATCAGCAAGCTGATCTTTGGTGCGCACACAGGCGTCAGCGACGGTGTGCTCACTGTCAACAAGGAAGAACTGACCGCCCTGCTCATGCAGGACGAACGCCTCGGCGGGGTCGAGATCGACGCTGCCCATCCCAGTGAAAGCACGCGCATCATGCCCGTGAAGGACGCCATTGAGCCCCGCTGCAAGCTGGAAGGGCCGGGCGAGGTCTTCCCCGGCTGGATAGGCGACGTGGAAAACGCCGGTGAAGGCAAGACTCTGGTTTTGAGCGGCATGGCCGTGCTGACCACGGGGCGCGTGGTGGCCCCGCAGGAAGGCATAGTGGACATGACCGGCCCCGGCGCGGACTACACGCCGTTTTCAAAGACCAGCAACCTGACCATCTCGCTATCGCCCGTGGCGGATATGGAACCCCACCAGTGCGAGGCGTGCTTTCGCCGTGCCGGGCTGCGCGCCGCCCACTACCTTGCCGCCGCCTGCAAGGGCGTCAAGGCCGACAAGGTTGAGACCTTTGATTTTCCCGCGCTCAGCGAGGCCATGCACGCCCACCCCGGCCTGCCCAAGGTGGCCTACATCTACATGCTGCAATCCCAGGGCCTGCTGCACGACACCTGGGTTTACGGCGTGGACGCCAAGCGCATCCTGCCCACCATGATCAGCCCCACGGAAATTATGGACGGCGCGATCATCTCCGGCAACTGCGTTTCCGCCTGCGACAAGAACAGCACCTACGTCCACCTGAACAACCCCGTGATCAGAAGCCTCTATGAACACCACGGAAAGGACCTCAACTTCGTGGGCGTCATCATCACCAATGAAAATGTCACCCTGGCGGACAAGAAGCGCAGCTCTTCCTACGCGGTCAAGCTGGCCCGCATGCTCGGCGTCGAGGCCGTTGTCATCAGTGAGGAAGGCTTCGGCAACCCTGACGCCGATCTCATCATGAACTGCCGCAAGTCCGAGCAGGCGGGCATCAGAACCGTCCTCATCACGGACGAATTCGCCGGGCGCGACGGCTCAAGCCAGTCCCTGGCCGACTCGTGCCCCGAGGGCGACGCCTGCGTCACCGCAGGCAACGCCAATGAGCTCATCGGGCTGCCGCCCATGGCCAAGGTTATTGGCGACCTGAATCCCGCTGAAACCATTGCTGGCGGCTTCTTCGGCTCTGTGCGCGAAGACGGCAGTCTTGAAGTGGAATTGCAGGCCATCCTTGGCGCGACCAACGAACTGGGCTTCAACCGCATCGGCGGCCGCACCCTGTAAGGGCAGCGCAGCCAGCTCAAGGAGCAGGAGATCATCATGGCATACAAGCTTATACATTATATCAATCAGTTTTTTGCCGGGATCGGCGGTGAAGACAAGGCCGACCTGGCCCCCGAAGTGCGTGAAGGCATCGTGGGCCCGGGGGCGGCTTTCAAGGCCGCCTTTGGCGGCGAGGCCGAAATAGTGGCCACGTTCATCTGCGGCGACAATTATTGCGCCAACCACCTTGATGCGGTGGCCGCCCAGATGGTGGAAACCGTGAAGCGCCTTGGCGCTGACGGCGTCATCGCCGGGCCGGCCTTTAACGCCGGTCGTTACGGCACTGCCTGCGGCGCTGTCTGCGCTGCCGTCAACAAGCAGCTCGGCCTGCCAGTGGTCAGCGGCATGTACCGTGAAAGCCCTGGCGTTGATCTGTTCCGCAAGCAAGTGACCATCATTGAAACTTCCGACAGCGCCCGTGGCATGGGCAAGGCCGTCCCGGCCATGGCCGCTGCCATGCTCAAGCTTTTGCGCGGCGAAGAAATCGCCGATCCCGAGGCCGAGGGCATCTTCCCCAAGGGCATCCGCAAGAACATGTTCTATGACGAACCCGGCGCGGAACGCGCTGTGCGCATGCTGATCAGGAAGATCAAGGGCGAGCCGTTCAAGACGGAATACGCCATGCCCATCTTTGACCGCGTGGAGCCGCGCCCGGCCATCGCCGACCTCAGCAAGGCCACCATCGCCGTGGTCACCTCTGGCGGCATCGTGCCCGAAGGCAACCCCGACCATATCGCCGCTTCCTCGGCGCAGAACTTCGGCGCGTACAGCATTGAAGGCGTCAATGATCTTGAGAAGGGCAAGTACCTGACCGCCCACGGCGGCTACGACCAGACCTACGCCAACCAGGACCCCGACCGCGTGCTGCCCATTGACGTACTGCGCGATCTGGAAAAGGAAGGCAAGATCGGCAAGCTCTACAATGTGTTCTACACCACCGTGGGCAACGGCACTTCCGTGGCCAACTCCCGCAAGTTCGGCGCTGAAATCGGCTCGCAGCTCAAGGCCGCGCATGTGGACGGCGTAATCCTCACCTCCACGTGAGGCACCTGCACGCGTTGCGGCGCAACGCTCGCCAAGGCCATTGAAGAGGCCGCTGATGTGCCCGTAGTCCACATGTGTACCATTGTTCCCATTTCTCTGAGCATCGGGGCCAACCGCATCGTGCCCACGGTCTCCATACCCTACCCCCTGGGCAACCCGGAACTGTCCCCTGCGGAAGAAAAGCACCTTCGCCGCGAACTGGTGCTCAAGGCGTGCACGGCTCTGACCACCAAGGTGGACGGACAGACAGTATTTTAAATCCCCCCCGGTAACGCTTCGGCGGGTCGTGGGTATGCCCTTGCCACGGCCTGCCGGAGCTGAAAACGGATAAAACCGCAGCAGATTTTGCCGGGTGGCGCAACGCACGGCTCAGCCGCAGACGGCCCGCCCCCACAAGGAGTTTTTATGGAAAAGCGTGAACTGGTCATCATTGGCGCGGGCCCGGCGGGCCTTTCCGCCGCCATCTACGGCAAGCGCGCCGGTCTTGACACTCTTGTGCTCGAAAAGGGCCGCCCCGGCGGGCAGATACTGACCACCAGCAGGGTGGAGAACTACCCCGGCATCATCGACGGCACGGGCACGGGTCTGGCCGACGCCTTTCGCGCCCATGCGGAATTTTTCAAGGCCGAGTTCCGTTCGGTCTCCGTGCAGAAGCTCGAAGTGCGCGGCGACCAGAAGATCATAACCCTCAAGGACGGCAGCGAAATTGCCGCCGGGGCGGTCATCGTGGCCACCGGGGCCCATTTTCGCAAGCAGGGTTGCCCCGGCGAAAAAAAATTTACGGGCATGGGCGTTTCCTACTGCGCCGTGTGCGACGCCGCCTTTTTTGAAGACCTTGAGGTGGCCGTCATCGGCGGCGGCAATACCGCCGTAGAAGAAGCCTGCTACCTCACGGGCTTTGCCTCAAAGGTGTACCTTGTCCACCGGCGCGACGAATTCCGCGCCGACAGACTCGTGGTTGAGCACGCCCTGGCCAATCCCAAGATCGTACCCGTCATGGACAGCGTGCTGGAATCCATCGAAGGCAGCGACATGGTGGAAAAAATCGTGGTGCGCAACGTGAAGACCGAAGAAAAACGCGAAATTCCGTTGAGCGGCGTGTTCATCTTCATCGGCACCCTGCCCAATGACGAATATCTGCACGGCCTGCTGCAAACCGACGCTGCTGGCTGGATCATTACCGACGACAAGCTGCAAACCTCGGCGCCCGGCATCTTTGCCGCGGGCGACGTGCGCGACACCTCGCTGCGGCAGGTGGTGACGGCGGCGGGCGACGGGGCGCGGGCCGCCATGGCGGCGTACGCCTACCTTCAACACTAGAGCATTTAAGGAAACGCTGATTTATTCCGTTTGGCGGCGTTGCTTCACTTTTTTTGAAACAGTCGAGGACGGAAGAGTCCACTCCTGCTTCAAAAAAAGATCGCGCCTTGCCAAACGAAATAACTACGCGTTTCCAGGAAGCTCTTTAATCAGTGCTTCCTTAACAGTTGAAATATTCGCGTACGGCAGCAAAAGCCCGCCCACTCGCATTTCGCGGCAAGGATTTTCAAAAAATCCTTGCAGAGCAATTAACTCATTTCATTCGTAAACTGCTCTAAGCCCGCAGGAGGATAGCACCATGAGCACTGTTGGCATCAAGGCAGCCGCATACTGCCTGAACTTCGCGCCGGAACTGGCCCTGCACTATGGCGGCACCCCCGCTCAGGAACGCCGCTCCAAGCCCGATTCGGAATTTCTGCGCGAACTGCCCAGGCACGCGCAGACCTGGGAACAGGCAGCTGCCTACGCCCCCAACAAGACCTATGTGGGCGGCATGAGCCTCGACGAACTGGAACAGGCCCCTACCCCCTGGATCGACAATCTGAGCGCGACGCAACGCTACGGAAAATTTGGCGAAATCATGCCTGAAGACGAATTCATCGGGCTTATGGATATCTGCGACGTCTTTGACCTCATCTGGCTGGAGCAGGGCTTTGCCTCGGCAGTGGCCGAAAAGCTGGCCCATAACCCTGTCATGGGCGAAAAGCAGCTGGCCCGCCTGGAAAAAGGCAGACCCGCAGCCGAACTGCAGGAAGCCATTGAAAAGCAGCACGCTTTGCCGCTCTACTTTGAAAACACCCTTGTGGCCTGCTGCCGCCGGGCCCACGATACGGATGAAAACCTAGAAGCCGGGGTCATGCTGGAAAATCTGGCCAGCAAGGCCAGCGGCGTGCTGGCTCTGCTGCACCTCATCAAGAATGCGGGCATGTCTCCGACTGATGTGGACTTTGTGGTGGAATGCTCCGAAGAAGCCGTGGGCGACGCCATGCAGCGCGGCGGCGGCAACATGGCCAAGGCCCTGGCCGAAATAGCCGAATGCGTCAATGCCAGCGGCTTTGACGTGCGCGGCTTCTGCGCCGGGCCCGTGGCCGCCCTCATCACTGCGGCAGGCATGGTGGCCAGCGGCGTGCGGCCCAATGTGGTCGTGGTCAGCGGCGGCTCTGTGCCCAAGCTCTACATGAACGCCCGCGACCATATCAAGAAGGGTTTTGTGCCGCTTGAAAACTGCCTCGGCAGTTTTGCCCTGCTGCTGACCCCCGACGACGGCCAGACACCGGTCATGCGTCTGGACAGCATCGGCAAGCATACGGTGGGCGCGGGGGCTTCGCCCCAGGCCATCACCTCGGCCCTGACCTTTGAACCCCTGGCCCGCGTGGGCCTGAAGCTCACGGATGTGGACAAGTACGCGCCTGAACTGCACAACGCCGAGGTCACCCTGCCCGCAGGCGCGGGCAACGTGCCCGAGGCCAACTACAAGATGATCGCGGCCCTTGCGGTCATGAAGGGCCAGATAGAGCGCGGCGACATCCCCCAGTTTGTAGCGGAACACGGCATGCCCGGCTTTGCCCCCATCCAGGGGCATATCCCCTCCGGCGTGCCCTATGTGGGCCACGCCATTGAAGACATCAGTCAAGGCCGCATCAAGCGCGCCATGATCATAGGCAAGGGCAGCCTTTTTCTGGGCCGCCTGACCAACCTGGCCGACGGCGCTTCCTTTATTATGGAAGCCCCCGGCGCGAGCGCGGCAAAGGCGCAGAGCGTCAGCCAGCAGGATGTGACCGAATTGCTGCTGGCAGCCCTGAGCGACGTGGCGGCCAACCTGCAAAAGGGTCAGTAGGAGGCAGGCTTATGGCTAGTCAAACTGACAAGCGCACCATCCTTGGCAAGGCTATTGAGGACCTGGTCACGCGGGCGCGCAGCGGACGCGCGCCGTGCCGCATTGGCCTCATGGCCGCTGGCGGCGAGCATTCGGACACGGAATTCCTCACAGCGGCGGCAGCAGCCATGAAGGAGGACGCCTCGCTGACCGTGGTCGGCGTGGGCCCACGGCCTGCGGGACTTGTGCCTGCGGGCATGGACTGGATCGAAACGGGCTGCGAAGGCGGCGAGATGGCCGCAGGGATGGAAAAAGCCCTGGAAGACGGCCATATCCAGGGCGCAGTGGCCCTGCACTATCCTTTCCCGCTGGGTGTGACCACGGTGGGCCGCATTCTGACTCCTGCTCTCGGCAAGGCCATGTTTGTGGCCTGCACCACGGGCATGAGCGCGCCCCAGAGGCAGCAGGCCCTGCTGCGCAACGCCGTGCTGGGCCTGGCTGTGGCCAGGGCAATGGGGCTGGCGTCGCCTGCTGCGGGCGTTCTCAACGTGGACGCGGCCCCGCAGGTGCTGCGGGCGCTGAACCGCATGGCGGAACGCGGCTACAACCTGCGCCTCGGCCAGAGCGCCAGGAGCGACGGCGGCTCGCTGCTGCGGGGCAACGACCTTCTGACTGGCGCTGTGGACGTGTGCGTCACGGATACGCTCACGGGCAATATACTCATGAAGCTCTTCAGCGCGTTTACCTCCGGCGGAGCCTATGAAACCACGGGCTGGGGCTATGGCCCCTCGGTGGGCGAAGGCTGGAACCGGGTGGTGAGCATCATCTCCCGCGCTTCGGGCGCTCCCGTCATTGCCAATGCTCTGGCCTATACGGCCTCCGCCGTGCGCGCCAATCTGCCCGCCGTGGTGGCCGAAGAACTGCGCCGGGCCAAAGCCGCCGGGCTTGATGAAGAGCTGGCCGCCTTTGAAAAGGCGGCAGGGACTGCCCCCGCCGTCGAAGCGCAGGCCCCGCCTGCCGAGCCCACAAACGAGGAGATTCACGGCATTGACGTGCTGGACCTTGAGCAGGCGGTACGCTGCCTGTGGAAGGAAAAAATATACGCCGAAGCGGCCATGGGCTGCACCGGGCCTGTGGTCAAGCTGGCTGCGGCCAATCTTGAGAAGGCCCATGAGGTCCTGAAGGCATCCGGCTACATATAAAATCCTCCGACAGGCGGGCCGACCGTGCCAGAGTGTCCGGCACAGGCCCCGGCCCGCCTTTATCGGTATAATATATTCTTACGCAAACAAGCGAGGTAGTTATGATTATCGTCGATAAAGAAAATTTTGAAGCCGAGGTTCTGCAATGCGCCGTGCCCTGCGTGGTGGACCTTTGGGGCCCGCAGTGCGGCCCCTGCCTGGCCCTTATGCCCGATGTGGAAAAGCTGGCCGCCGAGTATGAGGGCAAGGCAAAATTCTGCAAACTGAACGTGGCGGAAAACCGCCGCATGGTCATCAGCCTGCGCGTCATGGCCGTGCCCACCATCCTTTTTTACAAGGGTGGCGAATGCCTCGCGCGCCTGACGGGCGACGCCGTTTCCATTGAGTCCATCAGGGCAGAGACGGAAAAACTGCTCTAGACACTGTCGGTATGGGCGCATTTTTCAGGTATCATTGTATTGAACTTCGCCTTTTATTTCTGCGGGCGCAGTATGAGCGAACGTTCCGCATAAAAGGCCTGTTCACCTGGTGCATCGATGCATGTGGAAAACGCACCCCGTGATGATACCATCTGGTGTTTTTGCGCACTGGCCCAGGCCAGCGCGGCAATAACGTGGACGGCGGGCCGCCGCATCGGCCCGTGCAGACCAAAAGCCATAATCGTAAGGAGTAAGCAATGGCTAAGCTCGAAGGCAAGAAGCTTCTGCTGCTTGGCGAAAGGGACGGCGTACCCGGCCCCGCCATGGCGGATGTCTTCGCCGATTCGGGAGCGGAGATCCTGTTCTCCGCCACCGAATGCTTCGTTTGAACGGCCGCAGGAGCCATGGATCTGGAAAATCAGCAGCGCGTCAAGGACGCGGCTGAGAAGTTTGGTGGTGAGAATGTCGTGGTGGTTCTCGGTTCTTCCGACCCTGAAGGAGCGGAAATCTATGCCGAAACCGTTACCTTGGGCGACCCCACCTACGCCGGATCCCTGGCCGGAGTCCCGTTGGGACTCTGCGTATATCATGTGCTTGAGCCGGAAATGAAGGCAGCTGCCGATCCCGCCAAATGGGAAGAGCAGATAAGCATGATGGAAATGGTACTCAATGTAGATGCGCTGGTGTCTGCGGTGAGCAAGATGCGCGCAGAAAACAGCAAGTATAGTCTGTAGTTAAGCCCACCTCCCCCCAATACGGGCAAAGAGTCCCGCGTGTGCCGCAAAGGCGCACGCGGGACTTCATCAGAGCATGTTAACTTTGAAAAAATATATATGCTCTACCGCTGCACAAGCGTGCCGCGCGCCACAACGTAGCGTGGATTCAGCCGACCGTTAGCCGTTGCGGTTAAGGAAGCTGCGGGTAAAGCTCGGCTGAATGAAAACTTTGCAATGTGAAGCATTTCAACGTTAATCTGCTTTAGTATGGGCATCCCCTGCCCGACCCACCACAAATTCCACCTGCGCCCTTCGGGCAGCGGCAGCATCCCTGGCCGCAGACATACCCGCCAGAAAGAGACGCAGGCCTACAGCAAGCCATGCTGCTACGGATACCATATACAGGCTATAATACCTACTATGGCTGCGTGTGATATAAATGGGCTCTATAGCTTGCATAAATTTTACCGATATGTTGTTTTACACTTTCTACTAATTCAAGGAAATAGACGATATTTGCCGTCGTCGTTTTTCTTCCCTCGCAACCTGCAACCTCTGCAGTCTGTATATATTTTTGTCTGAAAAGAGCCGATTTTTTTCAACTCTTAGCACAAGCAGCATCGCCATGAATTCATTTTCTTTGCGCGGAAAGTTTCTTTTGACAATAACCATAGGGGCCGTGGCGCTTGTCGCCATGTTTGCCTTTTCTCTCGACTCGGTTTCGACCCTCAACCAGTCCTTTTCGCAAATGCGCGACGTGGACGTGGTGGGCAAGATGACCAGCCTTGAAATAGCCAAGGACATCAACTACGTAAGCCGCCTCACCCGTGACGCAATGCTTGGGGGCGACCTGGAAAAAGATATCAAGCAGCAGGCCGAAATTGCCAAACGCAATGAGGAGCGCTTTCAGCAGCTTGATGCAATGCCTTTCAGCAGTCAGGAAAAAAGGATCATAGCCGACGCCCAAAAAGCCGCCATCAGCTTTATCGCCAACGGCAGGGACGTGCTTTTGCCGCTCAAGGAGGTTCCCGCTGAGGAGCGCTACAAAAGCTACAAGGACTACGCCAAGGTGGCCACACCCTATGCCGTGGCCTACCGGGAGCAGGGGGGCCTGTTTGACAAGGCCATGAACGCCCGCTTTGACGCGGCCATGCAGCAAATGCAGGAGCAGATGGAGCAGAGCCGCACCAATATGTGGATAGTGCTGGGGGTTTCCATGCTGGCTGTTTACGGCGTGGGATTTCTGTTCACCAGCCGTGACCTTGACGTCATGCGCCAGTGTGTCGCCTTTGCGCGCCAGCTGGGGGGCGATGATCTTAACCACAGGCTGAACGCCAGCAATAAGTCTTCCATCTTGCCCCTGGTGCAGGCACTGAACGCCACGGCGGACAACCTGGCCGCCTTCAGGGCTGAAACACGCCGGGCCACTGCCGAAGCCCAGAAGGAGCGGGACGAGGCCCAGGCATTCATGCGGCAGGCCCACGAAGCCAGGGAAGAGGCTGAAAAAGCCAAGGCCGAGGGCATGCTCTATGCCGCAAGCCAGCTTGAGGCCGTTGTAAGCGCCCTCAACCTTGCCTCAGACAACCTATCAGACCTCATCCACAAGGCCAGCAGCGGTTCCACGCGTCAGGCCGACCGTGTGCGCGAAACGGCTTCAGCCATGGAGCAGATGAACGCCTCCATGCTTGAGGTGGCGCAAAGCTCGTCCCACGCCGCCGACACGGCTGATCATACCAGGGTAAAAGCCCAGGAAGGCTCTTCATCCGTTACAAAGCTGCTCGACAGCATCCGCGAGGTACAGCAGCAGGCCGGAGAAATGAAGGACGGCATGGCCGGGCTTGGCGTCAAGGCCGAGGCCATAGGCAAGGTGCTGAACGTCATTGCCGACATAGCGGACCAGACCAACCTGCTGGCCCTCAATGCGGCCATTGAGGCCGCCCGCGCTGGCGAAGCCGGACGCGGCTTTGCCGTGGTGGCCGACGAGGTGCGCAAGCTGGCCGAAAAAACCATGACAGCAACAAGGGAAGTGGGCGAAGCCATTGACGGCATTCAGGCAGGAACCGTGCAGACCATTGATGTGGTGAACCGCACGGTGTCGCGCATCCAGGGCGCGGACCAACTGGCCGACAGTTCTGGCGCGGCCCTGGCCGAAATCGTGTCTATGGTGGACATAAGCACGGATCAGGTACGCGCCATTGCCGCCGCCTCGGAAGAACAGTCCGCCGCCAGCGGTGAAATCAACCGCAGCCTGGACGAGGTGGACAGAATATCCGGCGAAAATGCCGAGTATATGCAGCAATCGTCAGAGGCCATCTTGGAGCTTTCCCGGCAGGCGGGCGTGCTTCAGGGGCTTATCAGCGAAATGAAGCAGGGGGGCGGCTCTTCCAGAACTGGCGGCGCTGCCTGACCGCCTTCCCTTTTCGCCACGCATCTGGCCTGAACACGTAAAAATCCCCGTCCTTTCACCGCAAACCGCAGGTGAAGGGACGGGGGTTTTGCTTGGGAGCATGCGTGGGGGCTGATTCAGGGGCGTGCTATGCCACGTTGTTGGGCGCGTTGTTGGCCGCGCTGTTCCCTGATTTCTGCTGCCCTGCTATTCCGCATCGGACGGCAGGGAATAGTCCTTCATGTAGCCGACGCCAAAATGGATGAAAAAGTCCGGGTAGCCGTCCACAGGCAGCCAGAAGACCACAGGCTCCTGCCCGCCGGGGCCGGGTTGCGCGCCTTTCATCCAGGATGCGGCATGCTTGCTGACGGTCTTGTGGGCAAGGCAGCCCTTGTGCGCCTCCGCCGGGCCGTGCTTGGCGCAGATCATGCCCACGTCTCTTCCAAGGCTTTTACAGGCCGGGTTAAGAGCCACAATACGCTTGGATTTGTGGGCGAGCTGCACTCCCTCGGGAAAATGATCAAACATGAGGTGGAAGGCTTCAATGAGTTTTTCATCCACCTGAAAGTCGTCGTTCATAGGTTCTCCTCGATTATAGCCCGCCTATCGGGCAATGCCCATACGCGGGCCGTAGACAATTTCGTGTTCCGAGGCCCTGGGGGTTGCGTGGGCAAGGCCTGGGTGACGGCGCAAGCGCTGTTTATCCGTCTGGATGTTTTGCCTGCCCGGCTGCGTGTCTGGTTGGCCGCTTGCATGGCCGACTGTTTGCCGTGCGGGCATACGCGCCCTTTGCGGAGCCATCTTCGCAAAGGCGTTTGCTCCAGGCAGGCACGCTCCCCGCCCGCCCGCGCACCGGGTTTGACTTCACGTGATTCTCAAGTATCATTGTTGAAGATGTTTATATATGACGAAAATATACTCAGGATGTTGTTGTAAATGAGAAGTGACATGCGCAAGCTTCTGGCTGATATTCCGTATTTTCTTGAGGCCGCCAACCATCCGAGTTTCACCCAGGCCGCGGACGCGCTGGGCATTCCGCTTGCGACGCTTTCACGGCGCATTGCGGCCATGGAGCAGCACCTGGGAGTGAAGCTGTTTTTCCGCAATACGCGCATTGCCGGTTTGACGGAAGACGGCAAGGAACTGCTGGAAAGCTGCAAGTTTATCATGGCCGAGGCCAACGGCGTCAGGGACAGGCTCATGCAAAAGCAGGCAGAGCCGTGCGGGCCCATACGCATGTCGGTTGAAGCCTTTGTGTACCACTGCTGCATGCACGGCGCACTGGGATCTTTTGTGGAGCAGTTCCCGCAGATAAGCCTGCAAACGGTATTTTCCACAGAGTGGAAGGACCTGCATAGGGAGCCCTTTGATCTGGATATCAGAACAGGCCCCGTCCCCTACCCGGACCTGAAAGTACGAAGGCTTTTGTCCATGCAGCCAGCCCTGTTCTGCACGGCGGAATTTCTGAACAGCTATCCCCCCCCGGAACATCCGGGCGATCTGGCCCGTCTGCCCTTCATTGCCCAGACAAGCGAGGGCCGACCGCTGGTGACCTGCTCAAAGAAAGGGCAGGTGGAAACCGTGGCCCTGCAGCCAAGGCATTCTGTGCAGAGTATCGGCCTGGCGCTGGAGCTGTTGCTTGCCAATCAGGGCGTGACGACGCTCATCCCCCAACTTGCCAAAGCTTTTGACAAGGAGGGCAGGCTTGTCCGGCTTTTGCCCGACTGGGAACTGACAAAAACCGACATCAATCTCACACTGCCCGGCGACCGCCCGCCCAAGCGCGTACGCCTCTTTGTGGACCATATTGTGGAGCATTTTCAGAGCCTGTAGACGACATCCAGACGTGCCGGGCGCGAGTGCGTCTGTTCTGCCGCAGTTGCTCGCCAATACGCAGAAAACGGATTGCCGCATAAGGCGGGGCAGGCCCTTGGGAATGCACACTTTCAGAGGCAGCCTGCGCTTGTGGCGGTAGTGCAGACAAGGCTGAAAGAGCCGACGTCTTCTGCCGCGCAGTCTGTCTTTGTGGAAGTATGCGCGGGTTTTTATTGAATGATCCTCCGCCCTCTCCCCGGGGCCTCTTGGGGCAGGGGCGCACCGGAGCGGAAAGAGCGGAGGAATTTGGCGGCGTGTGCCTTGCGTATTATTTAAATTTGAAATTCTTTTTTATTTTCTATCAGTGTTGTTTCGTTGTCAACGAGGTTTTGTGCGGGTCCGCTTTTCAGCGGGAGAATTCACGCAGACGGTACCCCGGGGAAAAGAATGCAAGGCTTGGCCTTTGAGATGTGGTTTGTGTGCCCTGCGGGCAAGAAGGCTTTTCTTTTCCTGTTGCTTGGGCCGCCTGCTCGGCAAAGCGAGGGACTTGCGCAGCGGGCGCTATGAAGAAAACAAAGCAAGGCTTGGTCTTTGAGAGGTGGCTTGTGTGCCCTGCGGGCACGAAGGCTTTTCTTTTCCTGTTGCTTGGGCCGCCTGCGCGGCGGGCGGCAGATGGGGGCCTGTTAGGGGCGCTGTATACTGCCCCCCATTAACAAGGCAGCCCTGTTAAGGTAGTTTTCTTCAAGCTCTGGAGGAAACATGAAACGCCGTATCTGGGACAGCAAAAGTAAAGCCCGCATCGTGCTTGAAGGCTTGCAGGGGCGCTCTGTGGCAAGCCTTTGCAGTGAATATCAAATCACTCAGAGCATGTACTACCGCTGGCGAGATACGTTTTTGGCCAATGCCGCCCAGGCATTCGAAACCAGCACGACAAACCCTTT
>NZ_MJUZ01000037.1 GCF_002237645.1 Desulfovibrio sp. MES5
TGATTTGTTTCGTTTGCAGTTGCCAGACCGCAAGTTGTTGTAACAAATCAAAAGGAGTTTTGCTGACGTGCTTAAAGCTTTAAGCTTTACGGAACCCCCCGCCTAGCGGGGGGTTTTCTACATACAATGAAAACTTTGAAATGTGAAGCATTTCAAAGTTAATCTGCTCTAGTCCCAATGGCGCTTGTCTTCGATGGGGCGGATCTGCGGGGGCAGGCTGCCGGGAGCCAGCACGCGCAGTTCAGGACGCAGCTTGATCTTTTCGCGGAACTGGTGCAGCAACTCTTCTTCACGCTTGAAGCCGCTGGTTTCCACAAAGAGGGTCATTTCGTCGATGCCGCCGGGGTTGGTCACTTCAATCTGCCAACGCTTGATTTCTTCAAAGCGGCTCATGACCTGCTCGACCTGATGCGGGTACACGAACATGCCCATGATGCGGGCTGTGGTGTCCACGCGGCCCACAATGCTGCCGAGACGCGGGCTGGTGCGGCCGCAGGCGCAGGGGCTGCGGTCAATGAACGAAAGGTCGCCCGTGGCCAGACGGATGAGCGGATAGGTCTTGTTAAAGGCCGTCACCACGATTTCGCCCACTTCGCCGTCCTTCAGCGGAATGCCCGTGTCAGGATGGCAAATTTCCACATAGCAGCGGTTGGCGATGTGCAGGCCGGTCCTGTGGAAGCATTCGTAACCGATGCAGCCCACATCCGCCGTGCCGTACCCCTGGCGCATGACCAGATCGTACTTCTTTTCCATCTGCGAACGCATCTTTTCCGAAAGCCGCTCGCCTGTGACGAAGGCCACTTCCAAAAAGAGGTCCTTGCGCAGGTTAAGGCCTTTTTCTTCAGCCTTCTGCGCGAGGTGCATGAGGAAGCTCGGCGTGCCCACATAGCCGGAAACGCGCAACTTCTGCATGATGTCCAGCTGGGTAGCTGCGTCCGTGGGGCCAGCGGGAATAACCGCACAACCAAGGTTGCGCAGGGGCTCCTCAAACATGAGGCCCGCAGGCGTCAACTGATAGTTGAACGTGTTCTGCACCGCGTCGCCGGGGCGAAAGCCCACGGAATAGAAGGCTTCGGTGTAGCCCCAGTAATCTTCGCCACGGTCTTCGGGGTCAAAGATGGGGCCGGGGGAAAGAAATATGCGCTTGAGTTCGCCAATGTCCTTGGTCAGCAGTCCGCCCAGACGCGGCCCCATTGACTGAAGAAAGATAAGCTCCTTCTTCTTGAGAATGGGAATATGCTTGATGTCAGCAAGGGTCTTGAATTTCTCCACATTAAACTGCGCACGGTCAAAACGCTTTTTTACGTCTTCCGAATAACGGTACGCATAGGAAAGCAAGTCCTTGAGCTGGATAAGGCAGTACTGGCGGCGCTCGCTCTCATCCAGAACTTCACGACGGCTGTATATGCCTTCTGTGCGGTCTTTACGGGTCATACCTACTCCACATGGCCTGTTTTACATTGAAGGGCCAAAATAGCCACTCCAATCATAAAGTGCAAGCACTATTTATTAAGATAAACTATAACAGCGCGTTACGTATACTTTTATGCACATCAAAAAAAGACCTGCAGCGCGAATTTCACACCACGCCGTCAAGAGCGCCGCCCGCAGCCCTTTGCGGACGACGCGGCTTGAGCCTGGGACGCCTGATTTTTCCTTCAACAATGCAACGGCGGCGCAGGCTGTCGTACACGGGTTCGCACCCCATTTTGTCAGCCACAGCGGCGGCTATATAGGCCGTAATGATGATGAACGCCATGTTGGAGTACGCGCCCGTCATCTCAAGCATCAGAAAAGCCCCGGTCAGGGGAGCGCGCACTGAGGAACCGAACAGGCCGGCCATGCACATGAGAATTATGATGACGCTTTTTTCTGGCGTGACCACGTCAAAGAGCAGTAATGCCGACGTAACGCAGGCTCCGGCCATGGCCCCCATGGCCAGGATGGGCATGAGCAGGCCGCCAGCAACCCCGGAGGCGAAGCTCGCGCAGGAAAAAAGCATCTTTACTGCCAGCAGCAGCAAAAGCGCTGTCAGCGGCAGGGCCATGCCAGCAAGCTGAAGCGTTGTGATGCCAAAGCCAGCAAGCACCATCGGATAAAAATACAGCAACAGCCCGGCGCACATGAAGGGAATGACCACCCGCAGATGCAGCGGCAGCATTTTTGTATTGTCGGCCCAGAGGGTCAGACGGATAAGTATGGCGTTGTACAGCGCGCCAAGAGCGCCCATGGCCACGCCCACCGCAGGAACCAGCCACCACGCCTTCCAGGACAGCATGGGGCGCGCCCCGAAAGGAAAAACCAGGCCAAAGCCGTATATGGCCTGCATGACGAGCATTGCCGTAAAGGCCGTAATGGCGCAGGTAATGATCATCGGCGCCCGAAGCGGCGTCTTCATTTCCTCAAAGGCAAAACACATGCCCGCCAGGGGCGCGCCAAAGGCCGCCCCAAGGCCAGCGGCACTGCCACCCACAAGAAACCGGGGTTCGTGCGCGGCCTTCGGGTCGTGCCACAACCGCCCCACGCCCACGCCGAGGGAAGCGCCCATCATGATGCAGGGGCCTTCACGCCCCACAGAAAGTCCTCCGGTCAGGGCCGTCAGAGCGCCGGCAAACTTGCAGACCAGCACACGAAACCAGTTCATGCGCAATTTGCCCTTGACCATAAGTTCCACCTGGGGGATGCCGCTCCCGCTGATAAGCGGCTCCACGCGCAACAGCAGCACAGAAAGGACAGCCAAGAGCAGCAGGCCGAAAAACACCGCGCAGCCGACAAGACCATCACTCAGGCCGTGCGCGTTCACTGAGCGCACTATCCAATGCGTGATCACATTGTTCAGGTGGCGAAACAGCCCGATGACCACGCCGGTCGCTCCCCCGATAAGAAGAGCCTGCACGATGATCCTTGCCAGGCCTGAAACACCCATGTATTTGAAATCATATTTGATTTGAGGAAAAGGATTGCCCAGTTTCACTAAAAAGAATCCTTGTTGCGAGGGCATCGGGGATGGATGATGTGACCATAACCACTTTGGGGGCATGCCCCAAATCCTACGCTGGCAAGCCTCCTGACACGGCGCTGCTGCACGTGGGCTCGCGCGCCAAGGGGTGATTACTCCAAAAATCAAACGGGGCAAAGCCGTTTTTTGGGGGCCTGCTCCGTATTGCAACTTCGCCAGTATGGCTGGAAGACGAACGATTTTCAAGGTATTGGATAAAATTTGCAAAAAAGACTTGCCAAAGCCAAGGCAAGTGGGTAGAAGACTTCTCCAGCCGCTGTGGAATTTATTTCACTGGCAAGGGCCGAGGTAGCTCAGTTGGTAGAGCAGGGGACTGAAAATCCCCGTGTCGGCAGTTCAATTCTGTCCCTCGGCACCACGAAATTTAAGGACTCAGGTAGCAATACCCGAGTCCTTTTTTCGTTTGGGCAAAAGCCTCTCCCCCATCTCTCCCCCGTCTGAGAATGACGCAAGGCAACTACCCGTGATACCCAGTGAAAATGCCCAGGCGAAACAGAGCGTGTACAGACTCGCGCCCCTTTGTCGCATGGGGCAGAACCGGAGGAACAATGCACTGAGTAACCGTGCGCCATCTCTCGGGAAAGGACAGTTTTGCAGCGGAAATCTATTAAGCGGCGGCTTTCAGGGCAGATTGACTTTGAAATACTTCACATTTCAAAGTTTTCATTCAGCCGAAAAATGCGATTTGCGGCTGAACCCACGCCACGTTGTGGCGCGCTGCACTTTCGTGCAGCGTTAGAGCATTTACACTTTTTCAAAGGCAAAATGCTCTAACGCAAAAAATCTCCTATATAAATCAAATGCGCCCATGCAGGCGGCTCTTTTTCCACTTGCGCGATGATTGTTTCCAAGGTGGCGTGAACAACCTGTTCCTTAGCGGAAAAACCCGCATTCACCACAAGGGCTACTGGGGTGCTGCCCGGATAGTGCCGTTGCAGCATGCTTATTACTGCGGGCAGGTCCATGCGCATCGTAAACAGCACCATGGTCGAACGGGTCGCGGCCAGCTGTTCTAATTGCTCTACATCCCTTGTTTCAGTTAAAATGACCGCATGATCGTAGAGGCCGCTCAATTCTTTTTTCAAGACGGCATTGGCGGCATTGAAGCTGGAAATGCCTGGAATAATCTGCGGATTCAGATCGGCAAACTCCTTGAGGTACCCGGATTGCGGGCTGTACAGCGTTGGGTCGCCAAAATCAAGCACTGCAATGGTTTTACCCGCGCTGAAGGCTTCTCGCACAATATGGCGTACCCTTTCTTCATCCCCGCTTTTTGCTGCATGCAGTGTCGTAAACAATGCATGCCCGGCGTCATGAACCTCCTTGCCCGACAACACATCAGCGTACTGCTCCCCAATAAAGGCCATGGCGAGGACAATGTCCGCCTGCTCTATGGTTTTGCGAGCACGAATTGTCATGTTGTCGCAATCGCCTATGCCGACGCTTACCAGAAATAAACGCCCCGTTCCTTTTTGCATGCAAATCCTCCTGCAGGAGTGGTTTACCGTTGTTTATGTCATCTTAACTCTGACGCTTGGAAGCAAGGCGCTTGTCCATGACCTCATCGATTGCTTTGAGCAGTTCAGAAACAGTTGCTATCTGAGATTGGGAAAAACCTCGCAGACGGTCCATCAACAATTCCTGATCAGCACCATGAAAGTGCTTGTGGGCATCAAATACCCTCTGCCCGAGAGGAGTCAGCGTTAGTTGAAGTTCCTTTTCGCTGTGCGGGGCCAATTTTTTTTCAAGCAGTCCTTTGATATGCAACTTGTTCACTATTTGGGATGCTGCACTTCTGCTTACCCCAAAAATAACTGCTATTTCAGTAACATTCACTGGTTGTTTTTGTCCGACGGCCTCGATGGTATGCGCTTCCTTTGTGGTCACTTCAAATCCCGGCTCCACTGGAATGGGCATTTCTTCAACCTGGGCAAATTTTCTGGCAACGAACTGAAATTGTTTGATGGCATCAAAAATGTGTCGATCTTTGGTGTCCATAAATAGTGAGTGCTCCAGGGCTATTGACCGATAAAATTGTAAAGACGCTTAACAATGCTTACTTTGTAAATCCGCGTAACAAAAGAGTCAAGACCAAGTGATCCGGCATGGTCATTTTTGAAATTCTTCTTTTTTGCGCGCGGGGACAAAGACGTAAAGAGCAAAATACTGAGACTACGCGGGGAATGCTGTGCGATGCCAATGCCGCGCATTCACGCGCAAAAGTCTTTTCTCTCGGCTGGCAGCCGTTATCACGCCAGGCGTTCCACACGTTTGGCATTGGCGCTCATGCCATCTTGATGTCGAGGGATGGCCCTTACACGGCACTAGCCCCAAAAGGGATGCTCCATTGTGAAGGCTTCGGTTAACGGCGTGAATTCGGCATCTCGTTGAAGCTGAACCTGGCCGGTTCGACGCCTGCCGCTTGCCAGTCGTTTTTTAATGCCAGCGCTAACTCGCCGACAACCCGCGTGAGCTTTTGGTTCCCTGCTGCAGGGCGTTCTTCCCGACGGTTTATTGTAAGAGCTTCTTACGCGGCAATCATTATATGCCGGTGGACGCACGACGAGCCAAGCGCTGCAAACAGAAGCGCATCACGCCATACGACATGCCATACAAATCAGGGCACGCGCCGGTTTTGCCGGTACGTGCCCTGTTGATATACGCCGCGCATGTTTGCACCCTATTGCAGGGCCTGCCCTATGGCCTGATGGTAGCCGTTCATACGCTGCCGCTCAAGGCGGGAGCGTTGCAGCTCCTGACGCAGGGTATCACGGGCCTGAACGGCGAGGCTGGTCAGATGTTCCTGCACACGGTTGAGTTCAAGGAGATGCCCCCGGCACTCTTCAATATTGTCCTCATCCAGCATATGCCAGGCCATGCTGGTGATCTCGTTGCGCCTTTCGGCCAGGGCCACGGCCTTGTCGTACGCCCCGTCCTCAAGTGCGCTCATTTCCTGCATGGCCAGGTCAAGGGCCTGATCCAGCAAGCAAATTCCTTGAGCCATAAATGCTCCTTACCGCCCTATTGGGCTACGCGCCTGACAATCTGCTCACGCAGATGTTCGCTGACCTGGCCCCACTCGTTGCAGACGGGCAAAAATTCATATTCCAGCAGGTCGGCCAACAATATCCAGTCTTCATTTTCAAGGGCATCGCCCATTTCAGAAAGCAGACTGGAAAGTTTTTCCGTCTTTTCGGCAAAGCCCAGATTGTCGTTGTCGGTATAGCGCTGGCGCAGATCGCCGAGCATATTCATGAAATCACGGGTGACATCCAGCAGGTCCTGAAAAAGTTCCAGGGCGTCCGTATCCGACGCTTCGCGGAACAGGCGCGAAACATGACGCGCGCCATGGCCCATCATCTTGCTGACCTTCTCCATTTCACCCGCGATATCCACAGCCATTTCGTTGCTGGGCACGGAACGCACCTCCACGGAAGAAATGGAATCGCATGTGATATCTTCAGCCTGATGCGGATAGATCTCCGAAAAGGCTTCCTGGTTTACAAGCACATCGGTGATGACGCGGCCTTCCAGGCATTCGTCCTGCATGATGTCGGTCAGCACCTGCTCAAGGTTTTCAAAAGCAGATATGGTTTTGGAGCTTTTATTGCCGTCAACAATAATCATGGTTGTTCCTCCCGCTCCCCGCAGGGAATAATTTGCCGTCAATAGGCAGTTGCAACCTATTTGCAAATCATATGCCAGTTTAATTATATTATTCTATTCAAGCCTGTTATATAATATTTAATCTGCCGGATCACATGTATGAGATCCTTCATGTCGCCGCCACGCTGCTGCCGCACTTCGCGCCAAAAGCCTCCAAGCGCGGAAAAAGACACGCTTGCATCCAGCAAGCTTTGCAAGCGTTCGCAGTTGCGCAAAAACAGCTGCCCTGCCATGGCGCTTTTGCCCACCAGGTTGCCCTGCTCTTCAAGTAAGCCGAATAATTGTATTGCCTGAGTCAAACAATCCCGCACGCTCGCGGCAAAGGCCGGGCTGAACGGGATGGTTGCCTGTTGCTCCGCCAAGGGGCGCGCCGGAACATCGGGCATTGCCCGCGCGTGCACGCTGCCCGCGTCTTCCCCAAGGGACTCGCCGCTTTGCGCTGTGTTTTCAGACAGGGAGTCAAGGATCTGACGCCAGAAAACACGCTGGCAGTTCAACCACAGGCTGCGGTCTTCACCCTCATGGCCCGAAAGGCAGCGCAGGGCGGCAAAGCCCTGGCTGTCTTTTTCTGTCAGCCACACACGGGCTTCGCCAGTGATGTCGGGGGCATTTTGCACCGCAGTGCTCCAGCTTCCCGAATCAAGCCAGGCAAGAACAAGAGCGCCGACGCCCTGAGGCCCGATGCGTTCAAGGCAGGCATGCTCATGCGGGCAGGCGCGGCCATAAGGGCAGGGGTGGCAATCCATGGCTGGTTCAAGGCAACAGCAACCGGGCAGGTAGGGGCCTGTATCCCAGGGTTGCGCTGTGGCCAGAAAAATCGCCAGACAGGGGATGCCCAATCCTGCCGCAAGGTGCATGGTGCCGGTGTCGTTGGTGATCAGCAGGCGGCACCGACAAAGCAGCGCCGCCAGTTGCGGAATATTGGTGCGCCCCACCGCGCTGATATGCGGCCCCTGTGCCGCCTGCGCGTACGCGGCAGCCAACGGAGCTTCCGCGGGGCTGCCGAGCAGTACGGGACAAAGCCCGCTCTCTCGCCATATACGGTCGCCCACGGCGGCGAAATGCGCCGCAGGCCACTGCCGCCGCGCTTCACTGGCCCCAAGCTGCATGGCGACAAAACCTTTGCATCGGCTGGAAACACCCTGTCTGGCAGCCGCATCGTCAAGCAAGGCGCGTGCAAAGCGCACAGCTTCGTCAGAGGGCGGCTGCAGGCCGGAAGCCGCCGCTTTCCCTTGCGTGCCGTCCAACGCCTCCTGCGCGCTGGCGGAATGCATGCGCTCCAGTTCCTGCGGGGACAAGGCCTGCGCTCCGACCATGCGAAAGGTATCCACAAGATTGAAAGGCGTATTGAGGCGGCGCAACACTGTCCCGGCAAGAAAGGACGTCCAGATGCCGCCGCTGAAGCCGAAGCCCTCCTGATCCATGCCGAAGCCCCATATGCCGTCAGGCCGCGAGGCCAGCATACGGGCCAGCAGGCGGGCAGGCAGCGTGGCAGTGAGGTTAATGACGCGCGCGCCGGGCATCTCGCGATGAATGCGGCGCACAAAAGCCAGCAGATTCAAGGCCGCGTCTCGCCAGTTGCCGCCGATGCCAGCCATCAGACTTGCTCCGGGCAGGGGCCAGGCCGCATCCACATGACGCAGCAGCGGCACAGCCGAAGCGAAGTTTTCAAGGCAGACCAGACCCACACGCAGTCCTGCCCTATGCAGATCAGTGACAAGAGCCTGACTTTGCAACAAGTCGCCGAAGCGTGTCAGATTGATGATGATAACGCCCGTGCTCTCCCTCGCGTCGCATGGGGGCGAGACGGGGGAGCACGGCATGTCTGAGGCGTGTGGCGCGGCAGTATTCATAGGCTGCGGGGGGCAGATCAGGCCAGATTGGAACTGTGCCCGTCATCCAGAAGGTTGAGCGCCAGGGTGCGCTCCTGGCGGAAACGGTTCTGCACCGCTGCCTGCACCTCGCTGGTTGAAGAGCCGAACTGGCCGGCGCGCAACTTGTATACATTGGTGATGAGCTTGCGCTCATATCCGGGATCGTTGGGGCTGCCGCTCATGTCGTCCGCCCTGGCGAAAATGCGTGCCGCCCCCGTGGGGCCATGCTGCACAGCCGTGCTCCAGATGACCTCGCGCATGGCGGTGGAGAGCTTGTCCGCATCAAGCGAGGTACGCTGGGCTATGGCCTCAACAGCAGGCTTGTAGTGACTTTCGCGCACAAAGGCCTCCTGAAGCTCCTCAAAGCGCTCCGGCTGCTCATTGGCAATAGCACGCCATGCATCGGGCATGGCACCCTTGCGGCTGCCCGTATTGCCCGGCCCGGACGAGCGCAGCCTTTTGGAAAGGTCCGGCGCTTCGCTGTCCAGAAAATCAAGAAAATCACCGAGGCTGCCCGCGCGCGACGACACCTGATACTTGCCATATGAGGTTCCGCCGTTGCGGTCATAGCCCACGGCGGCAATGCCGTCGCGGCCAGACTCAAACTGGGCGGAAAGCTTGCCCATTTCAAGGTCTTCAGCACTGGTTTTATGCCGCGCCTGACGCGCCTTGCCCTGCCCCTGAGGCCGGGTATGCACAAAGTCAGAGACGTTGAAGCCGCTCATCTTGTCGCCCAACGCGCTTGTCATGGACCGCAGGTGACGGGCCGTGCCCATGCTGCGGGCCAGGTCCAGGGTGGAGCCGCCGCCCCCCACACTTTGCATAAGGCCCTCAATTGCCTGCGTCTGGCGCATATCTGTCTGGGCCTTGTTGAAAACCTGGGCGCGCATGAGATCGCTGGGGGTGCGCCCGGCCAGCACCATGCTGTTTCGCCCTGTCGTCTGACCACCTACTTGGCCGCCTATTGGGCCGCCTGCAAGGTTGACGGGCATGCCTGCCATGGCAGACGCCTGAGCGCTCTGGCTCTGCGCCGCCTGCTGCGCTTGCGCGCTGTCTTCTGCCTGACGTGCCTGCCCCTGCATGACAGCGGCAAAACTTGACCCACCTGTGGCGGCAGCGGACGCAGGACGACGCTGTCCGGCCTGTTGGCCCTGCTGTGCCTCGGTGGGTGGACGTATAAGAAAATTTGAAAGCGCCATATAGTCATTCCTCCTGGAGCATCAGCCTTTGAAAACTTGCGCTTTCAAAGATGCATAACTCCCGCATCGTCGCTTAACAGCGTCAGTAAACTGCTATGTTGGCTGTGCCGATCTCCGGCCTGCGGCCAGCAAAAATCGGTCAGTTTTTTCAGACGGCGAAGAAGCCGTGCTTGCGACTTCGGTACTCTCGCCCATTCGTGCAGTCGCCAGAACCGTTTCGTTCCGCACCTGCGCAAAGCGGCTGAGCTGCCGCCCCGACCAAGGAAAAGCAAGGACAATGCCAAGGTGTTAAAGATATGACATTGCAGCGAGTTGGCTTGGCGCTGACGCAGAAGGCAGCTTGGATAAGTTGGCTCCGGCAGGAAACCGGCAGGGATTGCGCCAGAATGTCGACGCAGGGTTGAAGCGTTTTTTGCCCTGGCCTCGCACGGGGACGGGGAGGCACGCAAACGCCATGTGGCTACCGTGCCGGAGCCTCGCAGCATCACGGGACGCACAGGGGAGCACCGGCAAGAACCCCCGTGAGGCCACGGGGGAAGCCACGGGCCAGCATGCGGCGGCCACGCAAGCGCCTGTGGGCAGATGATGGGCACGCACGAGCCGTGGCAGCCTGTCCACAGACATGCCCGAGCCATTGTATTGAATCATTGGCGGAGTCGTGGCGGAAGCATTGACGGAATCCTCATGCGCACAGCACAGCGCAGCAGGGGAACGCTTTTACCCTGAAAGGCACTGCGGCCACGCGACCATATCCGCGCATGAAGGCGCGCGCAGGTTGCCGCAGGCTTGCGCCCCGACGCGGACGTATCCAGAATTTTGGGAATCAATATTTGGCGGAGGTCTGTTTTGCAACCACGCGGCATTCAGATGCCGAATCAGTCATCATCGCGGCGTGGTGCTGGCATTGCAACCACATTTTTCAGGGCGCATCCGCTCGGACGAGGCGCAGCAGGCATGCCGCAAAGCCGAAACACGGCGCGCAAACGCAGTCTGCCAAGGCGCGGCAGCTGCAGGCACGTGCTAGAAATCCAGCTTGAACTGCATGCCCATGCCCAGTACGGAGTCTGGCTGCTTGTTGTTGGAAGGACGTTCGCGTTGTTCGTTTCTGAGTATGAGTTCCGGGCCAAGACCTATGTTCATGTCCTCGCTCACTTCGGTGTCGGCATAGGCGCGCACCACGTGGCGGCTTTCCATGTTCAGGTTCTCATCAGACGACATGCTGCTTGTGACCGATTCACGCCAGGGGGAACTCTCGTCGTCCACGCTCAGGGCAAGGGCGCCCTTTTTCTTGCTCTTTTCCGCCTGGCTCAGGGCGCTGTCGATGCTCTTGGAGGTGTTCACCACCTGGCCGGGGGCGATATCTTTCGGCACAGGGCTGCCAACGGCACGGCCCTGCAGATTGTTGGCGGGCATGCCCTGGATCTGCCATGTATCACGGCTGCTGCCCTCACTGAAGGTCCACTCCCGCGCGTGAAGGGAATTTTTCTGTTTTTTCACCGAGGTCTGCTTGGCAGAAGAGGCCGGGGAAGCTCTTTGGACTTTTCCCGCAGTCGGCGTTTCTTTTTTTACCTTGTCCCCCGCCTGGGCACTTTGCCCCTGCACAATGGCGTCGGCAGCGCGAGAAGACGGCACGGGAGCCGCCACCAGCACGAAAAACAGAAGAACAACGATGTACACTGTCTTGTCCATAATTGCTCATACGATAGTCGCTCAAAGTTGTAAAGTTCTTGCCAAGAGCTGCCGACGACGCCCCGGTTGGCAAAGGTACGGCCGCCGTGTCGCATCCATGTTCCGGGACTCCAAATTTCCGGCATGCACTGGAGCTTGGAGCCAGTGCACCCTGAAACCTCATAAGCAATGCGGCAGTGGCGTAGGGGCAAACGGCGTGCGCCTGCGTATCTTTGCTGCTGACACTGATCATTCTTGAACAGCGTGAGGTTTTACAGACCTGCTTCTGAAGCTCCCGCTCTATATCAGAACCCTCTTTCATGTCACGACATAATAAAGGTTTTAGAGGGTGGGGCGTGGGGGAGGAAACCCTTTTGCAAAAGGGTCCCTCCTCCACAAAGCATTGCAGCCAACATACATTGCTCTGCCCCTCCCGGCCCTCCCCTATTTTTTGGAGGTATAGCAACCATAAAAAAGGCCCCCTGACGGCAGTCAGAGGGCCTATGATCTTGGAGGAAGCGGCGGCTAAAGGCTTACGCCGCCCTTGGACTGGTCCTGCGCCGCAGGCTGAGCCTTGACAGGTTGCGGGGCGGCCTTGCCGGAAACCGGAGACTTGCCCAGTGAGCCTGTGCTGGTTTCCTGATCGAGCAGCTTTTCAGTGCTGACCACGGGGAAACTGGGGCTTGCGCCGGGATCGTTCCAGCCGCCGCCAAGGGCCATGCACACGCTGACAACGCTGTCCAGGCGGTCACGCAGAGCCGCGGCCAGCTGCAGTTCGGCGGCGAAAAGCTGCCGTTCGGCATCCAGCACGGTCAGATAGTCTGTGTAGCCGTTATCATATTGCAGACGCGCGATGGTGGTGGCGCGCCGCAGGCTTTCCACCTGAATCTGCATGCTGCGCACGATGGCGTCGGCCTCGCGCTGGGTCGTCAGGGCTGTGCGCATATCCTGAAACGCCGTCTGCACGGTCTTGCGGTATACTGCGATGGAAGCGTTTTTGCGCGCCTCGGCATCCTTGACATTGTACCATGTGCGGCCAAAGTCCAGCAGGGGCATCGAACCGGTGACGCCATAGCTCCACGCCCCGGCGGGGCCGGTGAACAGGCTGCCCACGGCCGAACTGACCGTACCCAGCATGCCCGTCAGCGAGATGGAGGGGAAGAACTGGGCGCGGGCTACGCCGATATTGGCATTGTAAGCCATCATCGTGAATTCGGAGGCGCGCACGTCAGGTCTGCGTTGCAGCAGGTCAGACGGCAGACCTTCGGGCACCACGGGCGGCGAAGGCAGCATGCCTATGGCCTGACCGCGCGGCATGCCGCGTTCCATAATGTCGCGGGGCGAGCGGCCCAGCAGAACCGCCAGACCAGCCTCGGCCTTGTCTACAGCCACGGTGCTGGTGTGCACCTGAGCGCGGGCGGTTTCCACCTCGGCCCTGGCGCGCTGCCAGTCAAGCTCGGTGATGTCGCCCTGTTTGTAGCGGCTCGTGTAGATGCTGAACGCATCTTCGCGGGTCTTGAGGGTGCGGCGGGCCGTATCAAGCTGCATGTCCAGCGCCAGCAGGGCAAAATAGCCCTGGGCGGTCTGCCCTGCCACAGAAAGGCGCAGGGCCTCATGCCCGATGACCGTACTCATGAGCACATCACTGAGCATGGTGTAGTTGTTGCGGTATTTGCCCCAGAGGTCCAGCTCCCAGGAGGCGTTGAGCGCCGCCTGATTGGTGGTTGTGGTGCGGTTAAGACCGCTCTTGTTGAACGGCATGGTATTGGGCGTCTTTTCAGAAGCGCCTGCGGCCACGGATCCAGCCGAACCGCTCACAGCGGGCAGCAGATCGGCGGTGGCTATGCCAACCTGTGACGCGGCGGAATCAATCTTGGCGAGAGATTCGGCCAGGTCCTGGTTATTTTTCAGCGCCTCGTCCACCATGGCGGTAAGCACGGGGTCATTGAAACGGGTCCACCAGTCGGTATTCAGGGGCGCTGCCCCGGCATCAACTTTTTGCCACTGGCTCGGCATGTCCATTTCAGGTCGCTCATAGCGCGGCGCAAATGAGCAGGCCGAAAGCGTGAGCACGGCCAGCAGGGCAACAATGGCCCTGGCCGGGTTCATGCGTCGGGCAGTACTGATGGAACTCATAGATCCTCCTGTTCGTTGCCGGAACCGTCCTTACCGGCGTTCGGATCCTTCTTGCCCTGGAGTTTCAGGGATAGCTGCATAATTATCTTGAAGAAGTACGGCACAAAGAGCGTGGCGATGCACGTGGCCGCCAGCATGCCGCCGATGACCGCCGTGCCCAGGGCGTGACGGCTGTTCGCGCCGGCGCCGGTGCTGATGGCCAGGGGCACGCAGCCCAGAATAAAGGCCAGCGAGGTCATGATGATGGGCCTGAAGCGCAGACGGGAGGCAAAGGATGCCGCCGAATCAAGACTGCGGCCGCTACGCCATGCCTCAACCGCGAATTCCACGATGAGGATGGCGTTTTTGGCCGCCAGGCCTACCAGTGTGACCAGGGCTACCTGGAAGTACACGTCATTGGAAAGGCCGCGTCCCCAGGTGGCCAGCAGTGCGCCGAACACGCCAAAGGGCACGGCCGTGAGCACCGAAAGGGGCAGCGACCACGATTCATACTGCGCGGCCAGGATCAGAAAGACCATGACCAGAGCCAGAATGAAGATGGTTGTGGTGTCTGTGCTGGCCAGTTTTTCCTGAAGCGCCGAACCCACCCAGCCGAGGCTGTACTCGGTGGGCAGTATGGCCTTGGCGGCGGCTTCCATCTGTTCAAGAGCCTGGCCCGATGAGAAGCCTGGCGCGGGCGAGCCCATAATGTGGGCCGCCGGGAAGACGTTATAGCGTTCCACCACCTGAGGGGCGGTACGGCGTTCAAGGGTCATGACCGCAGTCAGGGGGATCATCTCTCCCTTGTTGTTGGGTACATACACGTCGCCCAAATCTTCGGGCAGCAGACGGTACTCAGCTTCGGACTGCAGACGTACCTGGAAGGTACGACCCATATAGTTGAAGTCGTTCACATAAGCGCCGCCGAACGTGCCGCCCATGGCCGTGAACACGTCACTGATGCTGACGCCCATGTCCTTGCAGCGTTCGCGGTCCAGATTGGCGTACAACTGGGGCGATCCGGTGGAGAACAGGTTGCGCAGCATGCCGATGGCCGGATATTTGCGCTTGCCGTCAGGGCCGACGCCCATGACTTCCTGCACCAGCTTGTTGGTCTGGTTTTCCAGATCCAGCAGGGTGCCTGTGCCGCGCATCTGTATGTAGCCTTCAAAGCCGCCCGTGGTGCTCATGCCGCTGATGGGCGGGGGCGCAAAGCCCAGAATAAATGCTTCGGGCTGCATGACGGTCACCGCGCCGACGGTTTTCAGCACAGCGTCGGAAGACATGTCGGCTTTTTTACGCTCGCCCCACGGTTTCAGCAGGGCAAAGAAGGTGCCGTAGTTGCTCTTGACGGAAATGGACGTGATGTCCAGGCCCGACAGGGTGCCCAGGCTCTGCACGGCAGGATTTTTCAGCATGAAGTCGGTGAGAACCTTGTTGACCGCCGTGGTGCGGTGCTGCGAAGCGCCGTCGTCCAGAATGGCCATACCAAGGATGTAGCCCTGGTCTTCATTGGGCACGAGACCGCCGGGAACCACCCTGAACAGCCACACGCACAGAAGAATCATGAGCGCGAACAGCGGCAGTGCGCGCATGCTCGATTCTTTAAGGAAGTCGACTATGTGCACATAGCCGTTGGTCACGCCGTCAAAGAAGTTGTTGAACCATACAAAGCCCCTGGGGGGTTTGTAATCGTGACTGTGCGGCTTGAGCAGCAACGCGCAGAGGGCCGGGGTGAGCGTCAGCGCCACCACGCCCGACAGCACCACCGATACCGAGATGGTGATGGCGAACTGCTTGTACATCTGCCCCGCAAGACCACCCATGAAGGACACAGGAATAAACACGGCGCAGAGCACGAGCACAATGGCCACAATGGGGGCCGTGACCTCGTTCATGGCCTTGGCCGTGGCCTCCTTGGGCGGCAGATGCTCCGAGGTCATGATGCGTTCCACGTTTTCCAGCACAACGATGGCGTCGTCCACCACGATGCCGATGGAAAGCACCATGGCGAAGAGCGTCAGGGTATTGATGGTATAGCCGAAAGCATACAGACCCGCGAACGTGCCGATAATGGATACGGGAACGGCCACGCAGGGAATGATGGTGGCGCGCCAGCTTTGCAGAAAGACGTACACCACGATGAACACCAGAATCATGGCCTCCACAAGGGTGGAGACAACTTCGTGGATGGATTCGAGCACGAAGTCGTTGGTGTTCACAAGGATGGTATAATCAAGGCCGTCGGGCATGGTCGTGCCGATTTCGGCCAGCTTGTCCAGCACGCGGTCGCCTGTGGCGATGGCGTTGGCGCCGGGCAGCAGATAGACCGCTCCCATGCGCGCCACCATGCCGTTATAGCGGGAGGTGACGCTGTAGTCCTTGCCGCCCAGCTCTATGCGGGCCACATCCTTGAGGCGCAGCATGGCGCTGTCCGGGCCTTGGCGCACGATGATTTCACCGAATTGCTCCGGCGTCACCAGGCGGCCCTGGGCGTCGATCTGCCAGGTAAGCTCAGTGCTGTCAGGCGAGGGCATTTCGCCCAGACGCCCCGGGGCATACTGGGAGTTCTGCTCCTGAATGGCTGCGGACACTTCATTGACCGACACGCCATACTTGGCCAGCTTGTCGGGCTGCAGCCAGATGCGCATGGCATAGTCCATGCTGCCGAAAATGGTAACGTCGCCAACGCCTGTAACGCGCTTGAGGGCGTCCACCACGTTAATCTGGGCCCAGTTGTTGATGTAGACCTGATCATAACGGCCATCGGGCGAAAAATACGAGAACACCAGCAGCATGGCCGGTGAACGCTTGAGCACGCTGACGCCCTGACGGCGCACAGCTTCAGGCAGAATCGTCTGCGCCAGGTTGACCTTGTTGTTGACGTTGACAAGGGCCATATCCGGGTTGGACCCCAGCGCGAAGTACACGTCGATGCTGCCCGACCCCGAACCGGAGGCCGCCGTGGAAGTCATGTACAGCATGTTTTCCACGCCGTTGATGTTCACTTCCAGAGGGGCCAGCACTGTAGAGGCAATGGTTTCTGCCGAAGCGCCGGGGTACGTCACGCTGACGTTTACCGTGGGGGGCACAAGGTCGGGGTACTGCGCGATAGGCAGCGCCCGCATGGCCAGTGCACCCACCAGGGTGATGACGATGGATATGACCGCAGAGAGAATGGGTCTGCGTAAAAAGAAATTCGGCTTTGTGGAAACAGCCATATTTAACCTACTTCTTGGCCGCGCCTTCCTGAGGCTGCTGGCCCCCTGAAGGCATTATGCTCACTTGAGAGCCGGGGCGGGCCTTGATCATGCCTTCGCTGATAATGCGTTCGCCGCCCTTGAGCCCTTCAAGCACAAGATACCTGTTGCCGACGGACACGCCAACGACCACAGGAATGGGATACACCTTGTCGTCCTTGTCCACGCCCATGACCAGCGAACCCTTCTGGGTAAGCAGCACGCACTTTTGCGGGACGAGTACGGCATCCTTGAGGACGTCGCCGTCCATGTACAGGCGCACATACTGTCCGGGCATGATGCTGTGGTCGGCATTGTCAAAGACGGCGCGGGCCTTTATGACGCCGGTCGTCGGCTGTACCTTGCTGTCGATGAACGTCACCTCGCCAGTGCCTTTGTACATGCTGCCGTCCAGCAGGCGCAGGCGCGCATGGTACCGGCCATCGGCGGGTATCACAAGACGCCCCTGAGCAGCCAGATTCTGACGGGTCATGCGCTCGGGAGCGGCAATGGAAAAGTCGATGTACATCGGGTCAGTCTGGTTTACGTAGGTGAGCAGCGAGTTGTTGCCCACCAGGTTGCCGGGCGTGTAGTTTTCCTTGCTGCTGTAGCCGGAGACAGGGGCCGTCACCTGGCAGTAGTCCAGGTTGATCTTGGCCTGACGCAACGAGGCCTTGGCGCTGTCATAGGCGGCCAGGGCATTGTCGCGCTCTTTCTGCGACACCGCGTTTTTTTCATACAGGGGGCGCACCCGCCGCCATTCGCGCTCGGCGTTGGTGAACTGGGCCTGGGCCTGCTGCATGAGCGCTTCATAGCGGTCACGCTCCAGTTGGAAAAGCAGCTGCCCCTGCTGCACGTAGTCGCCTTCTTCATACAGGCGTTTTTCAATAATGGCTTCCACGCGGGCGCGCACTTCAACAGCGCGCGAGCCGGATGCCTGGGCCTGATACTCTGCTGGCCAGGGTTCATCCTTGGCCACAACGTCAAAAACAGCGACAGGCAGGCGCATGGCGCCGTGCTGGCCATCCTTGTCGCCGTTGCAGGCAACCAGCGCAAGGCAAAGGCCGAGAATGACAGGAAGAGAAAATAGCGGTCTGGTGGTCATGAACTACTCCGTAAGGAACGCGTGCTGCCGCACACCAAAAAAACCGCCCGCCATGAGGAACTCGGGCAGAAACATCGTTGTAAAAAACACAGTTCACCGTAAAAAGCAATCGCGGTTTCAAGTTCAAAGTGCAACACCCAGTCCTTGGGTATTGGCGTCTTCTAAAAAAACTTCATAGGGTGTCTTAAACCCAAGGCATTTTCTAGGCCGCCAGTTCAAGCGGCACATTGCCGCTAT
>NZ_MJUZ01000038.1 GCF_002237645.1 Desulfovibrio sp. MES5
CTGAAGAGGTGGCGAGGCATTGCTACTAGGTATGCAAAAACACTCGCAGCGTTCGCTGCTGCCGTGCGAATACGGTGCATTGCTCTGTGGCTGAAACTTTTATCATAACTCGTGTAGACACTATCTAACCCAAGGGACTGGAAATACCGGCGTTGTGTCGCGCGTGGTTATACCGGCATCTCGTGAGGTAAAGAAATACCTTTTCGCCCTTCCGGTAATTCACGCTGTCACATAAGCCCCTGGTGGTCGCTGAACATTCTGAGGCAACGGATGCGGGGTTAAAAATCCCGTTTCATTGGTGTGGCTGGTGTTGCCACAGGGCATGGGGGTTGTGTCGCGGGGGATGCGGATAAACACGATGGAAGCAGCGCCGTGCAGACAAAAAAAGCCCGCCAAAGTGCACCGGGGGGCCTTTTCCGGCCCGCATGGGGCCTAGTACTGCAAAATTCTTTTATGGCCTGCCGTAGCGCATAAGCCACTGATTTAAAATCCCGGCCAGCATTCCGTCCCCGCGCGCATAGGCGGCACGCCTGGCCTGCTGCACTTTTATCTTTGCAATATCAGCTAGTTCAGCAGATTCAGCAGGCGCGTGCGCCGTCTGACCAGCAGTCTGGAGAACAGATTGCCCTGTAGAGTGTTCAGCAGAGTACTCAGCCGAAGCCGCCGCTGCCTGCGGCCCGAAGGCGTCCGCCTCAAAGGCGGCGCGCAGTGAAGCGGCGCTGTCCGCGCCTTCCACACGGGCGGCAAGAGCCAGCAGTCTTTGGCGTGAAGCCGCGTCGCCAAAAAACATGGCGCAGCGCACAGCGCATTGCAAAGCTTCACGCGCGTTTCCGCCTGCCTCAAGCATGTCCATAAGCCGATACCAGCCGCCCCGCCAAAGCGGTTCCTGCTCAAGCATCAGCCGACAAACATCCGCAGTGGCCGAAAGCGCGTCAAAAGCCTTGTTGCGCCGTTCTTCCTGCGCTTGCGGCAGCACGGGCCAGACGTCAAGATCCGGCCCCATTGCAAGTTCATAGCCGTCCAGGGCGATCAGGGTGTGCAGGTCCGGCTTCAGGTTATTCCCGTGACGGCGCATGAGCAGCTCGCCATTAAGGGCATTGTGGTCAAAACGGCCCGGAGTCTGGCTGGTATGATGCACAATGACGCTGTCGCCCTCCACGGCAAGCTTGTAGCCCCGCGCGCGCAGCTGGCAGCACAGATCCATATCTTCAAAGCCGTTCTGGTATTCTTCATAAAACCCGCCGCAATCCATAAACACGGACTTGCGCAGCAGCAGGGCCGCGCCCGTTATGGCCTGGAGAGGACGCTTTTTGCGCGGCGCGGCATGCCCGCCCGGAAAGCCCTCATAAAGATGGCCCACAGCCATAAAGGGCGTAAAATAGATGCCGCAGTGCTGCACGGTACCGTTGGGGTAGAGCAAAAGCGGCCCCACGGCCCCCACGCGCGGCTGTTCCAGCGCCTGCCGCAGGGGCGGCAGCCAACCCGGCGTCATCGTGGTGTCATTGTTCAGAAAAAAGAGCAGGTCGCCTTCACTGGCGGCGGCTCCGGCATTGCAGCCTCTGGCAAATCCCTGATTTTCGGGCAGACGCACGGGGCGGAAATCCGCCCCGAAGAGCGCCCTGCCCAGAGGCTCCAGCTCGGTGGCCGTGGCGTCGGTGGAGCCGTTGTCCACAACCACCACTTCGATATTTTCAGGGCGCGTATGCTCGGCCAGGGAGCGAAGGCAGGCGGCGGTCATTTCCCAGAGGTTCCAGGCCGGAATGATGATGGAAACCCTGGCCGCGCTACTCATGGTCGCTGCTCCCCTGCCGCACGGCGAAGTTTCTGGCCGCCGCCACGAAATTTTCGGCCCAGCCCGGAGCGGCGGGAGCAAAAATATGGGTGTATGAGGCCCAGACATTGCGGAACACGAGGCCGTCGACCTTTGGCGCGCCGCGCCCGCGCGAGCTTTGCGACCCCTGCCCCGGCGCAGGCCCCATCCCCTGCCCCTTGTGCAACTGCATGGCCCAGCGCGGCCAGGAATGGCCGTCCCTGGCTGGCGGCACCTCGCCTGCGGCTTCCGTGGCGGATTCCGTAGCAGATCCCGCAGATTCCTTAGCTAAACCGAACGGCATGGCCTCCGGCTCTTCCCATCGGCAGTGGGAATAGTGGAACTCATGCCCGCGCAGTTCCGTATCCAGCGCAAAAAACGGGTTCGCAGCGGTTATTCTGCCGTGCACATACCCAAGACCCTGCGGCTTGGGACAAAAAACGGCGGTCACCGGCAAAATGCCGCTCATGGGCCACAGTTTTCCCTCGCGCTCAATGCCGCGCGACAGCACCATAAAGCCCCCGCACTCGGCGTATATGGGCATGCCCTGCCCTGCCCACAGCGACAACTGACGCAGCAGGGGCGAAGCGCTCAAGGCCTCCACATGGTCTTCGGGAAAACCGCCGCCAAGATACAGGCCGTCCACCTGCGGCCAGTCAGCGCCGCCGTGTCCGCCGTGCCCGGCATCCCCGTCATCCCCCCTGGGCAGCAGGGAAAGATGCACAAGCTCGGCCCCGGCCCGGCGCAGGGCCTCAAAATTTTCCTCATAGTAAAACCACAGGGCGGCGTCGCGCACGTAGCCTATGCGCGGCCTGCGGCCTGCGGCCGATTGCGGCCCGGCCACGGGCGTGGCCCCTGCTGCGGCATCCGGGCGAGCGGCCTTTGCCGCTGTGGCCCCTTCATCAAGAGTCAGGACGCCAGCATGCCCAGCCGCAGCTTCCACATGTCCAGATTCCACATGTCCAGATTCCGACCCCAATGATTCCGGCCAAAAGGATTCAGCCTCCAGATCCGGCGCGCCTTGGGCTGCGGCCATGATGCGGTCCATATCCACGTGACCGCCCACAAAGGCCGCCAGCGTGTCCAGCACCTGCTGCGCCTGCGGCGAGAGGTCATCCCCACAGGACGCAATGCCCATATGCCGTTCCGGCAGAGGATTTTCAGCCAGGCGTGGCAGAGCGCCGAGCACGGGCACGTCCGTATGCTCCTCCAGAGCCTGCCGCAGAATCTTTTCGTGCCGCGCCGACCCCACCTGATTGAGGATAACGCCCGCAAAGTTGACGCCCTCTTCAAAGGTCAGCATGCCGCGCACAAGAGCCGCCGCCGTGCGCGTCATCTTGGTGCAGTCAACGCTGATAATCACAGGGCACGACAGTATGCGGGACAGCTCTGCCGTGGAGCAGGAACCGCGCGCGTCCATGCCGTCAAAAAAACCCCGGTTGCCTTCCAGCAGGCCGAGCAGCCGCCCCTGCCGCGCCATTGAAGGGCTGTCGGCCAGGCTGTCGGCATGGCTGCCGCTGGCCTGCCGCGCGGCAGCAACCCGCATGGTATGGGCAAAAAGCGCGCACAGGCGCGAGGGTTCAAGAAAATACGGGTCAAGATTGGTGGCGGGCACTCCGGCAGCCAGACGCAGCCAGGCGGCATCAATGTAGTCCGGCCCTTTTTTGAAGGGCTGCACCGCAACGCCCCTCGCAACAAAGGCGCGGCACAAACCCAGTGAAAGCAGGGTCTTGCCGCCGCCGCCCGAAAGGGCCGTCACACACAGGCGGGGCATGGCCCCGTGCTGACTGAAAGTGGGGGATGTGGGCTGGTGGCTCATGGCGCTCCGCGTAATGGCCGGGACAGAATGGCGACTTCAACCGGGGGATGCGCCCTAACGCGGGCGCATCCCCAGGGATACCTAAGGAAGCATTGATTGAAGAGCCTCCTGGAAACGCGCAGTTATTTCGTTTGGCAAGGCGCGATCTTTTTTTGAAGCAGGAGTGGACTCTTCCGTCCTCGACTGTTTCAAAAAAAGTGAAGCAACACTGCCAAACGGAATAAATCAGCGTTTCCCCAAGCCTAATGCTTGAAGGAGCGCTGCCCCGTGAACACCATGGCCACCTGCGGCACGGCCTCATTGCAGGCCATGATCACTTCCGCGTCGCGCATGGAGCCGCCGGGCTGCGCAATGGCCGTTACGCCCTGCGCCAAAGCCACGTCCACGCCGTCACGGAAGGGGAAGAACCCGTCAGACACCAGGGCCGAACCAATGAGTCCGCCACGGGCCTCTTCGGTGCGCCTTTCAATGTCGGCCAGCTTTTCCGCCATGTCCGCATCCTGAACAGCCTTGAGCTTGAGTTCGTACAGGGTCATGCCCAGTTCGCGGAAGGCCAGCGTATCCGCATACTTGGTGTGCGCCTTGTGGATGGCAAGCTCCACGCAGCCCACGCGGTCCTGTTCGCCGGTGCCGATGGCAAGGGTCGCCCCGTCGCGTACAAAAATCACCGAGTTGGACGTCACCCCGGCCTCCACGGCCCAGGCAAAGCGCAGGTCGTCCAGTTCCGCCGGGCTGGGCGCGCGCGCCGCCACCGAAAGGCCGTCTTTTGTCGTTGCCGTGGCAGGCAGAAAATCCTTGCCGGAAAGAATGCGGTTCACAAAGGACTTCTGCACCACAATGCCGCCGTCGGCCAGACACTTGATGTCAAGAAAGGCGGAGGAGGTCAGTTCTTCAAGGCGGCCAAGACCGGGCAGTTCCATAATGCGCAGATTTTTGCGGCCTTTGAGGATTTCCACCACGCCCTCTTCAAAGGCCGGAGCCGCCACCACTTCAAAATAATTGGCCGCAACGATCTCAGCCGCTTCACGGGTGAAGGGGCGGTTGACGACCACCGCTCCGCCAAAGGCGGCGATGCGGTCGCACCAGAAGGCCTTCTCAAGGGCGACGGCCACGCCGTCCTTGCTCCAGGCCGCGCCGCAGGGATTGTTGTGTTTCAATATGATGGCGGCCGGACGGTCGGCGAGGTATTGAAGAATATTCGCGCCATTGTCCACATCCGTCAGATTGGTTTTGCCGGGATGCTTGCCCGCCTGAATCATCTGCGCTTCGGTCATGGCCGAAACAATGCCGTGACCGGGGCCGCGCCACTCAAGGCCGCCACAGGTGATGGAGCCTTCCTTCAGAGCGTAGAGGGCTGCGGGCTGATCGGGGTTTTCCCCGTAGCGCAGGCCTTTTTCTTCGCCGTCCAGCGTCCAGACACGTTTTTGAAATACGAGCTTTTCGTCGCCAAGAATAATGGTCATGGTTTCAGGAAAAGCGTCCTTGCGCACAGTGCTATACATGGCCTTGAGATCCGACATGCTTCCTCCAGATGTTCGCTGGTCAGGTGAGGGCTTTGCATAGCACAGAACGGGCCGCGCCACCAGACCCTGAAAGCCGCGCCCGGCGTCAAAGCTGCGCGCGTTGACGAAAATCAAGCCAGGCCCTACATTGCCTTGTCGCCCAAAGGGCTCACAACGCGGGCCGCCGCTTGGCGCTGCCGACCCGCATCAGCGGAGGACATATGGAAAAACTGCTCGCCCGGCTGGCACAGCAACTGGACACCATTGACGAAGCGTCGCTCATGTCGCTGTGGAGCAAATACGCCACCACAACCAGCCGCTTTGAACCCACCAAACGGTGGGAAGAAGCCACCCTCATTTTTTCGCTCATTCAGGCCAAACGCTGGAAAAACCAGCTTTTCAACTTCCACTGGTCGCGTCAGAGCCAGGGGCGTGAAGGCCTTGACCCGCAGATGCCCAACCTTGCCCCGGACTTCTCCCTTGAAGCGCCGCAGGAACCCGCGCCGGAACACCGTTGCAGGGTTTTGGAGTTTCGCCCCCTCAAACAGGACGACGAAAACGGCGAAAACGACGAAAGCTGAACCGGGCTTTCGCAGGTCAGGCGCAAGACGCCCCGTCGGGCAGTCCTGGCGCAGGTCCCGGCACAAAGCAGGGGCATGGCGCGGCGCTGCTTCTTGCTGGATGCTGACCCAGTTTCAAGCCATTATGAATGTTTGACTTGTATTTGCATCCGAGATAGGTACCATGAAAGGCTTTGCGTCCCGTTTTTGGCACTTTGACAAAGCGGTCATTCGTTGCGCCCACAAGCGCGCGACACTTTCCTCATGACAGCACGCCGCCCCGGCCGCGGCGTTTCAGGCAGGTAATACCATGGCTAATACGGTAATCATCGGCGCACAGTGGGGCGACGAAGGCAAGGGCAAAATCGTTGACATGCTGAGCGCCCAGAGCCGGGCCATTGTCCGTTTTCAGGGCGGCAACAACGCCGGTCACACCATCAAGGTTCAGGGCAAGGAAACCATTCTGCACCTGATCCCTTCAGGCATCCTGCACGAAGGCAAAATCTGTCTCATCGGCAACGGCGTGGTGCTTGATCCCTTTGTTTTTCTTGAAGAGGTGGATCATCTCGCCGCCAAGGGCATCGATGTTTCCCCGGCCAGGCTTGGCATCAGCAAGAAAGCCCACCTCATCATGGCCTACCACAAAAGCCTGGACAAAGCCCGCGAAGCCAAGCGCGCCGCCCACAAGATCGGCACCACCGGCCGTGGCATCGGCCCCTGCTATGAAGACAAGGCCGCCCGTGTAGGCCTGCGCGCCGGCGACCTCACCAATCCGGCCCTGGTGCGCGCCAAGGTGGCTCATGCCCTGCAGGAAAAAAACACCCTGCTGCGCGACCTGTACAAATTTGATCCGCTGGACGAAGCCGCTGTCTGCGAAGAACTTCTGGCTCTGGCCCCACGCATCGCGCCCTACCTCACGGAAGTGGAAGACCGCCTGCAGGAAATGCGGGCCGAGGGCGGCGACATTCTTTTTGAAGGCGCTCAGGGCATCCACCTGGATATCGACCACGGCACCTATCCCTTTGTGACCTCATCCAATACCGTGGCGGGCAATGCTTCCGCCGGTTGCGGCGTCGGCCCCTCGGCTCTTGACCGCGTGGTGGGCATCGTCAAGGCCTACACCACCCGCGTGGGCTCCGGCCCCTTCCCCACCGAGCAGCTTGACGACACGGGCAGCTACCTGCGCACCCAGGGCCACGAATTCGGGGCCACCACCGGTCGCCCCCGCCGCTGCGGCTGGCTGGACGTGGTTGTTCTGCGTGAAAGCGTGCGCCTGTGCGGCATGACGGACATTGCCCTGACCAAGCTTGATGTGCTGCAAAACCTGCCCGGCCTGCGCATCTGCGTGGCGTATGAACTTGATGGCCGCAAGCTCGACTATATGCCGCAGGAAGAAGGCGCGCTGGAAAGGGTCACCCCCGTGTATGAAGACCTGCCCGGCTTTGAAGAAGACATCACCGGCTGCACCCGTTATGACGACCTGCCCGAAACCGTGCGTTCCTATATCGCCCGCATTGAAGAGCTTACCGGCGTAAGGGTGAGCATTGTCTCAGTGGGCGCCGAGCGCAAGCAGACCATCGTGCGCTGAGGCGCGGTCGCCGTGCGCTCATGAACGGGCCTCTGCTTCAGGCCATTGCCGCTCCGGCCTTTGACAGGCTCAAGGACGTGCTGAACCGCCTTGGGGCCGCACCGCCGCAGGTTTTACTGCTTGAAGGCGGCAGCGAAGCCCAGCGGCGCGACATGGCCCTCTACTGGGCGGCACGCATTAATTGCCCCCAGGCCTCGGCCACGGGGGCTCCCTGCCTTGCCTGCCCCTGCTGCCTGCAGACTGCGACGGGCGAGCATCTTGACCTTGCCGCCTATGACGGGCGCATCAGCAACCGTGAAGACGAAGAAAATCCCGGCCCCGTACGCGCTTTCAACATGGAGCGCGTGCGGGAGCTCAAAAGCCGCCTGCGCGATGCTCCCCACGGCTCCGGGCGCAGGGTTGTCGTGCTTGCGGGCCTGAGCCTTACCCGCGATGAAGCCGCCAATGCCCTGCTCAAGGCGCTTGAAGAGCCCTCCGCAACCACTGTTTTTGCCCTGCTTGCCCCTCAACGCGAGCAACTGTTGCCCACCCTGGTTTCCCGCTCATTCTGCCTTACCCTGCCCTGGCCCGACAGCCGCGCCACGGATGAAGACATGCGCCCCTGGGAAGAAAAGCTGGCGCATTTTTTTGTCAGCGGGCAGGGGCTTCTTGACGCTCTGGCGGCCAAGGGGGCCATGGACGCCGCCACGGCCGGGCGTCTCATGCTCTGTTGCCAGAAATCCATAAACCGGATAATGTCAAAATCGTTACGTGACAAGGTATCTTCACCACTTGACTCTGCATTGTCTTCCTTGGGACCGCAGGGCCTGGCGCTTGTCTGCCAATGGCTGACTGAAGCCCAGGACGCCCTGCAGTACGGGCTTACGCCCGCACGGGCGATCGAGGCCCTGGCCATGCGTATACATACATTGCGACTTAGGGCTTAGGGCATTTCTTCTTGCAGGTCTCAGGCGGCCATGCGGATGACGCCTGCCATAAGGGCGTAAATATCATTGCCTCCGTTGGCCACAGGCACGCCTGAACCACTGGTGGGATGGTGCATTTCACCCTTGAAAAGGGGCAATGCTCTACCGGCGCTCAGAGTGCAGCGCGCCGCAACGCGGCGTGAATTCTGCCGCAAATCGCATTTTTCGGCAGAATGACATCGTGCAGAATGACATCGTATAGATGAACAGCATTTCAACGATAATCTGGTTTAGTTCACGCGACAGGACCTCGCCGCTGGCTGTTTGCAGAAACAGGCGTCGTAGCGGAAATGGCAGAACCTTGAAGAATATGCATTCTCAAGGGCGCTCTGCTCGGGGACAGGCCGGGGGGCCTCACGCGACGGCGCGGCAAACGCGGCACTACATTAGAGCATTTAACACGTAAAATGCTCGTGTACGGCAGGCAAAAGCCTGCCTACTCGCATTTCGTGGCAAGGATTTTCAGGAAAATCCTTGCAGAGCAGTTACCTCATTTTATTCATAAACTGCTCTGGCGGCTGGCGCATGACAACACGTCTTTCCAGAATAGATGTACACTGCACCGGCGCATAGGCGACCGGCCGGGTACGCCATGCTTCAATGGGGGACAAGGGCACATGCACAGGAACATCCGCGTCCTGGCGCTTCTCGCCTGGGTGCTTTTCTGCCTGCTGCAGGCAGCTGCGCCTCTGCTGTCCCATGCCGCCTCGCGCACCGTCTGGGTAGGCATCTTTCCGCTTGCAGGCTTTCACCGCATGGAGAACGGCCAGGCCGTTGGCTACAATGTGGACTATCTTGAGCAGGTAAGCAGGTATGCTGACTGGCGGGTAGAATACGTTGACTTTGACAACTGGCATGACGCCGCTGAAGCTCTTGATAAAGAGTACATTGATCTTGTGGGCGGCACCCCTTTCACGCCCGAGCGCGGCAAGCGCTTCCTTTACTCCCCGTACGCCAACGGAACCACCTACACCGCGCTCATCGCTCCCAAAGGCACTCCCTTTGCCTATGAGGACTTCAAGAATTTCGAAAAGCTGCGTGTAGGCATTGCCGCTGGAACTCCCTGGCACAAAAGCTTTGCCAACTACGCCAGGCAGCACGGCTTCACGCCGCCGCCGCTGCATCCTTTCAAGGATATCAGCACGATCCGGCAAGCCATGGTCGAGGGCAAGCTGGACGCCATGCTCACTACGGTGACCGCCCTTCGGGACGACGAAACCATCCTTGCCAAATTTAATCCCCTGCCTTTTTTCTTTATTGGCAACCCCTCCAATCGCACCCTGATGGAAGAGCTGGAACAGGCCATGGCCCAGTTGAAGCTGGACCAGCCCGACCTGGAAAGCAGGCTGGCCCGCACTCACATGTGGCGCAGCTACCAAACCCCGCTGACCAGGGTGGAACGCGACTTTGTGGCCGAAAGCCCCTCCCTGCGGGTAGGGTACGCCCCAAACCGCAAGCCCATGTCCTGGTATGACCCTGAAACTCGCGAAACCAGGGGCATCCTGCCGGATATCCTACGCCTCATTGGCCGCAACAGCGGCCTGCGCTTCACGTTTGTGCCTTTGAATCTGGCTGAAGCAAGTCTTGAAGAGTACTTTGTGCGCGACAAGATCGACCTGTGCGTCGGCGTCATGTTCGATCCCTGTGTCAAGGGCAACCCCGTCTACAAGCTGTCTTCACCCCTGTTGCGCTGCGGGCTCAACCTGTACGGCAAAAATTTTTTTGAGATCCCGCCCGCCGCTCACCTGGCCGTCGCCCTGCCGCAAAACTGGCTCGGCGGCCGTACGTACATGGAAACATATTATCCCGAAACGCAACTGCAATTCTTTAGCAACACTGAAGAATGCCTGAATGCGGTCGCCGAAAACAAGGCAGATCTGCTGCTGCAAAACACGCTTGAAGTGGACTACCTTCTGACCAGACCCCGTTTCAAGGACATTTCGCCCCTGCAAGGACACAGCGGCATTGAAGAAGCCCGGGTGGGCATTAACGCGACCGTGCCGCCTATTCTGCTGAGCCTTATCAACAAGCAGATCATGGAGGTGGACGAAAAAAGCAAAAGCCAGATCATTTCCGAAAACATTTCTGCCGTGGCAGGGCCTCTGAGCCTTAAGGACATAGTCTACGAGCACAGGACGCTGCTGGTGATTCTGGGCGAACTGCTGCTCTTTCCCATGGTCTTTTTTGCCTATGTTCTGTATCTGCGCCGCAAAAACAGGACTATCGCCAGAAAGAGCGAACGCCGCCTGACCAACATCACCAACAACATCAACGGCGGCGTTATCAGTCTTACGGCCAACGCGCGGCTGGACATCCGCAATGCCAACAGCGGCTTCTGGCATTTGCTGGACTATGGCGACACCCCTCCGGAAAAGCCGAGTCTGGCCGATTTTATGCTCCCGGCCGAAGCCCAGCATCTGTATCAGCGGCTTGTCGAGCAGCGAGAGGAAAACACAGCAATAAGCATGGAGCTGAGCCTGCGCCGCAAAACGGGGCAATGGCTGCCCGCGTTGTTACGCTGCACATGGTCCTGTGACGAAAGACATGATGCCTCCCAGCCATGCCTCGATTGCGTTGTCGTCGACATTACCGATCAGAAGCACATGCACGAACAGCTTGAGCAGGAAAAAGAACGGTACCGCATCATTCTTGAGCAGTCGCAGGACATCATTTTTGACGTGGACACGGAAAAGGGTCAGTACACCTGTTCACCCAATTTTTACACCAAATTTGGCCGCAACGGCACGCCGCTGTTCACTCCTGACGGCCGCCCGCGCAATGATCAGATCGTGCATACCGATGACCTGCCTGCGCTCGCGGAAATGCGGCGGCGCGTTCGTTCCGGCGAGCGCACTGTTTTTGGCGTTATGCGCATTCCCACCGCGCAGGGACGCTACATCTGGTGTAGGGTGCAGACCACACGCATCAGCAAACTCGACGCCCCGCTGCGCATCGTTGGCAAGATTGTGGATATTGACGAGGAGGTGCGCCGCAGGGCTGAGCTGGAGCGTCTTTCGCAGCGCGACAGCCTCACAGACCTCTACAACAAAACCGCCTTCCGTGAGCGGGTGGTTCAGAATCTGCCGCTCACCGTCCAGAACGGCAAAACGCACGCCCTGCTTTTTCTTGATCTGGACAACTTCAAGGCGCTCAACGACCGTCTGGGACACATTGTGGGCGACACCGCCCTAGCCGAAGCAGCCGATGCCCTCAAGCACATCTTCCGCAATGCCGATGCCGTGGGCCGCTTTGGCGGCGACGAATTTTGCGTCTTTGCCATGGGCATTACCCGCAACGCCGTGACCACACGGGCAAAAGCGGTGTTGCAAGCGCTTTCAATGCATTTTGAGCAGGACGGCAAGGCCGTGGACATTACCGCCAGTATTGGCATCTATATGTTTGACGGCAGCGAAACCTCCTACGAAGAAGCCCTGCACAAAGCGGATAACGCCCAGTATCGGGCCAAACAGCTTGGCAAGAACCGCTATGTTTTTCATGATGATCCGCTGACGGAAGAAGAACTGGTGGCAGAGCAGCAACTAAGGGACGAGCAGAACGGCTCTGCCCTTTAGGGCGCTTTTATTTTTGCTTTTTTCGGGGCCGCTTGCTCGTAAACGGGCAGGCGGCTTTTTCTTTTTTTTGGGGATGGCGCTTGCGAGGTGAGGGGCTTGTACGGCGGACGCTCTGAAGAAAATAAAGCAGGGTCTGTTCTTTGAGAGAGGTTTGCGGTGAGGCGGAACGTGTGAGGTTGGTGCTCCGGGGAAAATAAAGAGCAGGCTTGTCCTTTGAGAAGTGGTTGCTGTGCCCTGCGGGCACGGGAGCTTTTTTTAACTTGGTTTTGGCCGCCTGCGCGGCGGGCGGCGCGAGGTCGGGAGTTTTAGTCGCTGGCGCTCAGCGAAGAATAGAAGCAAGGCTTTTCCTTTGAGAGGTGGTTGCTACACCCTGCGGGCACGGCGACTTTTCTTTTGGTGCTGCTTGTGCCGCCTGCGCGGCGGGCGGCAGATGGGGGCCTGTTAGGGGCTGCCGCCCCTCCGAGGCCCCCTCTGCACTCCCCCCGGACTACCCCGCTGGGGCTTTCCCATTTTCGCCATTCCACGAGGGCTGCGCGTCTTTTGCTGCGGGAGCTTCCTCGCTGCGCTCGGTGATCTCCCTGCGCGCCGCGCAATGCCAGAGTGCGCCTTTGCCCTGAATGAAAGATTGGGAGGCGTCGCATCGGCTGCATGAAATCTCAGGGATGGAGCCTGATTGTTGGTGAAGGCATATTGATTCGACGGAGGTGATGCTTGGCCCTGGTTTCTCTGGATGGATGTGGAAGACCCTGTGGCAAAGAAATTCGTTCTGTTTTTGTTGTTTTCCCCGCCGCATAAGAAATACGCTGTATCATCAAAGAATTTCCCGCTCATGTTGCAACCAAAGATCTTGGTAAGCTAGCCGTGGATCAACCTAAAACTGCTGTCACGCAAACAACACGCTCAGGACTGTGGCGTTTATAAGGCAGTGCGCGGGTGTGGCCGAAGGCGGCGTCATAAAGAACCGAAACTGCCCCATAGGCATAATACGCCTCCCGGCCTTTCATTCAGTGCGAAATCATACGCTCGCAACGTGTCTTCCCTTAACAACCAGCCGCCATCACTGGGGCTTTCCACAGCCAATGCGAAGCCCTCAATCGCTCATTCAGCGCGAAAGCCCACGCTGGCATTGCGCGGCGCGCAGGGAGATCACCGAGCGAAGCGAGGAAGCTCCCGGAGCAAAAACCGCGCAGCCCTCGTGAAATTGCGGAAACGGAAAAGCCTCAGCAGGGGGGCTTCGGGGGGGGATGCAAGGGGGGCCGAGAAGGGGGCGCAGCCCCATAACCGGCCCCGCCTTGCCGCCCGCTGCGCAAGCGGCCAAAATTAAAGAAAGTGAAAGCTCCCGTGCCGCAGGGCGCACAAACCGCCTTTCAACGGACAAGCCCTGCTTCGTTTGCCTGAAGGACCAACTGCACAAGCAAGTCCACCATATGCCGCACGCCGCGCAGGCGGTCAAAACAACAGGAAAAGAAAAGCCTTCTAGCCCGCAGGGCGCAACAATCACCACTCAAAAGACAAGCCCCACTTGGCTGTCCCTGAGCCCCTACCGCGAAAGCTCCTCGCCACATCGATATCTTTTCCAATAATAACATCTTATTATCAGAAATTTCATACAGTCAACAAGACGCCCTTTCCAATCGCTCATTCAGCGCGAGAGCCCACGCTGGCATTGCGCGGCGCGTAGGGAGATCGCCGAGCGAAGCGAGGAAGCTCCCGCAGCAAAAACCGCGCAGCCCTCGTGAAATAGCGGAAACGGGAAAGCCTCAGCAGGGGGGCTTCGGGGGGGATGCAAGGGGGGCCGAGAAGGGGGCGCAGCCCCATAACCGGCCCCGCCTTGCCGCCCGCTGCGCAAGCGGCCAAAATTAAAGAAAGTGAAAGCTCCCGTGCCCGCAGGGCGCACAAACCGCCTTTCAACGGACAAGCCCTGCTTCGTTTGCCTGAAGGACCAACTGCACAAGCAAGTCCACCATATGCCGCCCGCAGCCCCCCCACTCAAAGACCAAGCCGGACCTTATGCGCCTTGAAGCATCTACTACTGCTCCCTCGCCGAGTAGGCGCGCTCACTGCAATACATACTCTGAATAATTTGATACTTACTTTACTATAGTTCTTATTTACAATCATAACTTCATAAACATCCATTCATATTACTCCTTTATTTTCTCTACTCCATTTTTTACACAAAAATAAAAGCATCTAGCCGACGCAATTTTGATCATTTTTTGTCATATACAACATTACTTTTAAGTAAATATAAAAACACAACTCCCTGTATATTATTAATATGATTTTATACTCTTTATAACATCATTGAATCGTTGAAGTACGAAAGCAAAACATCCCAATATAAAACATTAAACTATATATTTCCACTACAATATAATTATAACTTCTTAAATTAACTATAATTATAATATAAATATTCCCTTGCCCCGACATAACGATTTTGATATTTTCTTCTAAGATACGCAATAATATTAGTACCGCAGGAGGTGGCATGAATTCTTTCTTTCCACGATCTATGGTCTTTCTCTTTGCGTTTTCGGTTGGAGCGCTCATCATTACATGGGCCGGTGCGGCTGCGGCTTTGCCCGCAAAGGACACACCTGAGGGGGTGGTCCCTCCAGGGTATGAGGGCGTGATGGAAGGAGCAGTAGACATCCAGCCGCATTTCCCGGGCATCACAGTGGGCATATTGTCCAAGGAAAAAAGTGGAAGGCCGCATGTCTTCTATTTTTATCCCAAAACCGGAAACTCCGCTGTAGACAGAATTGTCTATGACAGGGTCACGCGTGACGCCAGGGAGTTTTTTGACGAAGTGGCCAAAGAAAAACGGTACGAGGCAAGCGCCAAGCTACTCAAAAATTGGCGCCGTTACAGCAATTATGAAATTTCACGCCCGTCCGACAATATAATTAATATTGTCTTTGGTTTTGGAGGTTATCAGGGAGGCAATGGTCCTTGGTATTATAAAGAATCCCTTTATTTCCATCTCCCTGACGGCAAACAACTTTGTTTCAACGACCTTTTTGATAATCCACAGATGGCGCTGCAACTTATGTCCGCCTGGAGCAGAAAGCATATTGAGGATCTGCTTATAAAAGAGGGTACGCCACCGGGCGAGGTGCAAAAAGAGCGCTTTGCTGAAGGAACTGCGCCTAAAAAAGAAAACTTCAGCAAACTCAAGTTGAGGCCTGATGGCATAGATATTTATTTTGACTACTATCAAGTAAAGGTAGGTGTAGACCCGGATACCTACATGCCATTGCGCGAGTTGAAGAAGGCTGGCCCCAGGGCACAGATCTGGGGACAATAACACGAAAGCATGCAGGTGATGGCCGCAATAACCGGAGGCGCTTGTGACATGTAACCACCTTCTGACACAGGCCCCGCGAATGATAGAGGTTTCTGGAAAAAGCCGTCATGAAAAAGGCTCCCCGCGCAGCGGGGAGCCTTTTTCATCCCTTACGGGACACAAACCATCACTCGAAACAAAAAACTTTTCTATACCTGCGCGCAGCGCTTATTTCCACAAACTGCTGTACTTGGCGGCAATGCCGTCAGTACGCTCTACAAGCTTGTCCACCAGGCCATCCACATCTTCATAGTTGATGGTCCCAAGATCGCGGGCCAGCAGATATCCAAGATACCCCTTACCCTGCTTGAAAACCCAGCACACGGAATATACCGACCCCACGCCGGGGCGGCTGGAAAATTCCGGTTTGGTTTCAAGCATGACGTAGAGCTTGGGCACGTCTTTTTCTTCATCATCATTCAGGGTGAACAGGCTGCTTTTATTGAAGCGTTCCTTCAGATTTGTGCCCAGGCGCGCGCCAATGCTGTCCGTGCCTTCAAGGGTCACGCTTACAACCGTCACGCGGTCAGCGCCTTTTTCGGGTTTGTCCTGAACGGGCTTGCCCGCCTGAGGCGTAGCGGCCATCGCTGCACCAGCCATCGTCAATGCGCAGAACAGGGCCAGAATGCCAAAAAGTTTCTTCATGCCTTTCACCTCAACATGCGGAGTGTGTGACAGATCCCCCTGCCAACCCGTGCGGGCGCGGCGTCAGGATATATCCTTTTTTAGTCTATATAAAGTTTAGAAAAAAGAAAAGCGTCGGCACCCGCCCAGAGAGCCCTAACCTTCAATATCTGCGTTTTAAAGGTTACGGCGCAGCGCCGTAGCGCGTGACAGCGCGGTTGCAAGTCAGCGTGACGCCGCAGCTCTTTCGCTCTCCCGCTGCGGCGCATCTGTATGCGCTGACCCTGCCCGCGCATACGCTCTTGAGCCCGCCCCCCGGAAGCGCTACACTCGCGCAAATTCTTTTTCCACCGAGGAGCCCCGCCATGCAGCGAACCCTGATTATTGACGCTCTCAATTCCGAAGCGGCACAGCCCACCATTGCCCTCTGCGGCTGGATACGCACACGCCGTGACGCCAAGGACTTCAGTTTTGTTGAAATCAACGACGGCTCCTGCCTCACCAACATGCAGTGCATAGTGGACACGGGCACGCCAGCCCACGCGGGCCTGGGCGATGCGGCCACCGGCGCAGCCGTGCGCGTCACGGGCGAACTTGTGCCCTCGCCCGGCAAAGGGCAAAAGTGGGAAGTGCGCGCACAGCACGTTGAGGTATACGGCCTTGCGGACCCGGAGAGCTTTCCTCTGCAGAAAAAGCGGCACTCCGACGAATTTTTGCGCACCATCGCCCACCTGCGCCCGCGCACCAACAAATACGGAGCCATGTTCCGCATCCGTTCCGAGGCCGGCTTTGCCGTGCACGACTTCTTTCGCGGCCGCCGCTTCTCTCTTGTGCATACCCCGGTGCTTACCGGCGCGGACTGCGAGGGCGCGGGCGAAATGTTCCGCGTGACCACGCTTGAGCCCGGCGCAAAAGACCTTGGCGAGGATTTCTTCAGCCGCCAGTGCAACCTCACGGTTTCCGGCCAGCTTGAGGCCGAAGCCCTGGCCACGGGCCTTGGCCGCGTGTACAGCTTCGGCCCCACCTTCCGGGCCGAGAACTCCAACACGCCGCGTCACGCCGCCGAATTCTGGATGATCGAGCCTGAAATGGCCTTTGCCGACCTTGAAGACCTCATGGAACTGGGCGAGGGCCTGACGCGTCATGTGGTGGACCATGTACTGACGCATTGCGAAAACGACGTGAATCTTTTTGACAGCTTTGTGGACAAAGGCCTGCGCGAACGCCTGCAGCACATGCTCGCCGCGCCCTTTGCCCGCGTGTCCTACACAGAAGCTGTTGAAATTCTGCAAAAATGCGGCAAGAGCTTCACCTTCCCCGTGTCCTTCGGCACAGACCTGCAAACCGAACACGAACGCTATCTGGCCGAAGAGCACTTTAAAAAGCCCGTGATCGTTTACGATTATCCCAAGGATATCAAAGCGTTTTACATGCGCCAGAATGAAGACGGCAAAACCGTGGCCGCTATGGACATGCTGGTGCCCCGCATTGGCGAGCTCATCGGCGGTTCACAGCGTGAAGAACGTCTCCACAGGCTTGAGGCGCGCATCCGCGAAATGGGCCAGAACCCCGAAGACTACTGGTGGTATCTTGACCTGCGCCGCTTCGGCACCGTGCCCCATGCGGGCTTTGGCCTGGGCTTCGAGCGCCTGCTCATGATGCTCACGGGCATCACCAATATTCGCGACGTCATTCCCTTCCCGCGCACGCCGGGCAATCTGGAGTTCTAGACCCTGGCCCAAAGACCACCACGCCCCAGGGCAAGTCACGGCACGGAACACTCCACGCTACTGAACGGGGCCGTGCACAGCGCCCCGGCAACGCGGCCCTGACAGGGACAATAAGCCGAAACTTACAGCCGCCAGAGCAGTTTCACCCTGAAACAACTCTGGCGGCTGTGCATCTTGACGCGCGCGATAAGGGCGTTTGCCCCAAAAACTCTCTGCTACTTTAAAATAAAAGTTTTAGGGGGTGGGGGCGTGGGGGAGGGACCCTTTTGCAAAAGGTCCCT
>NZ_MJUZ01000039.1 GCF_002237645.1 Desulfovibrio sp. MES5
AGCAAGCCGCGCCCTGTTCGGCCCTGCCAGTGGTGGGGCATCGATATGACCAAGGTCATGACGGAAAGTGGCTGGGTGTATGTTGTACTGGTAGTGGACTGGTTTTCTAAAAAGATCGTCGGCCATCGTGCTGGCTACCAAAGCCGAAGTCACGAGTGGCTGCAAGCCTTGGAGATGGGCATTCAAGCGCACTTTCCCGAAGGCGTCCGAGAACAGGGTTTGAGCCTGATGAGTGATAACGGCTGCCAACCAACAGGAAAGGCTTTTGTACGTGAATGCGCGATACTAGGCATCTTACAGGCATTCACCAGCTATAACAATCCCAAAGGAAACGTGGATACTGAACGGACAATGCGCACGATTAAGGAAGAACTTTTCTGGCTGCATGAATGGCGCAGCCTTGAGCACTTGGCCGACGCACTTTCCGGCTGGATAGAACTCTTTAATACCACGTACCTGCACTCGGCGCTTGGCTGGAAGACCCCGCAATGCGTGCATCAGCAGGCTGGTAAAAAACGGAAGGATACTCCCTTAAAGGCCGCTTGATTCATGGGGGACATTGCATCACCAGCATGTGTATATGGTCTGGCATCAAATGCCCTTTTAAAATCTCTACCCCTTTGTACTTACAAAGACTCTGCATGATTTCTTCTATACTATCGCGCAGTTCTGCGAATATTATTTTTCTTCGATACTTAGGTGTAAACACGATATGATACTTGCACAGCCATTTTGTGTGAGCTAAGCTTTGGGCCTTGGTTCCCATAACAAAAACACCCTTCTTTAAAAATTACGATGGGCTTGAACAACTTCATCGTACAGGAAGGGTGTTTTTGTGTGTATAACACTTTGTCCCCACCCGCATAGCGGGTGGTTCTCTGTTTCGCGCGCTGGCGCGCTCAACTGGCTAAAGCCATAATACTCTGTGTGGGAGGGACCCTTTTGCAAAAGGGTCCCTCCCACACACCCCCACCCCCTAAAACTCTTACTGTTTTGTAGGGGAGCAGAACGGGTTTTCTGATTTGAAGCGGAGATTACAGATGCCGCGTCTTTCAGTCGAAACGCCATCACAAAAGTACTCTGCTCTGGATTTTCGTTCTTTATAGCGGCGACAGTACACGCAAAGAAGCTCCCCGCCGAAACGGGGAGCTTCCAGAGCAGATTAACTTTGAAATGTTTCACATTTCAAATGTTCATTCAGCCGAAAATCGCATCAGAGTATGGCTTGCCCATTCCCGTTGCCGGTCACATTGCCGCAAGTCCCGCCTGAAATTCCCGCCACGAGGGCGCTACCGCATCCTTTTGCGACAGCAAGGGATGCTCCACCGGCCAGACCACGCCGAGATCCGGGTCGTTCCAGCATATAGCGCCTTCGTCTTGGGGGCAGTAATATTCCGTACATTTATAGTGAAAATGGGCGTATTCACTGGTGACCACAAAACCGTGCGCCAGCCCCGGCGGCACCCACAACTGCCACTGGTTGTCCTGCGTCAGTTCAATGCCATACCACTGCCCGAAGCTGGGCGACCCCGCGCGGATGTCTACAACAACATCAAAGACGCTGCCCAGGGAGACCTGCACCAGCTTGCCCTGGGGCCGCGTTTTTTGAAAATGCAGGCCACGCAAAATGCCGTAGGCTGATCTGGAATGGTTGTCCTGCACAAAGGGCAGGTCAATGCCCGCCGCTGCATAGCGTTGCTGCTGCCAGGTTTCGACAAAGTATCCGCGGCTGTCGCCCCAGACCTTAGGCTTGATGAGCTTGACGCCCTCTATGGGCGTTTCGACTACTTCCACTGTCCTATCCCCGTGTCCACAAGATCCAGCAAATATTGCCCATAGCCCGTCTTGGACATGGGCCGCGCCAGGGCGCGCACGTCATCGGATGAAATATAGCCATTGCGCCAGGCAATCTCTTCTAGGCAGGCCACCTTGAGCCCCTGGCGGCTCTCCACCGCCTGCACAAAGGCCCCCGCGTCCATGAGCGAATCGTGGGTGCCCGTATCCAGCCAGGCTATGCCGCGCCCCACAAGCTCCACATGCAGGTCGCCACGGGAAAGATAGGCATTATTGACGTCGGTTATTTCCAGCTCGCCGCGCGCCGACGGGCGCACAGCTCTGGCAATGTCCACCACGTCCTTATCATAGAAATAGAGCCCCGTGACCGCAAAGTTTGACTTGGGCTCCAGGGGCTTTTCTTCAATGCTCACCACGCGGCGGTTTGCGTCAAATTCCACCACGCCGTAGCGCTGCGGATCGCGCACATGATAGCCAAAAATGGTAGCGCCGCTCTCGCGCGCCATGGCCTCGCGGGTGAGTTCAGTCATACCGTGGCCAAAAAAGACGTTATCGCCAAGCACAAGGCAGACACTATGCCCGCCAATATGGTCTTCAGCCAGCAAAAAGGCCTGCGCCAGCCCTTCGGGGCGCGGCTGCTCAACGTAGTGGATAGAGCATCCCCACTGTGAACCGTCATGCAGCAAAGCCTGATACAGGTGAAGATGTTCGGGCGTGGAGATAAGGCAGATGTCACGGATGCCCGCCATGAGCAAGGTGGCCAGGGGATAGTAAATCATGGGCTTGTCGTAAATGGGCATGAGCTGTTTGCTCACGCTGAGGGTCAGGGGGTAGAGGCGTGAGCCGGATCCCCCGGCCAGAATGATGCCTTTCCACTGGTTCATCGCGTTTCTCCCGTTGCGGCGACGCGCTGCCCGTAATTGACGGCAAGCCAGTCCCTGTACGCGCCACTGCGCACATGGTCGACCCATGGTCTGTTGGCAAGATACCACGCGACCGTTTCTTTCAGGCCGCTTTCAAATGCGTGCACCGGCTTCCAGCCCAGTTCTTTTTCTATTCTGGAGCAGTCGATGGCATAGCGAAAATCGTGGCCCGGCCTGTCCGTCACAAAGGTTATGAGGTCGGCATGGCCGCCCTGACTCAAAGGAACCAGTTCATCCAGAATGGCGCAGACCGAGCGCACCACCTCAAGGTTTGTGCGCTCGGCGTGGCCGCCGATATTGTAGCACCGCCCAACAGCGCCCGATTCAAGCACGCGGGCTATGGCGGCGCAATGGTCTTCCACGTGCAGCCAGTCGCGGATATTGGCTCCCTTGCCGTACACGGGCAAAGGCTTGCCTTCGAGCGCGTTAAGAATCATCAGCGGAATCAGCTTTTCAGGGAACTGGCGCGGCCCGTAATTGTTGGAGCAGTTGGTCAGCAGTATGGGCAGGCCATAGGTTTCGTGAAAGGCGCGCGCCATATGGTCGCTGGCCGCCTTGGAGGCGGAATACGGGCTGTTTGGGCTGTACGGCGTGGCCTCGGTAAACGCCGGATCGCCGGGTTGCAGAGCGCCATAGACCTCGTCTGTGGACACATGCAGAAAACGAAATTTCTGCGCCCTGTGGGCGGGCAGGGCGCGCCACCAGTCCTTGACCACCCGCAGAAGGGACGCCGTGCCCAGCACATTGGTGCGCACAAAGGCGTCCGGGTCCACAATGGAGCGGTCCACATGGCTTTCAGCGGCAAAATTGACCACGGCGTCCGGCCTGTGGGTCTGGAGCAAAAAAGCCACCAGTTCTTCATTGCCGATGTCGCCGCGAACCAAAATATGATCCGGATCACCTGCCAGCGAAGACAGATTGGCCGGATTGCCTGCATAGGTGAGCTTGTCGAGATTGATGACGCGTATTCCGGCGCGGCGGGCCTGAAGCACATAGGCCGAGCCGATGAATCCAGCGCCGCCGGTTACCAGCTGACAGGGCGCAGGCGCATCTTTTTGATCTGAAAAATTGTTCATTACAGCCTGGTAACCTCCAAAAAATTTCAAACAGAAAACCCGAAGATTTTTGCAGACTAACAAAATGTGCAAAGCTATGGCAACAGGGTAAAATACTGCGCCGCGCCGCACAGTGAAGTTGCAGCACTGCGGAAATCCCTCATTGCGCCATGCTACCCGTCATGCCATGCTTGAAACATCAACGAACAACTCATGGAGTTTGCTATGACATATCAAAATGTTTCCGATAAAAAGCCGCAACCCGACCCGGCAGAAAAGGACGCGTTCTTTCCTTCAAGCTATTCACTGAGTCAGTTCACCTCGCCCAAGTCCGACCTGAGCGGCGCAGACTATCCTGCCCCCTACAAGGGCGCACAAAAAATTCTGATGATAGGCGCTGACGAACGTTACCTTCTGACCGACAACGGCACGTTCTTCTCCACCGGCAACCACCCGGTGGAAACGCTGCTGCCCATGTACCATCTCGACAAGGCCGGTTTTGCCTTTGACGTGGCCACCGTATCGGGAAATCCCGTCAAGTTCGAATACTGGGCCATGCCTTCTGAAGATGAGGAAGTACAGGGCCTGTTCGCCAGATGCCATCCGCAGTTCAAGCAGCCCCTCACGCTGTCGACGGTTCTTGCCCAGGGTCTTAACAACTACGCCGCCATCTTCATTCCCGGTGGCCACGGCGCGCTCATCGACATCCCAAAGAACAAGGATGTGGGCGCGGCCCTGAAGTGGGCGGCGGCCAACAACAAATTCGTCATCTCGCTGTGCCACGGCCCTGCGGCCTTCCTCGCCGTTGGCGACAGCGACATCTACCGCGGCTTCAAGATTTGCGCCTTCCCCGACGTGATTGACGCCATGCTCCCCGATATCGGCTACACGCCAGGGCACCTGACCTGGAAATTCGGCGAGAAGCTCAACGGCCTCGGCTTTGAAATCATCAACGGGGATGCCATTTCTGGCGCGGTGCACAGGGATCGCAATCTGCTCACCGGCGACAGTCCGCTGGCAGCCAACGCCCTCGGCAAGCTCGCGGCGCAGACGCTGCTTAAGGAAGTCGCCGCCTGATGCTGGAAAAGATCATGCAGGAAGCGGCATTTCGGTGCGCCCTCGCCATTGAGGGCGCGAGCAGCCTTTCCGTGATCAAAAGCGAGGTTCGCGCGTTCAGTGCCCCGCTGGGTTATGACCGCTTCGTGCTCTTCTCGGCGTCCACCGGTCGGGACGACACGGTCGAGAGCATTTATTGGGTCGAGGGCAACTGGTTTGGCGGCCATGAGCCGGTCGACGCCGTCACCTATGTGCGGCGCTGCCCTGTGACGCGGCACATTCTGGAAGCCCGCGAGCCATTCTTCTGGTCCAAGACCAAGAGCAAGGAAGGCGAGCTCTACCGTGTCGTTCGCATCCCCCAGGGCGAAGGGGTTCACGGTCTTCAGGTCCCCGTGTTCGGCCCCTTGGGGCTGGAAGGGGCCATGAGCTTCGGCGGGGAGCGAATCAACGCTTCCCCGCAGGCTCGCCTCGCGCTGAAACTTATTGCGGAAACAGCCTTTCTCGCGGCGCGCAGACTGCTGGAGTCGCCCCCTGTTGATGCCATCGGCACACTGTCCGACCGTGAACGCGAGGTGCTGACCTGGACAGCCGCAGGACGGCGGCAGGGGGAAATCGCCGCGACCCTTGCCCTTTCCGAACGCACGGTAGAAAACCATCTGCGCCGCATACGCAAACGCCTGGGCGTCGCCACAACGGCGCAGGCCATCCGGGTGGCGATCCGCAATGGCGAGATCGTCGCGTGATGCCATCAATCGCGAGAGCCGGACGGGCCAAATAGGCAAGACAGGCAAGGGGACAAGATGGCCCTTGCCATCGGTGCGCCGGCAGGCTGTGGCCGCGACCGTGCCTTTGGTCTGAACAGCTGCGGGCATGAAGCGACCGCGAGCGCACGGCGCGGGAGTGACCAACAACGCCTGCATACGGCGCATGAGGAGACTGACATGAAACTTCTTCTTGTGGGAGCGACTGGCCTTGTCGGGCAACAGGTTCTGAGCCAGGCGCTTGACGACCCGCGCGTCGACATGCTGGTGACGCCCACACGTCGCCCCCTGACCGCGCCCCACGCCAAACAAGTGGCACCAGTCGTGCGTTTTGATGATCTGCCAGCGGATGCCGACTGGTGGCAGGCCGACGCCGTCATCTGCACGCTGGGCACCACCATCAAAAAAGCCGGTTCCCGAGCCAAGTTTCGCGAGGTGGACCATGACTATCCGCTTGCCGTCGCCCGGTTCGCCAGAATGCACGGTACCCCAAGTTTCGCCATCGTCTCTGCCATGGGGGCAAACCCCAACTCCCGCTTCTTCTATTCCCGGGTAAAGGGAGAACTGGAAGCCGATTTGGCGGCGCTGAGCTTTCCTTCGCTCACACTGGTGCGCCCGGCGCTCATCGGCGGCGACAGAAAGGAGCGCCGCCCTGGCGAACAGATGGCCCTGAAGGTGCTGCAACTGCTCAATCCACTGGTTCCCAAAGCGTTGCGCATCAATCCCGGTGCAAAGATTGCGCAGGCTCTTCTTAATGCTGCCCTGCAAGGCCGGGCGGGAATCAGGGTGATCACCTCCGCGCAAATGACATGAGCCGTCCGTCCGGCGAGCCCGGCGGCCCTGTGTGCGTACTTTAAGAGGGACTTCAGTCTGAAAAGCTTTGTGGGGGAGGGCCCCTTTTGCAAAAGGGTCTCCTCCCCCACGCCCCCTCCCCCTAAAACTCTTGTTTTTGCGTTGAGGCCGGGGTTCCAGAGGCGGCGTCTTCAAGACAGCAAGGCATTTCAAAATTGTCATGCGCCAATAATACGATCGACATAATTTACACCGTGTTGCGGCGTGCTGCCCTCATGTAGGATTAAAGCATGTACCTTTTTTCAAAGATACATGCTCAAGCCTTTTTCAGCGAATGTCAGGATATGGTGATGGAAAAACAAAAAAGGGGTTACCTGTAATCAGGTAACCCCTTAAAAGATGGTGGAGAAGAAGGGATTTGAACCCTCGACCCCCGCCTTGCGAAGGCGATGCTCTCCCAGCTGAGCTACTTCCCCACGATTGGAAACATCGCAGGAAGAAAGCAATAGGCAATACGCGCACCACTGTCAAGTGCTTTGCGTTTGCGCACACGTATCCCCCTGCCGCAAAACCCGTAAACGCGCGTCATGCACGCGCCGAGCGGGCACCGTGTGCGCACCGTGTATGCAGAGTCCGTCAGGCCGTCATGCCCTGTTCAAGAGAACGAGAGCAACTGGCGCTTCTGGTAACGCGGGCATTGTCACAACGAAATGTCCTGCTCAGCAGCCGCCATTTCAATCCCGGCCATCTCGCAAATGCGCCGCACCCGGTGCATATACTCATGGGCCTGCCGCAAATGTTCACGCCAGGCCTGCCGAAGGTCGCGCGCATACGCAGGCCGGGAGCACAGGGCGTCCCAGCGCGGCCAGAAATCTTCGGGCCGATCAAGGCGAATGGCGTCAGCAATATCCGGGGCAAATATGCCCAGACCGAGCGTGGCGTCGCTGAGCAGCACCCCGCCCGCAGCCCAGACGTCAAAGTGGCGCTGACTCAGGCTGTGCGGCAAAAGCAGGCTGGTGACATTGAGCGTCGCCGCGCGGGCATACCATTGGGGCAGGGCCGTATAGTAATCCACCGGCGGCAGAATATCCGCGCCGGGCAGCAGTGTCTTCCAGTCCGCGTCACCGATGATCCGCAGCGGCGGACGTTCCTCCCCGCTTGCTCCGTCATATTTGCCCGCCCTGCCCTCCAGCAGAATCCGCAGCCACCGGGCGCGGTTGGCGCGGGCGCAGATTTCCGCTCCAAGCCCCGCCCCGCGCGCGGCGGAGCCGGGCCAGGCCACCCCTCCGAGCCGATGCCGCCACCAGAAATAATTGGGGCCGCCTGACGGCGTTTCATTGTTCTCAAGCAGCGCCAGCGCTTCATTCTGGAGACTTTCCGGCACACTGGCCGCCGCAAAAAAACGTTCCTTCTGCGGAAAGGCGGAGCGCCCCACAAAAAGCGGCCCATCCATTTCCGGCGCAGCAGGCATGGCTTCCAGCGCGCGCCACATGTGTGGAGCCACCGCCAGCGGCAGATGGTGCACATGCCGCGCCCCGGCTTCCACGAGTTCCGGCATGAAGGAGGCGTCCGTCACAAAGATGTGGGCCTCCCGCCACCAGGGCAGACGCAAGGCGGACAGCACATGCCAGGGATTGTCCACCAGCCACAGGGCCACAGGCACGCCCATGTCCCGGCAGAGATGGAACATCCGTCCCTCGGCGTCCAGCCCGCGCAGATTCACGGACAACAGCAGGCGCGGCGTGCCCTGACAAAATAGTTCACGCCAGACGGCATACACATCCGCGCGCGCCTGCCATTCATCCGGCATTGGCAAAACTGGCCCCAGCCCGCAGGCCGTCAGGGCCTGACGCAATTCCTGATGGAGCAGATGGCCGTCATGCCCCGGCAGCAGCACAGCTCCGCGCGATTTTTGGCGGATAGTGCGTGGTGCTGCACGCTTCAGGCAAGGCCCAGTAGGTTTGTCAGGCATAGCGGCCTCGTCAGGCACGACAAGCGTGGCAGGCGTGGCAGGCGCAGCGGTCCCGTCAGGCGCGGCATGCGCAGGGCCGTCGTTTTGTGCCGCCGCCTCCGCCTGCACGGAAGCTCCCAGCAGCGCGGCGTCCACGCGGCCCAACAGCGGCCCCCAGAATTCGGGAGCCAGGCGCATGCCAGGGCCATAAAAATAGCATGTGCAATGGCCGGCCACGGCCACGGCCACATCCTCGGACACTTGTTGCCAATGGGCGGGCGGAACCGCCCCGCCCCTTTGGTCAAGAGGCGGCAGAGCTTGCAGAGTGGGGGCATGCTCAAGCCAGTAGACAGTGCGCGCGTCCGCCGCAAGGGGCGTTTGCCACGGACAGCCGGGGCCGAGCCCCAAAACCAGCGCGTTGTCCCCTTCGCCCATGCGCCGCCAGGACTCCTGCCCGTCGGGCAGCGTCAGCATGCGCCCGGAAAAATCGGGCAGCCGTGTGCGTTGTGGTCTGGATGCGTGACCTGTATTCAAGCGTTTTCCGATCGGCTGAGTTGCCGTTATATACTGTTGCCGTTGCGTCGCCACAGGTTTGCCGCCCGGTCGTGCGCATGGCGGTTACTGTGGACAAGACCCGTCAGCGGGCGGGCTGCACCGCCTGCCCATACCGCGTGAATATTTTTCGCCAAGGGGGAGCAGCAAGCGCGGCTTTGCTCCGCCTGCCATAACGCCTGCCAAACATGTCTGCCAAAGATGTCGGACAGACATGCCTGCCCGCACTTCCTGCCGTTCCGCGAACCCGTTTCGCCCCCATATCGTGCCCGTACTGCGTAAATACCGCCGCCAGAGGCGAGGGCAAAATGCCGGGGCAAACGCGGGCGTCTGAAAATCATTTTGCCCTGCCCGCTGACGCGCAGCATAGCCAATGCCTGCCGCCACGGGCAAGCCCGCCACGCAAAAAAACCCCGCCACATTTCGCGGCGGGGCCAATAAAAAAGGAAGGATTGAACGTGCTACTTGATCACGCCGCAGGCTATGCGGGCTCCGCCGCCGCCCAGGGGAGCGGGCTGGTCGGAGTAGTTGTCGCCGCCGGCATGAATAACCACGGAACGGCCCTTGAGATCCTTGACGGCCAGATTGGGGGCGCTCAGCTTGCCCTTGACTTCGCCCTTGGCATCGGCGGTGATGGCGGGCAGGTCACCCTTGTGGCCGTGCTTGCCGGGGCCCTCATGCTTGCCGGTTTTATCGGGGTCAAAATGGCCGCCAGCGGCGAGGCCAGCCACCTTTTTGCCGTCTTTTTCGGCAGGAGCGCAAGAGGGATTTTCATGTACGTGGAAGCCGTGCTGGCCTTCGCTGATGCCCACCACGTCCACCAGAATGTCCACGCCGCCCTTGCTGTCATCAGTAAAAGTGATGAAGCCGATGGCGTCGCCAACGCCGTCATCGGTTATTTTATTGACAGGAACCTTGACGCTCTCAGCCTGAGCCGCGCCAGCTCCGATCAGGAGGGCGCAACACATAACGCACAAAGCCAGTAGACCTTTTTTCATGTATGAACTCCTTAGTTTTTTGGCGCGCAACGAGGGAAATCGTCGCTACCTGTGAAAACTTACTAATAAGCTAGCGCATCCATACGGTCTGGTCAACGCGTCATTTTTTTTCGCGGGCTCGTCCCCACAGCGCCACTTGGCGAAGCAAAGAAAAAAGAGTATGGTTTCGTGTTGGTATTTATTATGAAGGAATATCGAGACCATTACTTCCTCAAGGCCAAGCGCGAGAACTATCCCGCGCGTTCGGTCTACAAGCTCAAGGAACTGGACGCCAAGTTCCGCCTGTTGCGACCCGGCCAAAAGATTCTGGACCTGGGGGCAGCCCCCGGCTCATGGTCATTGGGCGCGGCGGAAAAGGTAGGATCCAAGGGTTTGGTTCTCGCCTGTGACATTCAGAGTACGGAGACGACCTTCCCCCCCCAGGTCACCTTCATGCAAGAGGACGTGTTTAACCGCTCTTCGGCCTTTGAAACCAAGCTGCAAGAACTCGGCCCCTTTGACCTTGTCATAAGCGACATGGCCCCACGCACAACAGGCACCCGCTTTACCGACCAGGCCCGCTCGCTGGATCTGGCCGTGGAGGCTCTGGCTGTCGCCTGCCTGCATTTGAAGCCGGGCGGCGGCTTTGTGGTGAAAATTTTCATGGGCCCGGACGTTCAGGAACTGCTGGCGCCCATGCGTCAGGCATTTACAACGGTCAAGTCCTTCAAACCCAAGAGTTCGCGTGCCGAAAGCAAGGAAACGTTTTTTGTTGGCCTTGGTTTTCACGGCAAGCCGGACCAGACCGATCCGGTGGCAACGCCGCCGGGCCGGTAAAACAATTATTCCCTAAAGGTTTCGGAGGTTTTATGTCTGGTCACAGCAAATGGGCCAATATTCAGCACCGCAAGGGGCGTCAGGACGCCAAACGCGGCAAGATATTCACCAAGGCTGCCAAGGAAATCATCATCGCCGCCAAGACCGGCGGCGACCCTGTCAGCAACTCCCGCCTGCGCGCGGCCATCGCAGCAGCCAAGGCGGTGAACCTGCCCAAGGACAAGATTGAGGGCGCCATCCGCAAGGGCACCGGCGAAGACGCTGGCGGCGATCTCACCGAAACCTTCTACGAAGGCTACGGCCCCGGCGGCATTGCCGTCATGGTTGAAGTGGCCACCGACAACAAGAACCGCACCGTTGCCGAAGTACGCCACCTTTTTTCCAAGCATGGCGGCGCCATGGGTGAAAACGGCAGCGTTGGCTGGATGTTTGACCGCAAGGGCGTCATCAGCATCGAAAAGAACGCCTACCCTGAAGACAAGATTATGGAAGCGGCGCTGGAAGCCGGAGCCGACGACGTTATTGATGATGAGGACGAATGGACCATCCACACGGCCATGAGCGATTTTACGGCCGTGCGTGACGCCCTTGAAGCTGCGGGCATTGCCATGCAGTCGGCCGAGCTTGCCATGGTGCCGCAAAACCTGGTGGGTGTTGACGCCGACATGGGCCAGAAGGTTCTGCGCCTCATGGACGCCCTGGACGACAACGACGATGTGCAGAACGTATACGCCAACGTTGACTTTCCCGACGACATGCCTACCGATTAGGCTGGTCGAAAAGTCAAACTTGTTCCCCCGCTCCGCCTGGGGTAAGCTGTGCGTTACCCCTGGCGGGCGGACAAAAGCCAATGTTTTTGCTCCGGCAGCCCTGGCGATTCTTTTGAAGGCAGGCAGCACATGCAAGCATGGGACATAGAGTTTAAGGATCTCACCGTTGGCTACGGAAGCCATGTAGTTCTTCACGATGTCAACGCGGTATTGCCCGGCGGCAAGGTGTCTGTCATCCTGGGCGGCTCCGGCTGCGGCAAATCCACATTGCTGCGCCACATTATCGGTCTTTCGCGGCCCCTTTCCGGCCATGTGCTCGTTGGTGGGCGCGACCTCTTCTCCCTTGGCAAGGCCGACTTTCGCCGCATCCGCCGCCATATGGGCGTGCTTTTTCAGGACGGCGCGCTGCTCGGCGCTCTGACCCTGGTGCAAAACGTCACCCTGCCCCTGAGCGAACATTTGCGCCTGCCTGCCGCCACAGTGCGCGAGGCGGGCCTGCGCGTGCTGCGCATGGTTGGCCTTGACGAATTTGCCGATTTTTATCCCAACCAGCTTTCCGGCGGCATGCGCAAACGCGCCGGGCTTGCGCGGGCCATTGTGGCGGAACCGCGCGTGCTCCTCTGCGACGAGCCCACATCCGGGCTTGATCCCATAACCGCCGCCCGCATGGACGACCTGCTGCTGGCCATGCGTGAGCAGTACACGGGCATGAGCGTGGTTGTGGTGAGCCATGATCTCGCGAGCCTGCGGGCCATTGCCGACCACGTACTCGTGCTGGCTGACGGAAAGGCGCTGTTTTCCGGCACCCTGGCCGAACTTGAGGCCAGCGACAACCCATACCTGCGCCAGTTTTTACACCGCGAAGCCGGTGACGAGCGCCGCGACCTGCACCAGCCCATTGACCCTGCGGTAAGCAAGGCCCTTGACAACTGGCTGGCTTCATAAGCACATGCAGATGCGCGCAAAAGGCTTTGCGCGCCCAGATTTCATCGCGTATGGGGCCCCCAGCGCCCCTTGCGCCAGACAATGTGACCCGCTGCGCAGCAAGGCGACTGTAGCCTGAAGACAAGCCGCCAGGGCGCGCTGCCGGAATTCAGCAGTGAATCCGGCATGCCGCCAGTAACACCCCTGGCATGTTCGGCATAATGCTTGAAAATTTGCGCCTGCCTTCATATAGTATCGAAGAATGACTGTAGCCTCGGCTATGGGGGAGAGATGCAAACCCAATGAATACCGTACGAGAAACCGCTGTGGGCCTTTTTGTGCTGATAGGCCTGCTCTGTGTCGCCTACCTGACCATCAAGCTTGGCAAAATGGAAGTTTTCACTGGCCCTGGCTATGAGCTCAATGCCAATTTTGACTCTGTGTCGGGCCTGCGTGTGGGCGCGGATGTTGAAATGGCGGGCGTGCCCGTGGGCAAGGTCACCGGCATCCGGCTTGACCCCGACCCCATGCGCAATCAGGCCGTGGTGCGTTTGCGCTTCGACAAGGACCTGCATCTTTCTGATGACAGCATTGCCTCCGTGCGCACCAGCGGCCTTATCGGCGACAAATTCATCAGTATTTCCCGGGGCGGTTCGGAACACATGCTTGCGCCCGGCGACACCATTACAGAAACGGAATCCGCAGTTGACCTGGGATCCCTTATCAGCAAATATGCTTTTGGAGGAGTGAAATAGATGTTCTCCCATGCATTTTCACGCCGCATCACTCTTGCCCTGTGCGGTCTCTTGCTGGCCTTCATTCTCCTGCCTGCCGCAGCGCAGGCCAATTCTCCTGCCCGGCAGGCTCTTGAGACGGCCACCAACCGCATCCTGAACTTCATCAAGAATCCTGATTACGTGAATCCCGCCACGCGCGGGCCCATCCGTCAGCAGATCGAAGACGAAGTACTGCACATTTTCGACTTCGGCGAATTTTCCTCGCGCACCGTGGGCCCCCGCTGGCAGTCCTTTACGCCGACACAGAAAAAAGCCTTCAGTGACGCTTTCGCCGACCTGCTCATCAGCACCTACATCAACAAAATTGACGGCTACAACGGCGAGCAGGTGGTGTACACCGGCGAAGTGGCTTCACCCAAGGGCGACCGGGTCGAGGTGCGCAGCGTCATCACCATGAAGGACGGCAAAAAAGTGCCCGTGGCCTACCGCATGCTGCCCAAAAACGGCAAGTGGATGGTCTATGACGTGCTTATTGAAAATATCAGCCTGGTCAAAAACTACCGCACCCAGTTTCAGGACATCCTGAACACGGATTCACCGGAAAACCTCATTGCCCGCATCAAGGACAAGGCAGTGGAAGTGCGGCAGGAACATGCCAAATAACTATCTGTCGCGTCAGGCGCAAACTCTCGCGCTCAGCATCCTGCTGCTGGTCGGCGTCATTGGCCTGGACGGCAACCGGGCCATGGCGGCTCAAGGCGTCAGGCAGTCTCCCGCGCCCTCCACGGTTTATGGCGGCGCGCCCATGCTGCCCGCCGGGGCCGTTACCGTCACGCCCTATGGCTCCCTGCGTCATGCCGACGATCTGGACGACTACGATACCGCCGATATCGGCAGCATCGCCGACCCTTTTGAACCCTGGAACCGCTTCTGGTTCCACTTCAATGACATTTTCTATCTGTACATTGCCAGGCCTGCCTATGACGCCTGGGTATTCATCACGCCGCATCAGGTGCGCGGCGGTTTGAAAAACTTCTTTTCAAACCTCCTCTTTCCCGTGCGTTTTGTGAACAACATCCTGCAATTCCGGTTTATGGAAGCTGGTGTGGAATTTGGCCGCTTTGTCATCAACACCACATCAAGCCTGGGCCTCGCCGATGTGGCCAAGGGCCATAAAACCATTGTGCCCGTTGATCCCACCGGTGAAGACTTCGGTCAGACCATGGGTCGTTGGGGCATAGGGCAGGGCTTCTACCTGGTGTGGCCCATTATTGGCCCCAGCTCCGCGCGCGATACCATTGGCCGCGTGGGCGACCTCTTTGCCGACCCGCTCTTTTACCTGAAGCCCTGGGAACTCGGGGCAGGCGTGGGCGGCGGCCTTCGCTTCAACGCTCTTGGCGATGTGCTGCCCCTGTATGAAGACCTGAACAGCGTGGCTCTTGATCCCTATCTTGCCATGCGCGAGGCTTACGTGAACTTCCGTAAATCGCAGGTCATGCACTAGTCGGCGCTAGCTGGACTATCACGTTGAAATGCTTTGTGGGGGAGGGGGGGGGTGGACATCCGGGAGTGCTGCTCTCCCCCCCCCCCCCACCCCCCACACAGCCCGCCGGG
>NZ_MJUZ01000040.1 GCF_002237645.1 Desulfovibrio sp. MES5
GGGGTTCCGTGGTGATGACGACCTTTTTTCTTACCGGCGAGATATCTTCAGCGCTATATTCCACGAGGGGCTCCTTTTATGGGTGGACGTGATGGTGCGAGAGGGGGGACTTGAACCCCCATACCTAAGGTGCTGGATTCTAAGATTCAGCAGTTTCTCTATCTATCAAATATATCAACAGAAATAGTCATACGGTTGCTGCAACCAAGGAAGCACCTGCAACCCAAAAATGCAACCAGAATGGCATGTTCCTATTTTTTATTAAGCCAGAAATATCTAGAGATTCTTTTGGGTTATTCTAAATTCTTAACGGTATTCACGTCCAACCCAAAGAATTTGTCCTATCACTCGTGCTTGTTCCGCAAGATCGCCCCGCATATCCACCTCAATTGGGGAATAGGCCGGGTTCATGCTTTTCAAAATAAGCTTACCTGGGATTGTGTCAATTTGCTTGACGTAAATTGCTTCTTCAATCCCTACTGCGTACATACGACCAGGGAGAATAGTGGTTTTTCCTTGGTCAAGCAAGACCACATCCCCGTGTTTAATTTCCGGCTCCATACTGTCACCAGAGACGCGCATTAATACCATTTTGCTTGGGGTGCCCTTCCTGTGCAAAAAATCGGAGCGGAAGGCGTATTTTCGTTCTCCGTCTGCGCTGGTCTCAAGGCTCCCCGTCCCGGCTGAAAGTCTCGCTTCTACCAACGGAATGAACATCATGTCAACATCTGTACCATTGTCAGATAACACCGGGACATGATTCGCTGCCTTCTTCTCTACCGGAAGTCTTTCGAGGGGTTGCCCCAGCTTCAATTTACCAAGTCTAGTTTCAAAGCGGTGGTCGCCATGAACCAACCAATCTATAGAAACACCGAACATAGCAGATATTTTTTCGAGCCATGCCTTCGGAATACTCCCCCTCTTCTTTGCACCTGCGATTGAAGGAGGTTGTATGTCCAGTATGCGAGCTAAATCAGCATCCGTCTTAACCCCAGCAGCCTCAAGCACACGTCTGAACTGTGCTTCAAAATCATTTCGCTCTTCCATGCGTTCTTTAGCGCCTTTTGAATCTGGCATTCCTCACCTCCAATAAAATTCGACGACTATTTCAGTTTGTTAGAACCAAGCCGCTGAAAAACATCAACTTTAAGCTTACATAATTAGCTTGAAGCTAACAGCACTCCTCGTTAAAACATCCCGCAGAGGATAGTCATGCTAGACATAAGTTAAGCACCTTCATCACAGGGGTCAAGGGAATAAGCCTTGATTCTGTAATCTAACAGGTAACACCCTGCTAGTCTTTGGCTTCTTTAGCCCCCTTGGTGGCCTTGCATTCTGCCAAGGGGGCTTTTTTGCGCCCTAAAAACTAATCATCAGCTAAGGAGTAACGAAAAATGACTGTCAACACTTGCGCCCATCATATTAATCAAGAGCTAATTGAAAGAGAATTGTCCCTTGAAGAAGAAATGTTCAACCGTGGGCGGGATCGCTTCTTTGCCAACGTCAACCGCCTGAGAGAACAGAAAAATGAAGGAGGCACCAGCTACGGTAAGATGCTGCTCAAGCGTGGCATTGAACCTCTGGCTAAAGCTATTGATGATTTTATGGCTAAAGCCAAAAGCGGAGGCGCTGGGCGTAGGCATATGGCTGTGGGGCTGCTGGAAGGCATGGATTCTGATGTGGTGGCGTTCATCACGCTGAGGACGGCTATTGATAGGCTCACCCGTGGCCCACTGCTTCAGTATGTTGCTGTTTCCGTAGGGCGCGAAATAGAAGCAGAGCAACGGCTAACAAACTTGAAAGAAAAGGATAAGGATAGGTACAATATAACTCAGCGCTACATCCAAGGGCATAAATCAAAGCAGTATAGAAGCACAGTCTTGCGCTACGCTTTTGGTAAGTCAGAGACCGTTGACTTTGAGCCTTGGCCGGAAGTTAAATGCCTGCATTTAGGTCAGAAGTTAATAGACCTTGCCACTGAAAGCACTGGCTTCTTTTCTATTTATAATGACTATAGCAATGAACACACTCCTTATCGTCTTGTTGCTTCCTCAAATCTGATGGAATGGATTGAGCGCCATCTAGACAAAGCTTCCATCATGTACCCTGATTACATGCCTACGGTGGTTCCACCTAAACCTTGGGAAGGGGCTTCCGGTGGCGGCTATTATTTCAGGGAGATGCGCCCGTTGTCTCTGGTGAAGACGACAGACCGCAGCTACCTTAATCTACTGGACAAAAAAATTGAAAGTGGGGAAATGCCTGATGTCCTCACAGCCATAAACGCCTTGCAGGACACAGCATGGGCCATCAATATTCCTGTCTATGCAGTAGCCCAGCATCTCTGGGACTACACTGATGGTGGTGTTGCTGACATGCCTCCCCGTGATGGCTACAGGCTCCCTATATGCCCGGTTTGTGGAGCAGACATTACAGACAGCGCTTCAGCCCGTGTGCCTCACACTTGCCTTGACACCCTATCAGAAGAAGAGCTGAAGAAATGGAAGCGGGCGGCTGCTGTTGTCCGAGAAAAGAACATATCCTGCATGTCCCGCCGCCTGGGCATTGCCAAAACCTTGAATCTAGCAAGTCGGTATAAGGATGAAGAAGCCTTCTACTATCCTTACCAGCTTGACTTTCGGGGTCGTATCTATGCTGTGCCTGCATATCTCACTCCACAAGGGACTCACCTTGCTAAGGCTCTTCTGTGTTTCGCAAAAGGCAAGCCCTTGGGAAATATGGCCGCTGTAAAATGGCTTGCCATTCACGGGAGCAATACATGGGGCAATGACAAGGTGAGTCTTGATGACCGTTACTCATGGGTGTTGCAGAATCAAGACAAAATCAAGGCTGTAGCCGACGCCCCTTACTCTGTGACATGGTGGCAGAAGGCTGACGACCCGTGGGGGTTCCTGGCGTTCTGCTTTGAATGGGCGGGATACCTCAAAGAGGGTCTTGATTTTGTGTCCCGTCTGCCTGTGGCTATGGATGGAACCTGCAACGGGCTTCAGATTTTCTCGCTTATCCTGAGGGATGAAATCGGTGGTGCTGCGGTAAATCTTTTGCCAAGTGAGAAGCCGCAGGACATCTACGGGATTGTGGCTGACAAGGTGAAGGCCATGCTTGAGTCCCGTGCTGCTGGAGATGAAGAGTCAGCCAACGTATGCGCCAGGGATTCCGACATACCTCTATATAATGAGGTGATTTGCTCCCGCTGGCTGCTGACCTTGAACATCAACCGAAAGATGACCAAGCGGCAGGTTATGGTGCTCCCCTACGGAGGCACCTTTGATAGCTGCCGTGAATATACTGAGGAATGGCTGAAGGATCAGGTATATGGTGACGTTCCTCTGGAGGTGCCTGCTGGGCATACATTGCGAGGCGTAGCGCGCTTCCTCGCAACCTTTGTATGGGAAGCTATTGGAGCCACCGTCATCAAAGCCAGAGAAGCCATGTCCTTTCTTCAGGACACCGCAGGAGTGCTGAACAAGGCAGACCTCCCCGCACGGTGGACAACTCCGGTTGGTTTTTATGTACAGCAGTTTTATCGGGAGCAGAAAGGGCAGCGGGTAAAAACGAAGATAGGGGACTCGGTGATTTATCTGACTCTGAGTAGTGAGGTGGAATCGAAGCTTGCGAAATCCAAACAAAAATCAGCAATCTCCCCGAACTATGTCCACAGCCTTGACGCAGCAGCTCTTATGAGGACTGTGAGCCACTGCCTTGATGGGGGCATAGACCGGTTCGCTATGATTCATGACAGCTATGGCACCCTGGCCGCTGACAGTGAAAAGTTAGCAGGACTGCTGCGCTCAACCTTTGTGGAATTGTTTGGTGGCAAGGATAATATGCTTGAGCTGTGGAGCAGGGAGGTTATGGCGGCTGTTTCCACAGAAGTAAGGCAAAAAATGGACACTCTTCCTGTGGTTCCCTCTTTTGGGGAGCTAGATGTCAATGATGTAACTAAGTCCATGTTTTTCTTCGCATAAACAAAAAATCTTTTAGTGTAAAAATCCCCAGGCTTCGCTTCAGGCAGGCTTGGGGATTTTTCATTTTATTTCAGCATGTTGGAATTAGGTTGCACCTATCGGAAGAAGCACCCTCAATGCTTCACCTTCTATTTACCTTCTATTCCTTTAACCCACAGGAGGCCCGCCCATCCATATGTCTACCCCGAATTACCTTGACCCTCTTGTTCTTTCATCCCTGGCCCCTCGGCTGCGTGACCTCATAGGCAACTGCTCAGTGCGCGAAGCAGCTCAATGCTGCATGGCCGTAGCAAACGCCATTCAGGAGAACCCCAAGCAAGGCCCGCGCCTCATGGGATTGGCTTGCGCCTTCCTGCTGGCTGCGGAGCAGTCCGGCATCTCTGTCACCGACATGATGACCTACGCCCGCAACTGCATGAATGACGCTGAAGGCAAGCGGCCTGAGTTCGCCGCTACTGCTGATTACATCAACAAGGAAATCATCAATGGCTAACAACAAAGAAGAAAAGAAAAAGCGCAAGAGCCATACGACCCCCAAAGGGGAAGCGCTCTTCGTGCATCTGGTGGCTCCTGACTATGGCACCAAGGAGTTCCCTGATGAAGATGGCTCCTACACCATCTCCCTGCGGCTGGACGAAGCTGATGCTGACAAGCTGAAGAGCTCGCTTGCTGAGGAGATTGAGGAAGGCAAAGCAAATATGCAGAAAGCCTTCAATGAGCTTACCGTTGCCAACCGCAAGAAGCTCAAGGAACCGACTTGGGTTGAACCCGGCACTGTCGAATATGACCGTGAAACCGAAGAACCCACCGGCAACATCCTGTTCCGCTTCAAGACCAAGGCCATCTACAAAGACTCCAAGACCGGCCAGACCCGTCAGCGCAAGGTGCCTGTGTTCGACTCCATGCAGGCTCCGGTCAAACTGAAGGACGAACCCGGTTTTGGCTCCACTGTCCGTGTGAGCTTCACAGCCTCGCCTTACTTTGTCAGTGGCACCGGCAAGGCGGGCGTCTCCTTCTACCTGAACGCCGTGCAGATTCTCAAGCTGAACGCCGCTGGTGAACGCTCTGCCTCTGATTACGGCTTTGCCGCTGAAGAAGACGAAGACGGCTTCATGGCCTCTTCCTTGTCTGAAGAGCAGAGCTTCAACCGCAAGGCCAATGACGAAGATGATCTCGGCCCTGCGTTCCCCTCTGAAGCCTCTAGCGCTGATGACGTGCCGTTCTAGCCATGTCTGGAATCTCCAGCGGCGGCTACCGCACAACGCAGTACAAACGCTGGGCCAGCCTGAGGCGCAACACCGGCTTCCGCAGCCAGTTTGAGGCCGACATCCACGCCGGTCTGCCTGAAGGCAGCGCACGGTATGAGGCGGTGCATATCCCTTACAAGGTGTCTGTGCAGCGGCGCTACACGCCTGATTGGGCATTGCCCGCGCAGGCCATCATGATTGAGGCCAAAGGCAGATTCACCAAGGCAGACCGTGACAAGATGCTTCTGGTCAAATCACAGTTTCCCGATCTGGACATCCGGCTGATCTTCATGAGCCTCACCGCCAAAGTCACCAAGACCATGACCCATGAGGCGTGGGCCAAACAGCACGGCTTTCCTTGCTGCAAGGGGCCAGCCATTCCTGCTGATTGGCTTGAGCACAAACCCAGCAAACAACAGAGGGCCGCATTTGATGCCTTCGTTTCCTACTAGGGAGGTAACGGATGCAGCACCTCAATTCTGACTCTACCTTTGTTCAGCATGAACCCTGCCCCGCCTGTCGGGCCAAAGGGGATGATGCTTCAGGCAACAATCTTGCCCGTTATTCTGATGGGCATGGGTACTGCAACGCCTGTGGCTTCTACCAAGCCCCTGACGGGGAAACGCACCAAGCCGCAGAGCCGAAAGAGAAGCCATCATTTGAACCTATAGACTTCGAGATAGTGCCTCTGAAAGCACGGGGTATTGATGGAGAAACCTGTAAGAAGTTCAACTATGGCATCGGAAGGTTCGGCAAGAAACGCGAATGGTGCCATGTAGCGAACTACCATGACGCCAAGGGAAACCTTGTAGCCCAGCATATCCGCATGGAAGGTAAAGACTTCAAGTGGAGAGGCGACATGAAGAAGGCTGTCCTTTTCGGGCAGCACCTCTGGCGTAGCGGTGGCCGCAAGGTGGTCGTTACCGAAGGGGAAATCGACTGCCTCACCATCTCCATGTTGCAGGATAACAAGTGGCCGGTGGTCAGTCTGCCTAATGGGGCCAACCATGCGGTCAAGGCAATCAGGGCATCCCTGGAATGGCTTGAGACGTTTGATGAAGTTGTCTTTGCTTTTGACATGGATGAACCGGGTCAGGCTGCGGCGCAGGAATGCGCTTTGCTGCTTTCCCCCGGCAAAGCCAAGGTCGCTGTGCTTCCTGAGAAGGATGCAAACGACTGTCTCAAGGAAAGCAAATCCAAGGCGCTCCTTAACGCCCTTTGGGAGGCCCGCCCGTACCGTCCTGATGGCATCGTGTCTGGCAAAGACCTGTGGGACAAGATTCGGAAGACTCCCCCCACGGGGTATGACATTCCATATCCTCTGCTGAATGAGCGCCTGCATGGGCTGCGCTGTGGCGAACTCTACCTCTTCACGGCTGGCTCAGGCATTGGCAAAAGCACCATCGTCAATGAGATTGCCTATCATCTCAAGATGGCCCACGGCCTTCCTCTTGGCGTTATGGCTCTGGAGGAATCCACAGAGCGCAACCTGCGCCGCTATCTCGGCATCCACATCAATAAACCTCTGCATCTGCCGGAAGTCCACAGGGCTTTGCCGGAAGATGAACTGCGGGCTGCCTTTGACGCCGTGACCGGGGATGACAAGTGGTACGCTTATGATCACTTCGGGTCATCTGACATTGACACCCTGCTTGCCAAGCTCCGCTACATGGTGGTGGGCCTGGGCTGCAAGGTGATTGTCCTTGACCACATCTCCATTGTGGTTTCGGCGCTGGATGAATCCGGTGGCGAGTCCGAAAGAAAAACCATCGACAAGCTCATGACCAAGCTCCGCTCCCTCATTGAGGAAACGGGGGTCATGGTGCTGGCCGTGGTGCATCTCAAACGCCCCGACAAAGGCAAAAGCTTCAACGAAGGCCGACAGGTAAGCCTTACTGATCTGCGTGGCTCTGGTTCTCTGGAACAGGTGAGTGATGTGGTCATTGCCCTTGAGCGTGACCAGCAGGGGGATACCCCCAACATCTCCTCTATCCGTGTTCTGAAGAACCGGCCCATTGGTGAAGTAGGGCCAGCCGGTAGCGTGGCCTATGGCAGCGACACCGGACGCCTGCTCCCCGCTGATGGGGAAGAGTTTGGCTTTGGGTCAGATAGCACGAACGAAGAAAAAAGTAACACAGAACAGGAGTTCTAAATATGACCAACAATTTGCCTGCGGTTCAGGTGGCTGTCCATGAGGGCAAGCCCACCGTGACCAGCCTTCAGGTGGCGGAGGCTTTCGGGAAAGAACACGACAAAGTTCTGAGAGACATTCGTAACCTGTCGGTTTCAAAGAGTTTCATTGCCGCCAATTTTGGTGCCAATGAATATATCGACCCAATTGGCCGCTCCCTTCCCATGTACCGTCTCACCCGTGACGGCTTCATGATCTTGGCAATGGGTTACACCGGGGCCAAGGCAATGGCCCTGAAGGAAGCCTACATTGCGGAGTTCAACCGCATGGAAGCGGAGCTTACCAACCGGGCTTCCCCCGCTCTCCCTGACTTCACTGACCCCGCCGCTGCCGCTATCGCCTGGGCTGAACAATACAAGGCCAAAGCCCTGGCGCAACAGCAGCTTGCCCTGGCCTCTCCCAAGGCTGAAGTCTATGACGCCGTGGTGGCTGACCGCTGCCTGACGCTCAATGTCTTCTGCCGCCGCCTGCATGGTGTGAACCTGCTGAAAGTCAAAGAAAGCCTCCTGAACTGCGGGGTGCTCTACCGCTCTGTGGGCGGCGGGGTCTATCGCGTTTACGCCAAGTATCGCAACACCCACTTTGAAGAAAAGTTCAACAGTACAACCGGTAATTGCACCATCCACGTTCTTGAGGAGGGACAGAAGCTTCTTACCAAACTCTACAACAAGGGCCAACTCATTATGAAACAAGGATATGACCACAATGGCAGTGGTGTCGCTGAATCGTGACCCTTATTCAGGGTTTGATTACTCATGGATACCCACGCCCGAAACACCGGCCCTGCTCTTTGACATAGAAACTGACGGACTACTTGATACAACCTCTGTGGTGCATTGCATATGCGCCATAGAATATCCCAGCGGCAAGCTGTATTCCTTTGGCCCAGACAGAATAGCTGAAGGGCTAGAACTGCTTGCCAATGCGCCTCTGCTTGTGGCGCACAACGGCCTATGCTTTGACAAACCTGCCCTTGCCAAGCTGCACTCCAGCGTCTCCCTCCCACGCCTGTTTGATACCCTCACCGCCTCCCGGCTTATCTGGACTAACCTGAAAGACCTGGACTTTGACCGTCTGCGTTCTCAGGCCAAACGGAAGAAGCTCACAGGTGCTGCCTTTCCGGCAAAGCTCTGTGGCAAACACAGCCTTGAGGCATGGGGCTACAGGCTTGGGGAATACAAAGGTGACTACGGCAAGACCACTGAAAACGCATGGGCGCACTGGTCTCAGGAAATGCAGACATACTGTGAGCAGGACGTTGCTGTCCTGTTCAAGCTGTATCAGCTAATCCTCGACCAGCAGTATAGTCCTGAAGCTCTTGCCATTGAGCATGACTTCCAATCTATCATCTTCAATCAGGAACAGGTTGGTGTGCCTTTCGATGAAAAGGCAGCCATGCACCTCTACACTGACCTCTGTGCAAACAGGGAAGAACTCAAGACGCAACTCCGCTCGGTGTTCCCACCAAAGATTGAGGAAGAAGTCTTCATCCCCAAGGTCAATAACAAGACCAGAGGGTATGTGAAGGGAACCCCCTTCATCAAGAAGCACGTCATTGAGTTCAACCCGAATAGCCGGGAGATGATTGCAGATCGCCTCATTGAACTACATGGCTGGCAGCCCTCCGAATTTACGGAAACAGGCAAGCCTAAGGTTGATGGGGATGTGCTCGCATCTCTCGACTTTCCAGAGTGCAAGCCGCTGAGTGAATACCTTGAGATCACCAAAATCATTGGGATGCTCTCTGAAGGCAAAGCTGGGTGGCTCCGTCTGGTGGACAGAGCTGGCCGTATACATGGCCGTGTCATTACCTGTGGGGCAGTGACCGGACGGTGTACTCACAACAGCCCAAACCTTGCCCAAATTCCGGCACATGGCACCTACGGCACCCAATGCCGCAGCCTGTTTATCGCAGACCCCTCCAAACCCGATTGGGTTCAGGTAGGGGCAGACGCTTCTGGCCTTGAGCTGCGCATGCTGGCGTCCTTCATGGGGCGCTATGACGGCGGCAGGTACGCCAAGGTGTTGCTGGAAGGTGACATCCACACGGCCAACCAAAAGGCGGCGGGGCTGGAAACCAGAGACAACGCCAAGACGTTCATCTACGCCTTCCTCTACGGAGCTGGCGACCAAAAGCTTGGCTCCATCGTGGCTCCCACTGCCTCCCCCGCCCGTCAGGTACAGATAGGCAAGAGGCTGAAGGCCAAGTTCTTTACGGCCATCCCTGCTATCAAAGCATTGATTGATGACGTTCAAAACGCCGTCAAGCAGCGCCCCTACCTCTACGGTATCGACAAGCGAAAGCTACACGTCCGTTCCGCGCACTCCGCACTGAACACACTGCTGCAATCCGCTGGTGCCGTGCTTGTTAAGTTCGCCACCATCGTCTGCCACCACGAAGCGGAACTCCGCTATGGGTGGAAGCTGGGGGTGGACTATACCCAAGTTCTACACGTCCATGACGAAGCCCAGATGCAATGCCCAAGGGATAAAGCTGATGTCCTTGGGCAACTCTTTGTTGAAGCCATAGAGATTGCAGGCCGACATTTTGGCATGCGCTGTCCTACCACTGGTGAATACAAGATAGGCAAAAGTTGGGCTGAAACACATTAACCAAAACTCACCAAGGAATATACCACCATGAATGACCAGTTCTCTCTGATCCCCGTTACCCGTTCCATGCCCGCCCGCCAGCATCCCGAAGTTTCCATGAGCTATGACAAGGAAGATAACCTTGTGGTTGTCTTTTCGCCTGCCTTCCTGGGCCGCGAAGATGTGACCGTCAAGGTCGGCACCCGTGTGCTCTGCGGCTTTGACGCCGATACCCAGCGCCTCTGCATTATGCCCGCCGCTGAAGGTGCCACCGGTGCCCGTGTGCTGGGCAAGCGCCCTGGCTTTGCCGGTGCCGGTCAGCTCGTGCTGTCTGCCCGCAACCTGCCTGAAGGTCTGCCCACTTGGGCAGGCCGTGAAGCCTTCACCTATTCCTTCGGTGATGGAGGTGCGGTGATTGTGAACTTCAACGCCTAAGTCTGAAGGCACAAAGGCATCTTAAATTATGGCCCCGGTTTCTCCTTCTGCTTGGAGGGAGGCCGGGGTCTTCGTTCTTTCAAACAAAAAATGGAGATATAAAAGTGAAACTTAAAATCACCAAAGACGGCAACGGTGTCTACAGCCTTTGGGAAATAACCGGCTGGTTCGATAAAAACTGTGTGTTTTGCAGCCGCCGTGTTTCTGAAGTTCTTGACCAAATGAGAAGCCGCATCGGCAGCGGGATTGAAACCTCTCTTGCTGAGGTCACATCCATAGAGGAAGGGGCATAACGTATGAACGTCCGTATCCTCAATGAATACGGCCTTAATGAGGCACTGCTTGGCCTTGGTCTGTCTTTCGGTAAAACAGCCAATCTCACAACGCCACTTGATCTGGATGTGCGGGCCGCCATGTTTAACCGTGCTGAAAAACTGGCCGGTCTTGGCCTGGGGCACGACAAGTTCTTGCGCTCCATCGTAGTGATATTGGACATCAATGCCCCGCTTTATTGGTGGTCGGAATTTGACACATACAAAATCGGCACTGTGGCGCAGTCAGAATCCAAGATGCACACGCTCTTGAAAAAGCCTTTGACGCAGGACAGCTTTGAAGACCCCATATGGCTCCATCTGCTTGAGTATCTGGAACGCCTGCGCCAAGAGGGGTATTTCCACGTTTTGCTGAACAACCTGCCCATGTCCTTCCTTCAACGGCGCATCGTCACATGCAACTATGCTGTTCTGCGGAACATCTATAGCCAGCGTAGCAAGCACAAGCTGCCGCAGTGGCAGGATTTCTGCCTGTATCTTTATAGGAATGTGAACTGCCCTGAGCTGTTCAAGTTTGCAGGGAGCGCAGGGGATAAGGATGCCTGAAGAACAAGACTCTTTCTCCTTTGTGGATTACTTCCTGCAAAAAGAAGCCGCCGCCAAGTCTAAAAACTTCAACACTAACAAAGCAAATAATGACGAATGGCTGACTCCCCCAGAGATTATCCATGCGCTTGGCCCTTTTCATTTAGACCCCTGTGCGCCTCGGTTTCGTCCTTGGGACACGGCCTGTGAGCATTATACGGCTTCGGGAGATGGTGGTCTGAACGCGCCTTGGGTTGGGAGGGTCTGGTTAAACCCTCCTTATGGCAAGGAGACGTTTAAATGGCTGGCGCGTCTCGCTGAACACGGCAAAGGTATTGCCCTGATATTCGCCAGAACAGAAACGATAGGGTTTCATTCAACTATCTGGGAGAAAGCAGATGCCGTCTTCTTCTTTAAAGGGAGGCTCCGGTTTCATTATGTAACAGGAGAACAAGGAGGTGCAGCTAACGCCCCTTCTTGTCTTGTGTCGTATTCAAAGGAAGACACCATAAGCATTATCAAAGCTAATGAGGAAGGCAAGTTGAAAGGTCATCTTGTATTTCTCAAGGAGTTACCCAATGACCAAACCTCTCTTGCTCATTGATGCCGATGTGTTGGCTTACCAAGCCTGCGCCGGTGCTGAAAAGACCATCTGCTTTGAAGAAGATTCCTGCTTTCCAATGTGCAGCCTTACGGATGCCATTGGCGCTTTTAACTACAAGCTTGGCTTTATTCTGGATACCTTGGGGGTAGACCGCTACCTGCTCTGCTTCTCTGATGAAGGTGGTAACAACTTCCGCAGGGCTATCTTTCCTCAGTACAAGAGCAACCGTGCCGGGAAGCCCCGGCCTGTGGCCCTGAAGTTCTTGAGGGAACACTTCATAAAAGCTGAAGGGGCTACTCTGTTCCCCAGGCTGGAAGCTGATGATGTCATGGGTATCCTCGCCACCCACCCGAAGCGTAACCATGAAACCATCATCGTTTCCATCGACAAAGACCTCCGCTCCATCCCCGGCAAGTTCTTCAACCTGGGGCACCCTGAAGAGGGCGTCCACGAAATCAGCGTTGAAGATGCTGACTACTGGTTCATGATGCAGGCCCTCATGGGGGATGCAACTGACGGCTACCCCGGCTGCCCCAAGTTTGGCCCTGCCACAGCGGCAAAGGCTCTGAAGGATGTTCCCAAGACCATCAAGGATATGTGGCCTGTGGTTGTGGCGGCTTATGAAAAAGCTGGCTTCGGGGAAGACTATGCGCTGCTTATGGCCCGCATGGCCCACATCTTGTGGCACGAAGATTATGACTTTGAGAAACAGAGGGGGAAACTATGGGAACCGAAATAATCTGTGTACAGGGCAGATACAACCACCTCTTTCCACACCACTCCCCCTGCACTTCATGTGCT
>NZ_MJUZ01000041.1 GCF_002237645.1 Desulfovibrio sp. MES5
TTCCCTGGCAAGGTGTGCATAGCCCATACGCCCCTCAATCTTTGGTTGGATGGAGAGGCTAAAGGGCTATACCACCTTGCCTTTTCATTCAACTTTGAGGGTGTTGCACTTGCAAGTTGAATCCGCCTCCATATAATGCCGCTCTCATGATTTGGGCAGCCGTAGCGCGCCCATGCTGACCAGCAGCGTATGCCACTGTCACTACCTGCACGCTGCAATTTCGCGCAAGCAAAAACAGCGATGCCAAACACCGCCATATCTGACTGAGAACTGAGGCATCTCACATGGCACAATAAGCGCGATAGCGGCCCTCTACTGTCAAATTGCATCTGGCAAAGATTGCAGGGGGCAACGTGAAGTCATTTCCGGCAGCATATGGAGGCTTGCATGCGCAGATGTTTGAAAGACTGTCGGCATTTTTTCGTGGCGCTTGCAATTTCACTGTCGCTCACCTTGCTGGGAGCAGGGTTTCTTGTGCAGCGCAACGCGCAGATGCGTATCGCTGAACTCGAAAGCGTATTTACGTTGCAAAGAGATAAACTGACAAGCATCCTGACAAAATATTTCTATAAAACACAGACTCTTGCTGCCATTTCCATTACGAACAGAGGAAAAATAGAGAGTTTTGAGCAGGTGGCGGCCGCGCTTCTTGACGACCCGTGTATTCAGGCCCTTGTTCTGGCTCCCAACGGAATAGTGAGCCATGTATTTCCCATGCAGGGCAACGAAATGCTGCTGGGTAAGGACATACTGACCTACTCTTTCGGCAGTTGGGAGGCAATACGACAGGCCAGACACAGCAGCCATATGGTCATGGCGGGCCCCGTACCCATCATAACAGGCGGCATGGGGCTGATGGGCCGATTGTCGGTCTATACCACCGGCAAGAACAAGGTCAGGCAGTTCTGGGGGATTGTTTCCATAGCGCTCAATTTTCCTGAAGTACTGAAAGCTGCGGAGTTGAGGCTGCTTGACGAACTGGGTCTGCCCTACGAAATCTGGCGCGAAAGCCCGTACGACGGCACCCGTCAGGTACTCGCCATAGGGGCCAGCCATGAATCCAGGGGCGCACCCTACCTGGAAATGCCTGTGCACATACTCAACGCCAAGTGGTTTTTCAAGCTTGCTGCAAAAAGGGCATGGTACCAGCTTACGGAAACATGGCTTTACGTTGGCTTCAGCATACTGCTCAGCCTGCTGGTTTCCATGCTGGTGCAGCGCAGATACGACATGGCTCTGGCGCATCGCCGCCTGGAAGAGATTGTGTACATCGACGCCCTGACGGGGTGTTTCAACAGGCGCGGGCTCTTTAACGATCTTGGCCAGCGGATCGAAACCGCCCCTGAAAAAAAATTCAGCCTGTACTATCTGGATCTGAATAAATTCAAGCCAATTAACGACAATTACGGCCACAAGGCCGGGGACAGGGTATTGCAGCATTTTGCGGCCACCATGCGCAAATACGCTCCCAAACCTCACGCCCTTGCCCGTATAGGCGGTGACGAATTCATACTCATACTGCCGGGAGAAAATGACGAGGCCCGAACGCGGGAGGCTCTGGAAAATGCGCGCCGTGAATTGGCAAAGGGCTTGCCCGGCGAGGGTATCCCCGTTGCCATTACCTTCAGCGTAGGCATGGCCATTTACCCCGACCACGGAACGGATCTGGACGCGCTGCTTTCACGGGCTGACCAGGCCATGTACAGGGACAAGCAGTCACACGGCAGCGTACGCAATACGCCCCGTGGCTAGCAGGCGTACATGACGCATGAGGTCAGATTAACGCTGCAATGCTGCCCAGCGCACCGTTCACGCAGCTGAAAAGCGTAATTTTCGGCTGAATCCACGGCATGTTTCATCACGCTGTATTCTGTGCTGCACGAGAGCATGAAACCGTTTTCAAAGGTAAAAGGTTCAAAAACAGGCGGCGGGCCAATGCCCGCCGCCTGTTTTTATTCGCTGTACGTTCGCCTGCTCTGTTGCCTGCCGTAACGGGCATATTTTAGCGCAGATTAACTTTGAGATGCTTCACATTTCACAGCTTTCATTCAGCCGAAAAGTGCGATTTACGGCTAAATCCACGCCTGGTTGCGGCGCGTTGCGCTTTCGCGCAGCGGTAAAGCAGTTACACTTTTTCAAAGGTAAAGTGCTTCTAATAAGGAGTGCCTCATTCTCAAAGGCGCTCCCGCTACCGGAGCGTTTTTTCGCAGCGGCTACCTTTCAAAATAGGTATAGCCGCGCAAACCGTCTTCAAAGGCCTGCATGATGGAGAACCTGTCGCTGGGCGAGATACGGCCCTGCCGCACGGCCTGCTCGGCAGTGTCGCGCAGGTCTTCAAGGATGCGACGCGGGTCATATTCCACATAGCTCAGAATGTCCGCCACAGAGTCGCCGCGAATTTCGCGCACATACTCATAGCTTCCGTCATCGGCCACGCGGATGGACACGACGTTGGTGTCGCCCATGAGGTTATGCAGGTCGCCAAGGGTTTCCTGATAAGCGCCCACAAGAAAAACGCCGAGATAATATTCCTCGCCGTCACGCAGGGGATGCAGCTCCAGCGTGGGCTTCATGCCCTGCGGGTCAATGAACTGGTCGATGCGGCCGTCCGAATCGCAGGTAATGTCTGAAATAATGGCGTGCCGCGCGGGGAATTCCTTGAGCCTGTGGATGGGCATGACCGGGAAAAGCTGGTCAATGGCCCAGGTGTCGGGCAAGGACTGGAACACGCTGAAGTTGCCGTAGTAGATGTCGGCCAGGCTCACATCAATATCGGCCAGATCGCGGGGCACGTTCTTGAGCCGGGTTTTTTCCTGGGCGATACGCATCATGATGGCCCAGAAAAAACGCTCGGCCAACGTCCGCTGGCGCAGGTTCGCGCGGCCCATTGAGAAAAGCTGCCGCATTTCGTCACGGTAGTAGATGGCGTCGTTATAGCATTCCTGCAAGTTACGCAGGCTGATGTTGGCCAGCGTTTCGCGCAGGTTTTGCACAGGTTCGGGCGTGCCTTCGGGCAGAACGTCGGGCAGCTGCACCTCTTCGATAATGCTCACGTCCAGCACGTTGAACAGCAGCACCGAATAATAGGCCACAGTGGCGCGCCCCGATTCGGTGATAATATGCGGATGGGGCACATTTGCCTCATCCAGCGTGCTCATGATGGCTTCAACCACGTCTGTGCAGTATTCGTCCAGACTGTAGTTGCGCGAAGAAATATAGTTGGTGTGCGAACCGTCATAGTCAACGGCGAGGCCGCCGCCAAGGTCAAGGTAGCCCATGGGCGCGCCCTCTTCCATAAGCCCCGCGTAAAGACGCGCGCCTTCCATAACGCCAGTACGGATGTCACGGATGTTGGAAACCTGCGAACCCAGGTGGTAGTGCAGCAGCTTGAAGCAATCAAGCATGTCGTGCGCCTTGAGCGTATCCACCACGTCCACGATCTGGGCGGGAGAAAGGCCGAAGGTGGAACGTTCGCCGCCGGAATCCGTCCAGTGCCCGCCAGCCTTTACGGCCAGCTTGGCGCGCACGCCGATGTTGGGCCGCACGCCAAGGACCTTGCTGCGCTCAAGCAGCACGCCGAGTTCGCTGGGCATTTCAAGCACGAAAAAGACGTTGAAGCCCAGGCGCAGAGCCTGAAGCCCCAGATCCATGAATTCCTCATCCTTGTACCCGTTGCAGATAATGCAGGCCTCGCGGTCCTGCATCAGCGACACGGCGGCGATAAGTTCGGCCTTGGAGCCGACCTCAAGCCCGTGGTGGTACTGCGCCCCGAACTGGGCGATTTTTTCCACCACCTGCTGCTGCTGGTTAACCTTGATGGGAAAAACACCGCGATAGGCCCCGGTATAACTGAGATTCTTGATGGCTTTGCGAAAACTCTCGTGAATATTCGCTATGCGCGAGTCCAAAATATTTTCCACGCGCAAAAGCACGGGCATGTCGTGGCCCCTGTCCCGCAGGCCGGATATGATCTCCGGTATTGAAACCTGCGGCCCCTTGGGACCCTGCGGGCAAATAACCACTTCGCCCGCATCGGAAACGTCAAAATATCCGGCACCCCAATTGCGGATACCGTACAGTTCGATGGAATCCTCCACCCGCCACTGCTGCAATGCGCGGTTTTTTGCCAACTCGCACTCCTTATATCGCCCTGTGGGCGAAGGTTAAAATCCTGCTGCAAAAAAAGAGGCGTAATTATGCCGGGAAGGGGGTGAAAGTCAATGTTGACGAACAGGCCCAAATAGGCCGTTCCGGAGGCCTCTATTCGCTTGACGCCGGGCGGCCCTTGCTTCAACCTGTCCGCATGGCCATACCCGCTTTTGGTTCAGGCCCCCTGAGGGAGCCCTGCGTTGTGCTGTCCGCATATTCCCTGCCATGCTTTTTTAAGGATATATCCATGACGCCCTTTGACAACCGTCTGCCGACGCCATTTTTTTCCTGTACCGGCCTTGCGGGGCGTCTGCGGCGAGCCCCCCTCCCGCGGGCGCTGCTGCTGGCTCTGACCATTGCGCTGCTTCCCGCCCTGAACGGCTGCTTTGGCAACGACCAGAAAGCTTCCGGGCCGCCCCCGGCGCCTGTGCGCACGGCTGCTGTGGCCCGTGCCGATGTGCCCCGCCTGCTGCATGTGGTGGGCAACGTACGGGCATCGGCCTCTGTGGGCGTCAGGCCGCGCGTGGCGGGCGAAATACAGCAGGTTCACTTCACGGAAGGGCAGGACGTGCAGGAAGGGCAACCTCTTGTCACCATCGACCCGCGCCCTTTCGAGGCAGTGCTGCGTGAAAAGCGCGGCATGCTGGCCAAATCGCAGGCTCAGCTCAACAAGGCCCTGGACGACATGGCCCGCTACGGAAAGCTCGTGGGCGGCGGCTATGTGAGCCGCGAAGCTTATGAACAGACCGCCACACAGGCCGCAGCGCTGCGCGCCACGGTGCAGTCTGACAAGGCTGCCGAGGAAAGCGCCGCTCTTGACCTTGCCTACTGCACAGTGGTGGCCCCCATAAGCGGGCGCGTTGGAGCGCTCAATGTGGACAGGGGCAACATGATAAAATCCACCGACGCAGCGCCCATTGTGACCATCGACACCCTTTCGCCCATCTATGTGGGTTTTTCCGTGCCGGAGGCCCATCTGCCCGTCATACTGGACCGCATGGCCAGCGGAAGCGTCACCGTTACCGCCACGCCAACGGGCGCGCAGCCAGAATACGGGCTGCTGACCCTCATCGACAATACTGTGGACACGCGCACCGGCACCATCCGCCTGCGGGCCACATTTGAAAACGCCGACCGCCATCTGTGGCCAGGCCAGTTCGTGCAGGTGGAACTGCCCCTTGGCATGGGGGAACAGGTGCTCACCGTGCCCTCGCGCGCCGTGCAGTCTGGCCGGGACGAATCCTATGTGTACGCTGTGGACAAGGACAACCGCGCGGCCTACCGCACGGTGAAGGCCCTGTTTGAGCACAAGGGGGTCACCGTTGTGGAAGGGTCATTGGCCGAAGGCGAGCTGGTGGTCGTGGACGGTCAGGTGCGCCTTGCCCCTGGTCTGCCGGTAAAAGTGGTGGAATAAACGCGACGCCCCACCGGACGACGTTTGCGCGCAGGCAGCTACAACGCCGCTTGCGGCGCATTACGCGCAGGTATGCAGCAATGCTGACCTTCACGGCAGTCGCACCAAGGTATGTAGCTGTATTTGGTTATGCAATTGTGGCAAATTTGCGATCTTTGCATGGCGACAGCGATTGCACGAAAAGGGCCGTGTCGTTACGCATCCTGATTATTTTGCGCGGTTTTTTTGCCGCAAGGCTTGAAGCATACGCAGATCTTGCGGCAACGGCTGAAACAACACGCGCCTTCACGTCGGGCGTCGTTTCACATGGCCGCCATGCCAGTTACAAAGTGACACGCTGGTCTGCCTGTAAACACCGTGCGTGCCGTCTTGCAACATGCGCAACAGCCTGTCGCTCCTGCGCAGACAGAACAACCACGCGCGGCATATTATCTCGGCATATTGTCTTAATGTATTGCCGCTGAGCCTCGCCCCCAATGCGGCTCAGGCGTCTTCCGCTTCAATGTGCTGGCAGAGGGCCGAGCCGTTGCTCAGTCCTGCCAGGGCAAGCTCGAACTGCGCCAGATGTTCTTCAGGCAGCAGCAGCGTAAAATGGGCCTGGGCCGCATAATCCTCGGCCGCAGTCTGCGCCTCAAACGTTGGCAACAGGCGGCGCAGGGCGTCCACATGGGCGTATTCCACCGTGAGGGCCAGACAGGCCTTCGGCACACGCTCCACCAGGGGAAGGGAAGACAGATTTTCGCGCACGCTGTCCTGATAGGCGCGCACAAGGCCGCCAGTGCCGAGCTTGACCCCCCCGAACCAGCGACTCACCACCACGCACAACTCCCCCACGCCGCTGTGCAGCACCACCTGCAACATGGGCCGACCAGCCGTGCCGTGGGGTTCGCCATCGTCAGAAGAGCCTATCTGGGCCGTATGCCCCGGCGCTCCCGCAGCGTAAGCCCAGCAGTTATGGGTGGCGTCCGCGTGACGCCTGCGAATTTCATCAACAAAGGCGCGTGCGGCGGCTGGGCCCGGCGTGTGGGCGCAAAGAGCAAGAAAGCGGCTGCGGCGGATGATCATTTCCGTGCAGTGCGGCTGGTCCGCGCTGGCGGCAGGAACGGCGTAGCGGCTCATGCCCCGTGCCCCCCCTTACAGCACCGCAACGGCGCATCTTCATGGCCGCTTTCGTCATGTTGCGCATGTTGCGGCAAATCCGGAACCAGGACGTTTACCAGGCCGTCTGTCAAAGTGTTTGCCGGGGCGTCTGACGGGCAGAATTCGCGAATACAGTCAAGCGCCAGGGGAAAACGCCGCTCCAGTTCGTGACGTCGGGCCAGGCGCAGATCGGTGAAATCAAAACCGGGAGCGACCGTACAGCCCACCAGTGAAAACCCGGAACCGGCCGCTGGCGTTGCCCCGAACCACTGGCCGCCGGGCACTGCGAACTGCAAGGTATGCCCGTTGAGAATATCCGTCCCCAGAATGACCTCGCGGGCCCGGCCCTCACGGTCTATCCAGACCAGCCGTAACGGCCCGCCAAGGTGAAAATGCCACAACTCGTCCTGGCGTATGCGGTGCAGGCGCGAGTACTGCCCTTCCCGCAGCAGAAAAAGTATGGCTGTCGATACGGGCCGGGGCTGCTCGAACCCGCAGGGCATGCCCTGCGTCGTCAGCATCTGCCCGCACTGATAGGTACGGCGGTAATACCCCCCTTCAGGGTGGGGGGTAAGAGCAAGCTTTTCAATAATATTGCGGGCGTCCATACGGACAGTGTAACCGCAGCCGGGGGCTTAGGCAACGGCGGCAGCGTCATGACTGCGTCAGGGGCGGGCCTGCCAGATGGCAGACGGCGCGACGGCGTATGCCGTGTCAGCCGGCGTGACCACAGGCCTGATAATATGGCAGACAAGGAAGCGACCGTGGAAACGTGCGCTCCACGAATGCGCGCGCTTTAGATTCAGCAGGATATGGAAGCATGTGCTGGCCGGAGGCACGCGCCCGCACGCTTGGGGAATTCGGGCCATTTGCAGCTTCAAAGTCAATCCACTGCTCACGCGCCCGCACGCCTGAGGATTTGGCCTTGAGAGGGCGAAGCATCCCATAATCGGGCGCCCTTCGCGGGACTGATGATCCAACCGCACAAGGGCAACAAGCAGACGCGCGCCCACGTCCCCAACGCCAGAGATTCGACACAAGATGAGGAGCAGTGTATCCTTGAAAACATACACCGCCAAAGTTTCAAAACGCGAATTTCCGCGTGTAACTTTTTGGATATACTGCGCTTACCCCCTCACAACGAGCGCCTGTTCCCACAGCCGGCAGATCAGCTCCCGAACATGAAATTGCACTTAAAGAATAATTATTTTATGTAGATATCAGCATTTGCGCACAGCGCTGGTAAAATTATTATAAAAAGGCTTTACAAGCACCGGGCTATTGGTTAAATAGGAATCGTTCTCGATAAAACCAAACACAATAAAAAACACACTGCAAGGAGTGAAAAATGAGCAAGACTCAGGAAAATCTCATGACGGCTTTTGCCGGTGAATCCCAGGCCAACCGTAAATATCTTGCCTTCGCCCAGACTGCCGAAAAAGAAGGCCTGCAACAGGTTGCCAAGCTTTTCCGCGCCGCTGCCGCCGCCGAAACCATCCACGCCCACGCGCATCTGCGCAATGCGGGCAAAATCGGCGACACTGTGGCCAACCTCAAGTCGGCCATCGAAGGTGAAACCTATGAATTCACCAAGATGTATCCCGACATGATCAAGGACGCGCAGGAAGAAGGCAAAACCGCCATTGCCAAGTATTTCGACTTTGTGAACACTGTCGAAGAAGTGCACGCCACCCTGTACAAAAAGGCCCTTGAAAATCCCGCTGGTCTGCCCGCGACCGACTACTACATCTGTAAGGTCTGCGGCTACACCCATGAAGGCCCCTGTGACGCCTGCCCCGTGTGCGGCGCTGGCACGGCTGCCTTTTTCAACGCCAGCGAGTGCTGCAAGTAAGACAATTCGAACAGTAATTGCTCCAGGCAGCTGATACGCTGACAAAGGGCGCGCCAGTGCAGCCCAACCACGTAAACAGCGATTGGCCGAGAGGGAGCAACCACACAAGATTTCAGGCGAAAAGCCGGGCGTAACGCCCCCTGACCGCCACCAGTAAATCCGATGTGTTCAAGGCTATCAAAGGGGGCGGGGGCTGCTGGCAAATGCTGGCGGCCCTCTTTCAATTTGCGCAAGGTTCTTCCTCTCTTGTCAGTCCGGGCGCAGGCAGGCTTGCCATGCGGTAATGCCAGCCTTTTGGTTTGCCTTTTTCATCAAAAAAGTTCAGTATGGACTGATGTTCGCCGGTTTGGGCACAATTGCCCTGTTCCGGCGTCACGGGGCGCGCGCCCATTTTTCTGCGCCGAGGACCGCCATGTTGCGGTGCCCCTTACGTCCATTCAGTCTGTGTGGAGAACGTCAATATGCGTCTTCTTTTCCGTTCATATGTACTTGGTTTTACACTGCTCCTCGGTGCTGCTCTGGCGTGCCAGGGCATAGCGTACAGCGCCGAAGCCAAGGAACCTGCCAAGGAACCGGCCAAAGAGCAGGCCAAGGATGCTCCCAGTAAGTTTGATGCCCTCAAGCGCTTCAGCCAGGTACTTGACCTGGTGGAGCGTTATTATGTTCGCGACGTGACGCAGGGCGACCTGATCAACGGTGCCGTCAAGGGTATGCTGCAAGGGCTTGACCCCCACTCCACCTTCATGAACACCGATGAATACAAAGAAATGCAGGAGACCACCTCCGGCGAGTTCTTTGGCGTGGGCATAGAAATATCACAGGAAAACGGCCAGATCACCGTGGTGACCCCCATTGAAGACACCCCGGCCTTCCGTGCAGGCCTGCAATCGGGCGACATCATTCTGTCCATCAACGGCCAACCAGCCCAGGAACTGTCCCTTCAGGAAGTGGTGTCGCGCATCCGCGGCCCCAAGGGTTCGGAAGTTGAGCTGGTCATTCTGCACCACGAATCCAAAAATCCGCAAACCGTGCGGATCACGCGTGACGCCATCCCCCTTATCAGCGTCAAGTCCAAAAAGCTGGAAGACGGCTACTATTGGCTGCGGCTCACGCGCTTCTCCGAACGCACCACTGACGAGCTGAAAGAAGCCCTCAAGGCCGCTGAAAAAGAAAGCAAGGCCAGTGGCGGCATCAAGGGCATCGTGCTCGACCTGCGCAACAACCCCGGCGGGCTGCTGGATCAGGCCGTGAGCGTGTCGGACGTCTTCCTTGACAAGGGAACCATCGTTTCCATCAAGGGCCGCCGCGAGAACACCGAGCGCGTGTACACTGCCAAAAAGCAGGGCGACGACGTGCGCGTTCCCCTGGTGGTTCTCATCAACGCGGGTTCCGCCTCTGCCTCTGAAATCGTGGCTGGCGCGCTGCGCGACCAGAAGCGCGCCCTCATTGTGGGCGAACGCTCCTTCGGCAAGGGTTCTGTGCAGAACATCATTCCCCTGGCTGACGGCTCCGGCCTCAAGCTTACGGTGGCCCTTTACTACACGCCCAACGGCAGCTCCATTCAGGCCGAAGGCATCGTGCCTGACCTGGAAATTCCCTTTGAAGCGCCCCGCACCGAAGACAAGGATAACCCGCGCATGATGCTGCGCGAGCAGGACCTGAACCGCCACCTTGAAACCAAACCGGACAAGAAGGCGGCCAAGGGCAAAAATACGGCCAATGACGCGCAGGAACAGCTTGCGCGTGACAATCAGCTGCGCATGGGCCTGCAGATGGTCAAGAGCCTGCCCAAGATGCGTGAAATCAAGGCAGATTGACGCCGGGCGTCACCTGACAGCACATGCGGCATAAAAGTGATACGGAAAGCCTCCAGACTGGCCCATTGTGGCCGGGCGGGAGGCTTTCCGCATCTGTGCGCATGGCTCTGGGCGGGGGGATCTGGCTGGCGGCCAGTCTGGCCCTTGCCCTGTGGGTTGGGCATGGCGAGCCTGACCCCTTTGTCGGGGATCAGTCCGCAGCAATGACGGACGCCGCCAGCGACCCGATGACCGCCCCTTCGGGCCCAAAACCCCTGCCAGACAGAGACGCCGCCAGTGCTCAGGACAGACTGGATGCTCTGGACAAAGTGGTGGAAGAAGTTTTGCCGCAAACGCTGCCTGCCGCCCGATGGCGGCGGGAACTTGTGTCTCCCCCTTTTGGGGGTGCCCCTCACGGCGATTATGGCGACGGCCCCTACGGCGGCCTTGGCAGCACTACTGACCTCAAGGGTATGGCGAAAAACGCGCGGATTGGCGGCAGCGCCTCCTCCGGCGCGCCCTCTGGTGCGTCGGGACAGGCAGCCGAGCTTCCCGCTGCCGCCAGCCCGGAAGCTCCGGCGGTTCGCGTCTATACAGTGACAGGCCCGTGCGCCCCGCTGCGCCTTGGCCTGGGGCTGCTGGACAAGCTGGCCCGGCCAGACGCCAGGGTTCTGGCGGAAAGAAAAAAGCTCGCGGCTGAAGAGGCCGCCCTTGGCGGCCTGCATGGCAAAAACGCTCCCAGCGCCAAAGGCGGCGCTGCCCTGGCCGACAGAGAAACTGGTTTGCCTGATCCAGACCTTGCTGATGGCAAAATCCGCATCGCCTGGACGGATGCGGGAAGTCTGGACATATATGATAATGGCCTTCTCACGCACCGGTTCCTTTTTCCGGGGCGCGAGGCGCAACTGGCTGATCTGGCAATACCTCTGCCCCGGCCCGCCCTTGCGCTGGTTATTGATGATATGGGCCAAAGCCTGAGCGCTGCGGAAGCCCTGGCCGCCCTGCCCTATCCTGTGACCCTGGCCATATGGCCGCGCGCGCCGCACGCGCGTGCAACGGCGGATGTGGCCGCACAACGGCGGCTCGACGTCATGGCCCATGTGCCTATGGAACCGTTGGCCAGAGCGGACGGCAAACGCCCGCAACCCGGGCCGGGGGCTTTGCGTACTGAGATGGAACCCGGCCAGATCAGGGCTGCCCTGAAGGACAATCTTTCAGCCCTGCCGTCGGCCATCGGCCTGAACAACCATATGGGATCAGCCTTCACTGGCAGTGCGGCCTCCTGCCGCCGCCTGTGCGCCTGGCTTGAAGGTACGGGCTTTTTTGTGCTGGACAGCCTCACTACCCCGGATTCACAATTGAATGTGCAGGCACGGGCTTTGGGCATGGCAAGCGCCGTGCGGGATGTCTTTCTTGACACAAGCCGCCAGACGCCCGCCATCCTGTCCGCACTGGACCAGGCGGCGGCAAAGGCCCGCGCCAGAGGCTACGCGGTGGCCATCGGCCACCCCTATGAAGAGACCCTGCGCGCCCTGCGAACCTGGCAGGACAAGGAACAAGTTGCCCTTGTGCCCTTGCGGCGGCTCGTCTGGCGCCTCGCGCAGGAAAGGGCTGCCGGTTCAGCAGAAAAATTTGCAAGGTAGCCGCGCTAAAGGTCGTCACGCCACAAGCCAGGGACAATGTTTTCTGCCTCTGGCGCGTCCGCGCGTGCCGGGCCTTTGCTCATGTGGCCGCCCGGGCATCCTCACTATGACGATGCCCTGAGCGCCGACTGTAAACAAATTTGCCCGCCGCTGGCTCCGATGGGGAGCCGTACCGGACGGGCAGCGCGCCGCAAGGGGCGCGCCGGGGCGTATGCGGCGCCCCGCCTTCATCCTATCAGATTAAGGAGTGTGTCATGATGCAATCCACCTTTGCCATTATCAAACCCGATGCCGTTGCAAGCCAGTTCACCGGCGAAATACTGGCGGCTATGGAAGCGTCCGGGCTCAAGATCGTGGCCCTCAAAAGGTTGCATCTTTCCAAGGCTCAGGCCGCCGGTTTCTACGCCGTCCATCGTGAACGTCCCTTTTTCGACAGCCTGACGGACTATATGTCCTCCGGCCCCCTGGTTTGCGTGGTGCTGCGCGGTGAAGATGCTGTGCCCCGCTGGCGGGCCCTCATGGGCGCCACCAATCCCGCGCAGGCCGAATCCGGAACCATCCGCGCCAAGTACGGCCAGAGCATTGAGGCCAACGCCGTGCATGGTTCGGACGCTCAGGAAACCGCCGCCTTTGAAATAGGCTATTTCTTCAGTGGCCTGGAAATTTCGGAGTAAATCATGACAATGCGCATAGGCTGTGTGGGTTGCGGCAATATGGGTGGAGCCATTCTGGCCGGGTTGGCCCGCAGTGCGGGCCGTAACCAGGACCAGGCAGACGCTTACGCGTTGTGCGGCTACAACCGCACAGCCTCGCGCATGCGTCCGCTTGAAGAGGCAGGGGTACGGGTCATGACAAGTCCCCTTGCCGTGGCTGAAAATGCGGACATCATTATTCTGGCGGTCAAGCCGTACCAGATGCGGGAAGTGGTGCAGCAACTGCGCCCCGCGCTTGACGCAAACAAGGTTCTTGTGTCCGTGGCTGCGGGCATCACCAGCGGCAGCCTTGCCCAATGGGCCGAAAACGCCTGCCCCGTGGTGCGCTGCATGCCCAATACTCCAGCCTTGGTGGGCATGGGCGTATTCGCCCTGTGCCTTGAGGACCCCAAACTCTCCCAGGGCTGCAAGCAAAGCCTTTTGCAGGTCTTCGGCACTCTGGGGCAGTGCGTTGAACTGGCTGAAGAAAAGTTCACGGCCTTTTCCGCGCTCATTGGCGCGGGCCCGGCCTATGTGTTTGCCATGATGCAGGGGCTTGTGCAGGCCGGAGTCACGCTGGGCTTCACTCACGCCCAGTCACGGCAGATGGTCACGTCCCTTTTTGCCGGTTCGGCCCGCATGGCGGAGCAGGATGCCTCTCCCCTCGGTCAACTGCGGGACAACGTCTGCTCGCCCGGCGGCCTGACCATTGCCGGAGTGAATGTGCTGGACCGCGCGGGCCTCACCGGCCTTCTGGTTGACGCCGTGCTGGCCGCTGACGCCCGTGGGGCAGAGATGGAACGCAAGGGCGGTTAGAGTCATTTAGCGTTGGAATTGAAATGCTTTGTGGGGGAAGGACCCTTTTGCAAAAGGGTCCCTCCCCCACACCCCCACTTCCTAAAACTCTTATTGTGGTTACGTATGCCACAAGGGGTTTTCTGGTTTGAAGGGGGATGTTCCAAAGCCCATGGCCAGTTCGGTGCGGTAAAGGATGAAGTCGGCTTTCAGGCATGCCTGAAAGCCGACTTTTCATAACGATAAGCGTCAATTGGAGATTTTAGAAAAAACAGGAAAAACGGCATTTTCAGCCCGTGCTTCAGGTGCCCTGCCCGGCGTTTGTCAGGCAAACCAGCAGCGTGCCCGCCAATCCGGGGCGCGCTCCTTCCAGGCCGGAGCCTCGCGGCGGCAAATATCCTGCGCCTTCGGGCAACGGGGATGAAAACGACAGCCGTCCGGCGGGTCCAGGGGGCTGGGCAGTTCGCCTTCCAGCGGCGGGGCAAGATAGCCCCCGCCCTCGCCCGTGGGCATGGCGGTCATGAGCGCCTGCGTGTAGGGATGGGCCGCGCCGGAAAAAAGCTGCTCCGCTGTGGCTTCCTCCACCACCTGTCCCAGATACATGACCACAATGCGCCTGCACAAAAAGCCCACCACGGAAAGGTCATGCGAAATGAAAAGATAGGCTGGCCCAAAGTGTTCCTGCACGTCGCGCAGCAGGTTGAGTATCTGCGCCTGCACCGAAGCGTCCAGAGCTGACACCGGTTCATCGCACACCACCACCTGAGGCCGGGTGATAAGCGCGCGGGCCACGGCTATGCGCTGACGCTGGCCGCCCGAAAATTCGTGGGGGTACCTGCCGCCCATGCCTTCAAGCCCAACCGTGGCAAGCATCTCGTCTGCCAGCCTGAGGCGCTCGCCCCGGGGGATGTTGCGGGCGGCCAGAGGCTCGGCAATGGAGGCCCTGGCGGAAAGCCGCGGGTTAAGCGAAGAAAAAGGATCCTGAAAAACCATCTGAATCTGCCCGGCGGCCCAACTGTTTGCCCCGGCTGGAGGCAATTCCCTGCCGCCAAGCAAAGCCTGCCCCTCTGAAGGTGCAAGCAGGCCACAGGCAAGCCGTCCAAGGGTAGATTTGCCGCAGCCCGATTCGCCCACAAGCCCCAGACTTTCGCCGGGGAAAAGACGAAGGCTCACGGCATCCACAGCCGTGAGAAGGCGCTGCTCGGCAAAAAAACCCCGTCTGACGGCAAAACGCCGTGAAACTTCGCGCAGTTCGAGCAAAGGTGCTGCGGCGGGGTCTGCAGCGAGCCCCTCGGCGAGTTTCGATGCGAGGTCTGTCGCCACGCCGTCCGCACCAAGCGTGGACGAATCCGTCCTGGCATCGTCAGTCATGGTCAGCATGTCTGCTCCGCCACACCAGCAGCGCTGAACGTAGCCATATCATTATAGATGTCTGCGGCACAACGTAACAGGCCATAGGCCACGGCTCCCCCTGTGCCCTCGCCCAGCCGCATGTCGAGGTGCAGCAAAGGCCGGTGATCGGGCGCGGCCTGTTCCAGCCGGGCCAGTGCCCGACCATGCCCCTGCTCTGCCGAGGCATGAGACAGCACGGCATACTCCGCCAAAACCGGACATATGCGCAAAGCCGCCACATAGGCCGCGCTGCAAATGAAGCCGTCCACCAGCACGGGCAAACGCCGCGAGGCCGCGCCCAGCATGATGCCGCTCATGACCACGATTTCGTGCCCGCCAAGCGCAGCCAGAACTTCAACGGGGTCGCCGCTGCGCACCGCTTTTTCGTTAACGGCCAAAGCCTTGCGCACTATCTGGGCCTTGTGCTTCACCATGGCCGCGTCGGCCCCTGCCCCCGGCCCTGCCATGACCTCTGGTTCAAGGTTCAGCAGCGCGCAGTAAAGGGCCGTGCCCGAGGTGGAGTTGGCAATGCCCATCTCCCCCACGCCAAGACACTGATACCCCTTGTCTGCGGCGTCATGGGCCAGCTTGACGCCAGCACGCAGCCCCTTGAGGCAGGTTTCCACACTCATGGCCGCCCCAAGCGTCATATCCGCCGTGCCGTCACCGAGGCGGCAGTCCAGCAGCATGGGGTTTGGCGCATAAGGGCCGCCAGCGCATCCGGCGTCCACAACGCGCAGTTCCATGCCCGTGCTGCGGCACAAGACATTGATGGCCGCGCCGCCGCCAAAAAAGTTCTGCACCATCTGGCGCGTCACGGCCTGCGGAAAGGGCGAAACGCCCTGCGCCGCCACCCCATGGTCGCCCGCAACAGTAAGCATAAGCGCAGGATGTACCCGCAGGGGCAACTGCCCCCTGCGCATGGCGTAGAGCCTGCGGGCCAGGTCTTCAAGCCTGCCAAGGCTGCCTCTGGGTTTGGTGAGGTCGTCAAGGTGCGCCTGGGCCGCGTCCAGGTCCTGCTTGCGTAAAGGATCGATTTGCAGGTCGGGGAAAATACGTTCAAGCGCCGTTGGGGATGAAAAAAGCTGTGAAGTGTTGTCGTTCATAATTTTTATCTAGCCTTTCCCTTTTCTGTGCGCAAGGGCGAGAGTCTACAAACAGGAAGAATATGTCTGGCTGCCCTTTACGATCACTTGAGGGTGCTTATTATGAAGTGCATACGAAACCGAGGACTTTCGCCAATGACGCAAACACTCTCAACCATATACGCTCAAGTTCCCACAAAAGTTCGCTCAAAAGTTCGCTCCATGTGCGGACAGCGGCATTTTTGCGGCATCCAGCGCACCCTGGCCTGGGCGCTCTACTGGACGTTGCTGACATTTCTTTCCGGCGGGCTGCTCACCCTTGCCCCTGTGCAGGCAGGCGCTGTCCCTCAGGAAAACAGCCCGCGCATGACCCCTGTGGTCCGCGCCGTGCAGGCCGTTGCTCCGGCTGTGGTCAATATCACCAGCACCCATGTGATACAGGGGCAATACCTTTCGCCTCTGGAGCAGTTTTTCGGGCCGGGGTTTGGATTTGGGCCGGATTTCGGCGGCCCCTCCTCCGGCAGCCAGAAACGCGAAAGCCTGGGAACAGGCGTTATCGTTGACGGCAAAAAGGGGCTTGTGCTTACCAACGCCCATGTAATCGCGGGCGGCGACGAAGTTATGGTACGCCTGCTTGATGGCCGGGAGTTCCCCGCCATCGTGCGCGGGGCTGACCCGGATTTTGACATTGCTGTGCTGGAGATCAGGGCCCCACAAAATCTTCCGGCAGTGCGCCTTGGAGATTCTGACGATGTAATGCCGGGCGAGACCGTCATTGCCATCGGCAATCCCTTTGGCTTCAGCCATACGGTCACAACCGGCGTGGTTTCCGCTCTGGGGCGCACCATTCGCAACCGCAACAATGCCTTTACCGACCTCATACAGACTGATGCGGCCATTAATCCCGGCAACAGCGGCGGCCCCCTGCTCAATCTGGAGGGCGTGCTCATCGGCATCAATACCGCCGTGGACGCCAGGGCCGAGGGCATAGGCTTTGCCATTCCCGTCAACAAGGCCCGCCGGGTTATGGCCGACCTTGTGGACAGCGGCAAGGTCGCTCCCCTGTGGCTCGGGCTTGACGTGCAGGATATCGACGTGCAGACCGCCATGGCGCTTGGGCTCAAGAGCGCGCGCGGCGTGCTGATCAATACGGTTTTTCCCGGCACTCCTGCCGAGAAGGCCCAGATACGCCCCGGCGATATTCTAGATACCATCAATGCGACGCCCGTGCGCGATCGGCGCGACTATCTTGATATTTTGCGCAACCAGACGCCAGACGCGAAACTGCGCCTGGGCCTGCGGCGGGATGGAGGGTCCATAACAACCGAGGTTGTCCCTGCGCCCTTTATTGACGAAAGCGCCCGTGCCCTCATGGAAAAACGGTGGGGTTTCAGCGCGGTGCAGACATCAGGCGGCGTTTTGGTGAACAGCGTCAACAAGCAGGGGCCTTCAAGCTTCTTGCGCAAGGGCGATGCCGTCACCGCTGTGGGGGCCAGCCCCGTACGCAAGATGGAAGACCTGCTGCAGGCATTCAGGCGTGAACGCATGGCCGGGCAGGTGCTTTTGCAGGTCATGCGTGACGGCAAGGGATATTACGCCAGAATAATGCCCTGACAGGGCGGATTACGCCCCTTTGAACTGGTCCTGGCGGGGCATGGCAATGTGCCTCCTTTTTGAGCCCATCACAGGCAATAAGCTTGAAAATCAACGCATTGCGGGGCTTTTCAGGCAGAGAACAAAGGGCACTTGACAGGGGGGTAGGCTAAAGCTATCCAATTGCACAAGCTAATTTTATCCGCTTGTGTGATCAAGCAAGACAACCTATTGGGAGGACATCATGGGTTACAATGTGAATGTTGACGTGGACAAGTGCATCGGCTGTGGCGAATGCGTGGATGTTTGCCCTGTTGAAGTTTACGAAATCAAGGACGGCAAGTCCGAACCCGTAAACGCTGAAGAATGCCTTGGCTGTGAATCCTGTGTTGAAGTCTGTGAAGTCAGCGCCATTACCATTGAAGAAAACTAAGGTAATGGTGGAAGGCCGTTTGGCATTCCATTGCTGACCCAGTCACAGACTGAGTGTTGTGCCGCCCGACGCACGCGCGCCAGGCGGCACTTACATACAAGGCGAAACGCGGGATTTTTTCCGGCGGGTCATAGCCTGCCCTGAAATCCCGTACACTACGCCGGGCGCGACCGGATACGCCTTGTGGGCTTTATGTTCAGGCCTGACCAGAACACCCGCAAAACAAGGGCTAAACATTCCGCCTCCGCCCCGCCGCACACCTGCCGGACGGCCCGTACGCGCCCTCCGCACAGCCACAGGATGACCATGATCCCTGATCTGACCGCCATTTTCGCCCGTTATGAAAACCTGCGGGCTGAGGCCGACACCCTCTTTGACCGGGTACGGGAGGCCTGTCCGCAGTGCGTGACCTGTAAAGAAGGCTGTAGCGACTGCTGCCACGCCATGTTCGACCTTTCGCTGGTGGAGGCCATGTATATTCACAAGGCCTTTGAAGAAGCTTTCAATTACGGGCCAGAACGCTCGGCCATCCTGGAGCGCGCTTCTGAACTGGACCGCCACATCACCCGCCTCAAGCGCGACCTCTACCGCGCGGAGAAGGACGGCGAAAGCCCCGAAGCCATCATGTCTGTGGCCGCCAAGATCAAGATGCGCTGCCCGCTGCTGGACGATGAAGACCGCTGCCTTTTGTACGAAGCCAGACCCGTCACCTGCCGGCTTTACGGCGTGCCCACGGCCATTGGCGGCCAGGGACACGTATGCGGGTTCTCGGCGTTTGAAAAGGGCCGTCCTTATCCCACGGTGCATATGGACAAGATGCAGGCCAGGCTTGAAGATCTGAGCAAAGAAATCGCCACTGCCGTGAAGTCGCGCTTCAAGGAACTGCATGAAGTCTATGTGCCGCTGTCAATGGCGCTGCTGACCCGCTATGACGAGGCGTACCTTGGCATAGGCCCCGCCAAGAAAGAAGATTAAGCAGCCGCTGGCAATCACAGCCGCAACCGCCGTGCGCGCGGGCGTGGCTGCGGCGAATCCGGCACAAACCGGAACTACGCGCCCACAGACGTTTTTGGCGCACAGCAAGGAGTACGGCATGTACGGCAGCATACCCGCCACCGTCTTTCGGGACGGCACGCCGCAAGAACTGAACGAAGAGCAGGAAAAGCTCAAACGCGAGATTTATGACCGCATGAATCCGCGCCGTCGCAAATTTGTGGACCGCCTGGGCTACGAGAACTGGGACCCTTTCCAGAAGCCCAATGATCCGCTTGACCTGCGTACGGACATCTCAAAACGCACGACGCAACAGCTCATCAACGAATTTCTGCGCGATACGGCCAAGAATGGGCCGTACGGCAAGGCTTACAGCAAGGGCGCTATGGAATGCGCTTTGGGCGTCATTAATAAAGACGAAAAATACATGGGCATTTTCGACTTTTGCCGCTGGTACTATGATCTTTTGAAAAAAGAAGGACACATCCAATGAAAGCTCGCTACGACGATCTGGACGAGTATATCGCAGACCTCAAGGCGGAAATTGCCGGAAATGAGCAATGCGCCAACCATCACTATAATCTGGGCCTGGCCCTCTTGAGCAAACGCGACTTTGTGGCCGCTGAAGAAGCTTTTTTGAATGCCGTGCGCAATTCGCCGCACCTGGCTGAAGCTTATGTACAGCTTGGCGGCATCTGCCTTGAACGCGGCGACCTTGAAGGCTGCCTGCGCTACAATGAAGAAGCCGCCAACTGCCGCGCCAAGTTCCCCGTGCCGTGGAGCAATATCGCCTTTGTGCACCTGCAGCGCGGCGAGCCCGACAAGGCCATCACCGCCCTTAACAAGGCCCTCAAGTGGGATCCCAACTTTGTGCAGGCGCAAAACGCCCTGGCCACGGCCTATTTTATGAAGGGCAACTTCAAGGCCTGCGAAGAACAGTGCCTGGCCATCATCAAAAAAGAACCCGCCTTTGCCCCTGCCTGGAACAACCTTGCTCTGGCCTACTTTGACCAGGGCGAGCATGCCAAGGCCAAGGAAGCGGCGGAAACTGCCCAGAAGCTCGGCTTTGAAGTGCCCGAAGGCTTTATGGAAGAGCTCAAGAGCTGCTGCTGATTCTTCTTTATGCGCAAAGAACAAGCCCGGAGGCATCCTCCGGGCTTTTTTTTCGCCCCGCGCGAGATGCCTGCCCCACACGCACCCGCCCGTCTGCGGCATGTTCGCACTGCCCCGCCGCCCTGCTTTTATAGTCAGAGCCTGCCCCTCCCTGCCCCAATATGCCTCTCAAGCACCATATCAGATGAACGTCGTGATGATGTGATGTCGTGGGATACTCCCTCCAGGCAGATTAAACTTGTTGTTCAGCCGCTAATCGCATTTAGGCTGCCCCCGCCACGTTGTGCGCTTTGTACCCCAGTACAGCGTTGGCGCATTTAACCTTTTTCAAGGGTAAAGTATTCTGCAATCTCCGCTTCGGATCAGAAAACCCTTTGCGCTATACTGAGACACAATAAGAGTTTTAGGGGGTGGGGGCGTGGGGGAAGGCCCCTTTTGCAAAGGCTCTTTCCCACCTAACGGTTGACAAAGTAAAACTTAATTATACTATATAGTTAATTAAATATTTAATAATTTCATGTAGAAATAAAAGAAATGTGGTGGCGGTTGAGCATAAAAATGAAATATCCCCGATTAAAGAAGCTCCAACTAGGGTAAATTAGGGGTCCAAGTTGGATAACATTTAGTCGAAAAAAATAGTTTTAAATGCTTGCGAGCATAATGATGATCCAGTCAAATGCACGAGTTAATGCATATTCGACAATGAATAACGCGAGCCATTTCCCAACGGTTTTCACTCGGAACATCACCTCCTTTACAACCGCCACCACAGCGATTATGGGCAATGAATCATAAGCATCTCAATGAAGAATTGGATGCTTTTTATTTCACTATATTATCCCTATTTAACGGTTGATAGAAAAGAATAATAATTGTTATTATCTCTTTGTAGGACGCAAGGATATAGAAATGACGAACAAAGAAATTGCAGAAATACTTAGTAAATTGTCTTCAGACGAAAAGAAGATACTCTTTGATTTGCTTCAAAATGAAAACTCGGACGAGCTACACGTAGATTCACTATTTTCAAATGGTATTTCCTGCCCTATTTGTAACGAAGTAGGACAAATTGTAAAAAATGGAAAACGAGCAGGGGTTCAGAGATATATTTGTAAGCGTTGTAAGAAATCATTCGTTGCGAATACAAATTCAATCCTAGAAAGAACACATAAGCCAATTTCCATATGGAAGAAGTTTCTTGAGTGCATGGTTCATGGTATGTCAATTCTTAAGACGGCAGAACTGTGCAATATAAATAAAAATACGGCCTTTGCTTGGCGTCACAAAGTTTTGGATGCTCTTGGACAAATCGTTGAATCCACGCCTCTTGAAGGGATTGTCGAAGCAGATGAAACCTTTTTTATTCTATCTTACAAAGGACAAAAAAGAGGACTCCCGCGAAAACCTAAAAAACGCGGAGGGAGCGCATCTAAGCGTGTATACTGCCCCCCATTAACAAGGCAGCCCTGTTAAGGTAGTTTGCAAAGGCTCTTTCCTATTTAACGGTTGATAAATAAAAATTTAAATATTTAATGATTTCATATAGAAATAATAAAAAAAGGGAAGCCGTGAAGCCTCCCTAATGGGCATTCTGAAGCATTAACCGAACAAATCGATTAGTATGACAATCAGACGGCAAAGAGTCTTAAGTATTTTCATACTCGCCTCTACTGGGAGAGGCAGCTTTTTCACCGCCTAAGATTACCTAGACGGCCTTGCATTCCCAACGATTAGGCTACTTCATTCCAAAACTCTCGTCAATTTGGCGAGAGTTTTTTATTTTATTTAATATTCATAATGTCACACAATTAGCCACACTACATATCCACCAATTGCAACAAGTAATGAAATTGGGAGCCATATGGTGTAATGCCCCCCATGAATCAAGCGGCCTTTAAGGGAGTATCCTTCCGTTTTTTACCAGCCTGCTGATGCACGCATTGCGGGGTCTTCCAGCCAAGCGCCGAGTGCAGGTACGTGGTATTAAAGAGTTCTATCCAGCTGGAAAGTGCGTCGACCAAGTGCTCAAGGCTGCGCCATTCATGCAGCCAGAAAAGTTCTTCCTTAATCGTGCGCATTGTCCGTTCAGTATCCGCGTTTCCTTTGGGATTGTTATAGCTAGTGAATGCCTGTGAGATGCCTAGTATCGCGCACTCACGTACAAAAGCCTTTCCCGTTGGTTGGCAGCCGTTATCACTCATCAGGCTCAAACCCTGTTCTCGGACGCCTTCGGGAAAGTGCGCTTGAATGCCCATTTCCAAGGCTTGTAGCCACTCGTGACTTCGACTTTGGTAGGCAGCATGGTGGCCGACGATCTTTTTAGAAAACCAGTCCACTACCAGTACAACATACACCCAGCCACTTTCCGTCATGACCTTGGTCATATCGACGTCCCACCATTGGCAGGGCCGAACAGCACGCGGTTTGCTTCCAGTGGGAGTGCGCTTTGCCCGCAAAACTGCTCTCCTAACTCCCAGTCCATGCAGATGCATTAAGCGTCCCACCCGTTTGGCGTTGACGTTCATGCCGCTTTTGTGCCGAAGGGTACGGCGTTTCATGTTTCCTCCAGAGCTTGAAGTAAAAGGGTCCCTCCCCCACAAAGCATTTCAACGTGAAACTCATCTTGCTCTCGCCACACCCCGCCACCCCCGCCATCCCCCTGCCCGTGCTTCTGCTGCCTGCGTGAGCCGCATTGGAAGTGGCAAAGAAGCTCCGGCTTCTTGCCAAAGCTTGTCTTTGGTGTTACGATAATTCAAATTGTGTTACTAGGAATTGCGCAACAGCCGCGCAGCCTTTACCACAGCGACAAAGCGCTGAAGCAGGGGGGCGCGGGCGGGCGCACAGAGGGGAAGTCGTGGTCAGACTGCCATGCGGGGTCACGCTGGCATGCGAGGAGGCATCATGGATCAATCAGCTTCAGACAGGCTCAACAGGGCCGTAACCTTTCACGGGCATCTTTGCCCCGGCCTTGTCATCGGCCTGCGCGCTGTGGAGGCTGTAATGGCCCACCCCCTGCTTGGGCAGGTCGCGTACGGCAAACTTGTTTGCGTTACGGAAAACGACGCCTGCGGCGTGGACGCCATTCAAAGCCTGCTCGGCTGCTCGGCGGGCAAGGGCAATCTTGTGGCACACCCACGCGGCAAACACGCCTATTCCTTTTTTGACCGCGAAAGCGGCGCGGCCTTACGCCTGTGCCTGCAAGTCAATAAAGGTGAGCAAGCCAGCAGGGATGAATGGCAGCAAACCCTTATGGACATGCCGCTTGAAAAACTGTTCAGCGCGACAGCCCCAAACTATGAAATCCCTGAAGCTCCCCGCATTTTTGCTACCATAGCCTGCGAAGTCTGCGGCGAGGGCGTGGCGGAGCCCATGCTGCGCCTTGAGGGCGGCAAAAAGGTCTGCCTGGACTGCCAGCATAATTACCCCCGGCGCTGGTAGCTAAAAAGAAACAGGCAACCAGGCTGCCGCAAGCAGCCTTTTTTTCCATCAGGCAGTAGCACTTTTTAAAAAAACATCACATGCGCAGGACTGACACCAACCTTCAGCACAGGCGCTGCTCCGGAGTACGCATGAAACTTGCCCTCAGTCTGTGCTTACTGGCAGTTGTGGCCTTTCCCCAGGCGGGGATCGCGGCCGGTTCTGACAACCTCATGCAGGATGTCTTTGTTCTGGACCCCATAAAGGTGACCGGACGTATGGAAGAAGACAATCTGGACAGAACCACCGCCATCGTTGTGGAAAAAAACCGCAGCAACAACGTGGCCGACTATCTTGTGCGCGACCCTGAAATATCCTTCAAGCGCAAGGCCGCCATGGGAGACAGCAGCGACATCATTTCCATCCGGGGGATGGAGTCCAAAAGAATCATGCTCAACCTTGATGGCCGCAATATCAGCTCCACGGGCATGTCCGGCGGCAACTATATCGACTTTGGCACCATCCCGCTGGACAATATTGAAAAGATTGAGGTCATCAAGGGCGGCAGTTCGGTTGAATACGGCAACAGCGCCCTCGGCGGGGTCATCAACGCCTATACCCGTCGGCCCACAGAACAGCCTTATTTCAGCGCTTACGCCACCATGGGCGGCTGGAAGGACTTTTACGATTTTCACAACGTGCGCGGCAGCTATGCCCAGAAGTTCAATGCCATCGGCCTCAGCGTGGGCCTGAGCCATCAGCACGCCGACCCCTTTCTGCGCAATAACGACTATGACTCCTTTCACTTCAATCCCAAGCTTTATGTGGATCTGCCCTGGCGGGCCGAACTCACCCTGGGGTACAATTACAGCCAGACCAGGCGCGGGCTTATCCGCAGCAACCGAAACGACGGCAACCCCGCCAGCGACGCCAACCCGGATTTGCCCGGCTACAGTTCCGCCATTGACTCCAACTACCCCACAGCCAGCGGCGAAAGTTTTGCCGGCGGATCGCCCACCCCCTCCATGACGGTTATCGGCGATGGGGCGCACTGGACCAAGTACCGCCACCTTATGGATTTCACCTATCGGCAGGATTTTCTTGAAACCGCCTACTTTGAAGTTTCCGGTTTCAAGAACAGCGAAAGCCGCCGTGAAAAAAACTATGCGGACGTTGACGCCCGCATGCAGTTGCAAACGAAAAATCCCAATGACTTCAACCCGTCCAAAACACAAAATGGCGATCTCGTGCTGGACCGCAATGTTATTGTGGACAATACCTATGGCTTCAAGTTCAAAACGGGCGTCACCGTTCTCGGTCATGAGCTCATGACCGGCGTCGAGTACAAAAGGCTGACTCCCGGCCCCATCACCGTTGAATATGTGGATGAAAACTACAACAAGGCCGGGGCCAACAAGTGGACGGGAAAGATGGACTCCTCGGAGGCGGGCAGGCCTGCCACGGTTACGGGGGCTTTTCTGGCCGACAAGTTTTCCATCACCGACAGCCTGCGTCTTGATATAGGCCTGCGCTACGACAGCTTCAGCTACAGTCCTGAAGGGCAGGACAAAAATCTTTTCAATTCGCAGCTTTCCCCAAAGGCCATGGTCACTTACGACTTTACCGAAAGCCAGTCCGCCTCTCTTGCGCTGTACCAGAATTACAGAACCCCCACCATCCCGGAACTGTACTGGAACTCGCAGGCATCATCGCGGGACGCCACCGTCAACGTGCCCTATCTGGTGGGCAAGGACATCAAACCCGAAACGGCGCGCGGCATTGACGCCGCCTACAAATACAGCTTCGGGGGCAAGGGCTTTCTCAAGCTTTCCGGCTTTTACTACACCGTTCAGGACTACATCGTTCACAAACCCGTCTACGTAAACCGGCCGCAAAGCTATCAGGCATGGGCCGCCTACAATATCGACGCCGAAATATACGGGGCCACACTGAGCGGCAGCTATGACCTGCTGGACAATGTGACGGTAAATGCCGCCATCACCAGGCAGGACAGCAAAAAAACCAATGACCCGGCCGACCCCGACGGCGTGATGGACAGGCTGGAATACATCCCCGACTGGAAGGGAACCCTTGGAACCACCTGGAAAATCAACGAGCAGTTCACCCTTGACACAGTGCTGACCTATGTGGGTCAACGCAACTACTACGTCAATACGGCCCAATTGCGTAAGGGCACGCTGCACGACTACGCCACCCTCGGCGCAAGCCTGAGCTACAGGGTGGATGAACACCTTACTCTTGAAGCCTATGCGGACAATATCACCAACACCCAGTATGAAGAAGCCTGGGGATACCCGGCACTGGGAATCAACGCGGGGGTCAGCATCAGATGGGAACTGTAGACGAAAAACAGCAAAAACAGCGTGAATTCTGGAACGCCCGGTCGCGCACCTTCCCGCGTTTTGAGGAAGGCGAGCACACCTACGAGGCCAAGATGCTTCGTCACGCTATGGAAAACGGGGTGGATTTCACCAAAAAACGCATTCTGGATGTGGGCTGCGGCAGCGGCATGTACACCCTGCGCCTGGCGCGCATGGCCGAGCATGTCACCGCGGTGGACGTTTCCGACGAGATGCTGCGCCTGCTGCGTGAAGACGCCGCCGCAATGAACATCACCAACATCACCACCGTATGCTCCGGCTGGGATGATTTTTCTGCCGATGAACGCTTTGACATTGTTTTCGCCTCAATGACGCCAGCCATTGAAAGCGATGAAAGCAGAGAAAAGCTTATGCAGTATGCCGCCGACAAGGTGGTTTTTATGGGCTTTTCTGACCGCATGCTCTCCAACGTCATGCAGGGCCTGCACGAGCATTACAACATTGCCCCCAAAATTTTCAACAATGCCCAGGATATGCGCGCATGGCTTGAGCACAGGGGCGTGCCGTACACGGCCATCCCGGTCAAGGGCCAGTGGGTGGTGGCAAAAAGCCGTGACGACCTGGTGGACGCCTGCGTCACCACCCTGCGTGACTACGGCGCGGACCCGGACCCGCGTTTTGTGGAAGCTCACGTGGAGGCATTCAAGGATGAAAAAGGCCAGTATGTGGAACGCACAGACTATGTCATCGAGATGATCATATGGCAAAAACGCTGAGTCTGCTTCTGCTGGCTCTGGCGCTGCTGACGGGCGCGGCTCCTGCCGGGGCGCGCCCCGTCACAGACGCCATGGGCCGCGTTGTGGAAGTGCCGGAACCCCAAAACGTCAAGCGCATAATCGCCCTTGGCAGCAGTATGGCCTTTGTGACCTACCTTGGCGCGCAGGACAGGGTCGTGGGCGTGGAGGACATCGACAAGGCCGTCATTGCCAAACCCTATGTGCTCTGCAACCGCGAACGCTTTAACAAACTGCCCGTAGTCGGCAAGGCCGGGGCCGTGCGCGTGCCCAATTATGAACGCATTGTGGGGCTCAACCCGGATGTGGTCTTTATCATCTCCACTGATCCTTCAGAGCCGGACCTGCTCCAGCGCAAGCTGCGCGTGCCGGTCATTGCCCTGAGTCAGGGACTGCCCGCCTTTGACAGCAAGGTTTTTCTCGAGTCCATCCTCCTTGCCGGAAACATCCTGGGCAGGGAAGAACGCGCCCAGGAGTTGGTCACGGGCATCCGCGCCCTGGCCACGCGCCTGCCCGCCCCGGCTGAAAAAGAAATGGCGCAGGCCTATGTGGGCGGACTTTCCTACAGGGGCAACCAGGACATCAAAAGCACAGCCGCCGACTTTCTGCCCTTCACGCTTTCGGGCGTAAAAAACATGGCCGACGGCATGGGCCGGTCAGGACATTATTTCATCAACAGGGAATTTCTGCTGGCGACCAACCCGCCCCTGATTTTCATAGACGGCAACGGCCTGCCGCTCATCCGTCAGGCGTTGGGCAGCGAGCGGGGCTATTATGAACGCCTCACAGCCCTGACAAACGGCAACACCTGGCTGCTCCTGCCCCACACCGCCTATTTCAACAATCCTGAAGTGCTGTACATCAACGCGTTTTTCATGGCCAAAGCAGCCTACCCCCAAAGGTATTCCAGCCTTGATCCCGAGGCGCTGGCCGATGAAATATTCATTCTTTTCAACGGACGCCCCCTGTATGAAGACATGGTGCGCGTCACCGGCAGGCCGGGCAGACTGCAACTGACTGCCCAGGGGTTGGACTATGCCCGGTAAGGAGCCTACTGGCGGCCAGAGTGACGCGGCCCTGCGGCCCCACGCCCACTGCGGCAACCCGCACGCTCCGCTTTTTGCGGCTCCAAAGGGGCACTGCTGTTCCCTGCCGTGGGACGGCCCCCGCACACGCGCCTTCGCAATGGCGGCGCTACTGGCTGTTGCCGTGCTGCTGGGCCTGGCGGGCATAAAACTGGGAGCGGTTTCACGCTCGTGGGCTGACATCTGTGCCGCCCTGTTCAGCGCTTCCGGAGACGAGTCGTTACGCTACTTTGTCCTCCACCTGAGACTGCCCAAGGTTTGCGCCGCTCTGACCGTCGGCGCTTCCTTGGCTCTGGCCGGAACCATGCTGCAAAATGTGCTCAACAACCCGCTGGCGTCGTCCTTTACCCTGGGGCTTTCACAGGGGGCCGCCTTTGGAGCCAGCTTTTCAATGATTATTCTTCCCACGGCTGGCGGGCTGGCGGGATTGAGCACTGTGGCCATGGGCGCTTTGGCAGGTTCGCTCAGCGCGGCCCTGCTCATACTGGCCTTCAGCGTGGTGCGGGGTATGGGACCGCAGGGGCTGATTCTCGCGGGGGTGGCCCTGTCTACCCTTTTTGGGGCCGCCACCATGTCCTTGCAGTTTTTCGCCGCAGACAGTCAGGTGGCCGCCACCGTCTTCTGGAGTTTCGGCGATCTTGGCAGGGGAAGCTGGCGCGAGGTCGCGCTGGTGGCCCTCGTGCTGCTGGCGGGCCTCGCCTTTTCCCTGCGCAAGAACCTGGACTACGACACCCTGCGCTGGGGCGACGCCCAGGCGGCGGCCCTGGGAGTGTCGGTACTACGGCTGCGCTGCGCAACCCTGCTCATGGCCTCGCTTATGGCGGCCTTTGCCACTGCCTTTTACGGGGTTATCGGCTTTGTGGGCCTTGTGGCGCCCCACATGGTGCGCCTCCTCTTTCCCCATGCCGGACATTTTTTTCTGCTGAGCTGTTCCGCCCTGTTTGGCGCATGCTTTTTGCTGGCGGCCGATCTGGTGGCCCAGACCATCATATACCCCGCCCTGCTGCCGGTGGGCATTGTCTGCGCTTTCACCGGGGTTCCGGTTTTTCTGTTCATTCTTTTCAGGGGGGCCAGGGCGCATGCTTGAGGCCAAAAATATCTCCCTTGTGGCACGCTCCGGCAAAACCATCCTTGACGGCGTATCCTTTTGCCTTGAGCCGGGGCGCTGCATGGCCCTCATCGGCCCCAATGGCGCGGGCAAAAGCACCCTTGCCAGAATTGTGGCCGGACTTGAACGCCCCACATCCGGCCGTGTGCTGTACAAAGGAACCGACCTTTCCGGCCTGGACCGCCGCCAGCGCGCTCTGTCTGTGGCCTACCTGCCGCAGACAGCCCATCCCGTGCCGTGCAGCGTTTTTGATGCGGTTCTTCTGGGACGCAGATCGCGCATGGGCTGGCGGCCCGGCAAGGAAGACCGCCTGAAAACACTGACCGTCCTTGAAGAACTGAACCTCGCCCATCTGGAAAAACAGTGCGTCACCAGCCTCAGCGGCGGCGAGTTGCAAAAAACGCTTATAGCCCGTGCCCTTGCGCAGGAAGCGCCCGTCCTTTTGCTGGACGAGCCCGTCAACCATCTGGACATACGAAATCAGGTTGAACTACTTCAAACTATTACAGATATCAGTGAAAAACGCCGCATATGCGTGTGCATTGTGCTGCACCATCTGAGCTATGCGCTACGCTACGCGCAGCACGCCATGCTGCTGCACCAGGGACGCCCTGTATACCAGGGGCCGGCATCGGAACTGAGCGAGCATGACCTGAGCCGGGTATATGGCATCACAGTCCATTTGCAGACCATTGACGGTCAGCCCCATGTCCTTTTTTAGAGAGACTGCGTTAACGTGACGCGTATTTTTTACAGGGAGGCCGAATGAACCCCATGATTGAGGCCGTATTGCAGGCCACGCTCATATCCAAATGCGTATTGGCGCTCTTGCTGTTCATGTCTGTAGCCAGCTGGGCCTATATGTGCGGCAAATGGATGACGCTTCGGGCTGCCCAGCGCCGCACCCAGCAAGGGCTTGTGGCCTTTGACGATGCCGGAGGCCTGAACCATGCTCTGCCCGTGATGGAGGCCGACAAACAGTCGCCCCTCTACGGCATCACCCGCCGCGCCGTGCGCGAGTTCAACCGCCTTACCCGCACGGGCGACACCGAGCGCCTGCTTAACGACAATGTGCGCCGCGCCCTGCACTTCGCCATTGCCGAAGAGGTCGCGCGGCTCAAGTCCTCACTGGCTCTGCTGGCCACAGCCGCCAATACGGCCCCGTTCATCGGCCTGTTCGGCACGGTGTGGGGAATCATGCATTCCTTTACCGCCATCGCGCAGATGAAGAGCGTATCACTGGCCACAGTGGCCCCCGGCATCGCCGAGGCCCTCATAGCCACGGCCGTCGGCCTGTTTGTGGCCATACCCGCTGTGTGCGGCTACAACGTGTTCAAGGCAAAACTCATCTATATTGAAGGCATATGCATCAACTACGCAGGTCAACTGCTTAACCGCCTGCAACATGAAGCGCCGGAATACAGCAAGGGCATCAGCTTTGCCGGGGAGCATTAGACATGGCTGCCTCATCCGCTGACGACGATTTTGTTGCCGACATCAATGTCACGCCATTTGTGGACGTCATGCTGGTGCTGCTGATCATCTTTATGGTCACGGCTCCCATGATGACAGAAGGACTCGATGTGGCGCTGCCCAAGGTGGAGACATCCGAAGTTTTGCCAACGGAGAGCGACCACAGCATCCTGACCATCAAGTCCAACGGGGCGCTGTTCCTTGACGAAAATGAAACCGGCCTGGCAGACCTGCCCGACTTGCTTGTCGTGCGCGTGAAGAATGCCGGGCGGCAGCTTTTTGTGCGCGCTGACAAGGACGTGCCCTACGGCACGGTCATGCACGTTATGGATCGCGTACGCGGGGCGGGCGTCAGCGATGTGGGGCTTGTGACCACATCCGTGCCCGATGGTCCCGCCGATGGGCAGACCGGCGGTGCTGACGCCACTGCGGCCCCCGCCGCCAATAAAGGCAAACTGCCATGACGACGGCCACCCATAGCATTCGTAGCATAACCCTGGCCTTTTCTCTGGGCATGCATGCGCTGCTGCTGGGCGGCTTGGGCCTGCTGGCAAGGGAAGCGCCTAACAACGCAGAAAGGGTGTATCGCGTGGCGCTTGCCGAATTTGCCCCGACCGCCGACACGCCGCTTCCCGCGCCTGTTACGCCTGTCGCGCCGATTACGCCTGTCGCGGCGGAAAGGCCCGCGCCGCCCACGCCGGAACCAGCGCCGCAAAAACCGGATGTCCAACCCGCAAAGCCTGCGCAACCGAAGCCGGAGACAAAAAAGATCAGCCCCAAAAAGAGCGACAAAGCCGTGCCCAAGGAGCCGGTAGCGCCCGCGCAGCCGCCCATTTCGACTGCACAGTCCACTCCGGCGGCCCCGGCAATGCCGACAACAACCGCAATTCCGACCGGGCCAACGGGGCCAGCAGGGCCACAGCCACGTACTGTAGGCGGGCTCAATGCCTATGAGTGCGACTCGCTGGACCAGCGCCCCAGCATTACCCGGCGCGCTGAACCGGAATACCCGCCCAAAGCCCGACGCATGAACATTCAGGGCTCCGCCAGGGTGCGCCTTGTGGTGGATTCCTCCGGCCAGCCCTGCAACTGCGAGGTCGTCAGCGCATCACCGGTTGGATATTTTGAGGAGGCGGCGCTCAAAGCGGCAAAGAACATGCGCTTTGCCCCCGGCAAACTCAAGGGTCAACCAGTGAACACGCTGGTGGAACTGCCCTTCATCTTCAGGTTGCGCTAGCCCCCGCAGCGTCATGCCGCAGATACCCTGAACTGCCTTGTGGGGAGGGAACCCTTTTGCATAAGGTTCCCTCCTCCCCTAAAACACCTGCTGTATCTTTATAGCGCCAGGGCATTTCAATGTTGAAGTGCTCTGGCGGCTGCGCGCAGACGCTCGCTGCGTTGGCGGCAACGCAGTTTCCCTGCGTGGTTAGACGCCGTAACGGACGTGGCTTAAACGTTGAGAATGCCCTTCCCCAAATCACTCTGCGCCAAGTGTTTGCTTATCGAGGGCTGGGGTTCCAGAGACAGCATTTTCACGACTTCACACCGCCGCAGAGTCTGTCTGCTCCAGCCCGCACATCCGTGCAATCCCGTTAAAAAGCGAATGGAACGCATACGCCTTTGCTGTTCCCAATAGTCTCGGTTACTGCAAAACCGTGACTATTAAAACACAACAAAGACGTGACACGTCGAAAATAATGCTATAACAATACTGACTACACGCTTGTTCCCCCAATCATACACTGACAGTCTTCGTGTCACAGGTCAGATTTATGCAACTATATCATACACCATAACTACAGTATGGCCATGACAAACATCACACCATTCCTTGAAAAGGCTGAGAAGTACCACGGTCACATTTGTAGCGGGCAGGTCTTGGGCATTCGCATGGCCCTTATGGCCTTGCGCCTGCTTGATCTTAAACCCGAAGACAACCTGCGGGATCTTGTTATTTTTCTGGAAACTGACAGATGCGTTGCTGATGCCTCCCATGTGGTCACAGGCGTGACTCTGGGGCGCAGGCGGGTCAAGGTCTATGGATATGGCAAAACCGCCATGTCTTTTCTGGATCTTAAAAGTGGTCGGGCTGTCAGGGTCCATGTGACCACATCCGACCGTCCTCCCCACGATGTTCCCAAGCAGGAGCAGATAGCCTTTTGGGAAAAGTACGCTGATGATGACATTTTTGCATGGCAGGAAGTGCAGATAGACATGCCCGAAGGCGAACTGCCGGGCCCGCCTGTGCGCGTCTGCACCTGTGCCGCTTGTGGCGAAGATGTGCTGGACTGCAAGGAAGTTTTGCGGGATGGCAAGACCTACTGCCGCGCCTGCGCCGATGGCGCTTACTATCGCCCTCTTGAGGTTCGCCATGGCTGATCGCTGGTTTTTGTATGACGCATTGCTTGACTCTGTGCCCGACACTGCTCTGGTCAAATCCTTCACCTGCGGCAAACACTGGCTCATGGTGGAAACAGACAGCGGCGGCATAGGTATGGCACAGTATTTCCCCCCTGCTCCGGGTGCGCCCGACTCTTCCCTGTCCTATCATGACATGGTGGGCCAACCTCTGCGCCGGGTGGCGGAACGGATCAAGTCCTGGAACTTCAACGCCGCCTCCATCGGCCTTGCCGCCCTGAACGCCGCCAACAACACCCTTGCCCTTGTTAAGCAAAGCCCCCTGCGTACGGCGCTGGACCGCCACCACGGGGACGCCTTTGATTTTTTTCTTTCAGAGGCAAAGGGCAAAAAAGTAGCCGTTATCGGGCATTTTCCCGGTCTTGCGCGGCTGCGCCCACACTGTGAACTTTCAATCCTTGAGCGCCAGCCACAATCTGGAGATTTGCCGGACACTGCGGCGGAATATATTCTGCCACAGCAAGATCTTGTTTTTATTACCGGCACCACCTTCATCAATAAAACCATCACCAGACTGCTGGAACTGAGCGCCAACGCCAAGGTGTATATGGTAGGCCCCAGCACGCCCATGAACCCCCTGCTTTTCTCGCACGGGGTGCGCTCCCTTTCGGGCCTGGTTGTGGTTGATGCTGAAAAAATGGGCGCAGCCCTCAAAAACGACAACTGTGAGGCCATTTTTGGCCACGGTGGCCAAAAGGTAAACATGGTGGCTGAATCATGCCACTAACCATGCGTACTTTTGAAGACCTTTGGGTTGATTATCAGCCGGAACGAACCGGCATGGCGGATTTTTGGAACAAACGCGCGCCTTCATTCAACGAGCATATCCGGCGTGATGCCTCACGCGAGCTCCGGCGTCAGCTTGTGGAACGCATTGCCTGCAAGGCGGAGCTTGACCCGTCGGCGTCCGTACTTGATATAGGCTGCGGCCCCGGCAGCCACGCGCTTGAAATGGCCCCTCTGGTGGGTCGCGTGGAGAGCTTTGACATTGCCCCCACCATGATAGAACTCGCCAGGGAAAACGCCGCGCGGGACGGGCGCGCCAACGCACACTTTCAGGTGCTGGACTGGGCCGCTGCCGACCTGGACGCTCTGGGCTGGCGAAACCGGTTTCAACTGGTTCTTGCCTCCAGAACCCCGGCAGTCAATGACAAAGCTGCTCTGGAAAAAATGATCGCAGCCTCCTGCGGCTCCTGCTGCATAATAAGCCAGGTTGATACCCGCCACTCGGTGCGCGACCAACTGAAGCAGTTCGTTGACTGGGACGCGCACAAGGAGCGCATAAGTCGCAGTTTTTATTGTGCCTTCAATATTCTCTGGCTTATGGGATACTACCCTGAAGTGGAATATATTGACCGTGCGTGGGAGAGCGACAGCAGCCTTGAAGAGGCGGAACTGATGTATCTGCGCTTCTTTGAAAGCATGGGGCCGCTTACCCAGCAGCAAAAGGAAGGCCTGACCCGCAAACTGGCGGAGCTGAGTTGTGACGGCCTGGTGCAGGAAAGTGTGCAGTCAAAAGTCGCCCTTATGTTCTGGAGCGTATAGACGCAAGCAAGCCCTATTCAGCCCTGCCTGCGGTAAATCCGGCCACCGCGCTGGCGGCAAAGACTGGTACGGGGCTGGAACACTGCCAATCCGCGCAGCAGCCAATCCCGCCTATGACAGTATGACGGATGATTTGCGCCCGACAACGCAGTCGCCGTTAATCCTGATGGAGGCATTGCCCCAGGTGGCCAGCGGCTCCCAAACCGGGCCGCAGCAATCTCGTGGGTGGCAGCGACTACCCGAATTGGGCCGCACGCAAGCTCTTTGATGGCATCCCACAGGACGCTTTGACCTCCCGATCAGAGCCGCAGCAGGCTCATAAATAGCACTGCGGCGGATGGCTTGCAGCCCGTCAGTCCGGGCCGTAGTTACCCCTGCTGATGGACATTGGGCTGAGTGCAACTGAACCCCAACCAAATTCTTTGATGGCACTGCGGCGGATGGATTGCTCACTGCTGATCTTGACAGCAGCAAACCCCATTAATGGCATTGCTCCAGGTGCCCAGCGGCTCCCAAACCGGGCCGCAGCCAAACTCGTTGATGGCATTGTGCGGCGCGGAGGGAGATCGCCGAGCGGAGCGAGGAAGCTCCCGCAGCAAAAGCCGCGCAGCCCTCGCCACGTCAAGGTAATTGAGAACCTGGGGGGTCGTCCGGGGGGAGTGCAGGCGGCCCAAAGCAAGGCAATGGAGCATCTCAAAAGATCATAAAATCGCAACCGGCCTGAACGCCGTCTTTGCAAAATTTCGGTCTGCCGACCGCCTTTGCCGCTGCCGCGCAGGCGGTCCAAAGCAAGACAAAGGGACCATCTCAAAAGATCGTGGCGCTCTATTCCTGCCTGAATGCGTCTTTACAAAATCCAGGACTGCCAATAACCGCCTCTAAAAACACCATCCACACTCTCTCCCTGCCTGACAACCGCCGCTAACGATTCCCGGCCTGCCTGAATACCTCTTCCGCTGCGGTCTGGTCCGCAAAAACGAACAAATTCTTGCCTGACCGCAGGGCCTCAGCATCAACACCTTTCTTCAGCTGTTTTTCCAAGGCATCCACGAGGTTTCCACGGTCATTTTTTGTGGGCAAATTCATATTTCTGGCCATAAACCCGTTGAGGGCCACACGGTACTTCTTGTCCGGATTGAGTGGCTCCCCGCTTGTGAGGCGAAGCCCGGCCACATGCAGGGCACCGTCTCCATCCCGCCAGGCCCATACATCAAGCCCGTAAAACTGCGGCAAGCCACGCCCGCCGTGCCCGCCGCCGCGCTTGAACGTATCCGCAATCTGCTTGCCTGTCATTTCGACGGCAACAAGCCTGTCGTCAAAGGGCAAAACATCAAGCAGGTCGCGCCGATGTACAGGACCGCCAGGCAACCCCGCGCGTATGCCGCCAGGAGTGTGCAGGGCAATGGCGGAATCAGTGGCCTTTGCCATGCTTTCACAAATGAGGCGGCCCAGCGGCGTGCTGTCCTTGCGTAAATGCCCGTCCTTGAAAACACTGTCGTCGGGAGAGGTAAAAATAACTTCCTCAAGACCCTGTGCGGCATCAATCTGCCGGATGCTGTCCGTCATGGCCTTGTCCGGCACAACGTCCGCCACGTCAGCATACGATTTAAGCGCCATGTCGCCCTTTTTGCCGTCAAGGGTGATCAACATGAAATGCTCAAGGTAGCGTCCGCCGTTGGCGTATATTGCCCCGTAGTCGCGGTTCGGGGCCACCGCCTTGTGGCTGTGCCCGTCTGCCACAAAATCCACGTTGGGCACGGCGGCCACATCAGGCCCGGTGATACGGCCATCCTTGTCGCCTTTGGGCCCGGCATAGCCAAGGTGGCTCAGCACGATGACGACGTCCTGCGACCTGTCATACGGCGCAAGAGACTGCGTCAGCCGATCAAGTACGGCTTTTTTGGTGGCCTCGGGGGTTGGCTTCAAGTCGAAGTCGTAGTCCGCCAGCGCCTGACGCATGCTGGGTTTCACCGAATATGGCGTGATGACGCCTGTAACTATGACGCGCATGCCCTGCTTGTTTTTCGCAGTTTCATCATAAATGACTACAGGTTCTGTGCCCATTCCTGGCGGATCGGCCTCTTTGTACCTGAGGTTTTCGGCCACGGCGTCAACCTTGCCGAGGCTGTTTTCACGTACCAGACCCAGCAGTTCATTGCTGTAATACAAAGGGCCTTCAGACAGGGTATAATCAAAGGCGTGGTTGCCCGGCGTAAGCACGCGGTAGCCCGTCTGCCCCATGAGCTTTGCCACGGTGCGCCCCTGGTCCATCTGCGCAAAGGCGCTGCCGCTGAAGGCGTCCCCCGCATCCAGGATAAATACTGTATGCCCCTCGGCCCGCGCGCCATCGGCCAGTGCCTTGAGCCGTGCGTAGCCAATGTTCTTTTTTTCCGGATTGTCGGCCACATAGCCATGAACATCATTGGTGACAAATATTTTTACATCCGCCAGAACGGGAACGGCGGAGCAAAACAGCAGAAAAAGAAAAAGCAGAGTTCTTGCAAAAACCATAGCTACCTCGCTACCTTAGGCTGAACTGCACGGGCATGATCACGCGCGCGGGCTCCGGCGGCGCAGCGAAGGGCGCTGCACTGCGAACCGCCTCAATGGCAGATTCGTCCAGCAAAGAGTAGCCGCTGCTTTTACTGACCGCAACGTCCCTGACCCTGCCGTCCTGCTGTATGGTAAACGATACAGTCACCATGCCCTGAATACCCATGCGCTTGGCCTGCGGATTGTAGACCAGATACTGCCTGACACGTTTTTTTATGTACTCGTAATTTCCTTTCAGATACCCGGCGGAACTTCCCTGCCCGGCAGCTCTATCTTCACCACCGCCTCCGCCGCCGCTTTCGCCGCTTCTTTGGCCGACTTGTCCGCCGCGCCCCGCTGCCATGTCGGACCCTTCATGGCCCGCGCCTGAGGCTTTTTCGCCCTGCTTCACTGTGCCATGGCTGGCTGATCGCGTTTGCTCGTGTGAGGACTTTTGGGCGGTTGAACTTACTGGCTGGCTGGCGGGCTGGGGGGTGGCGGGCCTGGCTTTTGGAGCGGGCTTTGCCACGCGCACAGGCACTGCCGCGTCAGGTACAGGAACAGACGACTCGGCCGGGGCGGGCTCTGTCTGCTTCGCGTGATCAACGGCAGGCGCAGCATCCGAAACAGGCGTGTCTGCGGGAGGCTCATTGGATTTGCTCTCAGGCGTGGCTGCGGTATCGGCAGCATTGGCTGATACGGCCCCAGAGCCAGAGCCGCCCGAATTGCCCGGCAGTCCGGCCAGCAGGCTAACCGTGACATAGCCGCCCGCTCCCCCGCCTTCTCCCGAGCCCAGCGCGGGAACAGCCAGAAACCACAAGGCGGCGAGCGCGGCCGTATGGAGCGTCAAAGAAAGCAGAAAAACCATTATGTTGCCGACAAGCAACGGTTTGCCGTGCGGCTGGGCAGCCTGGGGCATGCCAAGGGAGGTTTCTTCATCGCCTTGAGGTTTCATGGCGCACTGGTCCCGGTCAGGCGCATCCACGCTTCAGCCCTGGGCGGCAGTTCATACAGCTTGCGTACCTGATCTTCGGTAATGGTCGATGCCACGGCACCATCCGCCACCAGCGTGCCGTCTTTCAAAAGCACGGCCCGCCCGCCGAGGTAGACGGCCTGTTCCGGATGGTGCGTGGTGAGCAGAATGGCTGGCCCAGATGCGGCCAGCTCGCCAATAAGGTCAAGCAGGTGAAACTGATTGCCGTAATCCAGACCTGTAACAGGCTCATCCATCACAAGCGCCCCGCAGTCCTGCGCCAGGGCGCGCGCGATCAGCACCATCTGGCGTTGCCCGCCCGAAAGCTCCAGATACGATCTGTCCGCCAGATGTGTCAGGCGCACTTTTTCCAGCGCGTCCATGGCCTGTTGACGATCCTCGGCGGAAAAGCGCAGCCAGGGGCTGCGCGCGGTGCGGCCCATCAGCACCACATCCAGCACCCGAAAACCAAAAACCCCGGCATGCTGCTGCGGCACATAGGCAAGGCTGCGGGCCAGACTGCGCCGTGGGATTGTTTCCAGAGGGCGGCCTTCCAGCAGGATACTGCCGGGCGGAGCGGGCAAAAAGCCAAGAAGCGCCCTGAGAAGTGTTGTTTTGCCGCAGCCGTTGGGGCCAAGCACATTGACCACCTCGCCCCTGCTCACGCGCAGGGAAATATTTTTCAGCACCGGCGGTGCGCGGTGATAGCTGACGGTAAGATTGCGGACTTCTATCATCGTCGTTTCCAGTCGTACCACAGGCTAAAGGCAAAAAGCGGCATGCTGATGAGCGATGTGGCAATGCCCAGCGGCAGTTCCACCGTCCAGACCGAACGTATGAGCGTGTCTGTAAGCAGCACGAAAAGCGCCCCGCCAAGGGCTGACGCCGTCAACCCCACCCTGTTGTCCGGCCCGCTGATGAAACGCATGACATGCGGGATGACGAGCCCCACCCAGTTGATGACCCCGGCCAGCACCACGGTAAGCGAACAGATCAGGGTGGCCGCGCCGATAAGGCGCAGCTTCATGCCCGTACTCTGCACGCCCAGGGCGCGGGCCTCATCGTCTCCCATAGCAAGAGCGTTCACCGCCTTGCCGTTGAGGCAGATATAGGCCAACCCGGCCAGCATGAGGGGGGCGCTCCAGGCCAGGTGGCGCGGTTCCGCACGGGACAGCGTGCCCATAAGCCAGTACACGAGTTCCGGCAGCTGGCGGTTGGGGTCGGCCACATACTGCACAAGCGAGGTCAGGGCCACAAAAAACGAACTGCTCACAAGGCCGCCCACCACAAGGGCCAAAAACCGCGCCCGGGGGTAGAGCCACGCGAAAAAAAGCGAAAGCCCCACGCCCAGCGCGCCGCCAGCAAAGGAAAGGGCCTGGGTCAACGGCCATGAAGAAAAAAACACTATGCCTATGGCCGCGCCAAAAGCGGCCCCGTGCTGCACGCCCAGTATGCCCGGCGACACAAGGGGGTTTTGAAACATGTTCTGATACACCGTCCCCGAAGCGGAAAGACAGGCTCCCACCACCAGGGCCGAACCGATGCGCGGCAGGCGCAGGTCAAAGAACAAAAAAAGCTGCCGGCTCTGCTCTTCATTCAAGGGTCGGCCCGCCCACGCTTCCATCAGGCTGTGGTAAAGATCGCCCAGGGCCAGCGGGTAACGGCCCATGGGCAGGGCAAACACGATGGCCGCCAACACAAGCAGGCTCAGTACGAGCAAGGTTTTTTTAGAATGTGCCATACGGCTCAAAAAAATTGTTCACCTGGGTGTCATCGAGGTCCAGGTTGAAAAAAAGTTTCATAAAATGCTTGCTCTCCACGTTGATGTCCACAGGGTAGAGGTCGGGGTGCAGCTTGTTTGCGAGCCACTGCACGCCCAGCAACCTCATGTAGGTGGCGGGACGCTCCAGCCAGCTGAACGGGCCACGCGGCATAAAATACACCTTGCCCTGACGCACGGCGGAAAGGGCCGCCCATTTGGGGTCTGTGGGGATGCGGCGCATGAGCGCCGGATGGAAAACCAGTATGACTTCCGGGTTATAGGCCATCAGCTGCTCAAAGGTAACGCGCAAAAAGGCTTCCTCCGCTCCGGGCGGGCAGTCGTGCACGCTCTGGGCTCCGGCAGCGGCAAACACATCCGCCCGCTGCGACTGACGGCAGATGGAGGCCAGACCGTCAGCCTCAAGAGCCACATAAACCTTTGTCCATTTTTCTTTGGGCAGATCCCGCATGGCGCGGGACACCTTTTCGAGCGTCTGCGATGCATAGGCAGCCAATGCCGCCCCGCGCTCTTCACGGCCAAAGGCCCGGCCCATGGCCAGAAAACAGGGGGCCATATCCGCCAGGCTTGAACCGGGCACGCTGGTTACCTTCATGCCCAGGCTGGTCAGGGTTTGTTCAATGGGCAGGCGGTCGTGCGGGCCCATAGACAGGTAAAAGGCTTTTTTGATGCCGCTGGCCAGCAGCATTTCTCTGTCAGGGATAAAGCCCTGGCCATACCAGCCGCCCAGCACCGGCAGGTTGTGGTACTGGACAGGGATGAATTTTTTTTCATAATCCCGGAGGGGCGTATTCCAGCCAGCCAGCAGTTCCGGCGCAAAGGCGTACAGCGTGAATGTGGAAGGCGGGGTAGCGCAATACACGCTGCGCGCATCCTCCACCGCCGCTCCGCTCTCTGACGCGGCAAAAGAATCCTCCGCAGCGCTGACGCGACACGGCATGACAAGCAGGGCAAGCAGCACAAGCGGCCCTAGGGCAAGGAATCTGATCTGCACAGGCACCATCCTTTCAGCATGCCGCCCCGGTCGCCTCTACGCATGCGGAGCGCCAGACCGGCGCGTTCCGCCACGCATTATGGCCGGAGCACTGATATGCCAAAGCAGCCTCACGGCAAAACCGCTCTGGCGTTTATGCGGGCGGGCGCTTGACGTGAAGGCGAAGCGCTTTACCCCAACGGTTACGCGCCCAAGCGGGCGCCTTCACACAATAAGAATGCTACTTTCAAGGGTTATCCGCATTGTTCAAAATCCACTTCAGGCTCATGACTTTTGCGCTTGGCAAACGCGCCAAACGCCGGGGCCATCGCCGCATGCACGACTGCGGCTAATGTTGCGAGAATATGCTTCAGCCGTTGCACACGGGGCAACGGCTGAAGCGGCAGAGTTCGCAACAGGTCAGACATAAAGGAAACAGCTCTAGAAATTGGCGCTCACGCCCACAAAGTAGCTCCGGCCCGGTTCCGGATAATAGGCGCTGTACGCATATTCCTGGTCAAACACGTTTTTCACGCCCGCTTCCACTGAAAAATTCTTGTTGATGTCGTACACCGCCTTGATATCGGCAGTGGCGAAATTGGGAGACTTTCTGTACGGGAGGTTATCAGCGGCGGTATTCCAGTAAAAGCCGCTGCTGATATTGACCTGGGGGATGATGGAAAACCCTTCTACAGGGGTAATAACTCCATAAAGGGTACTTGTTATTTCGGGAAGTTGCGCAAGCTTTTCATCATTGGTGCAGTTATCCCAGCGCATGTAGTTGAACACGCCGCCCGCGCTGAGGTACTGGTTGATAACGGCCTCCGCCCCAGCCTCAAAGCCATAGAATGTGGCTCTGTTAAGATTTTCAAAATACATTGCCCCCTTGGGGCCCTTGGACGTAATCATGTCGCTGACGTCGCTGTAGTACACGCTGGTGTTGAGCTTGAGCCAGTCGCTGACAAGCCCTTTGTAGCCAAGCTCATAATGATAGGCGTGTTCGGGATTCAGATCCGGATTGGTGGGCACATCGCCGTTTCTGTAGTAGCGTTCACGCATGGTTGCGAAACGGGACTTTTTCGCAAACGTGGCAAAAAGTTCATGCTTTTCGGTAAGGTCGTAGAACGCGCCCACCTGGTAGTTGAAAAGGCTCTTGGTGTCGTCCAGCCCTTTTTTATACGAATTCATGTCGCCGGTTACATGATCGCGGCTTTCAAGAGTCATTGGGGTCATGGTGCTGAGGCTCGTGCCAAAAACAAGCGTCAGGCGTTCAATGGGCTTGAGGGTATATTCCGCGCCAAGGTCCCAGTAGCCCTCCGAAATGTGCTCATCCATCTCATCGCCGATGTCGGCCTTTTTCTTTTTTTGCTTACTGGGCAGTCCGGTATCATCAAATCCGCCGTAATCATTATACTCTTTATGAGAAAGGATGCGGTAACCGGCAGAGAGCGCCAGCTTGTTGGCGGGATTGAACGTATAGTCAAAGGTCAATTGCCCGCCGACCGTATACTGGTCGTACTTTTTATCAGGATAGTCCTTTTTGGACATGGTCATGTCGAGATAACTCTCGGACTTGTCCTGATGCGAGTCGTAATACATCACGGCTTTGAGGTGGGCCTGCTTGCTCAGATTGAAATTGGCATTGGTGTACAGGCGGCTGGTTTCATATTCCGGCCAGTACCACCAGCGTTGATAGGGATATGCCTGCTTGCCGTCCGCACCCCGGCGGTACTCGGCAGCATCAAAGGGTTGGCCTTTTTTAGAGCTTTGCCGCATGTAACCGACCATAATGTCCACATCATCACTGGGCGTCCAGCCGCCGATGATGTTGGCGCTGAGGTTCTTGTGGTCGGAGTTTTTGCGGCGTCCCGTACCCTGGTAGGGGGAAGCGTCAAACCCTTCGGGCAGAGTGAAAAAATCCTGATTGTCGAGCACAAAGGTGCCTTTCAGGTAATAGAACTCTTGCCGCGTGCCTATGCTTGTGGCAGCCATGCGGCCCTGATCGTGCAGCCTGCGGTCAAAAAAATTCAGATATTTAGCGGAAAATTCAAATTCTTTTTTGGGTTTGGCAGTACGCAGGTTTACCACGCCCGCCAAGCTGTTGTTGCTCGCAAGCAAGGGCGAGCTGTAGCCTTTTGATACTTCTATGGACTCAAGGCCATAGGTCAGGGTGTTATTGTAATCCCATTCATTGCGATATGCGGTGGCAATGGGTATATCGTCAACATACATGCCGACCTGATATCGGTTTGAGCCGCGTATGCTGATGGTACCCTCGTTGCGGCCGCCGGATGTCTGAAGATATACGCCCTGCACCCCCCTGAGGGCTTCCCACAGATTGATGGCCGTCTTTCTTTCCATATCTGTCTGGGTGATATGGTCAATGGTGTTTTTGGGTTCTGTCATCTCAAGCGGCGTCAACAAGACCTCTGTAGCCCCCTCCTCCTGCGCCCATGCTCCACTTGTCTGCAACAGCAGTATCGCGAGCAGGGATACCACACGCCTACATCTCATATGCCCTCCAGTTATTGAGATAACAGAAAGAAAACGCTGTCAGCACCCAGGCAGTGGACAGTCGCTCCACACACAACATGCACAGTCAAATAATTTTAATTCTAAATGAGTACTGATGTTAATTTCAGTGCGCAACTTGGTAGCGGTATTTTATAAAAACGTGAACTCATGGCATTTGTGGTTACAAAACATATTCATTTACTATGCGTTTATCAGTATTCAGCTCCCACGCAGCAGTGTTTTCGCAGGGCATATAAAATATCAGATATATTTTCTGCAGGCTTCGCCACAGCGCCTGTAATCCGCCCGCATGCGCGGTGGGCACACCTGATCTCAAGGGGCCGCCCTCGGGACCAATCCCCTTGCTGGGGCTCAACTGCGGCAGGCCAGGGCTGCCCCGCCAACAAAAAAGCGTTCTGCGCCCGGATTCGGCAGACTGGCCGGGCAGCCTCTGGAATCTGCCCAAAACGCAAACACCCCGACCATATGGTCGGGGTGTTTGCAGGATCCTTCAAAGGCTGGCGACAGCATGCCGGATACAAAACACAGGAAGCTCGCAGGAACAGTGTCCCAGAGGCATCAACGCTGTGCATCATGCAACGCAGGCGCTTGCTCGTGCGCCATACTGGAGCAGATCAACGCTGTCATATGCATTCGTAACGTTTTATGACGTCTGTCTGGTACGCATCGCGCGGTACCCCGCGCATGCCCTTTACGGCCAGCGCCTGCTCCCCCAGATGGCGTCATTGCATAGAGAAACAGCACAGGGCGCCAAACGCGGCTTCAGCCGCTGCCCATGCGGGCAGCGGCTGAAGAAGATGCAAGGTCTTTGCACGGAGTTGTTGCGCTGTAGCACGCCGTGCCTGAAGAACCAGAACCATAGACTTCGAAACGGCGAATCCGCAAAGGCAGCCTGCCTTCACAGCCGCCGGGGCAATTCAAGCCAACAGGGCTCTACTTACGGTCGGCAAGTCTTTTCTTGAGGTTTTCCGCCACAGTGGCCGGGTCCACAGGGTTGCGGGCAATGCCGCTTTCAATGGCGGCGCGGGCCGTGGCGGCGGCCACGGACGGGGCCACATCGGCGTTGAGGGTTGAAGGTATGATATAGTCGGGCCGCAGTTCTTCCGGCTTGACCAGCTCGGCAATGGCGTAGGCCGCGGCTATCTTCATGGCGTCATTGATATCCGTGGCGGCCACGTCCAGAGCGCCACGGAAGATGCCGGGAAAGGCCAGCACATTGTTTATCTGGTTGGGGCAGTCTGAACGCCCCGTGGACACCACCCGCGCCCCGGCGTCCAGCGCGCGCTGAATGGGCCATATTTCGGGGATGGGGTTGGCCTGGGCAAAGACTATGGGGTCCTTGGCCATGCTGCGGATCATGTCTTCAGTAAGGGTGTTGGGCGCGGAAACGCCGATGAACACGTCCGCCCCCTTGATGGCCTCGGCCAGACCGCCTTTGACCTTTTGCGGATTGGTGCGCCGGGCTATTTCTTCCTTATACGGATTCATGCCTTCGGCGCGGCCTTCGTAGATGGCCCCGCGCGTGTCGCACATGATGACGTTCTTGAGGCCCATGGCCATGAGCAGCTTGATGATGGCAATACCGGCCGCACCCGCGCCGCTGGTGACCACAGTAATGTCTTCCAGCTTCTTGTTGACGACCTTGAGGGCATTGATAAGCCCGGCCATGGTGACCACGGCGGTGCCGTGCTGATCATCGTGGAAGATGGGGCCCTTGAAAACGCCGTTTTTCTTGAGGGCGTCCTCAATGATAAAGCATTGCGGCGCCTTGATATCCTCAAGGTTCACGCCGCCAAAGGTGGGGGCCATCAGTTCCACAAGCTCGACGATCTTGGCTGTGTCCTTGGTGTCGACGCAGATGGGAAAGGCGTCCACATCGCCAAAGGTCTTGAACAGCAGGCCCTTGCCCTCCATCACAGGCATGGCGGCGGCGGGGCCTATGTCGCCAAGACCAAGCACCGCCGTGCCGTTGGACACCACGCAGACAAAGTTGCCGTGGTTGGTGTATACGTCCAGCATTGCAGGATTACGGTTGATTTCCATGCAGGGTTCGGCCACGCCGGGCGAATACGCAAGGGTGAGATCATCGGCATCACGCACGGGCACCTTTACGCGCACTTCAATCTTGCCCTGAAAATCCTTATGCAGGGCTAGCGCATCCTCACGCAGATTTTTTATACGGGACATGAGTTTCTCCTAGCATATTCTGATATTCTATGTAGTTGCGCCAACAGGCCCGATTCGTTCCTGTTGGCGCGCAGCTAGAACGGGTTATCTTTAAGGCTATGCATTCCCAAAGGTTACGGCTCGACCATTACGGCTCGTAACAGCGTGCAGGCTGTACTTATGGAAGCACTGATTAAAGAGCCTCCGGGAAATGCGCAGTTATTTCGTTTGGCAAGGCGCGCTCTTTTTTTAAAGCAGGAGTGGACTCTTCCGTCCTCGACTGTTTCAAAAAAGTGAAGCAACGCCGCCAAACAAAATAAATCAGCGTTTCCTTACGCCTTCACGGCGGGCACCGCTCACGCGGGTACCAGAGCAGCTTCACGGTGAGTATGCCTAGTCCTTGCCGCTGCAATGCGAATGGCCGCAGCCCTGCATTTTTTTACGCAGGAATTCCGGCAGGATGCCCCGCACAGATTCCATACTCACCATACGCCGCATGATGCCCAGCTGGTCGTGCAGGGGCAGTTGCTTGGGGCACACGCTGTCGCAGGCCAGCAGACCCATGCAGCCGAAAACACCCTGGTCGTCGCCGATCAGGTCATAGTAATCGGCCGGAGTGCGGTTGTCCCGGGGATCAATATAGAAGCGCGCCATGCGGTTGATGGCCGTGGCCCCGATGAAGTCTTCACGCATACGGGCCGTGCCGCAGGCCGCCACGCAGCAGCCGCACTCGATGCACCTGTCCAGCTCGAATATCTGGGTGGCGAGCTCGTTGTCCATGCGTTCTTCCTGTGCCGTTGGATCAAACTCCTTGCTGGTGTGTATCCACGATTCGATCTTCTGGCCCACATTGCGAAACCACGTGCCCGTGTCCACAGAGAGGTCGCCCAGCAGCTTGAAGACCGGCAGGGGATGCAGGGTTATGTGGTCCGGCAGGTCACAGGTTTGCGTATGGCATGCCAGGCCGGGCCGCCCATTGATCACCATGCCGCAGGAGCCGCAGATGCCCGCGCGGCAGCAGAAATCAAACTGCAAGGAGGCGTCCTGCTTTTCGCGGATAAGATTCAGCGCGATAAAGAGCGTCATGCTTGGATGCTCTTCAAGCTGAAACCTTTGCATATGCGGGTAAGAACCGGCATCCAGTGGATTATAGCGGAATATCTCAAACGTAAGATTGCGTCCCATTGAGCTTGCCTCCCTTAGCCTTTCTGGTCGTAGGGAACGATCTGGTCTTCCCTGATGTCGCCCTGGATGATCTTGCCGCCGCCATAGCCCCGGTCGCCCGGAGGCAGAATGAAGAATGGCGTGGCAGGCTCATACCGGAGTGTGGGGAGGCTGTCGCCTTCGTTCCAGTAGGCCAGGGTGCGCACAAGCCAGTCCTTGTCGTTGCGTTCCGGATGGTCCTCGCGCGCGTGCGCCCCACGGCTTTCAGTGCGCATAAGCGCGCCGTAGGCCGTGCACAGGGCCAGCTTGAGCATGCCGGGCACCCGCAGGGCCATTGAGAGCTCCGCATTGGGGCCGGGGATGTCGCCGCTGGCAAGGCGCATGTTTTTGCAGCGCTCCAGCAGGTTTTGCAGCTTGACGACGCCCGCCTCAAGATCCTTGCCATTACGGAAGATGCCGACGTGTTCCATCATTACGTCCTGCATCTCGTTGCGCAGGGTGTAGCAGTCGTCGCCCGTGCCGCGCAGCAGCGCAGCGATGCGGTCCTTGACCTTGATGGAGGCGGCCTTCATTTCGGCTGTGGAGAACACGGTTTCGTAGCCTTGCAGGAACTCCACCAGCTTTTTGCCCACAATGCGCCCGGAAACGATGGTTTCAGCCAGGGAGTTGCCGCCCAGGCGGTTGAAGCCGTGCATGTCCCAGCAGGCAGCCTCGCCGGCGGAGAACAGCCCCTCAAGTCCGTATGCGTGGCCATCCTTGTTGATGCGCACGCCGCCCATGCTGTAGTGATGGGTGGGCCGCACCGGGATGAGCTGGTGTATGGGGTTCACGCCAAGGAAATGGGTGGAGATGTCATACACTTCGCGCAGGTTGGTGGTGATGTGCTTTTCGCCCAGGTGCCGGATGTCCAGCCAGAGATGCTCCCCGTAGGGGCTGGGCACGCCAAAGCCCTTGCGCATATGTTCGGTCATGCGGCGCGACACCACGTCACGCGAGGCAAGCTCGGCCTTATCCGGCTCATAATCCGGCATAAAGCGATATTCATTCACGTCCAGCAGGGTGCCGCCATCGCCGCGGCAGCCTTCGGTCACCAGAATGTCCGTGGGTACCGTGCCTGTGGGGTGAAACTGCACGGCCTCCATATTACCCAGAGGCACCACGCCCGTTTCAAGGGCCGCGATCTGCCCGCCGCCATCGCAGATGATGGCGTTGGTGGTGGCCCGGTAAATACGGCCGTAGCCACCCGTGGCTATAAGCGTTGCCTTGGCGAAGTACCCTACCAGTTCACCGGTGCGCAGGTCGCGGGCCACGCAGCCCATGCAGCGCTGACCATCGTGCACCAGCACTTCGGCCTGCATGCGGTCGTGCACGTTCACACCCAGTTGCAGCAGGCGGCTGTCCAGGGTGAAGAGCACGGCATGGCCTGTGCCGTCCGAGGTATAGCAGGTACGCCATTTGGCGGTGCCGCCAAACGCGCGGGAATGGATAAGCCCCTCATTTTCCTTTTTTTCCGTAGCCTGAAAAGGCTTGCCGCCCTTGTAGTAGGAGTGCTCGCCGGGCACGACGCGGCTCCAGGGCACGCCCATCCAGGCCATTTCGCGCATGGCTATGGGGCCGGTTTCAGCGAACAGGCGGGCCACCTCCTGGTCGCAGCCCCAGTCAGAGCCCTTCACTGTATCGTTAAAATGGATTTCGGGGCAGTCGCCCTCGCCCATGATCGAGTTGCCCAGGGCCGCCTGCATGCCGCCCATGGCGGCAGAGGAGTGCGAGCGTTTGGGCGGCACCACGGAAAGACAGATAACGCTGAAGCCAGCCTGTGCGGCCTCCACCGCCACACGCTCACCGGCCAGACCAGCGCCAATGCACAAGACGTCACTTTCAAAAATACGCATACGCCCCCCTATCCCTGAAACCAGACGCGGGCCAAGGCCAGCGAGCCGAGCAACAGATAACAGCCCATGACAATCCAAATCCACTTGCGGCACATGTCCTTCGCGCTCTTGACGCAGATGCCGTACTTCACGGCGATGCGGTACACGCCTATGCCCGTATGCAGGATGACGCAGGGCAAAAAGACAACATAGAAGGCCAGCCAGCCGCTGTGCAGGCGCTTGGCGCTGCCTGCCACATTGATGGGAAGGTCAGTCATGATCGCGTATACGTGATAAAATACGCCGAGCAGGATGACGATAGCCGTAAAGACCTGCACCAGCCACAGCCATGTGTCAAAATCCTTCAGGCTTTTGCTGTGCTGCACAAAAATGCCAAGCTCATGCGCGCGAAAGGGCATCTTGCGTGCCGCGATATAAAAATGAAAAACAACCATCAGAAGAATGATAGGGGCCACCAGATGGGTCAACCATGTGGCCTCAAGAAACCAGGCTATGCCATTGGTCAGCGCAGGGCTTAACACCACCGTCCCCTCCAGCAGCAGGTGCACGCACACAAACAGCGCCAAAAAAGCGCCGGTGGCGGCCTGCCAGAAATCCAGACGGGTTTTGCCCTCAGCGGAATTTCTGCTCAAAGCCATATGAACTCCTTGTGCAATGATACGTAAACAGTCTATGGACGCGCCACATACACATCAGATGCTTCGGTACGGCGCCTGGCCAGCCTCGTAGTAATTGCCGCCCAAACTGTCGATAACCACAATGGCGGGAAAATCCTCCACCTCCATTGCGGCGACCGCTTCGGGCCCCAGATCCTCATAGGCCAGCACCGTATACTTCTTGATGCTGCGGGCAATGAGCGCTCCCGCGCCGCCCACGGCGGCCAGGTAGGGAACGCCAAGTTCTTCCATAGCCTTTATAACGTCAGGGCCGCGGTAGCCCTTGCCAATCATGCCCTTGAGACCCTGCTTCAGCAGGCGGGGAGTATAGGCGTCCATACGGCCTGAAGTCGTCGGCCCGGCCGCCCCGATGGCATGCCCGGGACGGGCCGGGCTTGGCCCCACGTAATAGACAACCGCCCCTTCCAGATCCACCGGCAGGGGTTCCCCCCTGTCCAGTGTTTCCACCAGCCTTTTATGGGCCGCATCACGCGCGGCCAGGATGGTGCCCGAAATAAGCACCCTGTCGCCAGCACGCAGGGAGCGAGCCGTAGTTTCGTCAAAAGGAGCACGTATTTTTTTGACTTGGTCAGACATGGCCCCCCCTACAGGACGATTTCGGCGTGGCGCGCCGCGTGGCAGTTGATGTTTACGGCCACCGGCAACGAGGCTATATGGGTCGGGGCCCACTCCACATGCACCTTGAGGGCCGTGGTCACGCCGCCAAGCCCCTGAGGGCCGACGCCGGTTTTATTGACCATCTCAAGCAGTTCATCCTCAAAGGCCGCATAGCGCGCATCCGCGTTATGGCTTTCAAGGTCACGGGCCGCGGCGCGCTTGGCGCAAAGGGCGGCCAGTTCCATAGTGCCGCCAATGCCCACGCCCACGACAAGCGGCGGACAGGAATTGGGGCCAGCCGCCAGAACGGCGTCCAGAACCACCTTGCGTACCCCATCAATGCCGTCGGCGGGCACAAGCATTTTGAGTACGCTTTTATTCTCCGAACCTGCCCCCTTGGGCGCCAGACGCAGGCGCAGCCTGTCGCCTGGCACCATGCGGGAATGCAGGACGGCCGGGGTGTTATCCCCTGTATTCTTGCGCTCAAACAACGGCTCGAACACACAGGATTTGCGCAAATAGCCGTCCGTGTACCCCCGCCGAACCCCCTCATTGACGGCGTCTTCAAAAGCGCCGCCCACTATGTGTACATCCTGCCCTATCTCGGCAAAAACCACTGTGATTCCTGTGTCCTGACACAAGGGAATCTGCCCTTCAGCGGCAATGCCCGCATTTTCCAGTAACTGATCAAGTATGTTGCGGCCCACGGGCGATGGCTCGGTCTCGCGGGATTTACGCATGGCTTCAACCATATCCGCAGGCAGACGGTAGCAGGCCTCGATGGCCAGACGCGCCACTGCCTGCGCTATGTCGTTATAATGAATTTCTTTCATGACTCTCCCAGTCTGTTCGCTTGTGCCTCTTCAGTGGACGCCCAGCGCGCCATCAGCTCGAAAGAGAATCAGACGTCCGCCTTGCTTGCGACAATCTCCGTTGCGGCATCGTCATCCATTTCGAGTTCCGCCTTGTGTCCATTAAGCTCGCGGCGCAGCTTTTCGGAATCAAGATTGCCGGTCATCTTGGCAATAAAAATGGTGGCAACGCCGTTGCCCACAAGGTTGGTCAGCGCGCGCGCCTCGGACATAAAGCGGTCAATACCAAAAATAACGGCGATGCTTTCCGGGGGAATCTTGCCAACAGAACTCAATGTGCCCGCCAGCACGATAAATCCGCCGCCAGTGACTGCCGCCGCGCCTTTTGATGAAATCAGCAGGATGCCAAGAAGCACGAGTTCTTCGCCTATGGTCATGGGCGTATTGGTGGCTTGGGCCAAAAATACAGCTGCCATGGTCAGGTAGATGGCCGTGCCGTCCAGGTTAAAGGAGTAGCCCGCCGGAATAACCAGGTCCACGACGCTCTTGTTGCAGCCCACTTTCTCCATCTTGCGCAGCATATTGGGCAGCACGGATTCGGAGGATGACGTGCCAAGGACGATAAACAACTCTTCTTTAATGTACCGGACGAACTTGAAGATGCTGAATCCGCTGAATATGCCCACAACGCCAAGAACCAGCACCACAAACATGATACTGGTGGCGTAAAAACACAGTATCAGCTCACCCAGCGCCAGTACTGAACCTATCCCTTCCTTGCCGATGGTGAAGGCCATTGCGCCAAAAGCGCCAATGGGCGCGACGCGCATGATGATATTGATGACCTTGAAAAGTACTTCAGAAAGGCTCTTGATGAGATCAAAGCACAGCTGGCCCTTGGCGCCGCTGAAATTCAGGGCAAAGGCGAAGATGATGGCCACAAGCAGGACCTGCAATATCTCGCCGCTGGTAAATGCAGAAACAAAGGTATGCGGAATAATATTCATGAAAAAGTTGATGAGATTATTGTCTTTGGCCTTGCCGGCGTATTGGGCGGCAATGCTCTTGTCGGCGGCGTCAAAGGTGCTTACGTCAACATTCATGCCCGCGCCGGGCTGAACCAGATTGACGACCACCAGGCCGATAACCAGGGCCAGCAGGGTAATGCCTGTAAAGTATACGAGTGCGAGACCGCCCGTTTTACCCACGGCCTTGATGTCGTTCATGCCCGCAATGCCCGTCACAACTGTGGAGAAAATGAGCGGCGCGATGATCATTTTGATCAGGTTGATGAACATTTTGCCCAGCGGCTGCATTTTTACCGCCATCTGCGGATAGAAATGCCCCAGCAAAATACCGATCATAATTGCAATCAACACTTGTACATAAAGTACTTTCAAATACTTAAGCATACGTTCCACCTTTAAGTAAATACAGTTGAAGGCGTGTTATTTAGAAACAGCAATCAGAGGCTACGCGGCTTTACAGCCGGGAGCTTTTGCCACGGAACCGGACCGGGACATGTGCTGTCTCAGTTTTGCGTGTGCTTGTGGTAAATCAGGCAGATTTGTTGTCAGGCATGCGGGGCAGCCCGGACGGGAGGGCGTAAATTGCGAAGCTTGCTTTTGTCCGGCCACGGGGGAGTGTCGGACAGAGGGGATAATCCAGAGTTTTCGACGGGGTCTTTGTGAAATATTTTCGAAAAAGCATGTTTAACTTGGGGCAAGTCTTCAGCATCATACTTTGCCCATCCGGGCATGGCGTTTTCAAGGATTGCCGATCTGCTTGAAGACTCTTTTGCGTTGTCAGCACCAATGCCTGGCGGACCATGTACATTCATATCAACTATTGCAATAAGTGAAAGGCAGGAATTCTGCTGTGTTGTAAACTCATAGTACGGCATTATACAACGGGATTGCGACACGCTCATATTCATTGCCAAATGAAGGCAAAAAATTGCGGCAATAACTGCCATGGAAAAAACCATTCCCCTGAGCATTGTCACCCTCTCATACTCTTTTCATTTATGAGTTAAATGAAACACAGAAAGAAGAATCAATGCAATTAAATTATTTTTTTCACGTACAGTTTCCGCTAGTGATAGTTTTAATTTATACAAAATCATTAGTAATACATACTCTATTAACTATTGAATATTTTTAACACAATCAACCCAGAGTACGGCAATAGGATATACAACATACAATATTGTAAAGCTTAAATATTTAGGTGTGTTATATATTTACAGCCAATTATCATGCCTTCACCTCCCCTCGGTCTGTAAAAGAGTGGCGGCATACGTCTTATGGGCAGGATCGCCGGTAGCAAGATACTGATGGGTTTGAATCATATAGTACGGCCGTAGGTCGGCAGATTGGCGGGCGCAAAAATAGCGCACAGACCAGATCAACGTTGAAATGCTGCACATTTCAATCTGTCATTCTTCCGGAAAATGCGATTTTAGGCAGAATCCACGCACGATGCGTCGCGGTGCACTGCCGTGCAGCGTTGCCGCATGCACCTTTTTTAAGGGTAATATACTATAATCGCTTGAAGAATACGGCGACATGATGGGTCTGAGGGGCATACTCCGGGCGCGCGGGCACATGCGCGCTGCAAAGTCCGAATGACTCAGGATTCATGAACACAGGCTGGTTATGTGTGAACAGCCAATGGCAGCAAGACCGGCTCCACAGTCTGAAAGATTGGGGGCACGGCGCAAGGGTCAGCCAGCGTGCCGAAGGTCAGAGGCTGCCAGCGCGTCAGGTAGTGGAGCTAGCCCCTGGAGATCGGGGGCGGCAGCGTCCTGAAGCAAGGGAAACTGGATGCCGCCCGTGTGCGGGAGTGATCAGACAGTATGCAGCGCCCGTGCGGCTTCTTGCGCCATGAGGGCGTGCCCGGCCTCGCTGGCGTGCAGACCGTCAGTGTACAGGGCGTCAAAATATTCCCTGCCGTTGAGGGCCGCAGAGACTAAAAACTCTTCAAAACGCCGAAAAAAATCCACTACAGGCAAGGAAAAGTCTTCGGCCAGGCTGTGCAGCCAGGGCCGCAATCCGTCATAGGCGGCGCAGGCCCGCTCCACATCCATACTGGCCAGCAGGGGAAAGGTGATGGGATGACGCACGGGGATGGGAATGCCGAGCACCGGCTTGATGCGGACACTGAAGCATTGCTGTACCAGGGCGAACATATTGGCTTTTACCACGCCAAGGTCCGCGCCCAGGGCGAGATCGTTGAAGCCGCCCATCAAAATGGCCGCGTGAGCGTCTTTAACGGCGCTGTGGGCTTGAAACCGGGCCAACATGCCGCCAGTGGTATCGCCGTTAATGCCCCAGTTGAGCACCTTCATGCCTGTGGTTTTGGCCAGCAATGAAGGCCAGACTCGAGGACGGGGAATACCGAAACCATATGTGAGGCTGTCGCCAAGGCAGATCAAGGTCATGCGTGCTTTTTACTCCTCTCCTCTTACGGCGTCAAAGAATGGGCCGCGTCGGAGGGGTAAACCGGCGCGGCCCGTGCCGCCCACTCAACGCGGCACTCGACATCTAGAGCATTTGACACTTGAAATGCTCGCGCACGGCAGGCAAAAGCCTGCCTGCTCGCATTTCGTGGCAAGGATTTTCCTGAAAAATCCTTGCAGAGCAGTTAACTCATTTCATTCGCCAACGCTCTAGACCAGATCAACTTTGAAATATTTCACATTTCAAAGCTGTCGTTCTGCCGAACGATGTGACTTTCGGTAAAATCTACGCCACATTGTGGCGCGCTGCACTCTCGTGCAGGACAAAGCATGTAACGTTGAAAAAAGTTGCATGTTCCAGCTGCGAACCGGAACAGGATGCCTGCCCGATCCTGTCCCAGATTCGCAGGTTGCGAAAAAGGCCCTGCGGCCTTTGCCGCAAATTACAAAGGCAAACCCAGTTGCAGGCGGATATGGCGCACGTCCGCCTCTTCCGGCTTGAAAGGATAGTTGCGAATGCCAGGGCCGGGGCGCGAATTGGCGTAGGGGCGGTTGCAGGCCACCTCGCCGTTGCGGCCCGTGCAGCCGCAGGTGCGGAAGGGCTCGCCAGTGTTGATGAAGCCTTCCAGCGCGTCCTTTGGCAGTCCGTACCCGGTGATGGCCCGGCGCTGGTTGTAGGTGAAGGCTTCAGCCCGGGCATGGTCGTGGTCAATGAGCCAGCGCGCCAGCTGGATGCGGCGGTACTGATCAATGGGCGGCGGCAGTTGTTCGGCCAGGGGCGATCCCCCTTCGGGAAAAAACGAAAACAGATGCGTATTGCCGCCCATATCATGCACGCGCTGCATGGCGCGGCTCATCTCTTCTTCCGTTTCACCCATGCCGACCATAAAGTGTGAACCGGCCATGCCCTTGCCGAAAACATCCAGGCTTTCTTCCAGGCATTGCCAGTAGCGCTCCCAGGAGTGCGGCCCCCCTACCCCGGCCCCACGGTACCGGGCAAAGAGCTCCGGCGTGGCGAGGTCGACGGCCACGCCGATCTTGTCCGCTCCGGCGTCACGGAATTCTTCCAGATGGCGGCGCGTCAGGATGGTTGGCGAGATGAGCAGGGAAACCGGAATGTCCACGGCGGCGCGCAAACGGCGGCAGATGTCCGCCGCGTCGCGCGGGGCGCGGCTGTTGGTAAGCATGGATATGCAGATGCGCTTGACGCGCTCCTGACGCCGCAAAATGCCCGCAATGATTTCATCCACGGTAAAGGAAGGCCAGCTTACGCGGATGAAGCTCTTGATGGGGCGCTTTTCCTTGGCTCCTGAGAGACCGCAGTAGGAACAGCGGGCCGCGCATCCCGAGCGGTAGGTCAGAAGAAGATTGACGCACGAAAGACAGGCATTGCGGTAAAAGCTGCCCGGCGCGAAGTCCAGCGTCATGGCAGCCGCAAGGCTCATGCGCACGACATCAGGGCTTTCTGGCGCGGGTTCCTGACCGCAAAGGCCCTGATTGGGGGAACATTGACTTTTCAATTCAGTGGCTTGGCTCATAATATCCTCGCTGACTGCCCTCAAGCAGACGTTTTTTCCATACGCCCGTCACGTAGTGTGCGTGAACGGATATTCTTTCGTACCGGCTTTTCACCAGCCAGCCGTACCCTCGCCCAGACGGACCGAGCAGCAGGTTTTGCGAAACTGCGCCTCAAGCCCCATACCGGCGGCCATGGCCACGGCCTCCTGCGAAGGCAGGGCCATGCGGTTGACCCCGGCCAGCAGGGCCAGTTCTTCCAGATCGGCTGCGCCCTTGCGGGGGCGGGCGCAGCCCAGGCTTATTTCCGTATCCGGCATGAGTTCCCGTGCCCGCAAAATGACGCCGCAGACTTCGCGGGCTCCTGGCGGGGTCATGGCCGCCATGTCCGTGCCGGGCAGGTTCATGCAGGCCACGATGACCAGCAGGGCTGGCGGACGCCGGGCAACGATTTCCAAAGCCCAGTTTTCGCCCAGCAGCCTGCCGAAATGCAGCCCGGCCACAATGTGCGGCACCACCGGCAGCCCTGCCCGGGCCAGCGCGTCAAGACTGCTGTCCAGCAGTTCCGGGCCGTCTTCAAGGTGATAGACCTTGTAATACGTTTCGGCGCTGCCGATGATGTCAATGAGGGCCTGATCCGCTCCGGCGCTTTTCAGGTCTCGCGCGGTGGCCGCATCCAGCATGCCGCAGTGGACGGACACAAAAAGCCCGGTCTGCCGCTTCACCTCGGCAATGGCGCGGATGAAATTCTGCCACGGAACCCGTCCCCGGCCATCACAGCCGCCGGAAAGCAGCACGCCCTGCACGCCCCGCGCCTCGAGCTCCCTGCATTTTTCCAGCAGACTGCCGGGCCTGCTCACGTCGGGCATGCTCTGCAACAGCGCGCCGCCGCAGTGGGCGCAGTGCTGTGCGCAGTCACGGCCAGTGACGGAAAGCGCGGGGTATTGCCCCTGCACGCCGTCGCGCACAAACATGCCTGGCAGGTAGAACAGTATTTTTTTGCCGTGCCGCGCCCAGGAAAGCTCACGGGCCTGCTCCAGCTGCAGATCGTCCCAGTGGTCAAGAGGCCGCATAGTATTCCCTGAATCCTATCCAGAATCTGTTTATGGACTGATCCAGCACGCCGCTGTACCCTTCCCAGTCCAGCCTGCGCTTGTAGGCGTGGGACAGAACGTCGCCGTAAAAATCGTTCCATTCGTCCGCGTAGCCCTGCAAAACATCCAGGCGGTTCTCCCGAACGGCGCGTGCCGCCCAGCGGCCAGCCATCTGCCCGCCCATGACGGCCTGAAAGATGCCCGCTCCGGTTATGGGGTGGGTATGCCCCGCAGCGTCTCCGGCCAGCAGAACGTCGCCCGATACGCAGGGCCTGGGCGGCCCGGCGGGTATCCAGCCGCCCGTGAACGACAGGGGTTCGTCGCGCACCAGTCCAAGGGCCGACAGACCGCGCACAAAACGCCGCAGCACCCGGCGCAGGCCGGGCGTGTTTCTTTGCCGCAGCATGCCGAGCCCCACATTGGCGACATCCCCCTTGGGGAAGAGCCAGGCATAGCCGGCAGTGATGCTTTCATCAAAATATATGCAGGTATGCTCCAGCGGTTTGCGCAGGGGCAGGCGCACCTGTATGGACGGCAGGCAATGGGTATTGGGCAGCCCGACCCACTGGGCCACGCGTGAATGCGGGCCGTCTGCCCCGATGATGACCTTGGCCCTTATGCTGATAACCCCGCCAGCTGGCGTGGACAGTACAACACAACCGCCCTGCCCCCCTTCACGGCCAAGGACGCAGTGCCCCAGCAGCACATGAGCCCCGGCAGCCGCAGCGGCGCTGGTCAGCGCCTGATCGAATTTGTCCCGGTGGATGACATAGCCCGGAGCCGCCATGTCCTGAATGCGGTGGCCGTGCAGATAACTGCGCATGCCTAGCGTGGCCTGGGAGATATAGTCCTTGCCCACGTCAGCCTGCCCCACCAGCATGGCGGGTATGTACTCGGCGCAGCGCACGGGTACGCCCACCGCGTTGCGGCGCTCCACAAGGGCCACGGAAGCTCCGGCCTGCGCGGCGGCCCTGGCGGCGCTGGAACCGGCGGGGCCTGCGCCCACAATCAGCACGTCATAGTGCAGCATGCGTCCCTCCCGCTTTTTCTGCACCAGCTGCTGCAGCGGATGCGACACCGGTAGTGACGCCTGACGCGCCTTCCGTCATGCCCTGCTGCCCAGCCTGTCCAGACAATTCGGCCTGTTCGGCAACCCGGAGAATGTCATGCAGCAGCGCCATGTTCAGCATGGTCTGGCTGGAGAATTCGCCCCTGTGGGCGGCTTCGCTCTGGTCAAGGTCATAGCAGGTGGTATTTTCGATATCGATGAGGATGCCCGGCAGACCAAGACGGGCGAAATCCTCCACATGCTTGATGTAGAAAGGCTGGCAGCAGCAACCAATAAAGGCGGGCACGCCCTGTCCTTTCATTTTCTCCAGCTCCTGCATGAGATGCTCGAAGCTGGTGATGCAGACAGTGCGCCATTTGCGTTCGCGCCCCAAGGTCCAGGCATCGCCCACAACGCACTCGCCGCAAGCGCGGCACGCCCGGGTAAAGCGCAGGTCGCAGTCCTTGAGTTTGGCGCAATACGGCAAAAGCAGCGCCTGCGGCCCCGCCGCCAGCACCTCGTCAAAACTGCCGTTGGTGGTAAAGATGCGGTTGCAGTGCTCAAGGGGGATGCCGTGACGGGCAATGGCGGCCTTTTCCATAGCCATGCGCAGGGGGATGCAGATATCTTCCGCCCCCATATCCGGTATGGCTATTTTGCCAGCTCTGAAGAAATCAGTAATAATGCCGCATAGATGATCGACGTCCAGAAGTTGCCCGCGCAGGGCGGCCTCAAGATCAAAAAGCGCCCGCGACGGAAAAGACAGAAAATCGCCGGTAATATAAATATTCTTGAGCGTTTTGCGCGGCATGTTCAACTGCATGGTCACGCGCACAAGACCGAAAGGAGACTTGCGCGCGCCCTGCACCACCTCTGTTTTTTCATAGGTGGGGCGCACCATGTCTATCCACTCCTGCGAGCGGAAATACGGCAGCTTTTGGGCCAGCAGATCCTCTTCTTCAGCCGTGAGGCCGCCAGGCCTGAGCGTGATGCCCATATGCTGCTCAAAGGCCTCCACAAGGTTGCGCTTCACCTCCCTGGTTTCGGGCACGCGGCCCAGTTCCCAGGCAAGGCAGGTCACCCTTTTTTTGATGGAATCTATTTCCTTGGCCTTGAGCTTTTCCACAGGCACGCGCAGGCATTTGAGCATGGTTTCAATGTCAAAATCCACCAGCAAAGTGCCCTGGAACAAAAAGGCCGACTCGCAGTCCGTGCCGCCCGTGCCCGAAATTTTGCGGCCTGCAACCTCGATGTCGTTGCGGGGCCTGAAGGCCGCGTCAATGCCCATGCCGCGCAGGGCCGTGATGGTGGGCGCGCACAGGCGGCGGAACAAATTGGCGTTGGGTATGCCCACGCCAAAAAAGGATTTGGCGCAAATGATCTCCCAGCCGAGCTGGTTTTCGTCAAAAAGCAGGCCGCCGCCGCCCGTGATGCGCCGGTTCACGTCAATGCCGTTTTCACGGCAGTAGGACAGGCGCACTTCTTCCTGCAAGGACTGATGAAAACCCACCAGCACCGTTGCCGGGCGGAACTGCAGAAAACGCAGGGTATCCCTGGAGTGTCCGCTTCCGCGCACCTCCACCAGCACTTCATCCAGAGCCATGTTTTCCGCCGCTGTCATGGGCGGCAAATCCAGCAGTCGCCACTGCGCTTTCATGAAACTACCCCTTGAAGTCTGGCGGGGAAGAACCGTCCCCGGCGGACCGGGGGCCTTCTCCCCGGCTTTTTGAGATCTAGAGCAGATTAACTTTGAAATGCTTCACATTCCAAAGTTTTCATTCAGCCGAAAAATACGATTCGCGGCTGAATCCACGCCACGTTGTGGCGCGCTGCATGTTCGTGCAGCGTTAGAGCATTTACATTTTTTCAAAGTTAAAATGCTCTACTAGTGCCTGTGGCGGCCCGTTTGCGGCACGCCTGTGGCTGTCGCGTGAAAAACAACTCTGCTGAACACGGGAGCCGGGGAGCGCCCGCTACCCCCCAGCCCCCGATTATTATCCCTGAGTTCCCGCGGCGCTCTCTGGCTGCGCCGCCCTGGCGGCTTCGGCCGCAGCCAGAGCCTTGCGGCCCGCCTCAATGGATTTGGCCACAAGCTGACTCATATCCATCACATCTATATTGATCTTGTTGCGTTTGGCATAGGTCATCATGGTGCGGACACACTGCTGGCAGTTGGTGATAATGGCCTCCGCACCTGTGGCCACGGCTTCCTCGACCTTGCGTTTGGCCATGGCGGCGGAAAGGTCGGGGTCGATCATCTCGAGGTTGCCGCCGCCCCCGCAGCACAGGCAATGCTCGCGGTTATGCTCCATCTCCACCAGAGTGAGGCCGGGGATGCGGGCCATAACCGCGCGCGGTTCGTCAAAAATACGCCCGCCGCGCCCGAGGTCGCAGGGATCGTGATACGTGACGGTCATAGGCAGTTCGCCAAGGGGGAGCCTGTCTTCAAGAACGAGCTGGGCCACCATTTCAGAGGCGTGGACCAGTTCGAATTCCGGGGGATAAGCTTCACGCCAGATCTGGTAGCAGGACGGGCAGGTGAACACCACCTTGCGCGCGCCGCGAGCCTTGGCCGCAGCCACGTTGTGGGCAATGATGGCGGGCAGCCCTTCGCTCTGGCCAGAACCCTGCAAAGGAAAGCCGCAGCACCACTCGTCGCCAGCCATGATGGTGAAATCAACGCCGCCAGCATCCAGTATTTCCACAAAGGCCATAGGGATCTTCTGGGCCAACGGAAAGTAGGCGCCCACGCAACCCGTGAAGTACACAACCTCAGCCGCGTCCTTCAGGCAACCGCCCTTTGGGGGCTTGCGCATGTCGTCCACCCAGTCGCCGCGCTCGTCGTTATCTTCGTCAAAGACGTTGTGGCTGCCGTCGAGATTGGAGCGGATCATGCGTATCTTGTCGGGAGCATCGCCGGTGCGCGAGAGTTCCTCGCGCAGGGCCAGCCACATGTCCTTGAGGGGCAGTCCGGCCGGGCAGACCTCTTCGCAATCGCCGCAGAGTGAACAACGAAAAACGGAGAGGCCATAGTCCTTGAGCACCTTGGGCGTGGCCAGAGGCTCCCGGCCCAGCATTTCGTTGAGCGCCTTCCAGAAGAAGTTGCGGTCGCGCAGCAGTTTTTTCAGGTTATGCATGCGCACCTGGGCCGAAAGGTCCGCATCGCCCGAGGCCGCCACGGCCGGGCACACGGTGAGGCACTGGCCGCACTCGGTGCAGGCGTCCAGGGCCATACGCTGCCTGATGCTGAATGCTGACTGGCGCATGATTTAGTCCTTCTTGAATTTCTTGATATCCTCCAGCAGCCAGGCCTCGATAACGTCCTTGCCGCCGTGGATGAGAGTGTTGATCTGGCTCATGTCCGCAGGCTTGATCTTGTACATCCAGCCCTTGCCATAGCAGTCGTTGTTGATGAGGGAGGGATTGGCCTCCAGTTCCTCATTGACGGCGCTTATTTCGCCGTCCGCCGGGCTGTAGACCGTGCCAAGCCACTTGCCGGATTCCACCTTGGCGAACTTCTTGCCCGCCGTGACGGCCTTGCCCACAAAGGGCAACTGCACAAACACTATCTGCCCGGCCAGTTTTTCCGCAAAGTCGTCCATACCTATGACCAGTTCGTCGCCGTCGACACGGGTCCAGAAGTGGTGTTGGTCGTAATACAATTCCTCGGGCATATTGTAGCCGGCAATTTCCATAACAGTCTCCTTATGTGGTTCCGGGGCTGGAGCAGTTTCACTTTGAAACTGCTCTGGCGGCTGCGGGAGCAGACGCCCGCCCTGGATGTGTAAGCACAATGTGTTTGCGCGGTTAAACGCCGTAAGTGCAGTGCCTTAAACGCTGGGAATATCCATGCTCAGCTTTAGAAAAACACTGATTTAATAGCCCCTTGGAAACGTGCAGTTGTTTCGTTTGGCAAGGCGCGATCTTTTTTTGAAGCAGGAGTGGACTCTTCCGTCCTCGACTGTTTCAAAAAAAGTGAAGCAACGCCGCCAAACGGAATAAATCAGCGTTTCCTAGTTTGCTCTAGTGCTTCCCCCTCAGGGTTTGGACAAGCAGAAAAACGGGGGTGGCGACAATGTGGCGCAACTGGCTGAAGGGCATATAGGCCACGGTGGCCGCCGTAACGATGGCGTGCGCGTACCAGCCCCAGCCGTAAACACGGGCCAGTTCCGCAGGGCTCATAAAGCCGAACAGGCTGGCCAGCGCGTAGCCCGCAAAGGCCCACTCACTGCCGTCAGGCATGCCGGTAAGGGCAATGCGCATGCCTTCCAGCACAAAGCCGGTGACGGTGATGGCCAAAAGCAGCCACAGGGCGGGCCAGTCGTGCCGCGGCGCATTGGCTGCGGCCAGCTTTTCCCTGCGCCAGAACAGGGCAGCCCACACAAGGCCAGCAAGCAAGGCCAGACCGCTGACGTCATAAATGAACGCTGTGGGAGCCCAATCCTTGTCCAGCATGAGCCAGGGCCATTCCGTTGCGGCAGCCTGATGCGAGCCAAACAGGGCCAGCATGCCCCAGCTGAAACGGATGACGAAGGGGAAGAAGATCAGGGCGTGGATGGCCCAGCGCGTGCGCGATTCACGGAACAGGCGGCGTTGCAGCAGCACGTCGTAAAGGAGCGCCAGCCAGCGGTTTTCGCCCTTGCCATGGTGTTCTGGGCGCGGGCAACCGTGGGTCTGGCCTGTGCCGTCGGCAGTGCTTTGCGTGTCTGATGTCGCGGCAAGGCTTCCCTTGCCAAGATTGGTGGTGGAGAACCAGAACAGCATCAGCGCCACAAAACCCAGCACAAAGATGCTGAATCCCAGGCGGCTGGGCGTATCCTGCACGGTAAAGGCGCCCGCGTGGCAGCCCATGCACAGCACGCTTTTGGCTGGCAGCACGGCGTCTGCCGCGCCCACGCTTCCCGCACCCGCCGGGCTGGCGGCGGAAATCGCCGGGGAATGGCAGCGCACGCAGGAAGCCGTGCCCGAAGGCAGGCGCATGTCGTGCACCATGAAGGGGCCAGCGTCCACACGCGCCACAACCATGCCGTTCTTAAGCTCGGGGGTCACGCCCTGCAGGTGGCAGCTTTCGCAGCTTACCCGGCTGTGGGCGTCATGAATGACCGATTCCGTATGGCGCGTGTGGCAGGTCAGGCAGGGCACGCGCTCCTGCCTGTTATGCGGATAGCGCGCCGCGTCCTTGTGGCAGGACAGGCAATCCATATTTTTGTGGGTCATGGCAGCCAGGGCCTGCGCGTCCATGCGGGCGGCTCCGGGCATATCCCTGCCTTCAGGCCCGTGGCAGGTCATGCACAGGGCGCGGGGTTGCAGGGCCAGTGCTTGCTGGGATTGGCCCTGCGGAGCCTGGCCCTTTGGAGTCTGGGCCTGCGAAATTTGTCCCTGCGGACTCTGACCTTGCGAAGTCTGGGCCTGCGGGATTTGGGCTTGCGGGGCAGCCCCTTTGCCAGCATCCGAAACAGCCGCCGCGCCAGAGGCCGCTTGCGCCACCCCGGTCTGCAGGCCGTGGCAGGTCAGGCAGGCGGCCACATCAGCAGCGGGCACGGGCAAAGCCTTTTTCATCTCATGGCAAACATTGCAGGACTGCGCGATGTTGCCGCCCTTTCTCAGCCCCTTGGCGCGGGACTCGGCCCCAAGAACATAGTGCGGATTATGGCAGGTAATGCACTGGGCATAATCCTGCCCCTTCACAAGGTTCTTGCCCGCGTGTTTGCCCTTGGCAAGCTCGGCCTCCACCTCGCTATGGCAGTTGTAGCAGCCCTCGGCGGAAAAAGCCGTGCTGCCAGGCTGATTCAGCCCCTTGGCCGTGGGGTGTTCGGCGGCTTCGGCAATGTCTGTGTGGCAATCGGTACAGGACAGAGCGCTGTGGGCCGAGGCGTGAAAACGCATCTCGTCAATGAGCCATGAACTGCCTGCATGGGCGGCGGCGGGTCGAAGCCAGCAGACCGCCAGCACCAGTAGAAAGGCCACCAGAAGCATGGGCAGAGAGGCGGCGGTATGGCGCGTAGTAAACCACAACTTCATGATCTTCTCCTAGAGCAGATTAACTTTGAGAATATCCATTCTCAAAGTTTACGGCACGCCACTGAGGGCGCGTGCCCACACAACTAACAAGCTTTTTCGCCACTACGGCGGGGTCTGCTGTGCAGCACCCGAACATGGCATCATGAACAGGCTCTATACATACGGCACTGAAACAATCATCTCACCACAGGCAAGGCTTGCCCAAATCTCTTTATTACGGGGATTGTTACGCAATCCCCTGCGGCGCATTGGCGCACGACATTCCCTGGCGGCCCTGACTGCCCACAACCACCTCTGTGGAAGCACTATGAGCTTGGCACGGCTGCAGCCGGGACGCGGCGGCCTGCTCTTCCAGCATGGCTTCCGCCCTGTAGGAGCTGCGCACCAGAGGCGCTGAGGCCACGCCGGTAAAACCCATGTTCAGGGCCACACGCTTCCAGTGATCAAATTCGTCCGGGGCCAGATAGCGCGCTACGGGCACATGGGCCGTTGACGGCGCAAGATACTGCCCCAAGGTCAAAAAGCGGCAACCGTTGGCATGCAGATCCGCAAGGGTCTGCCGTATTTCGTCCCACGTTTCGCCAAGCCCCAGCATAATGCCGGACTTCACGCGCAGTCCCCTCACAGCGGCATGGGCCAGAACCTTCAGCGAAAGGTCGTAGCTGGCGCGGGGGCGCACCTGGGCGAAAATGCGCCGCACGGCCTCAAGGTTGTGATTGAAGACGTCGGGCCGCACGTCGCAGACGGCGTCGATGGCATCACGGTTGCCCTGAAAGTCCGGCACAAGCACCTCAACGCTGGTATGCGGGCTGGCGGCCCGAACGGCCTTCATGACGGCCACAAAGTGCCCTGCTCCGCCGTCGGGCAGGTCATCGCGGGTCACGGAAGTTATGACAGCGTGCCGCAGCTTCATGCGCTGCACGGCATGCGCCACATTGTCCGGTTCCGCCGCGTCCGGGGGTTCGGGTTTGCCCTTGCCAACCGCGCAATAGCGGCAGCCCCTGGTGCAGACGTCGCCCAGAATGATGAATGTGGATGTGCCGCGCGCAAAACATTCGCCCTTGTTGGGGCACATAGCCTCCTGACAGACCGTGTGCAGATGCAGGCCGGACAGCATTTCCTCCACGGGACTGACGTTTTCCTCGGGCTGCAGACGCACCGTGAGCCAATCAGGCCGCCGCTCCTGCGGTTCGGGGCGCGGCGAAAAACCGAACTCGTCGGCGAACGCGCGCACAAAGCGGCGCGAAACTTCGGCAAAGTCCACATCATGCCCCAGTTCCTGCCGCATGGAGGTTATGCGCTCGGTGGGATTGCCGCAGGGCGTGATGAGGCCGAACCAGCCTATGTCAGTATTGACGTTGAGGGCCATGCCGTGAAAGGTCACCCATTTGCGCACGGCCATGCCCACGCTGGCGATCTTGCCGCCATTGACCCACACTCCCGGGCCGTGGACGCCCAACTGCGGCTCAAGCCCGTAGCCGCGCAACACGGCGGCAACGGCGGCCAGCAGTTTTTCCATATACAGGTGCAGGTCTTTTTCGTGCAGAAGGATTATGGGATAGGCCACAAGCTGCCCCGGCCCGTGAAACGTGGCCATGCCGCCCCGCTCCACCCAGAAGAGCCCCACGCCCTGTCGCTTGAGGTGCTCCTCGCTCACATGCAGGTGTTCGGCCAGACCGCCGCGCCCCATGGTGATGACCGGCTCGTGTTCCAGCAACAGCAGGGTGTCGCCGGTGACGCCGTTGATGCGGGAACTCACGCGGCTTTTCTGAAAATCCAGAGCCTCGCCGTATTCGATACGGCCAAGGTCAAGGATTTCCAGAGGCGTCGCGCATCCTGTCTGAGGCGGAGTATTTTGCGGCAGGGCTTGAACTCTGGACATGGCGCTTCTTCCTTGAAAATTGGGTGCTCCGGCCGTCTTGCGGCTGGACCGGCGCTGAACCGGCACGGTTTGCGGCGGGACGGCCGGAGCTGCTGTTACGCGGTATTATCCTCTTTTGGGCAGGTACAGGGCCCAGCCGGCGGCGTCGCGCGCGGCGTCGACCACTGTTTCGCAGAAGGCCGGATGCACGCGAAAGCCCTTGGCGAATTCACGCACCGTGCATTCGAGCTGCATGGCCAGCACCGCTTCGCCGACAAGCTCCGATGCGCAGCTGCCCACAATGTGCACGCCCAGGATTTCGCCCGTTTCGGCGTCGGAAACCATCTTCACCGCGCCGTCCACCTCGCCGCGCAGCATGGCGTAACCGTTGATGGAGTACGGGAAGCCGCCCACTTCAACCTCATAGCCCTTGCGCTCGGCCTGCTCTTCAGAAAGGCCCACTGAGCCCATTTCCGGGCTGCCCCAGATGGCGCGGGAAACCAGGTGGGCCGGGAACTTCGAAGACATGCCCATGCAGTTTTCCGCCGCGCAGATGCCCATGGCCGACGCCACATGGCTCAGCATCCAGCCGCCCGTGCAGTCGCCAATGGCGAAGACGGAGGGGCAGGCGGTGCGGCACTGGCCGTCAACCACGATGCTGCCGTCCTCGCCAAAGCCTACGCCAAGAGCCTCAAGGCCAAGCCCGGCGCTGGCGGCCTTGCGGCCGGAAATCAGCACCTTGTCCACGTCAACGGTCTGTTCCTTGTCGCCGCTCTTGAGGGTGCAGGTCTTGCCCGCCACCTTGACCAGGGTGTGGCGCGCCAGAATCTGCACGCCGCGCTCACGCAAGGACTGGGCCATGCGCTGGCTGGAATCCTGATCCTCATCGGGCAGGATGCGGGGGCCAGGCACGGCATAGACCACCTTGCTGCCAAGGATGCTCAGTAGGGCGGCCATTTCAACGCCGATATAGGTGGGGTCGGTGACAAGAACCGAAGCCGGGGCTTCCTTCATGTCCAGCAGATCGTCCGTGGTGAAGGCCGCGCCGGAAAGACCGGGCACATCGGGCATGTCGAGCATGCTGCCCGTGGCCACAATGATGTTTTTGGCCTCAAATTTTTTGCCGTCCACTTCCACGCTGTTGGGGCCGGTTATTTTTGCCATGCCCGTGATGACTTCCGCGCCGTTGTTGGCCAAAAGAGCTTCCATGCCCATGCGGATGTCATTGGACACGCCCTTTTTGCGGGCCAGCACCGCGTTAAAGTCCAGCTTGCCCACGGTCAGCTCAAGGCCGAATTCTCCGGCATTGCGCGACTGTTCAAGCAGGGTGGCGGCGCGCAGCCATATCTTGCTGGGAATGCAGCCGCGCATGACGCAGGTGCCGCCCATATTGCCGCCCTCGACCAGAGCCACCTTACCCTTGAGCTGTGAAGCGCGAATGGCGGCGGCATATCCGCCGGGGCCACCACCAATAACAAGCACGTCGTACATTTTGTTCTCCTGAACGCTGTTTGTATTTCTTCTGTGCGGGATATGCCCGCAGCCGGAATATCCGCCCGGCTTTCCCGGACCCGAGGCATTTTTGCCTTCCGGCCAATGCCTCCAAAATCCTGGCGCAACCCGCCCGTAAAACCGTACACAATTCAAGCCTGCATTCCGCCGCCAGCGCGGTTTACTGTCGCATGCGCGCTGCAAACGCGGCATGCCTCACCGTGCCCGGCGCACGAGCCTTTCAGACCTGGAACGCCTCAGAACAGCAGCAGGGCCGGTTCCGCCAGAAACTCGGTCAGCGTCTTCAAAAATTCCGCCGCCGGTGCGCCGTCTTCAACCCTGTGGTCAAAGGTGAGGCTCAGGCCCATCATGGAGCGCGCCACAATGGCCCCGTTGCGCACCACGGGCTTTTCCGTCACGCGGCCCACGCCCAGGATGCCCGTTTCGCCGGGCTTCAGGATGGGGGTGAAAAAGTCCACCACGGAATGCGCCATGTTGGTAATGGTAAACGTGCCGCCGCTCATGTCGTCGGGGGTGAGCCCGCCCTTGCGCGCACGCCCGGCCAGCAGGCGGGCCTCGCTGGCGATGCGAAGCAGGCCCATCTCGTCCGCGTGGTGCAGCACAGGAACCACAAGCCCTTCGGGCAGGGCCACAGCCACGCCCATGTGCACTTCCGCGTGGCGGGTGATGGTGTCGCCCTCAAGGGTGGAATTCATGCGCGGGTGCTTTTTCAGCGCTCGGGACACGGCCAGGATGAGCACATCGTTCATGGACAGGCGGAAGTCCTTGTCCTTCTTGTACCTGGCCCTGAGGTCGGCAATGATGTCCACGCAGGCGGTCACGTCGGCCTCGCTGACCAGGGTGAGCTGCGCGGAATTCTGCAGGCTGGCCTGCATGTTGTCGGCAATGATCTTGCGCATGCCTTCCATAGGCACGCTGCCAGGGCCATCGGCCCCAGACCCACCGGAGCAAGACGCGGACCCGGCCGGGGCCTTGGCCTCCTGGGCCACGAACTTTTCGGGGTGCAGCGCGCGCTCCACATCTTCACGCACGATCTTGCCGCCCTCGCCGGTGCCGGTGAGCGTTGCGATGTCCAGCCCGGCGCGGGCGGCCACAACAGCGGCCAGGGGCGTAATCTTTATCTTGCCCACAGCATCAAAACGGGCGCGCACATCACGTTCGAGAATGCGCCCTTCGGGGCCGCTGCCGACCACACAGGCAATATCCACATCAAGTTCGCACGCCAGCCGCCGTGCGGCGGGAGAGGAGAAGGCCCGCCCGCCTGAGCGTGGGGGCTGGGCGGCGGCTGGCGCGCTCTTTTGGGCAGCGGCAGGAGATGCGGCATCAGTATCGCCATCAGGGGAAGAGGCGGCGCCGCCTTCCATTCGGGCGGGATTTTCCCCTGGTTCTGCAATAAGTCCGAGTACCGCGCCTACGGCCACTTCCTGCTTGGGCTGCACTATGATCTGAAAAAGCACGCCGTCTGCCGGGCTTTCGACCTTGTTGGTGATTTTGTCCGTTTCCACCTCAAAAAGGTCGTCCCCCTGCTTAACCATGGCGCCTTCGGCCACGAACCATTTGGAAACTTTGCCGGTCTTCATGGTGAGACCCAGTTTCGGCATGGCAAGTTCAATACTCACTGCTGTGCTCCTGCTGATTTTATAAATGTTATGGCAAAAGGCTGTTCCGGCGGCTTTTTCATCAGCAACGTGACTGCATCAACGGTAGACCATGCCGCCGTCGATGAGCACGGCCTGGCCGGTCATGTAGTCCGAATCCGGCCCGGCCAGATAGGACACGAGCGCGGCCACATCTTCCGGGGTTTGCGATCTGCCAAGGGCGATGCCGTCACAGAATTTCTTGAAGGTTTCGCCCTTGGGCGCACCCGTGATCTTGGAAAAGCCCTCGTCTATCTGCAGCCACATGTCCGTGCCCACCACGCCGGGGCAGTAGGCGTTGACGGTGATGCCGTGGGGCGCGAGTTCGCGCGCGGCGGCCTGGGTCAGCCCGCGTACGGCGAACTTTGTGGCGCAGTAGGCCCCTATGAGTGCAAAGCCGTCGTGCCCGGCAATGGACGAAGCGCTGATGATCTTGCCCTTCTGCTTGCGGGCGCGGAATTTGGCCGCAGCAGCCTGAATGCCCCAGATAACGCCGTTTACGTTGACCTTGAAAATCTGTTCCACCTCTTCGGGCGTCACGTCTTCCAGAGCCTTGACCTGGGCTATGCCAGCGTTGTTGATCATGACGTCAAAACCGTTGAGTTCCTTTTCCGCATGATCCACCGCAGCGAAAACCTGTGCCCTGTCGGTGACGTCAGCCACAAAAACGCTGGCTTTACGTCCCAGTTCGCGCACCTCTTTGGCCACGTCCTCCAGCTTGTCCTTGCGCATGTCCACCAGGGCGATATCCGCTCCGTCTTTTGCCAGACGCAGCGCAATGCCCCGCCCGATGCCTTGGGCGGCTCCGGTGACCAGCACAACCTTGCCGTTGATAGCCATGTATCTGTCCTCCTGTATGGTAGGGCATGACCGGGAAGTTGCCGGGCATGACGTGAAGGGCGTAACCGTAAGGCCAACAATGCTCCGAATCAGGCAAAAATGCCGTCGCCGCTCACGTTGCCGAGGCCGGGGTGCACGTCAAAGCGCACAACGCCCACGGGAACCTGCACCGCGCGGGACACAAGGGCCGTCCCCTGCACGCCGAACCCGCCGCACAGTTCAATGCAGACGCAGCCTTCTTCATTGACGGCCTTTTGCGCCGCCGCCACTGCCTGGGCATACGTAGCCACGCCAATGGACAAGAGATCCACAGCGGGAGTGCGCGTCCAGTTTCTGTATTCAGCGGGAGAATCCCCCCCTGATTCCATCTTGGTAAGAAAAATGAATGCCGCCTTGAGTTTCATATGCTCCCCTTCATTTTTGCAGTTGATCCATGCCGCTCGTGCAGCGTGTGCCGACCCTGGCCTGATGTCATATTTGATGCTGTTGCCGCGTTGCCGTGTTGCCGCACGTGCTGCAAACGCTAGCGGGAGTAGCAGACCTGCGCCCCGCGCATAAAGAGTCCGCGCTGGCGCGCGTATTCGAGCGTGCGTTGCACATCCACCACGCGCAGCCAGTCGTCCGACAGCCTGACCCCGGCCCGCTGGCCCTTGCGCACTTCAACCTCGCGTTCGCCGTCCAGCGCCAGGGTGCAGGGCGACCGACGCACGGGGATGACGTCGCCGGGCAGCATCCTGTGCATGCCGGACACGCCCACATCTGCAAAAAGGCCGGGGCCGATGGCCGCGCGCACGCGACAGGCGAAATCGGGATCAATATCCAGCGCCAGCCCGCGCGGTTCTTCAGGCCTGATGCTGTCCAGCTGGCCGCCAATGGCGGAAAATCCTATGCAGGCGGGGTTGCAGCGCGAAAAAAAGAGTTGGCTTACGTCGCTCATGTCCCACAGGGCGCGCGACCCCACAAAAAGATTGTCCGACACGGCCACGTCCACCAGGGCGATGTCCACCGGCGCATCGTCCACCAAAACTTCCAGAAGGCTGACCTCGGTACAGCCCTCGCCCACAGAGACGCCGCCACAGGCCAGAACGCCCGCAGCCAGACCCGCCACCGTGGCTTCGGTCATGATGGGAAAAACATTGTTTGTGCCTGTTGAAAGGGGAAGCAACGGCGTGTTGCGCGCCCCCTTGCAGGCGGCGCGGCTGGTGCCGTCGCCGCCAAGCACGATGATGACGGCCACGCCAGCCTCCTGCATGAGGGCGGCGGCGTTGACCGTGTCCTGCTGCGTATTGTGCAGATAGATATCCACCGGAGTCACGTTTACAGGCGTCTCAAGGGTTTCCAGATCGCTGAGGGCGCGGGGCACGATGCCGTACCCCTCAGGCATGTAAAGAACATCCCGCACTCCGGCGGCGGCCAGACCAACCAGGATACGGCGCACCATGCGCACCTTTTCCTGATTGTCGAAGACGCTGCCGTGCGCGACTATGCGGCGAATGTCCTTGCCTGAAGCTGGATTGGCGATAATGGCTGCTTTCACGTGAACTCCGGTGGAAATTTCGGCCGCAGGCCATACCTGCGGCCATATCTGCTAGAGCATCTTCGGCGTATCCGCTCTTAGCGAAGGGATTTGACCGCAGCCACAATCTGTTCCGCAGAAGGAATGTAGGCCGCTTCCAGCGGAGGGCTGAAGGGCACGGGGCAATAGGGAGCGCCCACGCGAGCGATGGGGGCGTCCAGATAGTCCAGAGCTTCCTCAGCCACCATGGCGGCAATTTCAGCGCCAGCCCCGGCGGTTTTCACAGCTTCCTGAGCCACCACCAGCGCATGGGTCTTTTTGACGGAATTAAGGATGATGTCCTTGTCCAGCGGCACGAGGCAGCGGGGGTCGACCACTTCAACGCTGATGCCCTCGGCGGCCAGCTTTTCGGCGGCTTCCAGAGCCTTGTGCACCATGAGGGACGTGGCCACGACGGTCACATCGGCGCCTTCGCGCTTGATTTCGCCCTTGCCCAGGGGAATTTCATAAACGGCGTCGTCCACTTCGCCTTCCACGCCGTAGAGCAACTTGTGCTCAAGGAAGACCACGGGGTTGTCGTCGCGGATGGCGCTGATGAGCATGCCCTTGGCGTCCGCAGGGGTGGAGGGGATGCACACCTTGATTCCTGGCATATGCATGAACCAGGCTTCCAGGCACTGGGAGTGCTGGGCCGCGGCGCTGACGCCCGCGCCCTGAGGCATGCGCAGCACCATGGGCACCTTGGCCTTGCCGCCGAACATGTAGTGCATCTTGGCTGCCTGGTTGAAAAGCTGGTCCATGGCTACGCCGATGAAGTCCACAAACATGAGCTCGGCAATGGGCCGCAGACCGGCCGCCGCAGCGCCAGCCGCAGCGCCCACAATGGCGCTTTCGGTAATGGGGGTGTCACGGACGCGGCGCTCGCCGAACGTGTCGAAAAGGCCCTGAGTCACGCCGAAACAACCGCCGAACTTGCCCACATCTTCACCGATGATGAACACATTTTCGTCCCGCTCCATCTCCTGGCGCATGGCATCGTTGATCGCCTGCAGGTAGGTTTTGATGGCCATATCTTTCTCCATTATGAAAATATGAAGGTGGTTCCCTAAATTACTCCGCCGCTCCAGATGATGCTCCGGAGCGTCAGGCGTATACGTCTTCCAGCAGGTCGGCCTCAGTGGGGAAGGGGCTGTCTTCGGCGAACTTCACGGCTGCTTCCACATCGGCTGTCACCGAGGCGGTAATGGCGTCCAGTTCCGCCTGGGTGGCCAGGCCGGAGTCGACCAGCTTGGCTGCGAAACGCGGCAGGGGATCCTTGGCCTTCCATTCTTCCAGTTCCTGCTCGGAACGGTAGACGCAGGCATCACCTTCAAAGTGGCCGCGCCAGCGGTAGGTCTTGCATTCAACAAGCGAGGGGCCCTGGCCCTTGCGCGCCCGTTCCACAGCTTCTGTCACGGCTTCGTAGACAGCCAGAACATCGTTGCCGTCGACCACAACGCCGGGCATGTCATACCCTGCCGCGCGGTCGGCGATATCGGTGATGGCCATGGCCCTGTGCTGGGCGCAGGAGATGCCGTATCCATTGTTTTCATTGATGAAGACCACGGGCAGCTTCCAGGCGCTGGCCATGTTGAGCGCTTCCTGAGTGGTGCCCTGGTTGGACGCGCCGTCACCGAAGAAGCAGGCGCACACGCCCTTGTTGTTCTTGTACTGGCAGCTCAGGGCCGCGCCCACGGCCAGGGGGCCGCCGCCGCCCACGATGCCGTTGGCGCCAAGAATGCCGATGTTGAAGTCGGCAATGTGCATGGATCCGCCCTTACCCTTGCAGTAGCCCGTGGAACGGCCATAAATTTCGGCCATCATGAGCTTGAGGTCGCCGCCCTTGGCCAGACAGTGACCGTGCCCACGGTGGGTGCTGGTGATCATGTCGGTCTTTTTAAGAGCCGCGCAGGCTCCCGTGGCCACGGCTTCTTCACCGAGGTACAGGTGAACGAACCCGGGAATCTTGCCCGCTGCAAAGAACTTTTGCAGTTCGGTTTCAAAAAGGCGGATCTTGGTCATGGTGCTGAACATGTCCAGCAAGACCTTCTTGTCGGGATGTTTCATGATGCTCTCCTCCTTTACTTGATCAGTGCCTGTTCAATCCACATAGACCGACACGGTAAGAGCCGCGCAGGCCATCACAATATCGCTGCATCCCGGTCCGAAAATCGGCACTTCCAGACCAGGAACGCGCAATCCGCCGGAAACAATGGTCACGCTTTTGTCGCCAATGGGTATGGCGGTTTTTACGGCCTCCACATCCACGCCCGCAGGGTCGGGCACGGCGATTTCAGCGTGCACGTGTACTCCCTGAAAAGACGAACGCCCGAGCACTTCAACCAGACCGCAGAGGCAGGAGCGCGAAATGGCGTCCTTCACGGCGCGCCTGGCGGCCTTGGTCATGTCCGCGCCGTGCAGGTCAGCTCCGGTGCCGAGTTCAACAATGTAGCGTTGCAGCATGGTTTCCTCGCTTTGTCCGCTCGGGCTTAGCCCAGCATGCGCACCGGTTTTTCCAGCATGTCCGCCAGGGTGCGCAAAAAGCTCATGGCCGGGCCGCCGTCGGTGACCATATGGTTGAAGGTGAGCGAAAGCGTCATCATCTTGCGCACGCACACTTCACCCTCGAATACGCCCGGTTTTTCCACCACGCGGCCAACGCCAAGGATGCCCGTTTCCGGCGGATTCAGTATGGGCGTAAAGCCGTCAACGCCAAGCATGCTCACGTTGGAGATGGTGAAGGTGCCGCCGGATATCTCGTCCATAGAAAGCCCGCCCTTGCGGGCGCGAGAAGCCGCGTCGCGCACCTTTTCCTTGAGCTGCTCAAGGCTGAAGGTGTCGGCGTTTTTCACATTGGGCACGATGAGGCCGGTATCGAGAGATACGGCCATGCCCAGATTGACATGCTTGTGCAGGTGGATGCCGTCTTCACGCAGGGTGCTGTTCATGACGGGGTGGCGCAGCAGAGCGCGGCATACGGCGAAGGCGATGATGTCGTTGTAGGAAAGGCGGTACTCGGGGTTCTTTTTGTTGCGGGCCAGCATACTCTCACGCAGGGCCACCATTTCGGTCACGTCGGCTTCCACAAAAACCGTAAGCTGGGCAGCGCCCTGAAGGCTGGCCATCATATTGTCGGCTATGAGCTTGCGCAGGCCGTCCATGGGCACAATCTCATCTTCGCAACAGGGGGCGGAGCTTGCGCAGGAGCCGGAGGCTGCCGGGGCTGCCGGAGCGGCAGGAGCCTTCTGGGCGGCTTCGTGCGCTGCCCGCACGTCTTTTTCGCTCACGGCCCCGTCACGCCCGGTCCCTTGCACCGAGGCAAGGTCCACGCCCAGTTCCGCAGCCAGCCTGCGCGCGGCGGGCATGGCCCGTACGGACTCGCCGGATGCTCTGGCGGCGGCTCCGGAAGCCGCGGCTTTTTCTGTTTTGGCAGGAGCTGCGGAGGAGGCGGCATCCGCAGAGGGCTTTGCCGACACGGCTTCGCCTGATGCGCCAATGATGCCGATGACCTGCATAACCGGCACCACCTCGCCCTGAGGGGAAACTATCTGTAAAAGCACGCCACTGGCGGGAGACTCCACCACATTGGTAATCTTGTCGGTCTCCACCTCCAAAAGCGGCTGCCCCGTTTCCACCGCGCTGCCTTCTGACACAAGCCAGCGCGCAATTTTGCCGGTTTTCATGGTCAGGCCCCATTTGGGCATCTGCACTTCGTAAGCCATCCTCAAACCTCCTCATGTGGAGCGATTTTTTATGACAGACGGTACGTTCGGATTGCGGGGCGGCCCGCGCCAGCCGTAAGGCATTCTTCTTCCGGCAGAAGCCCCGACCCGGCCCATCCATTTGCTGATCTTGTCCAAGTGGTGCAACTCTGATGCCATTTTATAACATGCTAAAATTAAATATAATTTTATTTACCAACACCAATACACAGTAAAAGTGTTCGATAATGGAACATATTTACATGACAGGATACCAAATACAGGACACTTCAATATAAAAACATGACATAATCCTGCCATGATAGTTGTAGTTATCTAGTAAAATCCTGCGAAAACCCTATTCATTTTTTCAAAATACTAAGGTATTACTTACCCCAACTAGATTTGTTCCAGCGTACACAAAGCCGTCACATGTGGTGGGCGCGCCAGACCATATTGGCCAGGCGCGTGACGGTCGCGCGGAACAGGCCACGGTGCGGCCAGCCGCAGGCGGTTTACGCCACGCGAGCACGGCTAGAGGAGAAGGGTATGTACGTATTGCAGCGCAACGGTGATGTTTTTGAAATGCGGCAGGAACCCAGAGGATCATCCAAATCCCCACGCCCCGGGCTTTTGCTCGGTGGCGGCTCCTCTAGCGGCAAGCAAAAGCGGGATGTCTGGGAAACATTCATCAGAACAGGCCATATCGACGACCCCACACTTCCCCGGCCCATCGCCGCATCTTGGCAGCGTTGCCGCAACATGGGCGTCGACCCCCTTTTGCCCCGATGTTGCGAGTTCACGCCCATGACCCAGATAGAGCCGCTGGCTGATATTTATGCTGACCTCGCGGCAGATGTGGAGCGGCAGATATACGATCAGATAAAGGGAAGGGGGCTGCTTATCACAGTGGCTGACGCCGAGGGGCGCATCCTGCGCACCTGTGGCAGCAAGGAAGTTCTGCTTGAGGCCGACCGCCTGCATTTCGGGCCCGGAGCCGTGTGGTCCGAGCTCAGCGTGGGCACCAACGCCATCAGTCTGGCCATTAATGACGGCACGCCCGCACAGGTTATGGGGGTGGAACACTTTTGCAACAGCCACCAGTCCTGGGGCTGTTCAGCGGCTCCCATTTTCACGCCATTTGGCGACCTGTGGGGCTGCTTTGACATTTCCGGCCCCACCAGCGCCGACCACAGCCATGCCCTGTGGCTGGTCATGGGTGCTGCCCGCGAAATTGAGCGCCTGCTGCTCAACGCCTCGCTGGCCACTATGGAAAACAAGTCACGCAGCCTCTTGAACACCCTGTTCAGTTCCATGCCCATAGGCATACTCATGGTGGATGATGAGGGGCGCATAAGCTACGCCAATACCCTCGCCGCCCGCATGCTGCGGTATACGGGCGATCTGCGCGACTGCCGGGCCGACATGTTTTTTCACAGCCCCGCGCAGGCGCAATGGCGACAGAACAATGCCGAAAGCATACCGTTGCACTGCACGGCAAACCCGGAACTCAACGCCCAACTCGTGTCCTTTATGGCCAGCGGCGCTGGAAACCGCCATTCCATAATCACCCTGCAGGCCGATGCCCCCCGCATTCTGCCGTCGCCCGTCCAGCGAAGCCGCCATGAAGAACCCCGCCCCTTCGGCGACATTCTGTACCGCAGCGAAAAAATGGCCAGCGTTGTGGCCAGAGCCCGGCATATGGCCCAAAGCCCGGCAGCCATACTGCTGTACGGCGAAACCGGCACAGGCAAGGAGCTTTTCGCCAGGGCCATCCACCAGGCCAGCGTACAGGCTGACGGCCCCTTTGTGGCAGTCAACTGCGGCGCCCTGCCCCGCGAACTTATTCAGAGTGAACTTTTCGGTTATGAAAAAGGCGCGTTTACCGGCGCAGCGGAAAAAGGCCGCCCCGGCAAGTTCGAACTGGCCGAAAAAGGCACGCTTTTTCTGGATGAAATTTCGGAAATGCCCCTGGAAATGCAGGTCAACCTGCTGCGCCCGCTGGAAGAGCGCTGCGTAACCCGTGTGGGCGGCAAACAGAATATCAAGGTGGATTTCAGGCTTATCACGGCCACTAACAGGAATCTTGATCAGCTTATGGCTTCAGGGAGTTTTCGGCAGGACCTTTTTTACCGCATTCATGTGCTGGCGCTTGAGATCCCCCCCTTACGCGAGCGCAAGGACGACATCGGCCTCATTGCCGAACACCACTGCCGCCGACTGTGCCGCAACTACGGCCAGCCTTTTGGCGGCCTGTCGTCCGAGGCCCTGCGCATTCTGGAGGACTACGCCTGGCCCGGCAACGTGCGCCAGCTTGTGCACAGCATGGAATTTGCCGTCAATATGGCCCAGGGCGGCTGTATCCTTCCCGAACACCTGCCCGCCACCCTGCATGCCCGGCATGAGCCGCAGACCGCTGGCGGCGGCGACTGCACCATGGCCGCCCTGCCCCGCATGACGGAGTTCAACCTGGGCAGCATTGAGGCCCACGCCATCAAGGCCGCCCTGGCCCACTACAAGGGAAACATGCTGCAGGCGGCCAAGGCTTTGGGCATAGGGCGCAACACGCTCTACGCGAAGCTTCGCAAAATAGACCACTGCAACTGATCCCGCTGTAGCGCATCTTTCTTTGCTGTCTGCTCCGCCGGTTTTCTGCTCCGCCCGGTAATCCGCATAGCGGAATTCCGGGCGGAGCGGCGTTCAGGTTGTTCCATACCAGCACAGCGCAGGGCGAATTGTGTTCGGGCATGGAACAACAATCATGCGCATGGTATGACAATCAACATGTGCATTTTTTCCCTATCGAGACAGTACGCCGCCTCCCGGCCTTATTACGAAAAATCCGCACCAACTGCCATCTTTAAGGCACGACCTGTGCAAATGAAAGGGCATCATACACCCTTTTACGAGAGAGGTCGTTATGGCAGAGAGCATGCAAGCCGCAGTGTGGCACGGCAAAAAAGATGTGCGGGTTGAAACGGTGCCTCTTCCTTCCCCTCCGGCCCCCGGCTGGGTGCAGGTGAAGGTCGAGTGGTGCGGCATTTGCGGGTCTGACCTGCACGAATACCTGGCTGGCCCCATCTTTATTCCTGTGAACGCTCCCCACCCGCTCACCGGCAAACAGGGAAGCGTGATCCTGGGGCATGAGTTCACCGGCAAGGTTGTTGCCGTGGGCGATGGCGTCACCGACATCAAGGTAGGCGACATGGTGGCCCCCGATGCCTGTCAGCATTGCGGCGAATGCCAGCCCTGCCGCGAAGGGCGTTACAATGTCTGCGAAAAACTGGCCTTTACCGGCCTGCATAATGACGGGGCCTTTGCCTCCTATGTGAACGTGCCCGCCGAATTGTGCTACGTTCTGCCCGAAGGCGTCAGCGCCGAGGCCGGAGCCGTCATGGAACCGCTGGCCACGGGCTTCAAGGCCGTGCGCATGGCCGGCAGCATACTGGGGCGTACCGTGGTTGTGCTCGGCGCTGGCACCATCGGCCTCGGCACCATTATGGCCGCCAAAGCCGCAGGCGCAGGCAAGATCATTGTGGTGGAAATGTCCAAGGCGCGCATTGAAAAAGCCAAAGAATGCGGAGCGGACGTCATCATCAACCCCAAGGAATGCGACCCGGTGGCCGCCATCAAGGAACTCACCGGCGGATCAGGCGCGGACGTGTCCTTTGAATGCATCGGCAACAAAATGACCGGCCCCCTGGCCATTGACGTTCTTCGCAACACGGGGTTGGCGATTATTGTGGGCATTTTTGAAGAACCCAGTTCCTTCAACTTCTTCAGCCTCAGCGGCACCGACAAGCGCGTCATGGGCACCCTGGCCTACACGCTGGACGACTTCAAGGGTCTGGCCGCTCTCATGGCCAAGGGCGCCATCCGTGCCGAAAACCTCATCACCGGCAAAATTGAACTCAAGGACATTCTTGAAAAAGGTTTTCTGGAGCTCATCAACAACAAGGACCAGCATATCAAGATACTGGTGCGCCCCTGAAGCGCCCTGGAGCATTTTACCTTTAAAAAAAGAGTAGAGGCTTTAATGCTGCACGAGAGTGCGGCACGCCGCTACGTGGCGTGGATTCTGCCTGAAATGGCATTTTTAAACGCCGATTTTGAAATGTGAAACATTTCAAAATTACCCCGATTGCGTTGCAAACTCTGAACTTTCGGGCGTAACGGTTTGATCCTGGAGGAAGTTTTGGCGCATTGGCCTTGGGAATGCCATTCTCAAGACTTGAGGCACGCCGGTCATGGCGCGTGACAGCGCGAACTGACTGTGCTTGCGCTTTGTGGTGATATCCGCGCCCGCCGCCAGGACATTTCACGCGGTGGCTATGAGGGCGCAGCGATTATGCGAACAGGCCTTCGCACACATTGAAGGCGCCCGCTTGAGCGCGTCCCGGCGCAGACAGGCTGCGCTAGCGCACCCACGGCGAGCGCCTGCCACGCAGCCACACTGCTGACTCATGGCAACGTCGCTTGCCTATGAAGAGGCCCTACGGCTGGCCCGGCATCCTCGTTGAAGGTGTCCAGAACAGGGCATACAGCATGAATGTGCGCCGGATATGCATATATCCGGCGCAAAACCGTTTGGCCTCAGACCATATGAACCGCAGGGCGCGCACGCTCCGGCCGTAGAAATCAGACCTCGAATCCGGGTGGCAAGGCTACAGCCCCGCTGCACCCAGTCCTGCGTTGCGGCCTATGTCAGCAATGCCTTTACAATGGCTTCGCTTTTATCAAGATCTTCTTTTTCCGGGTTCCATTGCGAACGTATGTTTTCGTCCACAACCTGAAATCCCGCCTTGGTGAGCTCTTCGCGCAGCACCTTGTTGCCCTCGCCGCTCCAGCCGTAACAACCGAACACAGCGGCCTTTTTATTTTTGAACTTTAATGAAGCCAGGAAGTGCAACCAGCCAGCCACGCTGGACAAAATGGTGCTGCTGACCGTTGGCGACCCCACGGCTATGGCCCGGGACTTGAGCACTTCTGTCATGATTTCATTTTTGTCTGTTTTGGAGATGTTGAATACCTTGACCTCTGTATCAGGGCTGAGCCTCCCCGCCTGCTCCGCAATGGCGTGCGCAAGGCGCGTGGTGCCCTCCCACATGGTATCGTAAACAATGGTCAGCTGGTCTTCCTGATACTCCTGCGCCCACTGTGCGTATTTTTTGACAATCTGCATGGGGTTGTCGCGCCAGATGACGCCATGGCTTGGGGCTATCATGTCTATGGGAATGTTCAGACTGGTAATTTCTTCAAGTTTTTTAGTCACAAAGGTAGAAAAGGGATTCAGGATATTGGCATAGTATTTCATTGCCTCTTTTTCAAGCAGGCACTGGTCGGCCTTGTCGTTAAAAAGCCCTTCAACGGCAAAGTGCTGACCAAAGGCATCATTAGAGAAAAGTATATTGTCTCCGGTGAGGTAGGTCGCCATGCTGTCAGGCCAGTGCAGCATGCGCATTTCGACGAATACGAGCTTTTTGCCATTGCCTATATCAAGGGTATCGCCGGTTTTTACCACATTGAAATTCCAGCCGTGCTTTCCGTATTGCCCCTCAAGGCTTTTAACGGCATTGGCCGTGCAGTAAATGGGCAAATCAGGGCGTTCCTTCATAAGCTCTGTCAGCGCGCCGGAATGATCCACTTCACCGTGATTGGCCACCACGCAGTCAAGTTTTGCGAGGTCAATTTCTGACTTAAGATTTTCAATAAACTCAAACCGATGCGGCGCCCATACCGTATCAATGAGTACGGTTTTTTCTTCTTCAACCAGATAGGCGTTCTGGCTTGAACCATTGATGATGGAATATTCGTCTCCGTGAAAGTGTTTCAATTCCCAGTCTATATAACCAACCCAGCTGACATTGGCTTTTACGTGCTTTCTCATGGCAACATCATCCTTTTGGTTTTGGGTTGCGCGTGGTCGCCAGCGCTATCCATCATCTGAAACGCGGGATTACGCCGTGCAGCCAACGACCGTAGAAAATGCAAAAAACACAGCCATGCGGCAACGCCCCCTGAAAGCGCCTGCTTTTGCCGTCATCAACCTCACGACACGGCCAAAGCCGGTTCACCCTGAAATTGCCTGACGGCTCCAAGGCCTGAAACTCGCCCTCGGGACGCAAACACGGCATTTTGCGCTGATGCGCGCCGATGCGGGCTTTCCAAACAGTTGAGAGCGTGTATCCGCAAAGGCAGTTTGCTCCAGTTTCACACGACTATGGCGATTGAGTAAAGCCCAAAAAAAGAATGCCCCGGTCTGGCAGCGCCAGATCGGGGCATAATATTCAATCAGATTGATACGGTCTTTCAGGGCCGTAGCAGCGCTTTGAAAAAAAATGTACGTTAGAACGTGTATCCTACCGAGAACATGTAAATGTTTGCCTGCACATTTTCAGAGTGCCCGCCCTTGATGCCACCGGTATGGATGCCGGAGGACGTGGTAGTGTCATAGTCCACAGGGTAGATCCACAAATGGGCATAAGCAAGATCGAGGGTCCAGTTGTTCCAGGTGACGCCAGTGCCCAGGCTCATGATGGTGCGGCCATTGGTGGGCATCATGTAGTCGCTGTAGCTTTCATTAACCACGGGGGTTTCATAGGCGACGCCAGCGCGCAGGCTCCACCAGTCCAGAGGCTTGTACTCGACGCTGCCGTTGAAATTCCAGCCGTCACGCCATTCCTTGTTGTTGACCGAGGAATAGTCGTTGCCCATGTTAATGTTCAGGGCATTATAGGTGGACCAGCGGGTAAAGACCGTGCCCACTTCAAAACTCAAATTTTCAAGTGGCTTATATGAAAGACCCCAGGCGATGGAGTCGGGTAGCTGCAAGGTGGCGTTGGCGTCGCGGTCCCGGGCCACCGGCAGATTGCCTGCCTGGGGGAGATAGTTGCCTCCCTCATAGCTGAAATCCACGTCGCCATAAAGATTGAGCGTAACCTGGCTCTTGTACGACAGTCCCATGGACCACTGGTCATTGAAGCGCATGTGCATGCCAAGGTGCGCGCCAACCCCCCAGCCGCTGCCTTCAAGCTGCAAGTCATTATCAAAAATCCTAGGAGACACAGAGGGATTGTAAGTAGGAATCTTGTTGCCCCTGTAAACATGGGCGTTCATGACTTCAGCGCCCACGGACAGGGAAAGCGTGTCATTGACCTTATAGGCCAGAGTGGGAACAAAGGACATGGTTTTCAGGCCGATGTCATACATATTGTATTTGCCGACCCAATTGCTGTCGAAGGAATTGCCCAGACCAAAACGGCTGAAGGAGGCAAACCCCAGCCAGACATTGTCATTCAGCTGGTGGCTGACAAAGCCATGCGGGGCTATCCACACATCGGGCTTGGTGGAGGTGTACTTTGTCCCGCCTGCGTCCAAATCGGCCACAATAGTGCCCATAGGCGCGATGAAGGCCAGTCCGCCCATAATATGGGTGCCGGGTACCTGGGTTATGCCCGCCGCGTTGTAGGCGAGGGTGGAAACATCGTCGGCGCGCCCTATGAGGCCGCCAGCAAGAGACACGCCGCGCGCGCTCCATTCATTGAGCGCGAAACCCTCGGCCCGAACAGTGGCCGAACAGCAGAAAACCAGCGCCAGCAACAGCGCCAATGCGCGAAAAACCTTCATCCTTCCCCCCTGTGCCTTGAGCCGTAACGGCCTGTACTCAAGAACTCACCAGACGCCGCCAGACAAGCCATTCTTGCGAACGGTTTGAAATTGCCCTCAGACGGGCGGACAACACTGGATAAACAGCCGTCCTGGTTCCCGGTACGGGAAGACGGCCAGCCCCACTAACAGCCTGCAAAATGCAATTGCCATTCACAACATATTTACAGGATCAAGGTCAAGAAAAAGTCGTAGGTTTTTGGTAGATTTTTGTGTTGAGGCAAAAAAATACAGAGCGCGTATGGCCTGCCAATCCTGCCCTTTCACAAGGCAGGAATAACGGCGGCGGCCCCGCAGCAAGGCCAGCGGCGCAGGGGCAGGCCCCAGCAGTTGCAGGCCAAGCTCCGCCGCCCTGCCACGCATGGCGGCGGCCAGATCGCTCAGGGCAGCCGCGCCGCCGCTGTCCTCCACCGCGTGGGAAATGCGGATGAGCGCCAGGCGCACAAAGGGCGGATACTTCCGCAGTTTGCGGCGGGCCAGTTCAGCGGCGTAAAACCCCTCATAATCGGCCTCGCGCACATATTGCCAGCAGTAGTGGTTCACGTCGCGCGTCTGGATAAGCACCTGCCCGGCCTTGTCGCCCCGCCCCGCCCTGCCGGACGACTGCACCAGCAACTGAAACGTGCGCTCTGCCGCGCGGTAGTCGGGCAGGTTGAGCCCGAGGTCGCCGTCTGCAATCACCGCCAGGGTCACGTTGGGAAAGTGGTGCCCCTTGGAAAGCATCTGCGTGCCCACAAGAATGGGGGATTCCTGCCGGGCGAAGGCCGCCAGAATCTCTTCCATCCGCCCCGGACGCCGCGTGCTGTCCCTGTCCAGACGCAGCACAGGCCCGCCTGCCAGCACGCTCAGGCGCTCGGCAAGGCGCTCTGTACCCTCACCCATGGGCAGAAAATTCATGCCCTTGCACTCCGGGCAGGGAGACGGAAATGGCCGGGAGTAGCCACAATAGTGGCAGACCAGCTTTTCGCGTCCCTTATGGTAGGTCAGGCCTATTTCGCAGTGCGGGCAGCGCAACGTGCGCCCGCAGTCAAGACAGTACATGAGCGGGGCGTAGCCACGGCGGTTGAGCAGAACCACAGCCTGCTCTCCCCTGCTGATGGCCGCCTGCAGGGCCTGCTCGCTCTGCGGGGCCAGAAGTCCGCCCTCTGCCGTGGCGGCGGGTGAAAGCAAACTGATGTCCACCAGTTCAACCGGGGGCAGGTCGCGCCCGCCCACGCGCCGGGGCAGACGCAGCACAGGCAGCAAGCCGCTTTCCGCAGCGTGAAATGTTTTCAGATCGGGCGTGGCCGATCCCAGTACCAGCAGACCGTGGGTCTGGGCCATGCGGAACCAGGCCACTTCCTTGGCTTGGTAGGCAAGACTCTCGTCCTGCTTGAAGGATGCGTCATGCTCCTCATCCAGCACCACGCAGGCCAGATGCGGCACAGGCAAAAACAGGGCCGAGCGCGTGCCCACCACAAGGCAGGGCTCCTGCCGGGCCGCCAGTTGCCTGTATGTCGCCTCACGCCGGGCCGGCGACTGATAGCCGTGATGGAAAAAAAGCGGAACGTCCGGCAAAGCGCAACTGGCGTCACGCCGCAGCTTGTAGGCCAGCGCCACTTCCGGCGCGAGCAGGAGCACGCTTTTGCCCGCCGCAAGGCAGGCTCGGGCCAGATCAAGATATACGGCGGTTTTGCCGCTGCCGGTCACGCCGTAGAGCAGGCGCGAAGCCGCCTTTTTTTCCCGCTGGGCCGCCTCAAGCGCGGCCTTCATGTCGCTCAAGGCAGCGGCCTGATCGTCATTGAGGCTAAAGGGCGCGGGCGGAGGCGGCAAAAGGCTTTGCTCCACGGCTTCCACTTCATCTTCGGCGTCCTGCCGCGTCAGCGCAACGTGCCCCGCAGACAAAAGAGATTGCAAGGGCGTGCTGACGCCCTGCCCCAGGGCACGGGTAAGATTGCGACGGCTCACGGCCCCGTGCTCAAGCAAATATTCCAACACCTCCAGCTGCCGCGACGCCGAAGCACGCACTGGCCAGGGCGGGTCCACACGCAGGACGCAAAATTCTTCGCTGGCAGCGTCTGATCCTGGGGGCAGCAGTCTTGCCGCGCCCTGGGCCAAAGCCTGCGCAAGCTCGCGCCGCATGGCATCATCCGCCCCACGGATGCGGGCCAGCGGCCATGAGGCCGCACCCTTTTCATGCAGGAGCCGCAGCCGCACCCGCGTGAGACGCAGGCCCTGCGGCAGCGCATGGCCAAGGATATGCCCGGGGCTCAACGCCTGCCGCAGGGCGAGGTCTTGGGCAAGAGCCAAAAGATCGGCTGTAAGCAGGGGCTGCTCTTCAAGGGGCCAGCAAACGCTCTTGCAGGCCACGCCCTCGGGCAAATCAAGGTTGTCGCTGGTTTCAAGCACCACCCCGGCGCGCAGGGCGGCCTTTTCGCCCCGCCCAAGGGGTATGGCCACACGCAGGCCGGGCCGCCAGAAATCCTGAGGAAATTCCGGCGGCAGAGCGTAGCTCAGGGTAGCGTATGGGGGACTCAGAAGAGCGATGCTGGCGTACATGTGGGGCAGAGTTAACCAATACCGGGGGGAAAGCAAGCCTCCCCCGGCCGCAAAAATCACGGCCCGATGGAGAATAAATGAAAGGCAGTCATCTACTGGGGCACACTGCGCCCTGTCAGACGGCGCACAGACGCCAGAGATTTTTCAAGGTGAAATGTTTTGAGTAGAGACACTCTGAAATGGCGTGATGCCTGGAGGGCGTCGTCTCTGGCGCCCCAGTTTCGGATTTAAAAACATTTTGTGCTATGCTGAAATGCCATAAGAGTTTTAGGGCGTGGGGCGTGTGAGAGGAGACCCTTTTGCAAAAGGGTCCCTCCCCCACAAAACATCCCCCAATAAAACTATCCTAGTGAAATTGCACAAAATTTTTGAGCAGATTCAGCAAATCGTAGCGCAATTCTTCATCCTGAAGGGCAAAATAAATATTGGCCGTCAAAAATTCGGCCCAGTCGCCAGCGTCAAAGCGCATGCCTGACATACGCACCGCCATCATGCCCTTGTCCTGAGCCAGAGCCTGAAGGGCGTCGGTCAACTGAATTTCACCCCCATGGCCAGGGGTGACTTTTTCAAGATAGTCAAAAATATCGGGAGTAAGCACATAGCGTCCCACAATGGCCATGCGGGAAGGCGCTTTTTCTCTGGCGGGTTTTTCCACCATATTCTTGACCCTGAACACGCCGGGGGCCACTTCATCGCCTTCGATGATGCCGTAGCGGCTGACCTTTTCCCACGGAACTTCCATAACGCCGATGACGGGCATTTTTTCCGCCATGGCCACTTCAATAAGCTGCGCGATGCCGGGCACTCCGCCAAACATGAGGTCGTCGCCCACCATGACGGCAAAGGGATCATCACGCACAAGCTCGCGCGCGCAGAGCACCGCATGGCCAAGGCCAAGCTGCTTTTTCTGGCGCACGGACATGATGTTGACCATTTCAGCCACCTGGCGCACTTCGGCAAGCTTGTCCAGCTTTCCGGCGCGTTCCAGCACGGATTCCAGCTGCAGGTTGTAGTCAAAATGGTCTTCAATAACGCTCTTGTCGCGGTTGGTTACAAAGATCACGTCCTGGATATTGGCCTTCTGGGCCTCCTCAACCACATACTGGATGACAGGCTTATTGTAGATGGGCAGCATTTCCTTGGGAATATTCTTGGTCGCAGGCAATGAGCGCGTACCCCATCCGGCTACGGGAATAATAACCTTGCGAATATCCTTCATGCTCGCCTCCGCTGTTTGTTTAGCTTGCTATATATTCGGTCAAAACTGGAACGGATGCAACAACCGAAGTGCAGCGGCGCGGATCATAGGGATGCGAAACTTGCGTCGCAGGCAACCACGACCGATGCGGGGCCGCCGCACCATCCCGGCATCCACGGCAAATCCGCTGCGCCGTTCCATTTTTGGGCACAGTGGCCTGACAACTAGAGCATTTAACACTTGAAATGCGCATGTACGGCAGGCAAAAGCCTGCCTGTTCGCATTTCGTGGCAAGGGTTTTCCTGAAAATCCCTGCAGAGCAGTCAATCCATTTCATTCGTAGCCTGCTCAAAATAACCAGAATTCCGCCCGCCGTCAGCGCTGTTTCACGTTGCCATTGCGCTGGCGACGCTGTGAGCCGACAACGATGTAAAAACCTCGCCGTAATGGCGTAAACGCCGCCTGGCCGCGCTGTTACGCGCCGCTGCGGGCGCGCCAAAAGCTTTGAAAAGCCTTTTTCAACGTTGACCGGCTCTGGATCAGATTACCTATCAAATGCTTCATATCTCAATTTGGCATTCTGCCGAAAATACGATTTTCGGCAGAACCGCGCCATATGGCTGGCGCTGCACTCACATGCAGCGCCAGAGCATGCGCCCTTTTTTAAGGAAAAAACGTTCTAACGCAGCTCGCGCGCAACCACCTGCGCCAGATCTTCGGCGTATTCACGCACCTTGTCCGCATTTTCGCCTTCCACCATCACACGGCAGAGGGCTTCAGTGCCGGAGTAGCGCAAAAGCACCCTGCCGCGTCCGCCCAGCTCCTTCTCCACCTGTGCCACGGCTTCGCCAATGGCCGGGCGTTCTTCGAAGGGCAGACGCTTTTCAACCCGCACGTTGATGAGCTTTTGCGGAAAGGGCGTCAGCAGGCCAGCCAGTTCGGAAAGGGGGCGCTCTTTTTCGCGCATGATGCGCAGTATCTGCAGGGCGGCCAGCAGGCCGTCGCCCGTTGTGCTGTACTTGTGGAAAATAAGATGCCCGGACTGTTCGCCGCCGAGCATGGCCCCTTCACGGCGCATGGCTTCCATGACGTACCTGTCGCCCACCTTGGTGCGCAAAAGGCGGCCGCCATGCTCGCTCATAAAGATTTCCAGGGCCATATTGCTCATGGCTGTGGCCACCAGCAGATTGCCCGGCAACTCGCCCCTGGCCATCATGGCCTGGGCGCAAAGGGCCATGATCTGGTCGCCGTCCAGAATAACGCCGCGCTCATCCACAACGATAAGACGGTCGGCATCGCCATCCAGCGCCAGACCCACGTCTGCCCGCACCTCACGAACCTTGGCGGCCACCACTTCAGGATGGAGGGAGCCGCAATGCTCGTTGATATTGGTGCCGTCAGGGCTTGTACCGATACGGAAGACCTCGGCTCCAAGCTCTTCAAGAGCCAGGGGGGCCACCTTGTAGCTGGCGCCGTTGGCGCAGTCCACCACAATGCGGAGGCCGGACAGCGTCAGATGCGCCGGAAAACAGCTCTTGGTATACACTATATACCGGCCGCCGGCGTCCTCGATCTTGGTGGCCCGGCCCACGCCGCGGGAATCGGGATAGGGCCAGGAGAAGCCTTCGTCCAGCACCATGGCCGATATTTCATCCTCAGCCAGGTCGGGCAGCTTGTAGCCATCGGCGTCAAAAAACTTGATGCCATTGTCATGAAAAGGATTGTGCGAAGCCGAGATAACCACGCCAAGATCCGCCCGCATGCTGCGCGTCAGAAACGATATGGCGGGCGTCGGCAGCGGCCCGGTCATGATGACCTGCATACCCGCCGCGCACAGACCGGCCGTGAGGGCTGATTCGAACATATAGCCCGAAAGGCGCGTGTCCTTGCCGATAACCACCTTATGCTGATGCTGCCCCCGCCGGAAGCGCACCCCGGCGGCCAGACCCAGACGCAAGGCCACATCCACGGTCATCGGATAATTATTGACCGTACCGCGCAAACCATCGGTGCCGAAAAGACGATCGGCCATGCCATCTCCTTCAGGCCGCAAAGCGGCCTCCAACCCCCTGCAACCTGCCGGGAGGCCGGGCTATTTTTTCTTCCGGCTTACCGTAACTTCTTCTGTGCCAGGGTTCAAGAGCGTCATGCCCTCCGGCAGGCGAAAGCGTATCTCAACCTTGCGGCTCTCCCCTTCCACCATATCGGGCGGGCTGACCGTGGCTTCCAGCTGCTTGAGATACTGGGCATTTTTGGCCAGAGCCTCCGGCACCTCAATGTGCACGGTGACTTCCGCTGGCGTCACCGTGTACTGACGGCGGTTTTCAGCCAGAATTTCCACCTTGCAGCTATGGGTTATCTCAGAGCGGCCGCTTGTGATGCTGTACTGCACCTTGACCGTCGGCGGCAGAGGGGTGACGAGTCCCGGCGTGTCCAGCGTAACCACCTGCTGCACAGTGCTGCCGGCGGCCTTGGCGTCCGCCTGAATGGACACAGGCACGCTGGTGATGTCTTCCACCACGGCCTCGGGCCCGCGCAAAACCACATTGGACGGGCTGACTTTGACGTTTTCCACCGTCAGCGCGCCGTTGCTCAGGGACGAACCCACAGCGACACGAACAGGCACCGAGCGTTCTATCAGGTTGTCAGCCTTAACCACAATGCGGGGCGGCTGCACGTCTATGAGCTCAAAGGCGCGAAAGCCCGGACCCAGATGTTCGGCGGTCAGGGGCACCACAGTAACGCCCTTTTTGATATGGGAAAGGTCAACAGCCTGAATCAGCTTGCCCTGCGTCACGGATCGCAACAGGGTTTCCGGCCCGCGCAGACGAATCAGAACCTTGTTTATGAGGCCATCGGTGATCACGAGGTTGGACGGTATGCCGTAATAGTCCAGAGTGACTTCAAGCTGTGCTTCAACGCGCTCACGCACGCTGACCACGTACCACATGCTCACGGCAGCCAGAACGGCCACCAGCATGGACATAAGGTGCGGCGAACGCCGGGAGGAACTAAAGAACTTCATTGAGAACCTCACGCAAACGGGTGGCATCCAGGGCGCGCATAAGTTCGCCCTTCATGGCCACAGAAATTTCGCCCCGCTCTTCTGAAACGACAATGGTTACAGCGTCAGTTTCTAAGGTTACTCCGAGAGCCGCCCTGTGGCGGGTGCCGAAGCTCTGCCCCTTGGCCTCGGCCAGGGGAAGGATGCAGGCGGCGGCCATAAGTCTGCCGTTGCTGATGACCACAGCGCCGTCGTGCAGAGGGGCCTTGGGATAAAAAATGTTCATGAGCAGCTGACGTGAAAGCTGCGCGTCAACGCGCACGCCTTCGCGCTTGATCATATCGCCAAGGCGCATGCTGCGCTCAACCACAATAAGAGCGCCCACACGCAGGCGGGCCATTTCCACGCAGGCCATGACCACTTCTTCAACACCGTCTTTCAAAAGCTGTTTTCGGCGGAACAGACGTCGTGTGCCCATTTCGCCCAAGGCCTGCCGGATGTCGGATTGAAAAATGACCACAATAAGAATGAAAAGGGAGCTGAAGATATGCTGTAATAGCCAGTTCAGCGTATACAGCCCCATGGCCTTGGCAAAAAAGAACAGGAGGGTCAGCACGCCAAGGCCGGTTAGTACAGCCAGGGCGCGCGAGCCGCGCACCAACTGGATAAGCTGGTACAAAAGCACGCTGACCACGCCTATATCCAGAAGATCGCGCCATTCAATGGGTATATTGTCCAGCACCGTTTATGATCCTTGACCTGAAGATATCAGAACTTGTATGGCCGCGCCCGCCAGGCCATGACGCCGGGCAGTTCGTCCCTTCCGTTTTCACACATTTTCGCCTGAACGACAGCCTGCGGAGCACCCCTACCGGGCGACCTGCCGCGTATGCCCCCGACGGCGTTCCTTATCCAGATACATGGCCTTGTCGGCCCGTGAAAGCAGCTCGTCAAGCGTCTTCCCGTTTTCAGGATAGCCTGCCCTGCCCACGCTGAAAATGATAGGCTCGTCCAGCCCTTCGTCGGGCAGACCGTTTGCCAGGGTTGCGGCGGCCCTGTCCAGCGCGGCAGTCATCTGCGCATCTGTGTACCCGCTGAACAGCACCAGAATGAACTCGTCGCCGCCCATGCGGGCAAACACACTGCCTGGCGGCGCGACGGACTGTATGACAGCCGCGAAATGTTGCAATACTCGGTCGCCAGCTTTATGTCCATAGGTATCATTAATAGCTTTAAAGCGATCTAAGTCTAAGTAATACAATATGAATTTTTCACCTTGTTCTTCCACCGCACGGGCCGCCATGGTATAAAAAAGCCCGCGCCTGTTGAAGGCGCCGGTAAGCGTGTCTTTATACACCATTTCTTCAAGGCGGCAGTGGGCTTCGGCCAGGTCCCGGTTTTTCTGGGCAAGCGAGGCAAGCAAAAGGCTGAGCAGCGCGGCGGAAAAAATATAGAACCAGTTTTCAAAAAATCCGTGCCATGCTTCATTGTAGGAGATGCGAAACTGCCAGTTGGCGTCGAAAATCTGTAAAGGCATGTTCATGTGCGGCGCGTCTTCATCAAAAGGGCGGGCACTGGCGGCAATGGACATCCACTCATGTTTCTGGCGATCGAAGTACAGGATGTCATAGCTCAAACCCTGCTTTTCAATCAGGTCAAGATCGGCAACATCAAGTAGCTGCGGGAACTTGAGCGCAATGAAGGCCATACCCCAGAACCTGTCCTGACCGTCGCCATCCTTCAAGAACACCGGCAGAATCCCCACCAGCGCCTTCGTGCCGTCAGGCAGTTGCAGCGGGCCGAAAACACTGATGTCCTCATGACTGCGTGAAGCGACAGTGGCTTCACCATACGGGGGATCGAGAAGGTTCATTCCCAACAGGGCTTCATGCCCCTTCAGGGGATACACATAGGAGATGACCCCGGCAGGAGCCACACCCAGGATATCCATGTGCTCGGTATGGGAAAGATACTGGGCAACGTCGTCAAAACCGGCCACCTGCCCGTCATTATGGACGACAAGAGCGGCCAGGGCCCGCGCTTTGAAAAGCAGGCCGGAGAGATCCGCCCTCAGATCATCCCTTTGCGCCAGGATGATGTTTTCCAGACGGGAGAATTCCACCTGCGCCCGACGCTGCACAAGAAAAAACACCGCAATCAGACAGCAGCACAGGCTCGTCACGAATACCGTCAAAAAGGTTCCGGATTTTCGCACGGCATTGAATGTTGTTTGTGAATGACCGCGGACGCATGCCATGCTTTTACTCTGTTTGAGCAATGATTATTATGAGTTATGATCCACCAAAAGCTGTGGCTACCGCAAGCGCCTGCCTGGCTTCAGCCACATGGTGCACCCTGTGCCAGAATATGCCCCTGGCCCACAGAAGCGCCGTGGCAGCCACGGTGGCGGCGCCGCGACGCGACGGCGGCAGTGACAGCAGGCCGCCGAAGACCGACTTCATAGACAGGGCCATAAGTACGGGCCTTCCAAAGCCGAGCCAGTCTTCAGGGTGAGCCAGCAGTTCGAGATTGTGCGCCAGGGTCTTGCCAAACCCTATGCCAGGATCAAGCACAATGCGGTTTTCCGGCAGCCCTGCCCGTACCAGACGTGCAAGGTTGCGCTCAAAAAACTCCCGAACTTCACGCCGGACATCATCATAGCGAGGGTTTTGCTGCATGGTCTCCGGACGTCCCTGGCTGTGCATGAGCACATAGCCCGGCTTGTATTGCACAAGCACGTCCAAAAGACCGGGATCAAAGGCGCAGGCTGAGATATCGTTGATTATGACCGCCCCCAGATCCAGAGCAGCCGCGGCTGTGGCCGCATGGTAGGTATCGACCGAAACGGTTGTCCAGGGGGCATGGCGGCGCAGTCCCATAAGCACGGGCGCAAGGCGCTGTATTTCTGCCTCCGGCGGCAACTCGGCCGCGCCAGGCCGTGAGGATTCTGCGCCAAGATCCAGAATGTCCGCGCCCTGCTCAATCAGGGTCAGGGCATGCTCAAGACCGGCGGGCGGCATGTGGTGCACGCCCCCATCGTAGAAGGAATCTGGCGTAAGATTGACAATGCCCATAACGCCAAAGGGGGAAGGCGTCTTTAACGCCCGCCCCCCCTTAACGTACCAGGTTGCGTCCTCTACCGACGCCTCCGGGAATGCATTTTTCATTACTGCTGTCGCTTGTTGTCGTCTTTATCGCTCTGGTCTGCGGCTTCGCCGGACTGGGGTTCAACGCCCCCGGCCGATGTGGGCGCTTCATGCGGCGCAACGGAACCGTCCACCGGGTCAGGCTCAAGCGTGAACTCGGCAGGCTTGCTGGCAGAAGCGCCAGCAGCATCAGCGACATCGCCGCTCTTGCCATTTCCGCTGCCTTTATTGGGACGGCTCGGCGCTTCGGAATACTTTATGGGCTTGCCATTGTTGTCCAGAGGCGGCAGTTCCTTGTCTTCCAACAGAAGATCAAGCTCTTCGCCCGTGATGGTTTCGCGGTCAAGCAGGGCCTGCGCAATGCGGTGCAGTACTTCTTCATTGTCCTTGAGCAGTTCTCTGCAGCGCTCGTGCGCTTCATCGACAATGCGCTTGACTTCAGAGTCAACCAGACGCGCGGTGCTTTCGCTGAAGTTCTTGTTCTGCACCCATTCGCGCCCGATGAAGACTTCTTCACCTGTTTCACCGATGGCCAGCGTGCCGACGGCTTCGCTCATGCCCCACTCGCACACCATCTTGCGGGCCATGCGCGTGACGCGTTCAATGTCGTTGGAAGCGCCGGTGGTGATATCGTCAAAAATAAGCTCTTCAGCCACACGGCCACCCAGCAGCACCACAAGGGTATTGCGCAGATATGAACGCGAATAGCCGTGGCGGTCTTCTTCGGGCAGCTGCATGGTCACGCCAAGGGCGCGGCCGCGCGGGATGATGGTGACCTTGTGCACCGGGTCCGACCCAGGCAGCAGACGGGCCGCCAGGGCGTGGCCACCCTCATGATAGGCGGTGATGCGCTTTTCATCATCGGACAAGATAAGGCTGCGACGCTCGCGGCCCATGAGCACCTTGTCCTTGGCATATTCAAAGTCGTGCATGTCCAGCCTGTCCTGGTTCAGCTTGGCGGCCTGCAAAGCCGCTTCGTTGACCAGATTTTCCAGATCCGCGCCGGAGAAACCGGGTGTGCCGCGCGCCAGAACGTCCAGATCCACGTCGCCAGCCAGGGGCGTACGCTTGGTGTGGACTTCAAGGATGCGGCGTCTGCCACGCAGGTCGGGCGTGGGCACGACCACCTGACGGTCGAAACGGCCGGGGCGCAGCAAGGCCGGGTCCAGCACGTCGGGACGGTTGGTGGCGGCAATGAGGATAACGCCTTCATTGCTTTCAAAACCGTCCATTTCAACCAGCATCTGGTTCAGGGTCTGTTCGCGTTCGTCGTGCCCGCCGCCGAGCCCAGCTCCGCGCTGACGGCCCACGGCGTCAATTTCGTCAATAAAGATAAGGCAGGGGGCATTTTTCTTGCCCTGCACAAAAAGGTCGCGCACGCGCGAAGCGCCCACGCCCACAAACATTTCCACAAAGTCCGAACCGGAAATGGAAAAGAAGGGAACCCCCGCCTCACCAGCCACGGCTCGCGCAAGAAGGGTCTTGCCCGTGCCTGGAGGCCCCACAAGCAACACGCCCTTGGGAATGCGCCCGCCAAGGCGGGTAAATTTTTTGGGGTTGGACAAAAACTCCACAACTTCGGCCAGTTCGTCCTTGGCCTCATCGATCCCGGCCACATCGGCAAAAGTGACCCGTGCGCTGTCCTGACTGAGCATACGCGCTTTGGAACGGCCAAAATTCATGGCCTTGCCGCCGCCGCCCTGCATCTGGCGCATAAAGAAAATCCACACGCCCACAAGAAGCAGCATGGGGAACCACGAAACCAGCAGGGTCATATACCAGGGCTGTTCTTCAGGCGGTTCTGCCTTGACCTCCACCTTTTTTTCAATAAGGCGGTTGACGAGCCCCAGATCCTGCGGAGCATATGTCTGAACAGTTTTGCCGTCTGATGTTTTACCTGTGAGCGTGTGACCTTGCATCGTAACAGACAGTATCTGCCCGCCCTCGACCTGATTCAGAAAGTCTGAATAAGGCACCCGTTGCATTACGCCCTGCGGCTGCTGGAACATATTAAAAAGCATAACCATCGCCAGGACGATAATAGCCCATAGCATCAGGTTGCGACTCATCTGGTTCAACATTGCCTCCATTACGTTTTCCGCGCGCAGCAACGCGCGGCCAGGACCCAGATATAGGCCCACGCAAGCAGAGAAATACTACCTGCACGTAGCCGCTGTCAAATGGACGGACTCCACGCTCACCGGCATTACCTTTTTTCACATATAATGCCTGCTTATGGTTTGGCAATGGCAAAAAGACACTTTGAAAAGATCGCGCCCTGCCACTTGCGGGGTTTTTCATTTTCGCTTAACATACAGGGAATTATGCGGAGACGTTTCGTCACCGGTGTGGCGCCCGGTCTTCAAAACCGGTGGCAGGCTTTACGGTCTGTGGTAGGTTCGACCCCTATACGTCTCCGCCAAATGCTTATTCTGCAGTCCGGAGGCTGACGGCAGGCTACGCCTGCGCAACTCTGCTTATCTTTTCGTTTTATCCCACTTATCCCACAATCCACCCAAGAGAACCAATACCCCTTTGAGGCTTTGCCCAAAGGGGTTTTTATTTGCGTTTTTTGTCGGACATCGCCCCAGGGCATTGACCGCCCTGCCCGCTTCATACCCCTTCATTGTGCCGCACTTTCCCTGGGCTTGCCGCTCTCTTGCAACTGTTTTTTGCAAGCCAGTGCAGATTCATTTTTTTCATTTTTGGCTTGCCGCCACAAAATCTGAGTGAACATATTTTGTTATATTCGTGTGCTCCCCTGCCATGAACACTAACTTATGGGCGGAATAATCTACTATGGAATGCTGTGCGCCAGGCATTGTACGCCACTTACATCTTGAACGTCAGCACGGCTTTTTACAACAGCGATCTGAACAGATTTCATGCCATGCAAGAACGTGACGCATCAGGATCAGATCTCTTTAATTTAGGCGAATACATCCCATAACATACTATTTTTATAATATATTTCATGTTTCTAATTGTTGACATGCGACGCATTTCTTATACCATTCAATCATACCAATATTACGCTAGGAGTTTTTATGGACAGAAGATTTTTCCTTCAATTATCCGCCATTGCAGCTGCTAGCTCATTGGTAGGATGGAAATTCGCAGGAGCAGCACCAAAAACAGAAGATGGCGCCTACGATGCCATTGTTGTAGGAGCGGGCTTGGGAGGATTGACCAGCGCTGCTTATCTGGCAAAAAATGGATTCAAGGTACTGTTGCTTGAGCAGTATGATGTGCCCGGGGGCTATGCCACGTCTTTTCTGCGCGGGTCGGACAAGGGTGATTTTTTGTGCGAGGTTTCTCTGCATTCTTCCGTGCTCGGATCTGGAGATACCAAGGCGTTATTGGATGACCTCGGCATCTGGGACAAGCTGGAGTTGATCGACCATCCGCACGCATGGTCTTCACGCTTCCCTGATCTGGCGGTGGATATTCCCGCCAAATGCGGCCTTGAAGGGTTCAAATGGCAGATGACGGACATGTTCCCGGCCGAGCGCCAGGGCCTGAATGACTATTTTGGGATGTGGCAACGTGTCATGGATGAATCTGCGGCTCTGGCCAAAGGGCTGTCCGCATCGGACGAGGCGCGCTTCCCACAATTGTTCCCCACTTTGTGGGACATCAGGGACAAGACGGTGGGGCAGCTTCTTGACGCTCATATACATGACCCCCGGCTCAAGGCTCTTCTGGGGCAAAGCTGCAGCTACTACGGCCTGCCGCCTTCGCGCCTCTCGGCCTTCTATTACCTGGAACCCACGGGCGACTACATTGAAAGCGGCGGTTCCTATATCAAGGGCACGTCGCAAACATTGTCAAACGCGCTGGCCGGGGTTGTCACGGCTGCTGGCGGCGAAGTGCGCTATGGAGCCAGGGTTGAATCCATAGTGCTTGCCAATGGAAAAGCGGCAGGCGTCAAAACCACCGACGGGCGGGAATTCAAGGCAAAGGCCGTGGTGTGCAACGCCAGCGCGCCGCAGGTTTTCAACAAGCTCCTGCCGCAGGGAAGCGTTGCCAAAGAAGAGAGCGACAAGCTGAATACCTATTCCTTCAGCCCCGGCAGCGTCATCGTGTGGCTTGGACTTGACCGGGACATTACCAAACAGTTCCCGTACCCCGAAGTTTCCTACTACGCCAGCGTGGACTTGGACGCCAATTACAAGGAAGCCATGCAGGCCAATTTTGACAAGTCAGGTTTTTCGCTCATGGTTTACGACAATCTGGAGAAGGGATTTTCTCCAGAGGGCTGCACGAGCCTCAGCATAGTGGCCAGTTGCTCGCAAGACGTATGGAAAGAGATGGAGGCGGATTATCTGGCGGGCAACAGCCCTGCCTATGACAAAAAGAAACAGGAACTGACCAACCTGCTCATCGCTCAGGCCGAAAAGCTGGCCATTCCCGGTCTGTCCAGCATGATTATCATGAGCGAAAGCTCCACGCCATTGACCAATTACCGCTTCACGCTCAATCCGGGTGGCGCGCTCTATGGCTACAACCAGAGTGTCGACAACTCCTTCATGACCCGTTTGCCCAACAAAACAAAGGTGCCGGGCGTGTATCTTGCCAGCGCCTGGGGCTCGCCGGGCGGAGGATATGGAGGCGTGCTGCTGGGCGGAAAGGCAGCTTTCAAGGAAGTTACGGACTATTTGTCACAGGGATAGCAAGCGGGCAACAGATTCATTTTTATAGCAAATCAGAACCAGGCGAGCCTACCTCATCCCTGGACACAGACAAAGAAAGGGCGCTTTTAAGCGCCCTTTCTGTCTACATAAGGATTTGAACGGATCAGTTAACGGTCGGCCATATTCCCAGGCGAAACTCTTGTGCTTTTGGCGCAACAGGTTCTTTCGTGAGCGGGCGGCCTTTCCCAGCCCGCCTGATCCAGAGCCGCCAGGGCCTGAAGCTCGGCCAAAGTCAAAAACGGTTACCGGCACGACGTGGCTTCAGCCTTTAGCCAAAAGCCCGCGATCTGCGCTGAGCCTATCAGCCAGGCCTCTGGCGGCACACTGCTGCACGGCGGCGAAAAACAGCAATCCTGGGGCTTCAGGCAATCCCGGAGGTGCAGTGATCACTGGCGGTTGCAGTGCGGCCAGTCAGACTCACACTGCCGAATCTCCCTGTGCGTCCACGCGCCGCAGCGCAGATTATTTCCCGTATTTCATAATATTATACGGAGCTTGATTTTTTCATTTCTTCCATCAGGCGATTAAGCACATCAGCCTGGGTGGAAACCTCCTGCACGGCCTTGGCAGACTCGTGCATGATGTTGACCACTTCGCCGGAAATGCCGTTGATATTCGTCAGCGAGCGGTTAATTTCCTCGGATGTGGCCGACTGTTCCTCGGCGGCCGTGGCAATGGCGTGCACCTGATCAGCCGTGACGTCAGCCATGCTGACGATTTCCTGCAAAGCTGTGCCTGACAGGTTGACCAGACGGGTCGCCTCTTCAACAGAGACCACAGCCTCATCCATCTGACTGGTGCTTTCTCTGGCCGAGGCCTGGATAGCAGCGATTGTCCGGCCCACTTCCGTGGTGGAGGCCATGGTTTTTTCGGCCAGCTTGCGTACCTCGTCGGCCACAACGGCAAAGCCCCGTCCGGCGTCGCCAGCGCGGGCCGCCTCAATGGCGGCGTTCAGGGCCAGCAGATTGGTCTGGTCCGCAATGTCGGAAATGACGCCCATAATCTGGGTAATGCCCTTGGCGTCATCATCCAGCTGCGCCATATTCTGCCGCAGCTTGAGCGATTGCTGGCGCACGGTTTCCATGCCGTTAATGGCCTCATGCACGACGGAAGCCCCGCTGCCCGCCTTTTCACGGGTGGCGCCGGAAGCGTCGGAGGCCTGTCCCGCGTTTCTGGCCACTTCCAGTACGGTGGCGTTCATTTCTTCCATGGCGGTTGCGGTTTCCGTAATATGCGAGGCCTGCTGGCCCGCTCCGCGTTCGGCCCGGAGCACATGCCCCTCAAGCGTCTGCGTTGTTTCACCCATAGCTTTCACCACGCCCTCAAGCTGGGTCGCCGCCGCCAGCATGCCCTCGGCCTTGGCCCGCTCGGCCCTGATCTTGGCCTCTTCGGCCTGCTCCATGGCCACACGGGCTTTTTGCGATTCTTCCTGGGCGCGCTGGCTGGCCTGCTCGGACTGGCGCAGCATTTTGTCCAGATTGGCTATCATTATATTAAGGGCCGTACACAAGGCCCCCAGTTCGTGTCGCATGCCCGTGAGCTGCGGTACGTCAAGCCTGCCGGAGGCAACCTCGTTGGCATAGTTGATGAGCGTCCTGATGGGCCCATTGATGGAACGTATGACCAAAACAACCATAAGCAGGATCAACAGCACCGCTCCACCCATGACAAGGTACATACGGGTGAGCGTGGCGGATGCCTGCTCATAGGTCTGGTTCATGTTTTTTTCGAGAGCGGCGAACTCTATGTCGCGTACGTTGGCCATGGTATCAATGATCGACGTCATGTTCTTGAAGAACACCTCGCCGGAAAAACCAAAGTTGCCCTCCCCGTAATGGGCCAGCACGGCATAAAAAGCCTTGTCGGCGTCCTGCCAGGGCTGAGAGCTTTGCATTGCGTTCAGAGTTTTTCGCCCTTCGGGCACCAAAACCATTGTCTTGGAAAAGACATTGGCGTCCATCTGGGCCTTGAGCGCCACCAGCCGCTGAAAGGCTTCCAGCGTTATGCCCTTGTCTGCGGTGAGCACGCCGGAAAGAGCGGCGCGCAACCGGCCAGCGCTTTCTTTGGCGTTTTCCAGAAGTTCCACCGTGGTGAATATTTTGTCGATGCCAAGAAAATTGCGTAAATTGGCAACGATTTTCTCATGTTCCATTACACGGGCAATGAGGCCGGTATAGGCAGCCAGCATATCCACAGGCTTGCCGCCCTGCTCTACCTTCTGGCGCACGGCCGCCACCTCTTTGAGCGTGGCGTTGAAATCCTGCACCTGCTCGGCGCTCAGGGGGGCGGCGCTGATGGTTGCGGGCAGATCGGCCAGAATGGCGTCCACTTGCTTGCGTTGCCTGTCCATGTCGCTTCTGTTCGCGCCAGCCAGAAAGGCGCTGGTCAGGCCGCGCTCTTTCTGTAGTTCGTGGATGAGGTGCGAAGTGGGAATAACCAGGTCAATGTTATGCCTGATTTCAACAATGGCGTCTTTTTCATTACTCCAGATGCGGGAGTAGATGACGCTTAAAACTAAAAAGGCCAGCAAAGGAACACAACTGATGCACAAAAGCTTATGCGAAATTTTCATATCTTCACCCTGGAGAAAGTATTGCTTTCCAAATCGGTCGACTCAGTTGAAAGATTAGAGCCAGCAAATTATTGCAACGAGTTTTCGTGCGATGTCACTTGCGATGAAAACAAGACAATCTATATTTTAATACACAAAAACGTTATTTACTGAAACTGTTTTCCTACAAAGAGCGTATCACACTATACCAGGCCATGAAACAGTAATTTTATTACATTAAAAAACATGGTATTATACGATAGTATGACTTGTATTTCAGGTTTGAAATCATATTTTATCCATAAAAACTCTGTCTGATGGCACTTTAAACAGCCCATGTTTCTCCATCAATTCCACGACAAACAATACATAAAAACATAAGCGGAGAGAAAATTATTTTTAGCAATATTCAAGGTACTACTCTACTTTTCAACAAGCAAAACAACCGCCTTTGCGTCGAGATGCACAGAAATGCGGCTTTGATCTCCACATCCATTGGATAAATACTGCATACCACATTCTTTCCCCATGCGTGCGCATCAGACGAATGCCGTAAAGCGCGTAAACTGCGGGCGCTGCCTTCAAGGGCAGCTTGTTGCCTGGCCCTACAGCCGCCACGCAGGCCAGAAGCATGTCTTCCCCGATCAGGCATCCCGGCCCCGTCATCCCGGCCCAGTCGTGCCCCTCAGGCCGAGCTGCCTATACTAACAGGAATGCAACGGGCTCATGACTGGATCGCAGAGCCACAGACAGGCAAGTATAAAAACTGATCCTCTGCAACATGATAGAAATAAATATATTTACGGCAGTAAATGACATATCGACAAATCAGTTCTGACAGAATGAACCCTATTTTTCTTTATTGATAATCTTTCTTGCACACCCTCAATAAATAAAATATGAATCGTGCGTAGGCTATAATATCCCATCCTCGCGAGTTTCTTATGCACACCGAATCCAGGGCACGATCCCTGACCTTCCTTTCCTTGCTCTGTTTTGCGCTGGCCGACGTACGTGACGGTCTGGGGCCATTTTTTGGAGTTTTTTTGCAAAGCAAAGGCTGGCTGCCGGACGAAATCGGCTATGTCATGACGGCCGGCGGGCTTGCTGGCATGCTTTGCACCACCCCTCTGGGCGCGCTTGCAGACAGGGCCGACAAAAAGCGGCTGCTCCTTGGCTCCACGGTTATTCTGATTGTTGTGGCTTGCGGCGGCATCTTTTTATGGTTCAACACCGTTTCCGTCTGGTCATCCAGAATATTGCAGGGCGCTCTGGCAGCGGCCATTGCCCCGACCCTTTCCGGCATAACCCTGGGCATGGTCGGCCAGAAGGGATTGCCTGCGCGCCTTGGCAAGAATGAGGCATGGAACCATTTTGGCAACGGCGCTACGGCTGTTCTCGGAACTGTTGTCGGCTATTACTACGGCATTCCTGGCGTCTTTTTTGTCATGGCAGGCATGGGGGTGCTCTGCATTATTTGCCTCGGCGGCATCAACCCCGCGCACATTGACAATGCAACGGCGCGCGGCCTTGAAGAAACCCAAGGAAAGCCAGAAACCGCGCCAATCCCCCTGCGGGCGCTTTTTTCTGACCGCGCCCTGCTGGCCATAGCCATTACCCTAGCGTTTTTTCATCTCGGCAACGCGGCCATGCTGCCCCTTCTGGGGCAATCGGCCGTCGCCCGCTTTGCCGTGAATCCTGCGGCCTACACCGGAGTGACAGTAATCATTGCCCAGGTGACCATGATAGCCACAGCGCTCCTCGGCGCGTGGATAGCGCTTCGGCGCGGTTATGGCATGCTGTTCTTGATCGCATTGCTGGCTCTGCCGGTGCGGGGCCTTGTGGCCGGTTTTTACGACAGCCCCTGGAGTGTTGTGCCTGTGCAGATTCTGGACGGCATAAGCAGCGGCCTGATGGGCGTTGCCACGCCGGGTATTGTGGCCAGAATCTTGCGCGGCAGCGGGCACGTCAATCTGGGCCTGGGTTTTGTGCTTACCATTCAGGGCATCGGCGCGGCGTTCAGCACAACGTACGGCGGCCTGTTCGCGCACTATATCAGCTACAGCGCGGCATTTTTGGCCCTGGCAGTCGCTCCGTGCGTGGGTTTGGCGGTCTTTATTTTCGCGAGCAGGCGGTACCGCTCGCTTACGAACGCAGCTACGGCTTTCAGCTGACGCGCCGTGCCGATGCGGGCAAACCGATTTTGGGGAACACGTTGAAATACTTTTGGGGGCCCTTTTGCAAAAGGGTTCCTCTCCCATGCCCCCTCTAAAACTCTTATTGCATGTAAGTATGCTTCAAAGGGATTTTCTGATCTGAAGCGGGAGTTTCTGAGACAGTGCCTTCCCGGCACACAGCATCTCAAGGGTCGCCTGCGCCAGCTGCTGCCAAAGTCAGATGCACTAAACAGGACAATCTGTTTCCCTGCCTCGATGGGAATACTGGCTGAGTGTCTTTGAAAGGCATCGTACAACGCATACAAACGCAGCAGACAGGGCTGTTTAGAGCTTTTTAACTTTGAAAAAGTTTGAATGCTCTAACGCTGCGCGAGAATGCGCGCGCCATAACATGGCGTGGGTTCTGCAGAAAATTGCATTTTTCTGCAGAATGACAACTTTGAAATGTGAAGCATTTCAAAGTTAATCTGGCCTAGTGGGCCTTTGGCGCCCGCAAGGTTTCATTTGGCGACGCCAGAACACCCGGATGGGGTTATTACAGGGGCAAAATCTTGCAACCTATACCACAAATAAGAGTAACTAACTAAATATATTTATATTTTTATTTCCTTAACAAATCATTGCTACCGCTCCGGGCAGCAAACAATATTGACTATCTATTATCAACTGCTATGCTGGGAATTAAGAACTTTCTGGGGAGGAGGCATCGGTCTGTCAATTTTTCAACACGAAAACATACCATAAGGAGTTAACCATGGAACGAGTTCTGCCCGAACTTCCCTATGCTATGAGCGCCCTTGCACCCGCCATCTCACAGGAAACACTGGAATATCATTATGGCAAGCACCACAGGGCCTATGTTACGAATCTGAACAATCTTCAGGAAGGCACCGACTATAAGGACATGCCGCTTGAAGAGATCATCAAAAAAGCCCCTGATTCGCCCATTTACAACAATGCCGCTCAAGTTTGGAATCACACGTTTTTCTGGAACTGTATGAAGCCCAATGGCGGCGGAAAGCCCGAAGGCGCATTGGCTGATGCCATTGCCGCACAATGGGGCAGCTTCGACAAATTCAAGGAAGAGTTTTCGGCCAAAGCTGCCGGCAACTTCGGCTCAGGCTGGACATATCTTGTCAAAAAATCCAGCGGCGCGCTGGAAATCCAAAACCTGGGGGCTGCGGGCAACCCGCTGCGCACCGGCGATACCCCTGTTATGACGATCGATGTATGGGAGCATGCTTATTATATTGACTATCGTAACGCCCGCCCCAAGTTTATTGAAGCTTTTTTGGAAAAGCTGGTTAACTGGGAATTCGCAGCCAAAAACTTTAAAGGCTGACCCTCTTGAGACGATCTGAAATAAGGGGGCACGCTTGCGCATGCCCCCTTATTTGGTTTGAGCGCCCCGCAGCACCTTCGCATAGGGCATGCACATAACGGCGGCAAAAAACATACGACGCCTGCCCGCGCATGCCGCTCCAGTACTAGGCCCCAAACATCTCCCCGCCGCCATTCCCGCAAATGTGGATAACAGGCGCGCATGACGTACAGCCCCCGACAAATATTTTTGTATTTGCTCAGGGACTCCAGACCAGATTACCGTTGAACTACTTCACATTTCAATTTTTATTGCCGAAAAATGTGATCTTCGGCAGAGTCCACCCTAGGTTGCGGCGCGCTGCGCTCTTGTGCAGCAGCAGAGTATGTAACTTTTTCAAAGGTAAAATACTCTAAACCGCACCTGTCGTTCCACAACATACCAATAAAACCCACAGTTGCGTTAAAGCACCTGTATGACCCTGGAGAATCCGTATATGAAAAACATTCTTGGCCTTGTTCTCACTGCCGCCCTTACCCTCTGCGCCACCCTTGCCCTGGCTAACGAGGTGAAAACCCCCCATTTTTCCATCACGCTCCCCAGTGACTGGACACAGCCCAACGAAATCATCAGTCAGCAGGGTTCCAGCGTTGTTTTATTTCAGAACACCACAGACGGCACTGCCGTGACCGTTACTGTGGTTGACGCTCCTATGAGCGCCAAGGACGTGGCCGAACAGACCATCAAAGGCATGAAGAGCGGCGGCATTGCCGCCACCGCCCCCAAGGAAGAAAACGGCTTCTACGTGTCGTCCTTTGAGCAGGACGGGGCCAAGGGCATCTCGTACTTCGGCTCCAACGGCAAAACCTTTGCCGTGACCTCCATTGTCGGCCCTGACCTGAATACAGGAAAAGCCCTGCTCAAGAATCTCAAGGTCACTGACGCAAAACTGATCCCCGCGTTTTAGGTTTTAGAACAGTGTCACGTTAAAATGCTTTGTGGGGGAAGGACCCTTTTGCACAAGGGTCTTCTCCCCCACCCCCCTAAAACATTTATCGCAAGAGCGTGCCCTGGCCGTGGGGCATAGCCGCCTTGACTGCGCCTGCAAAGCCTGCTCTCACACGCTGGAACCCGCCAACATGGGCCAGTACCGGCCAATGTGGGGCAATCGGGCCAGTACGGGCATGCCGCAAGCGGCAAGAGCCTGCATTTGCGACGGCTATCAGTTCTCCCATAGCGGCAGCGCATCCAGCGCTAAAGGCAGTCATTTGGGCCGGGCATTCTGCGGACCGACAATGCAAACAAAACCCCGGCCAACGCCGGGGTTTTGTTTGCACATGCAGCGTCAGCCACGCAAAAGCCCCGGGCCAAGACCCGGGGCTTGCATAAACCGGTTAAAAGTCGTTCTGATCCGACCTGTTAGGCGGACTTATTGTGATCGTTTCCGTTATTGCGAGCGGTTATGTCAATTTCGTCCGGCTCCGTGGTCGCCTTCTTGAAATTTTTGATAGCCCTGCCAAGTCCGCCGCCTATTTCTGGCAATTTTTTAGAGCCAAACAACAACATTACCACTACCAGCACGACCAGCAAATGCTGTATACTCAATGCGCCCATAAAAACCGTCCTTCCTGTTAAAGGCCGTAAGTTGGCTGCCGGAGCAGAGCCCTACATTCAGCCATTTTCAAGATTATACTCTCTCACGAAACAAAAGCAAACAGCCAGAAAGCGTTTATTATGGCCTACTTCAGATTTTTTTATTCGCACCGGGGCAGAAAAACGTATATTCGACCGTATGATACTCATTGTGTATTACCCCAGATGAGGCTATATTTTTCTCCCACGAAATTTTCTTCCGTTAAAATCTTATCTCAGGACTAGCATGACCGCATCGTTTGAAGAGCTGGGTTTATCCCGCGAATTATTGAAAGCCGTTGAAGATCTGGGCTTTGAAGAGCCCTCCCCCATACAGATACTGGCTATTCCCTCCCTGCTTGCAGGCCGGGATGCGCTTGGTCAGGCACAGACAGGCACCGGTAAAACGGCAGCCTTTGGCCTGCCCATTCTTGAAAAGCTGACGTCCGGCAAAAACGTGCAGGCTCTGGTGCTTTGCCCTACGCGCGAACTGGCCATTCAGGTGTCAGAAGAGTTGAACAAGCTCGCCACCCACAAGCGCGGCGTCGCCATTCTGCCCATTTATGGCGGCCAGCCCATTGAACGGCAGCTTCGCGCCCTGGCCAAAGGCGTGCAGGTCGTGGTGGGCACACCGGGCCGGGTTATGGATCACATGAAGCGCGGCACTTTGAAGCTGGACTCCATCCGCGTGGCCGTGCTGGACGAAGCCGACGAAATGCTGGACATGGGCTTTCGTGAAGATATCGAAGCCATCCTTGAGCAGACCCCGGCCGACTGCCAGCGTGTGCTGTTTTCGGCCACGGTGCCCGCTCCCATCCGCGAACTGTGCAAGCGCTTTTTGCGTGATCCTGAGATGCTCACCATCGCTCAGAAGATGCTTACGGTTCCTGCCATTGAGCAGGTCTATTACGAGGTTCGGCCTCACCAGAAAATGGACGCGCTTTGCCGCCTGCTTGACTCGCAGGGTTTTCGCAAGGCTCTTGTCTTCTGTTCCACCAAGCGCAGCGTTGATGAAGTCACCCTGCACCTGCAGCAGCGCGGCTATCAGGCTGACGGCCTGCACGGCAACCTTGCCCAGTCGCAGCGTGACCGCGTGATGCAGCGCTTCCGCACTGACGGCCTGGACGTGCTTGTAGCTACGGACGTGGCGGCGCGCGGCCTTGACGTGGACGACGTGGATGCCGTCGTCAACTATGACATCCCCCACGATGTGGAAAAATACGTACACCGCATTGGCCGCACGGGCCGCGCTGGCCGTGTGGGCAGCGCCTTCACCTTTGTGACCATGCGCGAACACTACAAGATGCGCGACATCATCCGCTGCACCAAGGCCCGCATTACCGAAGGCCGCCTGCCGAGCCTGCGCGATGTGGACAGCATCCGTACTTCCCGGCTGCTGGATGAAGTGCGTCAGACCGTTGAAAGCGGCACGCTTGAGCGCTGGCTCATGCTGGTGGAAGAATTTTTGTCCGCGCAGTTTCCCGATGGCGAAGTCACCAACCGCGACATCTCTGCGGCCCTGCTCAAACTTCTGATGCAGAGGGATTTTGGCGATCAGGACAAGCCCCTTGAGCAGGACCCCCTGGCCATGGCCCCCCGGCGTTCGTCAAGCGAGCCGTCCGGCAGGCGCGATGGGGACAGGCCCGACACAAGATCGCAACGGCGCGAAAATGACGGCCCCATGACAAAGATCCATATCAATGTCGGTCATATGCAAAAGGCCAGTCCCCGCGAACTGGTTGGCGCGATCACGGGCGAAACGGGCATTTCAAGCCGCAACATTGGCGCAATCAGCATCCAGAAAGGCTTCAGCCTTGTGGAAATCGCCTCGGATCTGGCGGAAGATGTGATGACCGTACTCAACAAGGGCGTGTTCATCGCTGGAACGCGCGTGACGGCAAAAATGGACAGCGGCAGGCCGGGAACGCCCCGTCCCCGCAAGCCCGGCGCTGCCGGTTCACGCCGCCAGCCGCCAGCCCGGTACAGCAAAAAACCGCGTGGCTTTCTGGGCGACCGCGACGAGCAATAGGGCAACCGCCCCTGACCAGAGTTAAAAACCGTCCGTTCACTGCAGTGTGAACGGGCGGTTTTTCTGTTTACGGCGCCGTTCCACCAGCCATTCCCCCCAGCGCGGCCCCCATCTGCACGGCACGCTCGCGCATTTCTTTTCCTCGCTCCGGGGCTGGCTGTCCCAATCCACGCTTTCTGAGAAAAATGCTCGTCTGGCTGTCGTGCGCTGGCGCGGGGCATGCAGTCGCAACGTCCCCGTTCTTGTTCACGGGGCCGCATGAACAGCTGGCGAAATCGACATGCCCATACCCGCGCAACGGGCAAAAACGCCAGTGGCCATTGCATGCGGCTGTCCGCCGTAATCGCTGTGCCGGACACAGTGAAAATGCTTACACTCCAAAAGGTAATCTGCTATGCTGACTCCAGACTCCGTAATGACGGGCTGGCGGCGGCATGCGCGCCTTTACATTCACAAGCGCGCTGCCATCTTGCCAGGCAGGCTACATGACCCGCCTGGGCAGCGCCAACATACTCTTAGCGTGCATCATAAGCTGCAAGAAACCAGTTGGTTATCATATTCGCCACTCTTCGGCATGGGCATATTTTTTCTCTAACTTGCCATAATATAAAACTTCAGGCAGTTAAAAGTATACATCATAGTGGTCAGTTATCTACTTCTTTATGTGCTCTTTAGAGCCCGTCATTTGTCGTCGGCCGTCAACTGCTCTTAACAGGCTGGCATTTAAGTTTATTATAAGGAGTGGACTCATGAGACGTGGCTTGATGACTAAAATGATCCTTTTCATCCTTGTCCCGGCGATTCTTGGTCTGGTGCTGCTCGCTGGCATGAGCTACAAAATGTCAGAAAAAATCCTGCGCACGCAGATTGAAACCGACATGACAACGGTGTTGCAGACCCAGGCCTCAGGCGTACATGCCGTTATTATGGGATTAAGAGATTCCCTTGCCATAGTATCACAGAACAACAGGATCACGCAGTACATAAATCTCTACAACACTGGCGAGCCAGACGTCCTTTCCTCACCGCAGGCCGCAGCGGTGGATAACGCCTTGCGCGAATTCACCGAAGTCAGCGGCAATATCGTCTACGGTGCGCTTATAGCTCCAGACGGAAAGGTGATCGCCCACCATGTCAGAGGGCAGAGCGGCCCCAGCAAGACCGTTGGAACGGATTTTTCCACGCGCCCCTATTTTCCCAAAGCCTTGAAGGGCAACACCAGCATCTCGGATGTGGTCAGCCTCACCACAGGGCAGCCCACAACGGTTATTGCCCTTCCGGTTAAACGCGAAGGCAAGATAGTTGGCGTCGTTACCGTGGGCATTGACGACGCCAATCTGGCGGACGAAACGACCAACCTCGTCAAGGTGGGACAAAAGGGCTTTGCCTTTATCTATGACATGAACGGCAAGATGATCATGCACCCGGACCCCAAGGTGCGCACCCGCGAAGACGGCGCGCTGGCTCATGTGCGGGAGATGGTCGGCACAAAGCATGGCCGCGTCACATACACCGATGCCCAGGGCGAGGCCAAGATCATCTATTTCCAGCAGTTGCCTGAAGAAAACTGGATTATCGGCCTTGAACTCGACAGCAACGAAATACTTGCGCCGGTGCAGCAGTTGTTCACCAATGCCCTGCTGCTGGCAGGGGGGTGCGTGTTGATTGTCGGGCTCATGATCATTGTTTCAGCGCGCGGCATTGCACGCATGGCCCGCGGTTTTTCCCACATGGCTGAGGCCGTGGCCGGAGGACAGCTGGATACGGACGAGAAAAGACAGCTTCTGCTCAAGCACGCCCGAAACCGCAAGGACGAATTCAGTGTTCTTGCTCAGGGCATGGAACATATGGTTGCCAACATAAAAAGCCTGCTTGAAGAAGGTGAACAAAAAACGCTGGCCGCCGAGCAGGCCGCCGCTGCGGCGCAACAAGCCACAGTACAGGCCGAAGAGGCGGCACAGCGCGCCGAGCGCGCCAAGCGCGAGGGTATGCTTGCCGCTGCGGAACAGCTGGAAGGGGTGGTTTCCATCATTTTCTCCGCCTCCAGCCAGCTTTCTGCCCAGATTGAGCAGTCCGACCACACGGCGGTGGGGTCGGCCCAGCGCCTGGGCGAAGCCGCCACTGCCATGAACGAAATGAACGCCACCGTGCAGGAGGTTGCCCGCAACGCTTCCGCCGCCGCGTCCGTGTCAGCCGAAACCAAGGTCAATGCCGAGACCGGGGCAAAAATCGTGCAAAGCGCCCTGCAAAGCATCGATCAGGTGCACAAGGTTTCGCTTGAGCTTAAAGAAGACATGGCAAAGCTCAGCGAGCACGCGCAGGCCATCAACCGCATCATGAGCGTCATTTCGGACATAGCCGATCAGACCAACCTGCTGGCGCTTAACGCCGCCATTGAAGCGGCCCGCGCCGGCGATGCCGGACGGGGCTTTGCCGTGGTCGCCGATGAAGTGCGCAAGCTGGCCGAAAAAACCATGGCCTCAACCCACGATGTGGGCGGCGCCATTGCCGCCATACAGGAAAGCGTTTCCCAGAGCGTTTCCGCCATGGACAAGGCCCTGCACGAGGTGGAGACAGCCACCCTCTTTGCCAACCAGTCCGGCGACGCCCTGCGGCAGATCGTCACCAATGTTGAAGCCTCGGCGGATCAGGTGGGCGCAATCGCCACGGCCAGCGAAGAGCAGTCCGCTGCCAGCGAAGAGATCAACCAGTCCATCACGCAGGTAAACGAGATGTCCAACCAGACGGCCCAGGCCATGGGTGAAGCCGCGCAGGCGGTGGCCGAGCTGGCGCGGCAGGCGCAAGCCCTCAACCAGCTTATCGCAGAGATGAAACAGGGATAAGGCGCGTTCAGGCCAGCCCTGAGCCAGCGTCGGGGGCCGCCATAGTCGGAACGGCAACCAGGGCAGCCCTTGCCCGCTGCGTCAGGCGAAGAGTGCGGGGTGCAGCCCACTGGCAAAAGGCAGGTTTTTGCGGCATGGTGGTCATGACCAATGGCAAGAATACGCGTACCGAGCGGGATTTATTGCTCTTGTATAACAGATTGCCTTTACGGATACATATTCGCCAAGGCTGCGGCGCGTAACTCTGCGGGTGCGCAGTGCATGACAGCGCTGATGCGCCGCGCGGCACGGCCAGACCACGCAGCCCGTGCATTTTCTAAGTAAAATCACGTCTCCCCTCTCGCTACGGCCCGACGATCTCACAACAAAAGGCAGACCTCATGCATATTCCCAAATCTTCTTCGTGGTTTGACGGCCTGCTGGCCGACGATTGCCCCGGCCCGGACCTGACTGTCGAAATGCTGGGCATTGGGGCGCATACCGGAGCCATGTTTTTCAGCCCCCGCCAGCAAGGCGTTATCAGCGGTGTGGAAGAAGCCGAACAGTTGCTGCTGCGCTGCGGCCTCTCTGTTACACGGCTGATCAACAATGGCGACGTTGCCGAAGCGGACCAGGTATTTCTTGAGGCCAGGGGAAGCGCTGCGGGCCTGCACCGGGGCTGGAAGGCAAGCCAGGCGCTTATGGAATACATGTCGGGCATTGCGCGGCGTTGCGCCTTTATGGTGGAGCGCGCCGCCGCCGTGCGCCCTGGCGTGCGGGTAGCCGTAACGCGCAAAAGTTTTCCCGGAGCCAAAGCCCTGTGCCTTGAGGCGGCAATGAACGGCGGAGCCATTATTCACCGCCAGAACCTTTCAGACTCCATCCTGGTTTTTTCACAGCATCTACAGTTTTTCGCCAATGACAACCAGCAGACGCCCATGGAGTTTTTTGCCCGTCGCGTGCAGGACCTGCGCGCCAGCATGCCTGAAAAAAAACTCTCCGCCGAGGTGGACAACCTTGAGGACGCCCTGCTCACCGCCGCCGCCGGAATAGACATTGTTCAGTGCGAAAAATTCTCCTGCGCGGACCTGGCCGCTACTGTGGGAGCTTTGCGGGGCACGCGCCCGGACATTCTCATTCTGGCCGCAGGGGGCATTACGGGCGAAAACGCCACGGAATACGCGGCCACGGGCGTGGACGTACTCGTGACAACCTGGCCCTATTTCGGCAGACCAGCGGATATCGGGGTAGTTATGGAAGCTGACGGCGGCATGTAGCCGTTGCGTAGCAAAAAGCCCGCGCAAAGAGCTATCTCTTGCGCGGGCTTAATTTTTCAGCATGCCTGGCGGGCTGCACACTGCCTGGCTACGGGCAGCAATGTTGCAAAACGCGGTTCTCTCTAACCCCGCTCGCCTGGCCCCACCCGTTGCTAACCAGGTTTGCCACCCGGTTTGCCCACCCTTGCCCTACACTACCTGCCCTACCCGGCCTGACATCACCCGGCTTGTCGCGCGCTGGCAACCCTGCCTCATCGACCTGGGGAATGAAAAGGGGATTAAAACCTGCGGGCACAGCACACCGCCACATCCAGAGCCTGTCGCCTAAAATTGCTCTGGCGACGGCAAGAGGCAGCTTTCGCCGTGAAGCCCCACGCGGCGGAGGGGCAGCAGCATTGTCGCACGTCGTGTCAGGCGTACCGTAAGCTTTGAGAATGCATTTTCTCAAAGCTTTTACCGTCTTCAGGAAGCGGCGCTCTCCCTGTGCGCGGCAGCCCTGGCCGCGATACGCAAAAACTTTTCGCCCAGTACGCCGGGCGCGATCTTTGCCTTGGCCCCGGACGAGGTGCGCACGCTGCCCGCAAGCTCCATTGGCTCGCTGTTGTATGCGCCCCGCAAGGCTTCTTCCATGGCCTGACGCAAAAGCTCAAAAGAAGCCTCAACTTCGGGGTAGCTGTTGTCTTCACGCCAGGGGAGCAGCAATGTGCGCGTCCAGGCATGCCCCTTGTGCGAGGGGGCTTCCAACACGTGAAAGTTTTTGGGGCAGTAGTTTGCGGCGCGTTCCAGCAAACCGGGATAGCAATAGTCCTGCCGGTCTTCCTCGGGTTTGGGAATGCGCGAAACAATGCTCACCACGGGCAGAGCCAGCGCCTTTTCGTGATCTTCAAGGTGAACGCAGTAACTGAGTACAGGCCGCAGGTTGCCGCGTTTTTTGGTTATTTTCCATTCAATCTGCATGGTTTGCTCGCAAAGGCACAGGCGTGCCCGGTTGTTGGCCCGGCAAACGGGACGCATGGCCCGTCAGCGTTACAAGTTCGCCAAAAGGCGGCGCGTCGGGCCGGGGTTCGCTGCACACCCACAGCACGGGGTAGTCTGGTTCATCAGGAAAACGGCTGCATTCAAGATCTGTAAACCAGACAAGGCAGGTGGGGCGCAGTTGCCGCTCGTCAATATGCGCGCAGACGGGGCGGTAGTCCGTGCCGCCGCCGCCAACGGGCGTCAGGCTTGAGGGCATGCTCATGCGGTCAAAGGTCATTTCGCCCTGAATTTTTGTATCGTGGAACAGCACGGTGAGCATGGTGTCATAGGCATCCAGCACAGAAAACAGCTCGGAGCAGAACAGCGACAGGGCCGCCTCATCCACGGAGCCGGAACAGTCCACGGCCAGAACCACATGGGGCAGGCGCGCCTCGCGCCGGGCTGGCAGATAGATATGCTGGTACAGGTAGCGCCTGTTGGGTGTGGACCACGCATAGTCATTGTCCGCGCACTGCTCAAGAAAGCGCCGCAGGAGTTCGCGCCAGTCCAGTTCCGGGCGGCGCTCCCTTTTGAGCAGCCGCGTGAAGCCCGCAGGCAGGCTGCCCATATGTCTGGCCCGCTGCACCGCTTGCGAAAGGGCCACGTCGGCCTCCTGCTCCATCAATTTCAGGGCGTGCTCGTTCTCCAGACCCTGCAAGTCGGGGTGGTCGCGCACCTCGCCGGTAAAAGAGGTTTTGCCCTCCCCTTTTACCGGAGCACCCGATTTTTTGTTTTTTGCTGCCTTTGTGCCGGCCTGGGCCTGATCTTCTCCATCCTGTCCGGGATGTTCTTTTTTGCCGCCCTGAGAGCGCGCGGCGCTTTTGCCGCCCAACTCCTTGCCGCCGTCAAAATTCATGGCCCCCGCGCCCGCTTCATCCTGACCGTCCGCACGGGCGGAATCATTGTCGGCCTCGCCTTTGGAGGCGCTTTCCTGAAGGGCCGCAAGGGCCTCATAAATATCATCCGCAGACATGCCCGCGTAGGTTGGGTCGTGCGCAAAGCCCTCTGGCAGGTCAAAGCCCGCTTCAAGCAGAATATGGTTTATGGCCAGATCGCAGGCGCGGTTCCACAATTTTTCTTCACGGCTCTTGCGGCGCAGATGATGCCCAAAGGCCAGATGCATAACTTCGTGAGCCTGGGCCGCCACAAGTTTGGCCTCTGGCAGGGTGGCCGCGTATGCAGGATTGAAACCCAGGTTTTTGCCGTCCGTCCACATGTCCGCGCAGCTCGTGTCTTCCTTGAAGCGCAGGCGCAGGGCCAGGGAACCGAAAAAAGGATGATCCAGCACAAGGGCCGTTCTGGCTTTTTTCATGGCAAGGGCAGCCTTGCCAGAGAGCGCTTCCGGCCCGGCAGAGGCGGGCGCGGCCGGGCAGGCAGCGACTGCGGCTGGGGCAGGGGCTTCCGGCCCGGGATCAGCAGGCCCGGACTCAAGGTTTACGGCACTGGCGTCTTGCTTCATGACCTACATCAGCACTTCGGCATTTTTTTCTGCCCAGCGTGAAAAGGCCTCGGAGTGCACGAGGTCCGTATCCTGACACACGGCGTCGCGCATGAGCAATACGCCGAATTCCGAAGGCAGGCGTTCGGCATAGGCCGTCAGCGCTTCGATGGTTTCTGTGCTGGCCCTGAGGCTCAAGGCCTCGCACATGGCGTAGAGGGCGGCGGGCTCAAGGGGAACCATGGCTGAAGCCGGAGCGGCCAGCACTTCATCCACCGTGGGCAGTTCGCGCCATACGGAAAGAAAGCCCATAAATTCCGCAGCGCCAGCCGAACCCACCGTGCCCTGAAACAGTTCGTACTCCACATCGGCGTCGGGCCGGGCATCAAGAATGCGCGACACAAACTCCCAGGAGCGCGGCGAAGCAAAGGCCTTTTCCGCCTTCTGCGGGTCAAAATCGTGCAATAAACGGGGTCGAAAGCGCAAAAACGCGCAAACTTCAGCGCGTATGCCAGCCCCCTGCGCCCAGGAGAGCCAGTCGTCCAGATGGGCGTCGCACTCCAGGTGCACCAGACGGTTGGCCAGGGCCGACGGCATGCGGTACGACACGGCCTTGTCCTTTTCCCTGTTGCCCGCCGCCACGATGGACCAGCCGTCGGGCAGGCGGTACTCACCAATGGCGCGGTCAAGAATGAGCTGGTAGCAGGCGGCCTGCACCAAAGGGGGCGCGGCGTTGAGTTCATCCAGAAAAATAATGCCCTCTTCCGGGTCCGAAGGCGTGGGCAGAAAGGCTGGCGGGCACCACACCGAAAGCCCTTGATCGGTAATGCGCGGCAGCCCGCGCAGATCGACAGGATCAAGCAATACGGCGCGAATGTCGCGCAGGGCCAACCCCCTGGCCTGGGCCACCTGGGCTACTATCTGGCTTTTGCCTACCCCCGGCGCGCCCCAGATGAAAACCGGCTGCCGGATGGAAAGAAGAGAGTTCAGGGCTGAGACTATTTGCGAAGGAGTCATGATAATCCTGTGTGCATTTCAGACAGATGGTTAAGAATGCCTGCACACTGCCCTATATGAAAATGAAAGTCAATGTCACAGAACTGCGATGCGAGCACTCCCACTGGGCAATCGTCCGGCGACTGCGAAGGCAAGCCCCCCGCTCCGCTGGTGCTGCGCTAAAGCAAACATTTTTGAGATGGTGTGATGCCGGACGACGCGACCTCTGAAAGCACCGCTCCGGGTCAGCAAGCTCTTTGCGATATACCAAGATTTGATAAGAATTTTAGGGGGTGGGGGCGTGGGAGAGGGACCCTTTTGCAAAAGGGTCCCTCTCCCACAAAAACTCCGAGCCTGGCCCGCACATCTTTTGCACGACACTACCGACTGCCCTGTCCCCGCCGCTGCAGGGACTCTGCTTTTCTTCGCACGCCGAACTGCCGGATTTCGGACACCACAAGGCCCGCCAGGGTCAGGGCTGTGCCCAATGCCGCCATCCAGGTTATGCGCTCTTGCAGTATGAGGGCGGCGGTAATGACCGTCACTACCGGCACAAGATAAATATACACGCTGCTCTGCACCGCTCCCAGCCGCTTGATGGCGAACGTCCAGGCCACAAAGCACAGGGCCGACGCGCCGAGGCCCAAAAAGACCACGTTGCTCCAGTTCACGACAGCGCCAAACCGGGCAAGATCCCAGTGAAAATTCATGAAAGGCAGGCAGGGAAGCATGAACAGCAGTCCGTAGAAAAAACAGCGCCGCGTCACCTGAAGGCTTTTGTAGCCAAGGGCCAGAATCTTGCGGGTAAGTATGGAGTAAAAAGACCAGGCCAGCCCTGCCAGCACTGCCAGCAGGTCTCCAATGGGATTAAGCTGCAACTGCGTGCTGCCGCTGAAGCTTATGAGGCCAATGCCCGCAATGGCCGCCGCGAAGCCAAGAAAGAAGTTGAGGCCAGGTTTTTCAGCCTTCAGCAGCCAGAAAGACAGCAAGGCCGTGAAAAACGGCGACACGCCCACAATAACGCCTACATTGGATGCGAACGTGTGGGTAAGGGCGATATTTTCCAGCAGAAAATACAACGTTACGCCAGCGAGCCCCGCTCCGGCGAACAGCCACTCCTGCTTGCGCTCCGTAAGCCGCAACGCATGCGGGCAGGCCAGCCACAGGGCCGCAAAACCCAGGGCAAAACGGAAAAAAAGTATCTCGATGGGGCTGAAGTCACGCAACAGCACCTTGGTCGAAATAAACGTGGTGCCCCATACAAGAGTGCAGAACAGGGCCGCAAGATGGCCGGGCAGTTTTTTACTATCAGACATAAGACCGTAACTGTTGGAGGATACCCGTCATAAAGGCGCTGCAATCTCCCGCCGCGCAGCATTGTCTGCGTCAGGGAAGCCACAGCCCGCCCCGGTAGCGCGCAATGACGCGCTACCGGGGCGGGCCGGTCAGTGCCATGTCCTTGCCATATCCCCAGGCTTGCAATAAGGCTGCCTGCAAAAGCTGCCCCTGAAGCGGATTACCGCTGAGGATACGCATCCCAAAGGCCGCAATTCACCCGCTGCAACGCGCGCCGGCGCAGACAGACTGCACTTGCGGCGGGCGCTCACGCGGTTGTCGGAACAATTTCACGCGCAGACGTCAGGCGACCAAGGAGCCGTACGGCTGGCGTCCAGAAGCCTTATGGCTGCCACAGCATCGCCTGTGACCATGCCCGACGCTGCGAAAAACTATTTTTTGGCGCAGTCCGCCAGGCCCAGTTCCATAAGGCGCTCAAGCAACTGGCCAAAATCCAGCCCTATGGTTCTGGCTTCACGCGGCACAAGGCTGGTCGCGGTCATGCCGGGCAGCGTATTGACCTCCAGAAGCGTGAGGCTTTCATCCGGGCCAAGGATGAAGTCTGCCCGGCTGTAGCCCCTGAGGCCAAGCGCCTTGTGCGCGGCCAGGGTCAGCTCCTGCACGCGAACCGTAATCTCGTCGCCGATGGGCGCAGGGCATATTTCGCGTGCGCCGTCCTGCGCGTACTTGCTTTCGTAGTCGAAAAAATCGCCAGCCACAGGCTCGATAAGAATGGGGGGCAAAGGCTCGTCGCCCAGGATGCCGCACGTCACTTCCTTGCCATGCAGCACTGGCTCCATAATGACCTCTTCACCGGCAGCGAATATCTGGCCCATGACGTCGTCAAGCTCGGCGCGGTTGGCGGCGCGGCCAAGCCGCAGTGAAGACCCGCCGGTATTGCTTTTGACAAAAAGAGGATACGGCAGGCGCGGCTGCCAGCCCTTTTCGGGCGGCACGGGCACAAATTCCCAGTCGGCGGTGGGCAGGCCAGCAAGGAGGAACAGCTGCTTGGCCGCGCACTTGTTGAGCGCCAGAAAAGAACCCGCCGGGCCGGAGCCCTGATAGGGGCAGTCCACGCGCTCAAGCATGGCCTGCACAAGACCGTCCTCACCCGGCGCGCCGTGCAGGTTGATGAGGGCGAAATCATGCTTTCTGGCTTCATCCAGCAAGCGGTTGAAGTCGGCAAGAAGGTCAAAAAAAGTGACTTGATGGCCGCGCGCTTCCAGGGCCGGAACCATGGCCCGCGCGCCGTTCAGTGAAACCTGACGTTCAGGGGACCAACCGCCCGCAATCAAAAGAATCTTCATACAGAGTCCACCCCAACTGCGCCGAGAGCGCGCTTTCAATATTTTTTCCCTGACGGAAGGCGGCGTAAATTCCTTCACGGGCAGCCTCGCTGTGGCCATAGCGACCCAGCAGGTCGTCGTACCGCTCCTCCAGGCTGACGCAGGCATCATGCCTGACCCTTTTGTCAGCATACATCACGAAAAATGGCAGAGCGCAGATGCTGCTTCCTTCAGGAAGCGGCCACGGCCACCAGACATGCATCATAACGCCCTGAGCGATGGCGTAATTGCCGGTTTCTGCCACTGTCCAGGCAGCGCCCACCTGGGCATGGCTGCCGCCGTGGCGCACGCAATAGGTCTTGGCTATGTCGTGCAGCAAGCCTCCGGCGCGGACTTCATCCACATTGACGCCAAATCCGAGATCTGCGGCTCTGGCAGCCAGAGACGTGGCAATGTGGGCCACCAGCAAGGAATGCCGCCGGATGTTAGGCAGCATGTCGTATTTGTCCCAAAGGGCGAAACAGGCCTCATCACCGGGAACGGTGTTCGCCTGCCGCCCCAGGCCGGGCAACCGTGGAAGATCGGCCAGAGGACGTGACGTCCCTGCCGTGGAGGAGTCGGACCGCGATGTGCACTTCATGTCGAAAGTATGCCACCCGATGGGCGCGATGGCAAGAAAAGCTGCGGGGAACGTGCGTTCCTGACGTGCGCCCGCCTGGACCAGATTCCCACTGAACCATGTGATATTTCAATTTTCCATTCTGCCGAAACATGTGATCTTCGGCTGACTCCGCACCCCGTAGCGCCACGCTGCTCACGCGCGCAGCGCTGGAGCATTTACCCTTGTTCAAAGGTAAAGTGCCCCAAAAAAACGTGCGTCCGGCGCTCGCTAGAACGCCGGACGATTTGCGGGCACACTTACCGCAAATACCCACTTCATGCCCATGTCCGGCTTGCGCCGACGCGATGGAGAATGAACGGGCCGGAGCCGGGCACAGCCCGGCATCGTGGCTTTGGCATTTCTGCAAACAAGAGTGTTCCAGAGATGTTCCTGTTGACGGGACAGGCAGCCACGCATGGGGCAAAGCCCCATATCTTGTTTATCGACTGATGAAAGAATTCCTTGAGAGAAACCGGCGCCCTTGAACAGGGTTACCTTTATGAATATATGTTTTCAAATATCATGTCACGCCTTTTGAGGCGCTTCAGCGAGAACAAAACGCGCATGTCAGCGTGGAGCCGCGTGCCGAGCAGGCCGGGGAAATTCTACCCTACTCTGCTCCGGATCAGATCCCCATGAAATACTTCACAGTTCGATTTGTCATTCTGCTGAAGAATACGATTTCCAGCAGAATTCACGTCACGCTATGGCGCGCTGCGCTCTTGTCAGCGTCAGGACATTTGACCTTTTTCAAAGGGAAAATGCGCTATTTTCCATATTGCCATGGTCAGATCATTGCCGCAGCGTTGCGGCTTGCGGGCGACGTTTTTATTGTTTGCGCCGCGCTCGCAGTGATCCGGCAGTGAACACGGCTTCCGTCCGCTCCTGGGGGCGCTGCCGTCGTTCATCCGCCTCTGCGCCATTGGCGTCCGTTCAGGCAGCAGGCGGAGGATATAAGGGCGACACGGCTTTGGGAGCCTTGGCTCCAGAAATACGGATGCCGCGCCAGCCCCTATGAAAGACGGCTATTCGGGCAGCGAAAGAGCTTAACGGGGCGTTTTCTGGCTGCCCGACGGTACGCCGCCGGATGCCGCCTTGCCCTTGGGCAGAGCTTTTCCGCCCTGTCCGGCGGTTCCGCTGTTGCTGACCTTGGCCTTTGGAGCGGTTTTTCCCGGTGTGCCAGGGCCGTCGGCTTTAACGGGAGCCGCAGGTTTGGCAACGAGGTCAGCCAGGGCCAGAATGGTGTTGGCGTAGACCACCGATTTATTGTAGGCCATAAGCACTTTGTGCTGCTGGGCGCGGTTTATGCCCGGCTTCCAGCCATGGCGCGCAAGATAGTTGGACAGGCTGGCCACGGCGTCGGGAACGTGAAACAGATCCACCTTGCCGTCTCCGTCGCCGTCCGCGCCATAAGCCGCAATGTTGGAAGGCATGAACTGGCACAGGCCCACGGCCCCGTAAATGGAGCTCGGCAAATACCGGGGGTCCAGATCATCCTGCAAAATATGGGTTACCAGAGCGCGCACTTCCTTATAGGCCCAGTCGGCGCGCTTGGGCATGGTTTCGTCAAACCAGGGCAGATGCTCTTCATAACCCGGCATGCGGGGCAGCCATTGGCTGATATCGTCAGGCTGGCGGCTTACCGCCATGCTCGCCAGAGTGAACAACGCGTTTTCGGGCACATCGGCAAGAATCTTGCCCAGGCGCGTCTCCACAAAAAGAAGAGCCACAGCCACGGACGAGGGCACGCCAAATCTGGCCTGGGCCTGACTGAAGGCCAGCTTGTGCTCGGCCACAAAATCGCGGCACAGGCGCGCGTTCTGTTCTGTTACGACGCCTTTATAGTATTGCATTGTCGGAGGCGTTACGGAGGGCGGCTTGGGCATGAAGCGGCTTTTATACAGCTCAAGCATTTTGCGGCCCATAGGCGACTGGCTGGGCAAGGGCGCCAGGGTGGCCAGCAGGGCGTCCACCCTGGGGCCTAAAAGCCCATCGGCGGCAAGCCGCTGGGCCAGCGGCTGCCACACGACGGGAAGCCCTTCACGGCTCTGTCCGGCAGGGGCGCCGGACGGAGGTTGCAGAGTTTGACCGGTAGGCGTCACAGCGGCTTCGCCGCTTTGATGAACGCCCGGCAGAACGCCCTTTGCCTGAAGGTCAGTGGCAGTGGTGTTGCCATATCCCGCAGATGTCGGGCTGGCCTGGTCTGGGGGGGACACGGGCTCGGTGTGCGCGCCGCCACAGGCAGCCGCAAGCATACAGCACGTCAGACAGCAGATCAGCCAGACATTCCTGAACAAAGGCAACGCCACGTCACCAACCTGGCTCAGGCTCATTCTTAAAGTTCCTGAAGAATCCATACCACCCGACCTAACAGACGCTTGGCCAGCAGGTCCGGCGTGAGTGCAGTTTCAGGAAAATCCGACGAATCAGAGCGCAATATATAACCATCCTGGGAGCCATTCAGGAACACGCGCCGCAGGATCACGCCCTCGTTGGGCGCGAAAAGCGCGTATATGCGTCCCGAAATCACGTCCTTATCCAGGGTGTCCACTCCAAGAAGAGCGTCGGACATCACCGTGGGGATCATGTTGGTTCCACGCATGCGCAGCACACATAGTCCGTCTCGCGTAAATGAATGCGGCAGGGATATCTTGCCCGCTATATCCAGAGACGGTCTCGGCTGGTCGTCGCTATAATCAGAGCGCATCTGATAAATGGAAGCCACAATTCCTCTGGCCAAAGTATCGCCGTAGTGGGCGGCGCTTTCAGCCAGTGAGGCAGGGGCGTCCTGCGGCATATAGCCCTGTTCGGTACGCAGGTACATTGGGCCTATGCCCTGTTTGAGCCAGTCGGGGTTTAGCCCGAACTTTTCAAACAGTTTCATAAACCAGTCGCCAGGCACTGAATTACGTCGTTTGGCATCAGAGATGCTCGACTGACGTATGTCCAGCACTTCGGCTAATTCAACCTGGGTGCGGCTGTTTGTCGCCAGCTTGATACGTTCGTATATTTCTGCAAAGGCAGGCATGGTCTTGGACTCCGTAACGCGGCGAAACCGCGTCATCAATGTTGAGGATTAAGAAGAGGCGCTTCGTTGGCCAGCACCATCTTGCTGTTCTCCTTGAGAGATTTTCGCATGGCTTCCAGCCAGCGTTGGTACGCGTAAAACTGGGGAGCCTTGTTATAGGATTGTGCGTAGACAGAGGCGGCTTTGGCATCGCCCGTGCCTCGCGTAATCTGCGCTTCGCGCGCAGCTTCAGCCAAAATGACAGCGCGCTGGCGGTCTGCATCGGACCGGATACGCGTGGACTCTTCTTCACCTTCAGAGCGGTACTGCTTGGCCTGGCGTTCACGCTCGGCCCGCATACGCCCAAAGATGGCACGCTGGTTTTCCGGCGGCAGGTCTGTGCGCTTGATACGCACGTCCAGCACTTCGACACCGTAACTGTGCATCAGGGCTGAAACTTTATTTGTCACTTCCTTCATGATGGCCGCGCGGTGAGATGATACAACTTCTGTAAGCGTGTATGCGCCCACCAGGGCCCGCAACTGGGAGTAAACAACATCGTCAAGTCGTGCTTGCGCGCCAGGGATGGTGCGCATGGTACGATAAAACTGCAAAGGATTAATAATCTTCCAGCGGGCGTAGTTATCAAGCACAATGGCCTTCTTATCTACCGTAAAGGCCTCACGCGAGCGGGCTTCGTAGTCCAGCACCCGCGAGTCGAAGTACACCACATTCTGGATAAAAGGCATCTTAAAGTGCAGTCCGGGTTCATACACCCTATCCAGGGGTTCACCCAGTTGCAGTACCAGGGCTGTCTGCGTCTGATGCACAGTAAAAAAACATTGACTGCCCACAACCGCGACAACCAGCAACACTATCACTATTGTCAAAGAATTATTACGCATCACTTCTTCTCCAAAACCCGGGGGGCAGCAGGCGCGCTCAGTCCGGGCAAGGTCAGGTAGGGCAGGGCCCGCGATGCCGCTGGGCCGTCCATGAGCACCTTTTCGTCAGCGTTGGCAAGAATGTCTTCCATTGCTTCGTAATAAAGGCGCTGTTCCGTAACCTTGGGAGCCTTGCTGTGCTCCGCGCTCAGGGCGTCGAAGCGGGCGGTTTCACCTTCGGCGTTGCGCACGCGCGTGGCCTGATAGGCTTCCGCCTCGTTGAGCATGGCCGCCGCCTGACCCCGTGCCTTGGGCAGAAGTTCGTTGCGGTAGGCTTCAGCCTCATTGATGATGCGGCTTTTGTCCTCTCTGGCGCTGGCCACATCCTTGAATGCGTCAATAACTTCCTGCGGGGGGTGCACGTCCTGCAACTGCACGGCCAGCACCTGAATGCCCGCTCCGTAACGGTTAAGAATCGTCTGCAAAAGCTGCGTGGCTTCGCTCTGGATCTTCAGCTTGCCATCAGTGATGGCCGAGTCGATCTGGCTGTTGCCGATAACCTCGCGCATGGCCGCCTCGGCCGCGTTGCGAACGAGGGCCGTGGGCGCGCTGACGTTAAAAAGATACTGAACCGGGTCGTCAATCTTGTATTGCACGCTGAACTGGACGTTGACAATGTTTTCATCCCCGGTGAGCATCGACGCTTCTTCCGGAACGGTGCGTACCTGTCCCTGCTGGAAGGTCGCGCTCTGCCCCACGGAACGGAACCCTACCTCACTGCGAAGCACCTGGGTTACCTGAGGCTTGTATACGCTTTCAATGGGCGCGGGCAGCGCATAGTGCGGCCCGGGGCCTTCAGTACGGTCATATTTGCCAAACCGCAGCACAACGCCCTGTTCGTCAGGGTTGATTATATATATGCCTGACAGCAGCCAGAGAACCACCACGCCAAGCCCTACAAGCAAAAACCCTCTCCCGTTGGGGAACCGTAACTGCGAAAGCTTCTTGAAGGGGTTGTCGTCCCCTCCGCCGGGTCTATTAAAAGGGGTACGCTTTGCCCGAGGGGCTTGCTGGCGTTCCTGCCCTTCGTCATCGGGTTCTGTCTCTCGTTGTGGTCGGGGGGGAGGATTGCCTCCCTGCTGCCGTTGCCGCTTTTCTTGTAGCTTATCCCAATCCCAATTCATGACGGAGTTTTACCTTTTTTACGTCGTAGCATGATCCCGACTTTTTGAAGCCAGGAAACACCTACGTTTTAGTATGGTGTGAAGTGGTAAAAATAGGGCATGAATGCTGCGCGGTCAAGAACACCGTGCCAGTTGCGTAAACAAGTGCATACTGGATAAGGTATAGACCTTTCTTCGTCAAGACTACCTAGTAATTTACTAGGCTGGCTTGCGAACTTCCGTATTCTCCCTTCTATTCACACCGTAAAGCTCACGCACGAAATTCAAAAAATCGGGCAATCCATAACTGCAAGGTATACGAAACCGCCGAGGCCTGACGTTGCATTTGCAATATTTTTAAAAATTTTTGCGTATTTTATGCAAAAATCATTGGACTGCCGAACTTTGCGCCAAATCCAGGCTGGCGTAAGCGCGGCCGCAGGCCGCAAAAAGGCGGCCAGACGCACCCTCGCGGCGCTGCGGTTACATGCCGCAAGGCGCGCCGGGTGTTCTGCCCGCAGAGACAATGTCGCAATGCGCGTAGCGTTAGTGTGCCAGTTGCACTACATACCCTGTATCGGCATCAACGCTTGGGCTGCGCAGCCTGGCTCCGGCAAAGGGCACAACCCGCATCACATCCACCACCTCAGCTTTGACGACAAAACCGGGAGCATACAGCAGACCGTCCCGAACTTTCTGACCTCCGCCCTCCTGCCAAAGCAGCAGGCCGAAAAATAGCCCACAACCCGCAAGGGCAGTGCACAACACAACATAAGGAAATCTGGCAGCCTCGCTTGCCTTGTTCATGACAGCTCCTTGCGGCAGTTTTTACCGCCGTCAATATCTTGTCATGAAAAAAGCAAGATCCATGCCGTTAAGGCGCATGTCGCGCGGCATTATCCGGCAGGGGCTTCTTAAAAAAGACGAAAGCCTCACCTCAAGCCCACGCCAGACAACGCGAATTTCGCGGCACACTCCCCCAGTAAACGCCGGAACCCACAGCAGCGCTCAAAAGCGCGCCAGAGCCTTTGCCCTCTGTTCCGCACGGGCTGAAGCCACAATCCTGAAATTTCCGGTCTGGCCGCGCGCCCAGGACAAGCGCCAGGACCTCTGGTCCAGCAGCGCCATGCCGAAGGTCTGCGCAGCCAGTGGCCGCCGTCGGGCCGTCTGGCCCCGAGGGCCTAACGGCACGTAACAGCCCATATTGGCCCATACTGCCCGTAACGGCCAGTCATGCCAGCCAAGATCAGGCCACAGACGCAAACATATATTTGCAGCGCATACGGCGCGCCCTTTACGACGTCTGGCAACTCAGACAAACCGCGTCTGGCCTTCACGACAGGCGTCTGCCCGGCGCAGCCGCCAGAGCGGTTTTGCCTTGAAGCCGCGCTAAACCTCGCTGATAATGGCCACCACCACAGGATCGCGCTCAAGCACGCGGCGGAAGAACCGCCGCAGCGACGAGCGTATGCCCTCCTGCATGCGATTGAGCTGTCCGGGACGAGCCGCTTCAATTTCGTCCAGCACAAGGCACTTGGCGTCTTCAAGCAGATGGCTGTAGTGCTGCTCGAACACAAATCCCTTGGAAATCATCTCCGGCCCGTGCAGTACGCTGCCGGTTTCAGAATCCACGACCAGCACGACAATAACCATGCCCTCATCGCCGAGGATGCGGCGCTCACGCAACACTGCGTAGCCCACGTCGCCAACGCCCTTGCCGTCCACGAGCGTACACTCCACGGACACCTTCTGCTCCAGCCTGAACGAGTCTTCCAGCAGGGTCAGGGGCTGCCCGTCCTCCAGAAGAATGACGTTCTCTTCTTTGACGCCACACTCCACAGCCAGACGGCCATGCTTTACGAGGTGCTGGTACTCGCCGTGCACGGGCACAAAAATCTCGGGCCGTACGGCCTCGAACATTGCCCGCAGTTCTTCGCGCTGGGCGTGGCCCGAGGCGTGTATGGCGTGGACGCTTTCATACAGCACTTCCGCGCCCATGCGATACATTTCATTGATGAGCTTGGACACGGCCTTGGCGTTGCCCGGTATCATGCGCGAACTCATGACCACGGTATCGCCCTTGCGGATCTCAAGCTGCCGGTGGCCGCCAAGCACCATGCGCGACAAGGCCGACATGGGTTCGCCCTGCGCGCCCGTGACCACAAGAACCTGTTCGTTGTCAGGAAGGTCGGGCACGCCGTTGTGGGCGTTGAAAAACTGCGGCGGCAGCTTGGCGATGCCAAGATCGCGGGCCATCTCTATATTGTTGGCCAGGGATTTTCCGCTGATGACGACAGTGCGCCCGAATTCGCGCGCGAGGTCGAACACTTCCTGTATCCGCTGGATATGACTTGAAAAAAGCGTAATGACAATGCGTCCTTCCGCCCTGGCAAAGATCTTTTCCAGCGAATCCTTCACTTCCCGTTCCGTGAGGGAATGCCCCTCACGCATGACGTTTGTGGAGTCTGAAAGTAGAAGGCGCGCGCCCTGCGGCCCCGCGAAATCGCGAAAAACGCCAAGATCAGTGCCCGTGCCGTCAAGAGGATGCGGATCAATCTTGAAATCGCCGCTATGGACGACGCGCCCGATGGGCGTTTCCACCCCAAGGCCGAAGCCTTCAGGAATGGAGTGACAGACCGGAAAAAAATGGAAGGTCAGATCGCCCAGCGGCAGCACCGTTTGCGCGTCCACGGGGCACAGTTCCGCCCAGTCGAGAATTTCACGTTCGCGCAGCTTGTGTTCCACAAGGGCAAGGGTAAACCGCGAACCATAGATCCGCGTGCCCTTGAGTTCGGGCAAAAGCCAGGGCAGAGCCCCTATGTGGTCTTCGTGCCCATGCGTGAGCACAATGCCGAGCAATCTATCCTTTACGGCGCTGACTGCGCCAAAATGCGGGATAACCACGTCCACGCCCAGATGGGCGTCGTCAGGAAACATGAGGCCGCAATCCACCATGACCACACCGCCAGCTGTTTCCCACAGCTGACAGTTAAGGCCGATTTCCCCAAGGCCCCCCAGGGGCGTAATAGTAAGGTAGGGTTCTTTCATTCCTCTTTCGCTTGTGCTTGGCGCTCCAGGCATTCGGGTCAGCGCCTCATGAGTTCCGGTTGAAATTCGCCCATGGCCACATACAATTGCGACAGGGCAGTAAGGTAGTCGGCCTTGGCTCCCGTCAGGGCTGCCTGGGCCGTGGTGAGCTTGGACGATGCGTCCAACACGTCAAAGTTGGTGCCCACCTGTTCCTGGTAGCGGGCCAAAGCCACATGGTAGGCCTCGGTGGCCTGCTCCACGGTTTTTTCCGCCACATTAATGCGTTTTTCTGCTTCGCGCACGGCCAGCAACTTGGACTTGATGTCATACCCCACGCTGAGCTTCAGATTTTCCGCCTCATAGCGCATCTTGGTGACAAGCCATCCGGCTTCCTTGTCAGCGTAATAGGTAGTGCCCCACTGAAAAACATTCCAGGTGGCGCGCGCGCCCACTTCCCAGGTCTGCGAACGCGAGCCGTTGCCGCCGTCCTTTTGCAGGTCGGGCGTGTTGCCGCTCTGGGTTATGTTGTAATAGCCCTCTACCTGCGGATAATAGTCGCTCTGTACCGCCTGCTGATTCTTGCCGGCAATCTCCACCGACTTGGCGGCCATGTACAGATCGGGCCGCTGGCGATAGGCAGCCTCAAGGCATTGCTCCAGCGACCGTGTAAAAGGCACGTGGACAAGCTGCCCCGTGTAATTTACCTGCGCGGTGGCCGGAAGCCCCAGCAGCGTGTTCAGCCGGGCATAGCTGGTTTCACGATTGTTTTCAGCGATGATTACCGAGTTTTCCGCCTGGTACACGTCAACCTCGGCCTGCAGCACATCCAGCCTGGGGCGCAGACCCACATCAAAGAAGGCCGTGGTGATGCGCAGCTGATCGCGCAGACGCGCCAGAGCGTCACGCTCGCTGCGCACGCTCTCTTCATAGCGCAAAAGATTCAGAAACTCCGCCTGCACCTGTTCCGTCATGGACAGTTCGGCATTGCGCAGGGCCGCCTTGTCGCTGTCGGCCTGGAGGGCGGCCCGCTGGTAGTTGGCCAGCAGCTTGAAGCCCTGAAACACCGGCTGTGAAATCTCCACTCCCCAACTGTAGGTGCCCATCTTTGGCGGCTTGACCGTGGCAGGATTGCTTGTTCTTTCCTGCTTGGCCGTTGAATAGCTCATGCCAAGCCTGGGGCCGAAAGCGCCGCGCGCGGACTTGCGGCTTTCTTCCGACGACCGCCCCTGCGCTTCCTGCGAACCGAGACTGGGGTTAAACTCCAGAGCGCGGTTCACGGCGTCGTGCATGGTGATGCGCAGCGCCTTGCCCTCGTTTTTTCCCGTACCTGCCGCTGTTCCGTCTTGCGGCCCAAGGCTGCGCTGCCCCTGAAAAAGCGGCACAGCAGCCCCTGGCCCCGTGCCGCGCTGCGCCGCATCGGAGGGGGAGCAAAAAAAGGCCAACAGGAGTACGAGAAAGAGGATGGACGAGCGAATCACTGAAACCGCCGTAATTGAAGAGGTGGCACGCGCCCTGGAAGCGGCGTATGGAAAGGTGGCTCTCGCATTGCCTGCATACAACGCGCAACACGTCATTGGCAATACAGCCCGGCACACCCTTGACGTGGCGCTATGGCCAGCCTGGCATGGCCCCGGCTGGCTCGGCAATATGCGCCCAAGCATATAGGACTCAATGAAAAAAATAAATATAAAATATTCCATGCCGCCAGGTGGCATCACCCCCCATCCAGCGCAGGCCGGGCATTTTTTCACCCGGCTTGCCAAAAAAACTTCTTCATATACTATCTGTACCGTGCACGGCACAGCGGGCCACACGCAAAACGGCGGCATTCAGGCCGCCAGACGCGCTCTACAGGTCCTTCACAGCCTGTTTTTTCAGCAAAAGGCGGCAAGCGGACAAGGCCGCCGCCACGCGCAACTGCCTCATGCAAGACTGCCCAACTCTGCGCCGCGCGGGCGCAGATCCGGTACTTTTCAATCATCGGACTTGACGAACCGCCCGGACAGGTGCATTCCGTTCCGGCGTGCAGGTTTAAAAACCCCGGCCAAAGCGGGCCAGGGGCAAAAGGTCTAAAAAAAATCTTGAAACTTTGCCCCACTCGTTGCATTCTCCGCCAGAGCCTTATGCGGCTGTGACGGCGCTGCCGTCATGACCGGCGCTTTTTTGCGTCCTGCGTTCCGGCACTACTTGCGGCGATTTGTGAAAAACACGGCTGCTGCGCACTTATGGAGAACTTCATGGAATTCAGTTTCTTTTCAATGATTGCCCAGGCGAGCCTGGTGGCCAAGGCGGTGCTGGCTCTTCTGGTCGTTATGTCCATTATCAGCTGGGGGCTGATGATCCAGAAATTTTTCGCGCTCAGCGCCGCCAACAACAAGGCGCTTAACGGCACGGAAGGGTTTGAAAAAGCCCCCAATCTGCGTGAAGCCGTGCAGTCTCTCGGCGCAGATCCCGCATCTCCCCTCTACTATATAGCGCATCAGGGCGTGCTGGAATTCAACCGCTCCAAGGAGCTTGGCAACAGCAGCGAAGTTGTGGTGGACAACGTCCGCCGCGCCCTGCGTCAGGGTGTGGGCAGTGAACTGGCGCGCTTGCAGCGCTCGCTCTCGCTTTTGGCCACCACGGCCAATACCGCGCCCTTTATCGGCCTGTTCGGCACGGTGTGGGGCATCATGAGTTCGTTCCACTCCATCGGCATGCTCAAATCCGCCTCGCTGGCCACCGTGGCCCCCGGCATTTCCGAAGCCCTGGTCGCCACCGCCATCGGCCTCGCTGTGGCCGTGCCTGCCACCATCGGCTTCAATATCTTTATGGGCAAGCTTTCTCAGGTGGACACGCTGCTGGTGAACTTTGCGGGCGTCTTCCTGAACCGCGTACAGCGCGAACTCAATGCCCATCGGCCCGTGCAGCGTACGGGCGCCACGGAGATGTAGCATGGGAGCCAACGTCGGAGGCGGCAACAAATTCGTTTCGGATATCAACGTCACGCCCTTCGTGGACGTCATGCTGGTGCTGCTCATCATTTTTATGGTGGCAACGCCCATGATGAGCCAGGGGCTTGAGGTTGACCTGCCCCAGACCACGCAGGTTGAAGTGCTGCCCACAGAAGCCGACCATATGGTGCTTACCGTGCGCAACGACGGCAAGATATATCTGGACGAATACGGCGTGGACAGTATGGAAGACCTTGAAGGCTACCTGCAGCGTCTGGTCAAAGAAAAAAATAAAACGCTCTTCCTTCAGGCAGACAAGGCCGTACCTTACGGCACTGTGGTGGAAGTTATGGGACATATCAAGGCCGTCGGCATTGAAAAGCTCGGCGTCATCGCCGAACAGCCCGATCAAGCCCCGGCCAAGGGCGGCAAAAACGCCCCTGCCCGTGCCCCGAAGTAGGTTTTCGTATGCGTCTGGCCTCCTATGTTCTTTCCCTGTGCCTGCACCTGGCGGCTTTTCTGCTCATCTGGTTCTGGCCCAGCACGCCGCCTGTCCGGCTTGACGCGCCTCCTGTCATGATCAGCCTGGTGGAGGGCGCGCCTGGCGGCAACCGTACGCCTTCCCCCATTCTCGGGCATATGGGCGCGCCGGGCGACGGGCCTCTTGCGCCCACTCCGCCTGCGCCCAAGGCAGAAGTTGCTGCCCCGGAACGGGTTGAAGTAAAACAGCCTTCTCCCGTGACGCCGCCGCCCAAGCCCGATGTGGCCCCGGTCAAGAAGCCCGAACCCAAGCCGGAACCAAAACCGGAACCCAAGCCCGAGCCCAAGCCGGACGCTACGCCCGTGGCCGCCAAAAAAGAAAACAAGCCCAAGGAACCGGAGAAACCCAAGGAAGCTGAAAAGCCCAAGGATCAAAAAAAGCCGGAACCTGCCAAAAAAGACGACAAGAAGGACGACAAGAAAAGCCCCCAGAAGTCAGCGGAAGATCCGGTGGCCGCAGCTTTGCAGCAAGCCAAGCGTAACGCCACGTCGCGTGCCGATTCCGGCGACAGGGGCAATGCCGTTGAGCAGGCCCTTGCCCAGGCCCAGAAAAGGGCTGGCGGCAATCGCGGCGGCGGCGGCGGCGAAGGATCGGGCCCTGGCGGCGGCGGACTCGGCGACGTCTACCAGGGGCAGGTCATGCTGGCGGTGCGCCCCAACTGGGGCTTTACCTCGGCAAGCCGCAGAAATCTGAGCTGCGTCGTACATGTGCGCGTGGACATGCAGGGCAAAGTGCAGCAGGCCGTCATATCGCAAAGTTCTGGCAACTCCCAGTTTGACGCCTCCACGGTGAACGCCATCATCCGCACCAGCCAGAGCGGGGACTTCCCCGCCCCGCCTTCTGCGGAATACGGCGACATGGACCTTGTGTTCACCTATGACGAACTGATGGGCAGATAACGCCAGCAATCCACATCCGCGAAGGGATCTGAGGCCGCGATGCCGCTTTTGCGCATGACGACAGGTCGCGTTCTGGTTCATATGCTCTGCACTTTGTGAGCCTCGCATTCCTGCTGGCGTCATGAGCTGGGGCGGCATCAGCCCCTCAGATCCCGCCCGATGCGCAAAAAACGACAGAAAACGCGCCCTCCCCGGCCAACGCCAAAACCGCCGGGACAGATGCCTGAAAAGCTGCGTGGAACTGGCTTTCACATCGGCGCACTGCTGTGGTTCAAGAATCCGATAGCCGCAGCAGTGGACAAGAGCGGCAAAGTACAGCAGATTACAATGGTGCAACGCTCTGGCGCGAACAGTTTGACGCCTTGCGGCCAAGGCCATTACGCGCACTGACAGAGAAGAAGGTTTTGCGCGCCGCCTCTGATCAGGATTGTCAGATAACTTTTTTCTTCACTATGGACGGAGACATGAAACGTCCTTTTTAACATACAGGCTATTCTGTGCCTACAGGAGGTAACCATGCCGTCCGCGCAGCGCACGTCGCTTCTCTATTTTTCCTGCAGACTGTTTCAGCTTTTTGGCATACTGGCCCTGAGCCTCACGGCGACGGGGGCTTGGGCCGCCGCCATGTCATCAGCGGACGCTTCTGGCGGCTATGCCGGTAAAATGCTTGATAAAATAGTGGACATATGGGCCCCGCCCCCGGCCCTGAAAGGGGACTTTCAGGTTCAACTCAAAGTGGGGATCGACGGCAAAGGCCATGTGCTGAGCTGCACCCCGGTGCGCCCATCCGGCATGGAAGCGCTGGACAGTTCCGCCTGCGGCGCAGTACGCCAGATAGGCTCCTTTGGCAGAACGCCGCATGAAAAACCGCTGGAAGTGCACCTGTCCTTCTGGACAGGCACGCCCAAGGGCAAGACGCGCAACCAGATCCCGGACGATGCGGAATCGCTGCGCCTTGAGGAGCGAGCCCGCGTCAAGGCCGAGGCCGCCAGGAGCGACAACATGGCCGCTGGCGCGGAAGAGCGCGCGCGCCAAAGGGCGGAAGAAGCCGCCAAGGCTACCGGCAAGGATCTGCCCGATATCAGGCCCACGGTTGTGGCTCCGACGCCGCCCGTCAAAGAAAGCTCCGGCGGCAAGAAGGAAAAAACCGCCGAAAAGGCCGCGCCAGTGACAGGCCGTAGCCAAGACAGCACCCCGGCCAAGGTAAGCCTTGGAGGCCCGCAGTCAAAAAAGGATCAAGGCAAGGACAAGGCAGGCGAAAGCGCCACACCGGCGAAAGCAGCGCCCCTGACCATCGCGCCATCTCCCCTGCCGGTCGTAGCCGATGCAGGGCAAAAGGCGTCCGCCTCAGGCGACGTCGCAGGGCCTGCAGGCCGCAGCGTGGCTCCCTCCCCTGCCATTTCCAAGTCTGCCGCAGGTCAAAAAAGACTCTACGGCCCGGAAAATAAGGCCCAGCACAAATACGGCAAAAATTACGACAAATATTTTTCCAATGTGACACGGCAGCTTGCCGAGTCTATCATCATACCGGTTGAAACCCCGCCCGGTACCTATTATCCTACGGTGCGGCTGAAGGTGAACCCCAAAACAGGGGCCATTGAGGATGCCGCCCTTACTGAAAAAAGCGGCGACAAAATGCTTGATTCCTTCGTGCGCAAAGGCATTGGCAAGGTTGGCAGCATCCCGCCGCCACCCGAAGGGCTTGACGCAACGCTGGATATAACTCTTACCCTGGTGCGCCGTTAGCGCGCCGATGCAACAAGGACTGCTGACGCCATGAAAAAACTGCTTCTTCTCCTGGCTCTGGGGCTCTGTCTGGCCCTGGGAAGCGGGGCACAGGCCGCCATGCGCGTGGACATTTATGGTCCGGGCCAGAACATCGTCAATCTGGCTCTGGCCGCGCCCCTCAAAGGCCCGCAAACGCCAGCCTCGGGCATGGGCGCAGACCTGCAAAAGATTGTTCAGGAAAACCTGAGCTTTCTGCCCTTCATGCGCCTGACCGACCCCAAGGCCGTGCTGGGCGGCGTGGTTCTGGCCGGTTACGAACCGCCCTCACTGGATTTCAAGCGCTTTCAGCTTGCCGGGTCTGACATAGTGGTGACCACCTACTGGCCTGAAGGCGACAGCGGCACCCGCCCGGTGCAGATCCGCGCCTTTGAAACCAACACCGGCGGCCGCCTTTTCGGCAAGGAATATCCCAAGGTCAGCTCCCGCGATCTGCCCGAAGTGGCGGACCGCTTCTGCGCCGACCTGCTGGAGGCCCTGACGGGCAACGGTTCCTTCTTCCGCTCCACGCTGGCCTTCGTCAAGAAAAACGGCAAGATGGATTCCAACGTCTGGCTGGTCAAGCCTACGGGCCGCGATCTGCGCCAGATCACCAATATGCCCGGCGAGGCCATGTCTCCTGCATGGTCCCCTGACGGGCGCTTTGTGGTCTTTACCCAGATTGATCCCCAGTCGCACGCTCTGGGCGTTTGGGATCGCGCCACCGGCAAGGTGCAGCGTATCCGCTTCCCCGGCAACGTGGTCATCGGGCCTGCGTTCATGCCCGACAACAAGGTGGCCGTGGCCCTTTCCAACGGCAAATACCCCGTCATCTTCCAGCTCAACCACGTTTTCCAGAAAGAAAAGGTGCTGGAGCAGAGCGACGCCATCAACGTCTCGCCGACCTTTGACTCCACCGGCACCAAGATGGCCTTTACCTCCTCGCGGCTGGGCGGGCCCCAGATCTTCCTCAAAGACCTCAGCAGCGGCTCCATTACGCGGGTGAGCAAAAACGGCACCTACAACTCCGAAGCCAACCTCTCGCCTGACGGCACCCTTGTGGTTTACAGCCGCATGACGGATTACGGCCACCGCATCTTTGTGCAGGACATGCTCACGGGCATGGAGCGCCAGGTGACCTTTGGCCCCGGCAGCGATGAGCAGCCCGCGTTCTGCGCAGACAGCTACTTTATCGCATTTTCGTCCTCACGCGGCGGCGGACGCGGCATTTACCTGATCACGCGACATGGCGGCGACGCCAAACGGGTGCCCACCGGTGGAGGAAACACCTCATTTCCTCGTTGGGGCATGCCTGGGGTGCAAAAATAATTATTACGGCTGATTGATTGGATAAAAATATTTTTTACCCGGTTTTCAAGGATTTCACGCCATGCCGGGTAAAAAATATTTTACGAAAGTGGGCCGAAAACCCAACACACTTCTTGACAAAAATTACGGTGCAGATACCATCTGTTATGCAAGGGCAATGCGCCCTTATGTGTGCAGAAAGGAAAGGTATTAATTTCTTGGAGAATGAGCTGTTCAGGAGGACACAATGAAACGCTACGCTCTTATTCTCGCTCTGGTTATGGCTCTGGCCGCCGGTTTTGGTTGTGCAAAAAAGACCACTGGCGAACCCGGCTATGACGATGGCATGACCCCTGAAATGCGCGCTGCTGTTCAGCAGATCACTGATGGCCGCGTGTACTTCGCTTTCGACAAATTCAACGTTGAAAACCAGTACAAAGAAATGCTGAAGCAGAAGTCTGATCTGATGAAGCAGTTCCCCAGCATCCGCGTTCGCATCGAAGGCAACTGCGACGATCGTGGCACCCAGGAATACAACCTCGCCCTTGGCGAACGCCGCGCCCGCGCTGCGTACGAATACCTGGTTATGCTCGGCGTGAACCCCAACCAGCTTGAAATGATCAGCTACGGCAAGGAAAACCCCGCCGTGCAGGGCAACAACGAAGCCGCTTGGGCCAAGAACCGCCGCGACGACTTCCGCGTGATCGCCCACTAGACCTCTGGTCTGTGTGACGAACTTGAAGGCCACCCGCAAGGGTGGCCTTCTTTGCATTCTGTTTCCCACCACTAAAATACGGTATATTTAGCGCACCCACGGCAGCAGCGCTCTGGCGGCTGCACGGCAGACGCCCGCCGCGCGCCGCAGCGGGCGTCGCACCATTGAGAATATCCATTCTCAATGGTACGTTGCGCCAGATCAGAGAACCTTTGAAGCGCTTTGCAGGTCAATTTGTCATTCTGCCGAAGAATTTGATGTTCGGCAGAACCGCGCCACGTTGCGGCGTTGCACTCTCGTGCAGCGGCAGAGCATTGCATCTTTGAAAAAAGCAACATGCTCTGGCCATCTCAGAGGCGGACAGATTCACGCACTGTCAGGCTCAATGCCTGCTCAGACCAACAGCGGCCTCCCTGACCCGGGCCACTTGCGGAGGCTTCCGGCTCGGGCTACACTGCCCACAAGCGAGGATATTTCAATGAAGATTGTCATTCTTGACGGTGGGGTGCTCAACCCCGGCGATGTAGACTGGGGCCCCATCAAGGCTCTGGGCGATGTAACCATTTACGAGTCGACCACCAGGGACCAGCTGGCTGAACGGTCCAAGGGCGCCGACGTTCTGTTGACCAACAAGACCCCGCTTCTCAAGGAAGACCTGCCCGCCATTGAAGGCGTGCGCATGGTGGGCGTGCTGGCCACCGGTTACAATATCATTGATGTCGATGCGCTGGCCCAGCGCGGCATACCTGTGTGCAATGTTGTGGCCTACGGCGTGAGCGACGTAGCGCAGCATGCCATGGCCATGCTGCTGGAACTGTGCCGCCACACCAGCCTGCACACTGAGAGCGTAAAAAACGGCGACTGGCTGAAATCAAAGCAATGGTGCTACTGGAAGCTCCCGCCTGTCTGCCTTGAGGGGCTGACCATGGGGCTTATCGGTTTTGGCTCCATTGGCCGCCGTATGGGCGAACTGGCGCACGCTTTCGGCATGAGCGTCCTTGCCCACTGCCGAGTGCCCAAAAATCCGCCCACCTACAGCCCCTTTGCCTTTGCCACGCTGGAGCACCTCATCTGCTCTTCGGACGTCATTTCCCTGCACTGCCCCCTGACCAAGGAAACGCGGCATATAATCAACGCGAAAAGCCTGTCCAACATGCGCAAGGGCGCCATACTGCTCAATACTTCCCGTGGGCCGCTTGTGGACGAGGCAGCCGCCGCCGAGGCCCTCAAAAGCGGCCAGTTGGGCGGACTTGGCACGGACGTTCTTTCCGAAGAGCCGCCCAGCGCTGACAACCCGCTGCTCACAGCCCCCAATACGCTTATTACGCCGCATATCGCCTGGGCCACTACCAGGGCGCGGCAGAACATCATTGACCTCACTGCGGAAAACATCCGCCGCTGGAGCGCGGGCACGCCCGTCAACGTCGTAAATGGGGTGGGCAACGCCTAGCCATGTACATCGACATCCACACCCACGCCTTTCATCCCAAGATTGCGCACAAGGCCGTGGAGCACCTTAACGGACATTATGATGTTGCCTGCGCTGGCAATGGCACTATCGACGATCTGCTGCAACGCGAGCGCAAGGCCGGAATCGACAGGTGCGTGGTGCTGTGCGCAGCCACAGCGCCCGCACAGGTCATTCCGGCAAACAGTTACGCCATCAGCCTGCAACGGGCCTACCCCGACCAGGTTATCGCCTTTGGCACGGTGCACCCCGGTTATGAGCAGTGGGAAGCGGAACTGGACCGCCTGGAGGCGGCTGGCATACGCGGCATTAAGCTGCACCCGGATTTTCAGGGATTCTGGCTCAACGACCCGCGCCTTTTGCCCATCTTTGAGGCATCTCAAGGCCGCTTTGTGTTTGAAATGCACATTGGCGACAGAATCTCCCCTGAAAAAAACCCTTCCTGCCCCTACAAGCTGTCGGCCATTCTGGACGCCTTCCCCCGGCTTCAGGTCATTGCCGCGCATTTCGGCGGCTACCGCATGTGGGCGCACGCGCTCAAGACCCTTATGGTCAGGGAGCGGCCCAACCTCTGGTTCGACACGTCCAGCACCACGCCCTTTTCGACCCCCATGCTGGTCAAAAGGCTGCTGGCGGCCTGCCCCCCGGAAAGAATACTCTTCGGCACGGACTGGCCGCTTTACGATCCGGTTGAAGAACGCCAGCGGTTACAGCAGATGGGCGGCTTAAGCGACAGCATGATGGACAGGATACTGAGCAATGCCGCCGCCCTGCCCGGCCTGCTTGATCGGGAAAAAACCAGGATCGGGGCCACACTGGAGAACCAGCGAGCCCAAATGCAACACACTGCCGGAACGACACTGGCCGGGCATTGACAGCCCACATCTTTGCAGGTAAAGCATTTGCCAGGCCGGGCGGCGGCAACACTGCCAACTCCGTCAGGTCCGAAAGGAAGCAGCGGCAACAGACGTTGCCGGGTGTCCGGCCTATAAAAGCCGCAACGGAAACTCCGTTGCGGCTTTTACTTTTTAGGGCATTGCCCCTTGTTCAAAGGTAAAATACTCCAGCTGCGCGGCAGTGCAGATTGACCCGCCAGAGCCAGCCCCGCATCCGTCAGGATGCTCATGCAGTAAATGCGCCCCGCGCTCTCGTGCAGCGTTCGAGCATTTACACTTTTTCAAGGTTAACATGCTCTGGATATAAAGCATGTACCGCTTGAAACGCTCGAGCCCGGCAGGCAAGAGCCTGCCTGCCAGCATTTCGTGGCAAGGATTTTCAGAAAAATCCTTGCAGAGCAGTTAATTCATTTCATTCGCAAACGGATTTAACGGCTTTTTTCCGTATCAGACATGACATCCACCTGATAAATGCCGCGCATTTCTCCCAGGTGGGCGCGCATGGCCTCTTCAGCCGCATCGGCGTCACGCTGCTTCAGCGCTTCGTAAATCCGCACATGGGCTTTGTATGCCAGTTCGCTCTGCTTGCGCACCTGCATGGAGGCGTACAGGGGCGTGATCAGCCAGCCCGCAAAGCCGTTGGAAATGATGTCCAGAAAACTGTTCGACACGCAGTGGACAAGGTAGCGGTGAAAATCAATGTCCGCCTCGGCAAATTCACGTATTTCCGAATTGTCCAGCAAGGTGCGCTGCCGTTGCAGTATGCGCTCAAGTTCGGCCAGATGCTCGTCTGTCATATGCCGGGCCGCATGACGCGCCACCGCCGTTTCAAAAAACTGTCGCAGATCGTGCATCTGCCGCCAGCCGTCATGCGTGCTGGAATAAATTTCCATAGTGGCGCGCATTTCGCGCAGCAGGGGGTTGAGCGTAAGCCGACAGACCCGCGCGCGCATGCCGGGCGACACTTCTATAAGGCCCATGCGCGCAAGGGCTGAAAGCGCTTCGCGCACAGCAGGACGCCCCACGCCGAATTCATCCATAAGTTCACGTTCAGAAGGCAGTTTTTGCCCCACCTGGTATACGCCAGATTGTATATCTTCCAACAGGCAGGACAGCACCTCCACATGCACGCGCGGACGCTGGATGCTGCGCCTTCTGCCCTGCAGCCTTTCCGCACTGCCATTATTCGCATTGGTGGTCGTCATGGCGCTATCTATCTCCTTTAGACAGTAAGTAATCATGGCATGGATAACCTTGCCACGCGGGTTTTCAAAATACAATTGGCATCACAGGTCAACATGCCCCACTTGCCAGCAATGGACGCAAAGAAGCTGTTTGCTTGCCTCGGCTCTTCCTGTATACCTACGGAGCAGCAAGGATTACGGCGCACAGCGCCCCTTGCCATTTTTTTCGTCTTAACCGCCCGCGAGGCCGTTCATTTCGACCCCCCAGGCAGAACACGTCAGTCAAGGAGTGTATCATGTCTCGTATCAAGAATCTGCGGGATGAAGCCCTGGCCATGCACAAGGAGTATCAGGGCAAGATAGAGGTGCGCGTCAAAGTGCCCGTGAATGACGCCGATGACCTTACCCTGGCCTATTCGCCCGGTGTTGCCGAGCCCTGCATGGAAATCTACCGCCAGCCCGAAACGCTTGATGTCTATACAAACCACTCCAACTTTGTCTGCGTGGTTTCCAACGGCACTGCTGTGCTGGGCCTGGGAGACATCGGCCCTGCCGCCGCCATGCCAGTTATGGAAGGCAAATCCCTGCTCTTCAAAACCTTTGGCGATGTGGACGCCTTCCCCGTTTGCGTCAACACCAAGGATACCGCTAAAATCGTTGAACTGGTGGAACTCATGTCGCCCACCTTCGGCGGCGTGAACCTTGAGGATATCAAGGCTCCTGAGTGCTTTGTCATTGAAGACAGCCTGAAAAAGAACGGCATCTTCAAGGGCCCCATCTTTCACGATGACCAGCACGGCACGGCTGTTGTCACGCTGGCCGGGCTTATCAGCGCTCTCAAGATCGTGAACAAGAAGCTGGAAGAGATCACCGTCGTCACCAGCGGCGCAGGCGCAGCGGGCATTGCCATCATCAAGCTGCTCATGGCGCTTGGCCTGAAAAACGTCATCATGTGCGACTCGCGCGGCCCCATATGGGAAGGACGCCCCGATGGCATGAACTCCTACAAGGAAGACATCGCCCGTCGCACCAATCCCCAAAAGATCAAGGGCGGCCTGGCCGACGCCATCAAGGGCGCGGACGTCTTCATCGGCGTGTCCGCTCCCGACACCCTCACTGAAGACATGATTCGCAGCATGGCCAAAGACCCCATAGTCTTCGCGCAGGCCAACCCCATTCCTGAAATCTGGCCGCTGCAGCGCGCCAAGGACGCCGGTGCCAAAGTGATTGCCACGGGCCGTTCAGATTGCCCCAACCAGATCAACAACGTGCTGGCCTTCCCCGGCATCTTCCGCGGGGCTCTGGACGTGGCCGCCACGGATATCAACGACGCTATGAAAATTGCGGCAGCCTATGCCATAGCTGATCTGGTCAAGCCGGAAGATCTGAACCCCGAGTTCATCATCCCCTCCACGCTCAACCCCGAAGTAGCGCCGCGAGTGGCCGCCGCCACAGCCAAAGCTGCCATGGAAAGCGGCATTGCCCGCAAGCCGATGGACCCTGAAGTTGTGGCCCAAAACCTCAAAAAACGTCTGGCCAACCGCAAAGGCTGATGCCCCGGGCCGAACCGCACATAGTTTCTGCAGTTCCGGCGGCTGCCCAAGGCAGCCGCCGGACAGAAAACTGGCTACCCTGTCTTCCCTGACCTGCTGCCTTTTTTGTAAAAAAGGCATTAAAGCGCTTTCTCGCTGAAATTTCCCTGCGACTGCGCGCAGACGCCCGCCACGAAGCGCAAGCGCTGCCTGTGGCGCTGAAACGCAGGTGAGCCTGAGTCTTCAGGCATTGAGAACACGATTCTGACGACTGACACTCTAGCTGATCAATCAATCAGCATTTCTGGGTGGTTGTCGCCCTTCACGCGCTCCCAAAACCGCGTTCTATTCGAGCAGCCCTGGCCACAGTTTATGCAGTGGGGTATCCTTACGTAAAAAATCAGGTTTGACAAGTTAAATAAGGATACCACTGACCACTCCACCGACAAAGGCAGCAGGCTGCGCCTTTCTGTTCCGACTCAACAGCGGAGCATCTTTGAGAATATGTATTCTATAAAATTTTCTTTAGCAGCATACCCCCTGCACGCCAGTCGTCACGCCGTTATTTGCCAGCGCTTTTGCCCCGCCCATACGCGAACAGGCCCGTCTTCCACAGAAGACGGGCCTGTTCGCACATTGTACAACAAAAAACCAATAAAAGTTTTAGGGGGTGGGGGCGTGGGGGAGGAACCCCTTTTTCAAAGGGGTCCCTCCCCCACAAAACATCTCAGTAAAACTCTCTAATGCCCTGTTATGGCATACTTTTTCAGTTTGTACTGCAGCAGGCTTTTTGAAATACCAAGATATTCCGCAGCTTTGACCTGCACAAGATCCGCCCGCACCAGCGCTCTGCGGATGAGGGCGGCCTCAATTTTTTCCAAGGTGTCGGCAAGGTCCAGCTGCACGGGCAAAAGGTCCACGGCGCTTTTGAACTGCGACTCTTCATCACGGATCTCTGCGGGCAGATTGTCCACATTGATGACCGCGCCGGGCACCAGCACAAGACAGCTCTCCACCACATTTTCAAGCTGCCGGATATTGCCCGGCCACTCGTAGCCCGTCAGGTAATTGAGGGCCTCGGTGCTGAAAGTTTTGGGGGGCATGGTGTTGTCGGCACAGACTTTTTCCACAAAGTGGGCCACCAGCAGCGGGATGTCTTCACGGCGCTCGCGCAGGGGCGGCAGGGGAACCTGCACCACGTTGAGCCTGTAATACAGGTCATCACGAAACGCGCCCTTTTCCACCAGGGCGGCAAGGTCCTTGTTTGTGGCTGCCACCACGCGGATGTCCACCTCGATTTCTTCGCCGCCGCCCACGCGCTCGAACCGCCGTTCCTGAAGCACACGCAAAAGCTTGACCTGAAGATCGGGCGTGAGTTCCGCTATTTCGTCCAGAAAAAGCGTGCCCCCGTCGGCCTGTTCAAACCGGCCGCGCCGCATGGCCACAGCGCCGGTAAAGGACCCTTTTTCATGACCGAAAAGTTCGCTTTCCAGCACGCCGGGGTTGAGGGCCATACAGTTGACGGACACAAAGGGGTTGTCCTTGCGGGGGCTTGTATAGTGGATGGCGCGCGCCACAAGCTCCTTGCCGGTGCCAGATTCGCCGGTGATGAGCACCGTGGAACGGCTGGGCGCGGCCCGCTCGACCATGACAAGCACGTCGCGTATGGCGCGGCTGCGCCCCACGATCTTGTGCACGCCGTAGCGGTCTTCCATAACTTCCTGCAGCAGGCGGTACTGCCTGTGCGCGCGGGCGAGTTCCACCGCGTTGTGGATGGAAAGCAAAAGCTCGTCATTGGAAAAAGGCTTGGTAATATAATCAAAGGCCCCGTACTTCATCACGTCCACAGCGCTTTCGATGGATCCGAAGGCCGTCATGATGAGCACCGGAATATAGGGCCAGCTTTTTTTGACTCTTTCAAGCACCTGACGCCCGGTGACCTTGGGCATCTTCATGTCCGTCACCACCACGTCGACTTCGCTTTCTTCAACAAAGGCCAGGGCGGTTTCGGGGTCGCTGATGGCGGTGACTGCGTATCCTTCGTCTTCCAGCAGGGTTTGCAGAACAAGCAGATAGTTTTTTTCGTCGTCAATAATAAGAATATGCGCTTTTTCGCTCATAAGACTATTCCTGTGCCCCGGTATGGGCCTCGGGCAGCAGCACACGCACAAGAGCGCCGCCTTCCGGGCCGTTTTCCAGCTGGATCACGCCGCCGTGGCTGGTGATAATGGACTGTACGATAGGCAGGCCCAGCCCTGTGCCCCCATCTTTGGTCGTAAAGAAGGGATCCAGCAGATTGCCCACAATGGCGGCGTCAAAGCCCGGCCCGGAATCAAGAAATTCCAGCCGGACATGGCCTTCGCCGTCGTGGTTGCCGCTGATGCGCAGGATGCCCGGCCCATCCATTGCCTGTTGTCCGTTAACAAGGATATTGTAAAAAGCGCGGTACAGCAAATCCTTGTCGCCGTGCACAAAGAGAGATTCGTGAGTTTCACGCTCCACCGCGATGCCGCGCCGGGCCATGTCGCCTTCAAGAAAGGCCAGCAGCTGATCCAGCACAAGGCTCACATCAACAAGGTCCTGCTTGGGCTGACGGGGGCGGGCGTAGTCCAGAAAATCGTTTACCGTCTGCGACAGACGCACGGATTCATCAAAAATGGCGCCCAGGATGCGCCGCGTGCCCGCATCGGCCTTGTCTGTGCGGCGTTGCAGCAATTCAGCGCTGGAGCGGATGATGCCGAGGGGATTACGTATTTCGTGGGCAATGCTGGCAATGACGCGCCCCATGCTCACAAAACGCTCGTTACTGTGCAACTGCTTTTCAAGTTGCCGGTTTTTTTGCATGCGCTCGGCCAGCACGCGCTCCGAACGGTGGATAAGCATGAGCAGAAGGCCAAAAAGCACCACGGACGACATCAGGCACATGACCACAATGATGCCCTGAAAGGTCAGCACCTGCTCATAGTCGCCCGTAATATCCTGCGTCAGCTCCAGAGCGCCCATGATGGGAGCCTCCTGCCCGGGCTGCAGGGGTTCGCCCTTCAGCGGATAGAGCACCCGCAGAACAAAGGTGCCCTCCTCCAGCGGCAGCCTGAACGGAGCCTGCCAGGCGGGTATGGTCGAGACGATATCAGACGAGGGTGGCCCGCCGTGCAGGATGTCGTCCAGATTGGCAGGAGAAAGCCCGGCCCGGCCGACTTCTTCCTTGTGGGTGGAATAGGCCACCAGCCGGGAAAAATCATAAATGCGCAGGCGCTCCACCGGCAGCCCCTGAATGACGGACTGCACGACCTGGTCAAGTCTTTCGTACTGGGCGGGCTGGCGCAGGGCGATGCGCCCGTAGCCCATCAGCGTAGGCAGGGCGAAACGCCGGAATATCTGGCTGTTGAGGTTTTCTACCAGCAGGCGGGCAAAGCCCTCCTGACGGGTCAGCAGCGTTTCGCGGGCCGAATTGGAGATAAAGAAAGAAAGCCCCAGACTGGTGAGCAAAATGACCACCAGTGAAAGCCATGACAAAGGGCGAGCGTAGCTCAGCGGCAGGCCGCCGTCAGCTTCGCCCTGTGAATTGGGAACAGGCCCGCCCGGATTGCTCGGGCTCCAGTCCTGAACGCCGCCCACATACGGCTGCGCGCAGTCCTCGGCCTGCGGGCCACGCGGCGCGCTGCCCGAATCACTGTTCGCTGCGCTCCGCTTTTTTTTGAAGAACATCTGCTTTCCTTAAAATGCCTGCTCTTGTATGGGCACGGCCATAAAAGTATCCAAATCCGCATGCTCGGTCACATAGCCGGGCGCGCCCAGGCGGGCGTTGGCCAGGCGCTTGCCCAGCTCCACCGCTGGCTGATCCAGCGGGTTCACGCCCATGAGCCAGCCAGTAAACAGGGTCGCCGCCTCCATCAGCAGCATAAAAGCCCCGGCGGCCCTGGGGCCAGTGCCGTCCATATCAATGCGCACCAGCGGCACCTCATTCATGCAAAGGGCCATGCGCGTGCCTAGGGCCTCGGCTTCAAGCAGCGCGCCCAGAGGCTTGCCACGCAGCCATGCCCATTCCTGCGGCAGATCCTGACCAAAGGCGCGGCCTGCGGCCTGCCCCCGGCTGGTAAGGAAGATGCAGCCCTTGTTGCGCGGGCCGCTCAGAAACATCTGGTTTACCGAATGCTGATCCGTAACGCCCGTGGCAGCCACAGGCAGGATGCCCTGGCCGTCCTTGCCCAGACTTTCCGCCCACAGCTGCGCAAACCACGGGCCGAGGGCCGCCCATTGCGGCACGTAACAGAACAGGATGAGCTCGCTGTATTCCTGCAATTCCAGCGCTCTGGCCCAGCAGGCAAGCGCATAGGAAGGATGTTGCCCCAGGGCGCGCGGGTTTTCCACCAGATGACGGGCCACACTGGCCGCGCCGTCCAGGAGGGCCTGCCAGTCAATGCCCAGAAATCCGGCGGGCAGCAGTCCCACAGCGGAAAGCACCGAATAGCGCCCGCCCAGATGGTCCGGGACTTCCAGCGAAGCCAGACCGTGCAGGGTGGCCTCCTGCCGCAGATAGCCGGATGTGGCGTCGGTAACCACCACCATATGGTCGTGCCAGCCTTGGCCCAGAGCGTCCTGAAGCCACTGGCGCACAAGAAAATACTGGGCCAGGGTTTCAATGGTGCCGCCAGACTTGCTGATGCAGACCACGGACGTGTCTGCCGCCTCAAGGCCGCCAAGCAGGGCTTCAAATTCTTCAGCGCACACATTGTCGGCAATCCACAGGCACGGCCCGTCATGCCCCGGCCTGTCCTGGCCCGGCGCAAAGGCTTTTTGCAGTGCCCGCGCGCCCAGAGCCGAACCGCCTATGCCCAGAACAAGCATGTGCCTGAGGGTGCGCACCTTTTCAAGAACAGGCGGCAGATCCCGCTCAAGCGTCGCCCTGTACGGCATTGAAAGAAAAGGCAGAACGCCCTGAGCCAGCTCACGCTCAAGCCGGACGCCCAATTCGGCGGCTTTGGCCTGAAGAGGAGCGGCATCCGCCGCGTTCAGCCTGTGGCTGTAGGCCCGCGACCATTCAAGATAATGAGACATAGGCTTCTCCCTTATACCTTTTGCCAGTCATTATACCGGCCCAAGGTGTAAAGCAATTTCAAAACAAAACTGCTTTGGCGGCGACATGGACGGGCTCCCTGAAAAATAGCGGCGCGCCTTGTATTTGCCCGGCGCGGCCCGCCTGACAGCAATCCGGCTGGCGGCGATCCGGCTGGCGGCAACCTGTTTGGCCTTAGCCAGCCTGAACCCGATCAGCCTGGCCCTAGTCAGCCTGGCGGCAGCCCGCGTGCGGAGCGCGTTTCACAGCAGACTCAATGGTTTGGGAGCAAAAAAACGACGGCGTACCAGCTTGTAGGTCTGGGGGCGCACGCCGAAACGGTAACGCCACAGCGCACAGGTCTCACGCGTGGCGCAGGCGCGCACTTCTTCCCTGTCGCCAGCGCAGAGCATGCACTGCCGCCGGATTGCGCGCAAAGCCTGAAGCCCTGCCTCCGCCTCGGGCGCGGGGCAGGGTTCGTCAGGCAAAGATGCAAGACGCCATTCCCAAAGGGGGCAATGCCTGTCCGTACAGGCGCGCACAGCCCTGCCCGATGCGCCCTGGCATTCAAGGCAGAACTGGCGGATGGCCGTCAGCGGCCCGCTTTTGCCGCCGCCACGGGCAGGCGTATCTGTGCTTCGCTGACTCAAGCTTTTCCGGCTCCACAGCATTTTTTGTATTTCTTTCCACTGCCGCAAGGGCAGGGATCATTACGCCCGACCTTGACCTCCGGCCTGCGGTAGGCTTCAGGCCGCAAGCCGACGCCGTCCACATAGTAAACCTTGTCTTCGTGCCGGGCAAAGAAGCTGCGTTCACCCAGCTGCCGGGGGATGCCTTCCATTTCGTAGTAGGCGTGAAACTCCACCACATCGAAAATTTCGCCGTTCCGGCCCGCAGGCACGCCGTCTTCCACGCGCCCGACATCAAGCCGCAGCCAGTGGACATCCTTGGCCTGTTCCGTCAGCTTTTGCACGGAAATGTCATCCCGGTAGTCCGGGTGCGTGCTGTCCACAAGCCATTGATACCGGCCAAGCACATAGGCCGAATACCGTGAGCGCATAAGCGTTTCGGCATCATTGGGCCAGACCGACCCATCCATATAGGGGGCGCAGCACTGGTCCAAAGAACGCCCGCTGCCGCAAGGGCACTGTTGTAGCATGAAATCCACCTTGGTTTTGCGCCCGTAATGGGCATATAACCCATAAATATTAACGCATGCCCGCACGGGCGGCAAGAGCGGGAAAGGGCTGACCCTCGGGTTTGCGCCAGCCTTTGCGGGCCTATGCGCAAAAAATCCGCCCTGGCGGCGCTCCTTCGGGAACAGCCGGTCCAAGGCGGACTGGATATGGTAAATGCGGCATGCACAAAGGCGCGTATGTGCATGCCGCGCAACGCCGGTTGGCTCAGCTTGTGGGGGCCGGAGGAGACTGCGAACACGGGGGTCGCAGGCAGACAAGGCAGCCGGGCCGCACGGCGAAATAAATTTCTTTTTGTGCCGGGCCGGATTCATGTTGTACCGGGCCGGATTCTTTTTGCGCAGGGGCACGCCGCGAGATGAAAAGCTGCAACGATCCCTTGGCCGCCGTACCGGCGCGGGCATGGGCCAGCACCACGCCTTCAGTGGTGATGACAGCACAGACGGTTCCTTCATACGGCGGCCGTGAACCGTAAAGGAAGCACCACAAGCGCACGCCGTCTTTTTCTTCCTGAACCCGTACAACTTCGCCGCAACCCATGCGCACCAGCATGCGGATAAGCCTGCTGCCCTGCCGGTAAACGCCCACGCCAACCAAAAGCGCCAGGCCGACAAAGCCCGCCGCCAGCACAAAAGGATTGACCCCGGTCAGCCGCAGGACAAAGGACGTGGAATGGGCGCGCATGTCATTGGCATCGGCATGCACCTGCACCGTATAATTTTGAAAGGTGCTGGCAGCAGCGCCCCTGAAGGCAACCCGCATGCGGTATTCACCAGGTTCCGCCTGATTTTCGGCGCTTACCGCGCCGCGCCACATGCCGTTGCCGAACCAGTATCCCGCAAAGAAGCCTTCCAGATTGAAATTCAGGGGAGCTCCCGCCGGGGTAAAGCTTACTTCGATATCCCGCATCACGGGGTTCTTGATCGTCAGCGGGCCTGAAAGCGCCGCCGTTTTTCCCGGCAAAAGCTCAAGCGTGTTCGCCCCTGACCGCATGAGCCCCTGAAGCCCGTCCACCAGTCCCAGCAAAGCCACAGCCAGCAAAACGGCGCAGACCAGCCCCAGCCTGTGCTGGCGCTGGCGGATGCCCTGACAGGTTTCCCAGGTGTTGGCGTCAAGAACTGTCTGCATGGGCAAATCATATCCTCTGCACGTGGAGGCGGCAATCATGAGCGCTGCACCGTCAAGGACTGCTGCGAAGGCTCCAGCACGCGCCAGCTGACAAGGCTGAGCCCCTTGCGCGGCAACTCCACCATGCTCTGCCCTTCAGCGGGAAACCGCCGCCGCACCAGCCGCGTCAGCCAGAAAGCTCCGGCCCACAGCGGGACGGAAATGCCAAAAAACCAGGCGCAGAAAACGAGTTCAGCAGAATTAAAGCTGTGCGACGATTGATACATGGCCGCAAAAACCGCCGCCACCATGAGCGCGTTGCCCACTACGCGGATGCAACTGATATAAAGGTGCTGCTTGTAGCTGTTCATTCTGCTCTCCAAAGGCTTTTGCCGGGGCGGATTTATGGCCCGCCCCGGCAGTGTGACACCGTGTATGCTTACTTGCTGAAGATGTTGGTCTTGCTCACGTTCATGATGCGGATGGCCTGATCCTTGTCGCTGGTGCGGAAGGCGATGCGCATCTCGTTGCCGGCCGTCCAGGCATAGATCGGCAGGTCGATTTCGCTGGCGGGCACCTTGAAGGTGATCAGGGCGCTCAGACGGCTGGAGTACACCGTAACGGTCTGCTGTTCCTTATCCACAACGGGGAAAGTCTTGCCAGCCACCTTGGGATGCTTGGGCTGGATGTTCTTTTCCACGTCCACGAACTGCACGGGTATTTCACGTACGGCCTTGGCATCGCGGTCATAAATGAGCACGGTGTTCTTGGCCAGGTCGATCATCAGGCGGCCGCCCACTGCAGGAACGGGGCCCATTTCGCCGGGGGCTGCGGGCAACTTGTAGGTATGCGCGCCGCCACTGTAATGGGGATTGAACTGGTCATGGGTAACGTCAACAACAATGGTTATTGATTTGGCTTCGGGGTTGAAGGCCACGCAGCGGCCCTGCTCCACCCCGCCTTCAAAGTTGCAGGCGGCAAGAAAAGTGGTCAGTCCAAGAACCAGTATAAGCAGCAAACTACGAATCTTCATGGCTGTGTTCCTCCTAGCTGTTCGCTGCCCGCATCTTCTTGGCGGCCAATTCCGCCTTGGCGCCCTGCACCATCTTCACCGCGATGTAGATGGAAATGGCACTTACGAAGCCAAGCACTTCAACTGTGGCCATAGGGCCAAGCAACCAGCCCCAGGACGGGAATTCAGCCTGAAGGAGCTTGAGCACGACCGACATAAGGCAGCCGAGCACGGCCAGACCAAAGACAAAACGGATGCCGTAACCCTTGACGTACTTGGTGGCCACCACGCCTATCTGCGCTCCAACGGCAGCGCCAGCCAACATGATGAGGGCGGCCAGGAGCTCCACGCGACCCTTGTACGCGTAGGACGCCGTTCCATACAGGCCGGAAATGGCAACTTCAAAGAGGTCCGTGCCCACTGCCAGATGGGTGGGGCAGCCCACAAGATAGACGAGAGCGGGCATACGGATGAGACCGCCGCCGATACCGAGGATACCGGCCAGCCAGCCCGTGAAAAAGCTGACCGCGATGGGCAGCCACGCTGAGCAGGTGATATTGGCGTGCTTGAAGTGTACAACGGGAGGAATCCTGATAGCTTGCAGGCGTGAAGCCCAGTCAATACCCACAGCGGTGGCGTCCAGTTCCTTGTGCTGCGCCTTGGCCTCGCGCTCCTTGCGGCGGCGCACGGCGGCGTCGTGGAAAACCAGCCAGGCAATGGAGATGAGCAGCACGACATAGAGCCAGCGCACGACCTTGTCCACCGAACCGATGCGCTCAAGCCACATGACCATCTGCGCGCCGATTTCAACGCCGATGACCGTACCGATGAGCATGGTGATGCCCAGCATGTAGTCGACGTTGCCGAACTTGCCGTGACGCATGGTAGAAATAAGTGATTTGCCGGCCATCTGCGCAACGTCAGTGCCAATGGCAAAAGCCATTGGGAAGCCCAGGATGTTCAGACCCGGGGTCACCATCCATGCGCCGCCCAACCCGAAGAAGCCGCCGATAATACCCACGCCGAATCCAAGAATGATCAGTCCCGGCCAAAAAATGTTCACGCCGGAAATGGGCATCAAAATATACAGCCATTCCATACTGTGCCCCCTTACTTTTCGGCCAGTTCGCGGTGCTTGAGGTCAATGCCGATGTGCGTCATGACGATGTCGGCCAGCCAGCCCAGAATGCACCCCACGATAGGAATGATGAGCATGGTCAGAATGGCGAAAAACAAATGGCTCTCATTGTACATCTCAGCCCACCAGTACAGGATGCCGTCCAGCTTGCGCGTATCGGCCACAATGACCACCGCCGCTTCCTTTCCTCCGCCAGCTGCCAGGGCCAGACCAGGCATGGCGGCAAGCATGAGCGCGCAGCCTGCCAGCCACGTCATGAGCTTGCGCATCTTTCTCATAAAACCCTCCAGTCAGTTTGCGTTCCCTTTAGACTCTTTTCGGCTGCTCCCACACCGGGCCACACCGACTGTCACGCAGTGAATGTGAAAAAGATAGCAATCCTCGTGCCATTGCATGATATTTGCCGTAATTTGCTGTTTTTTCCCTTTGTTTGCACGAAATATCTTGCCAGCTTTTCGCAACTATTCTATAGTCGACACAAAGATTGCGCTTTTTTGCGCAACCACAAGAGGGGGCTCCCTGATGCGCTTCTACAGAACGCTTCCCGGCGGCAGCACGTTGGACATCACCTCTTTTTTCATGAACCGCAGCCTTGTCAGCCGCATGCTCATACTGGGCCTCCCCCTGCTGACCGTGGTTCTGCTTCTTATCTTTGTTGCCACAGGCAGCAGCATCGAAAACATCGTCAATCGCGCAATAGCGCGCAACGCGCAGCTTCAGGCCCAGGGCATGAGGCTGGCCCTTGAGCACGCGCTGGCAGAAACACGCAACCAGTTGCTCATTCTGGCCGCCGGATCAATGGACCCGGCGGACATGAAAAACAGGCTGGAGTTCCGCACGAAAGCCAATGGCCTGCGGTACCGCGAGGTCGCCTACCTGGGCCTTGCCCCCGAAAGCCGCTACCTTCTGCTCAACCACGAGGGCCAGGTCATCAATGTGCCCATGCATGTGGCGCTGGACAGCCCCTCGAGCCCCTTTCACAACCTCAGCGGCGAACAGCGGCCAGGATATGTCAATGTGGGGCAACCCATGGAGGCCGTGTACTCAATGGTGCCGGTCAACAAATCCCTTCAGGGCCTGTCTCTTCATGTGCTGCGTTTTTTTACGGCCGTGCACGACAGTGAGGGCAACTTCAAGGGGTACCTGCTGCTGTCCCTCGACATGAAGGACCTGCGGGACATCGTCTCGCGCTATTCATCCCCCGAAGCCCCCATAGCGGCGTCAGGTACGGAAACCCGCGTGCGCAGCCTGTTTTTCGACAGGGACGGCTGGATGCTCTTTCAGTCCGAAACGCCCGACGCGGCTCTGGCAGGCAAAAATCTGGCCAACGACTCCGTGCGGGCGGGATTTTGGGGAGACTACGGGCGTCCCGGCTTCAGCATGGCTTTTCGCCCAAGCCCGGAACATATCAACTACTGGAGCATGGTTGCCGACGTGCAGGCAGGGCAGGCCAACCAGCTGCCCATGACAGAAAGCAGCACCGTATGGAGCAACGGCCAGATGCGGGTGGAGCGGGTAAGTTACGTGCCCATCAGCTTCACGCCCGGCTCGGACGGCGACCCCATTGTGCTCGGCGGCCTGGCCGTTCTGGATACCAGTTTTACGACCACCCGCACCGGCATGCAGGTCATGGGCATATACGCCGTCAGTTTTCTTGGGGGCATGCTGCTTTTGACGCTGAGCCTGTGGTGGCTGGCGCGCCAGATGAGCAAATCGCTCAACACCCTGGGGTGGGCGCTGCACAAGCGCAACATCACGGGTGGTTCCGACGACCTTGATCTGCCGCCCCTGCCAAGGGAACTGGAAGGCGTGAAGGCGGACATCAACACCCTGCTGGGACGTCTGCGCCAGGCCAGGATACAGCGCCTCAGCCACGAGGCCCTGCAGGACGCCCAATGGCAGCGCGAACCTGCGCCCGACCTGCCCCACCCTGAAGACCTGCCCGCCAGCGGCCTTGTGGGAACATCATCCGCCATGCAGATCCTGTATGACCAGGTGCGCAAGGCCTCTCAAGTTCTGGCCGACGTGCTTGTCATCGGCGAAACCGGCACAGGAAAGGAACTTGTGTCCGAAGCCATACACCGCCTGAGCGCGCGGGCCTCCGGCCCGTTTATCACCATCAACTGCGGCGCGCTGGATGAAAACCTGCTTATGGACACCCTGTTCGGCCATGTGAAGGGTGCCTTTACCGAGGCCCGGCAAGCCAGAAAAGGCGCTTTTCTGGCGGCGGAAGGCGGCACCCTCATGCTGGACGAAGTGGGCAACGCCGCGCCCAAGGTGCAGCAGGCGCTGCTCCGCGCGCTGTCCACCCGGCGCATCCGCCCTCTTGGCAGTGATCAGGAGGTTCCCTTTGATACGCGCATCATCGCCGCCACCAACGCTTCCCTGCTTGAAGACGCGCGCGAGGGCTCCTTCCGCGAGGACCTGTATTACCGCCTTGCCGTCATTACCATCCACACGCCTCCCCTGCGGGAGCGAAAGAGCGACATTCCCTCGCTGACCGTGTATTTTCTGACTGAAGCCGTGAAGTCCCGGGCCAGGGCGGACGAGATGGATGCGGCAGGCGACGCCGACGTAGAAAGCAACGGCTCTGCGTCCACGCCGTCTTCCCGTGTGGTCAAGGGGGCAAGGATGCCCAACGCGGCGCAGATGCCGCAAGTAAGCCGTGGCGCGCTTGCCAAACTCATGGCCCATACCTGGCCCGGCAATGTGCGCGAACTGAAAAATACGCTTACCCGCGCCCTGACGTTCTGCGAAGAAAACATCCTTTATGCCGAAAATATCCAGTTGGGGCCGATAGCCACGCCCAATGGCGGCAATGCCGCCGACACCCGTGAAAAACAGGTGGCTGACCCGCAGATGCAGGATGCGCGTGACGGCCTGCAGGGCCGTGGTGGCGCTGTAGCGGGTGGCGCCGGCAACGACGCCGCAACCTGGGGCGACCCGCAACCCTCCAATGGGGCAACGGTCATGGCCTCTGCGGATTGTTGCGAAACCCAGGCTTGCGGGCAGAATTCTTCTTCCGTGCCCGGCTCCGCGTCACCGGTATCGGGCTTCACCGCCTCTGCCAGCCCTCCACGCCAGACGCCGCTGCACACCCCCGGCTTTGAACCCGCTCCCGGCCAGGAATCCGCAGGGGCTTCGGCCTCGGTCAGCAGCGCAAACACCGCTGATGCCGCAGACGACACGGCAAACACGGTCATGCCCCGCCTCAACTCCCGCCAGACTGAGATGTGGCCGCGCCTTGTGGCCATGGGCAGCATAAGCCGCCAGGAGTATCAGCAGATGCTCGGCAAGGACATTTCCATGCGCACGGCGCAGTACGATCTGCAACTCTTTGTGCAGATGGGGCTTGTGCGCAAGGAAGGCCGCGGCCCGGCCCAGCGTTATGTGGTTGTTGGCGGATCTCTTTCCGAAGGCTGATACAACGCCTCTAACAGCATACCAAGGGTGTTTTCGTGGTCAGCAAGCTGAAAAAACTTTTTGGCCGCAAGCCGCGTATCACGCGCGAGCAGGCCATGGTCGCCTTTCATCGGCGGTATGCCTCGTTCAAGGAACTTTTGCAGGCCAACGCCGACCTTGCGGGCATTCTGGCCGGTCTTAACGCCACCCAACAGGGCGAGCGCCATATGGAAACCAGCGAAGTACGCAAGGAGGCCCGTCGGGCCATCTTTCGCTGCGACCGTATGATCACCACGCTCAATGACATTTCCAATCAGCGGCATCAGGATCTGCATGACGCCTTGCAAAATATTGCCAGGCGCATTGAAAAAGAGCTGGACCAGCGCGCCAGCGGCGATGTGCCCACCCTGACCCTTGATCTCACTGAAATAGACGCCAGCATGGCCTACAGCGTGGGCGGCAAAAACGCCAACCTGGGCGAACTGCGCAACATGCTGGATCTGCCGGTGCCGCGCGGATTCGCCATCACCATCCGGGCCGGGAGCATTTTTCTTTTGCGCACTCCCGGGCTTTTCAAGAGCATATATTCCCTGCTGCGCTCCATAGACCCGGAAAAACCGGACAGCGTCAGCGCCATTGCCCGTCAGGTGGAACAGCTCATTTGCGAAGCGCCAGTGCCGCAGGAGGTTGAGGAAGCCCTGCTCAAGGCCTGGGACACGGCCTACGGCGACTCTCCGCAGATGGTCGCGGCCCTGCGCTCAAGCGCCATTGCTGAAGACGGGGTGCAATCCTTTGCCGGGCAATACCGCAGTCTGCTCGGCGTTACCCGCAATGAGCTGATTCCCGCCTTCAAGACAGTGGTGGCCAGCCTGTTTTCTCCCCGTGCCCTGGCCTACCGCGCCGAGCACGGCTACGCCCTGGACGCCACGGGCATGGGCCTGTGCTGTCTGGAGATGGTGCGCTCCCGCGCCGCCGGGGTGGCTTTTTCGCGCCATCCCGTAGACCTGCGCTCCAACAGCATTGTCATCAACGGCTTGTGGGGATTGGGCGAAATGGTGGTGGACGGCTCCGGCACGCCCGACCAATGGCTTGTTTCACGGGCCACGGGCAAGATCACCAAGGCCACCATCGCGCACAAGGCCGTGCGCCTGCGGCTGGTGCGAACCGAAACCGGGGTGGAAAGCGAACTGACGCCCGTGCCGGAAGACCTGCAGGACGTGCCCTGCCTCAGCGACGATCAGGTGCGCCAGCTTGCGAACATGGTTATGGAGCTGGAACGCCATTACCAGTATCCGCAGGATATGGAATGGGCCGTGGATGAGGACGACCAGATTGTGCTGCTGCAAACGCGCCCAATGGGGCTCGACAGCATGGCGGAAGAAAAGACGGCCCCCATCCTGGGGCATCTGCGGCCCCTGCTTTCCGGAGCGGATGTGGCGGCCAGGGGCGTGGGCTGCGGCCCCGTGGTCTTTGTGGGCGACGGCGAGGATATCACGCATTTTCCTGAAGGCGCCGTGATGCTTATGGACCACTCCTCGCCCAGCGCCATGTCGGCCATGCGCCGGGCCTCGGCCATTATTGCCCAGACAGGCAGCCTCACGGGGCACATGGCTTCCATATGCCGCGAATTCGGCGTGCCCACGCTCATGAACATACCCGGCGTCACAGGCGTGCTTGCCGCCGGGCAGGTGGTGACGGTAGACGCCCTCACGGGCAGGATCTTTGACGGCGAAGTGCCGGAACTGCTGGCCCTGCGGCTCACCCGCCCCCAGGCCAGAGCCGACAGCCCCGCCCTTGTGCTGCTGCGCCGCATTACTCCCTATATTCTGCCCCTGCATCTGGTGGACCCGAGGGCCGACACCTTTACCCCCAAGCACTGCACCTCGCTGCACGACATCATGCGCTACGCTCATGAAATGAGCTATTCCGAGATGTTCAAGATATCCGACAGCGTCTCTGAAAACAGCGCCGGGGTGGCCAGCGAGCTTGTCAGCTCCATACCGCTGGACCTGTACATCATCGATCTTGGCGGCGGGCTGCGCAACCCGGAATCGCGCCGCGTGCACCCTGACGATGTGACCAGCATACCCTTCAAACACGTTCTTGACGGCATGCTCAACCCCGCCGTGCAGGCGCGCGGCCCGCGCCCCATAAACATGCGGGGCTTTTTATCCGTCATGGGGCAAAGCGTTATCGGCGGCAACCAGGAAGGCTGCTCACGCTTTGGTCAGCGCAGTTACGCCATTGTTTCCGACCGCTATTTGAATTTTTCATCCCGCGTGGGCTATCACTACGCCATTCTGGACACATGGTGCGGCGACTCCCTGAGCAAAAACTACATACGCTTCGAATTTGCGGGCGGAGCGGCCAGCGATGAACAAAGAGTGCGCAGGGTTCGCTGTATCGGCCTGATACTCAAAGAACTCGGCTTTACCGTTGAACTGACGGGTGATAGGATACGCGCACGTTACCAGAAGTATCCCAAGCCAGAACTGTGCGCCCGGCTTGATCAATTGGGGCGTTTGCTTATCATGACTCGCCAGATGGATATGCTGATGGTGGATGAGGCGGCTGTTGCCGCCTGTGCCGAGAAGTTTCTCAAGGGCGAGTATCATTAGAGCATGCTAGCTTTGAAAAAGTGTACATGCTCTAAAGCTGCACGAGCGTGCAGATCGCCGCAACGTGGCGTGAATTCTACCGCAAATTGCATGTTTCGGCAGAATGACAATTTTGAAATGCTTCGCATTTCAAAGATAATCTGATCTGGCCGCAGCTTCACCCGAAGCAGCCGCTGGCAGCCCGTGGCTGCGGCGGTCGCGGCGTAAACCTGTTGAGGCCCCATGCCGTCCGTTGCCGCTTCGCCCCTGCCTCCAGAGTGCCGTCCCGCATCCCCGGAGCCGCCGCAAACTCTTTTGAGCCGTGATTTTATTCTGCTGTTTTGCATGACAATGTTCTGCAACAGCTTTATTGCCGTTTTCTACTGCTTTGAGCAGTGGCTTGAGGCCATGACCATCAGCCCCAACTGGCGCGGCGTGCTGTTGTCGTCAATGTTCGCCATGGTATTGCTGTTCCGCCCGTTGGCCAGCGTTTTTCTGCTGCGACGCGGCAAGCTCATGGCCATGACGCTTTCCATCATCGTGTCAAGCTGCGTCATGCTGGCCTATGCGCATGTGGGCGGCCCGCACGTCATCGGCCTGATCTGGATATTGCGCATTGTGCAGGGCATTGCCCTGGCCGTTTTTTCAAGCTGCACCGTGGCCGTGCTGGTAAGCTGCATCCCCAGGGGGCAAAGCGCTCGCGGCTTTGCCATCTTCTCGCTCACCATGCTGCTGCCCTACTCCATCATACCCGCCGCAGCGGAACCACTCTTGCCCCTTCTGGGCGGCGAGACCGGTCTTTTTGCCGTCTCCGCCCTGCTGGGCCTGCCCTCGCTGCTCATGCTCATTCCCCTGGCTCACAGACTGAAAACGCCTGAAATGCCCCCCGAGGAGGGCGGCGGCATTTCGCGCCGGGCGCTGTGGCAGTCCGTAAGCCATTCCGGGCTGTTCTTCGTTTATATGGCCTGCCTGAGCTTCAGCATCATGACCATACTGGCCATATTCTTCATCAAGGGCCTGTGTTCGGTCACGGGTGGGCAACCCGCGTGGTTTTTTTCCGTCTATACCCTCACCATCATTCTGGTGCGGCTTGCAGGCAGCAACAGGCTGGACGCGCTGCCCCGCTACAGGGTGACGCTCGTGTGCAGCCTTGTGCTGTCGTTCTGCATGCTTGGGCTGGCCTGGGGGCCGCTGTGGGCCTTTGTGCCCCTTACATGCCTGTACGGCCTTGGGCTCGGGCTGCTCTACCCGCTGCTGGCCGCCGCCGTGTATGACCGTTCCACGCCGTCCACCCGCTCCATCAACTCCAACGTGATGATGGCGACGTTTGACGCCAGCGGCATGCTGGCCCCGCTCATTGGCGGCATGGTGGTCAACGCGGGCTTCGGCTACAGGGGCGTGTTCACGGCCACCGCCATTTCCGTATTTTTATGCGCCTGCTGCATGTTGGCCGACAGACTGCGCATGGCCATGCGCGAACGCGCACAGACCACGTAGACAGACTGCCCCTGGGAGCGTGCATTCGCAAAACTCCACGCCAATGCCAGCGCAAGCCGCCAGCAGCGCTGACATTGCCGCAGTCATGGCGGCTGCGGTTGGGCAGCTTGCGGGCCTTATGGATGGCAGCAGGATGTCATGAAGCAATCCGCATTGTTGCGCATGCCGCCTCGCTCCGTACTGCCCGGCATGCCTTGGCTTACGTCTGTTCAGGCGTATCAAGCCACCACGGCTGAAGCTTTTGTAGCGCCCGCGCTGCAAAGACCAAACGTTCGAGGCATCCGCACGACACAACCATCCGGGGCATCCACACGCCCGGCACCGCTCAGCACGGCCCAACCGCCCGTAACGGTGTGCGCTTCCTGCACCGCACCGCCCGCATGGCCCGCTGCCAGCATTGCTTCCCGCCCCGGCCCGCCGCTGCCAGGAATTCAGTCAGCCTTACGCGCACGGGCTGCAACCGCCCGCGCGACTCCGCCCCCGCAGCTTCTACTACATGCCTACAGGCCGCTGAACCGGTTCGCGCAATGCCGCAGCCGGGCGGCTCTTCACACACCGGCGCGCGGGTTCAAAGCGGTATCGCTTCAAACCATACTTTACAACTCAATATTACAATTTATTTATTGTAAAACTGGCCAATTATGCCGCCACTGCGGTACGCCATTTTCTTCACATGAAGAACAGTCCGTACCGCTGTTGCAATCCCATGCAAACTATATCACTATATTTATGGAAGGATACCGCCTCGGACAACCTCTCTGCCTTATCCCGAACTCCATTCACACTACATACATCCCGGCATAGCCGCCATAAGGAGATGATATGTCTACTGTTCAAAGCATGACCGCAAAAGAGCTCCACAGTATGGACTTACGGCAGGCGCTCATTGTGGATGTGCGCACGCCAATGGAATACGTTGAAAAACGCCTGGCAATGCCGACGGCCCTTGCGCCGCTGCTGGACCTGAACCCGCGTGATACGGCCCTGCGCAACGGCGTGCTCGCCGATACGCCCATTATCACGTTGTGCCACTCTGGCTCGCGCGCCAAAACCGCCGCTGAAAAATTTGCCGAAGCAGGCTTCAACAATGTCCGCTTTCTTGAGGGCGGCCTGGACGCCTGCCAGAAAGAAGGATTCGCCACCGTGGGCGCGGCCCCTGCCACAACCGGCGGTTCTGTTCCCTCGCTGGAAAAGCAGGTGCGCCTCGCGGCGGGGCTCCTTATCCTGCTCTTCGTGCTGTTGGGCTTCTTTGTCCACCCGGGCTTCTATCTTGGGGCGTTGTTTGTCGGCGCGGGCCTGACCGTTTCGGGCCTCACCAACTGGTGCGGCATGGCCATGCTGCTCATGTACGCGCCGTGGAACCGACAGGGAGCTTCGTGCTCCAGTGGCGGGGCATGCCCCATTGGCGGTGGCAAGGGCGGTAAAAGCCCTGGCGCAAGCTGCCAGTAGGCGCGAAGCCGACGCCCTTTCTCCGGCAGTTGGCAGACCGGCATAGAGCCCTGTCTGTAAGGTCACTCAACCGTTCCCGTTTCGGCAAAGCCCGCCGATGCCCAAGGAGTTTACCATGGCTGCACCCAATGTGCGCGGATTCTTTGATCCCATTACCGCTACCTGGACCTACGTGGTCTGGTCCGATACAGATACCCAGAAGCGTTGCGCCGTCATTGACAGCGTTCTTGATTACGACATGCCCTCAAGCCGCACGACCACTACGTCCGCTGATGCTGTCATCACCTTTGTGCGGCAGAAACAGTTGCAGGTTGAATGGATTCTTGAAACCCACATCCACGCCGACCACCTTACTGCCGCCAGCTATATCAAGGAAAAGCTGGGCGGAAAAATTGCCATCAGCAAGCATATTCTGGACATTATCCGCACCTGGGTTCCCATTTTTCAGACAGCGGACGACACCCCTGCCGATGGTTCAGACTTTGATCATCTGTTTGACAATGATGAAGAATTCACCATCGCCGACCTCAAGGCCAGAATCATCCATACCCCCGGGCACACCCCGGCGGATACGACATATATTATTGAAGACACCGCCTTTGTGGGCGACACCATCTTTTTGCCGGACGTCGGTTCGGGCCGTTGCGACTTTCCTGGCGGCAGCGCCGAGGATTCCTATGATTCGTCGCGCAAGCTCTTTGCCCTGCCCGACCATTACCGCATCTACGTTGGGCATGACTATCCGCCTGACGGCGCGCGCGGCCCCGAGTGCATGGCCACCGTGGGCGAACAGAAATCAAAAAACACCAGACTGCATACTGGCATTGATAAAAACAGCTTTGTCGCGCAACGCAAGGCCGACGACACCGGCAAGGCAGTGCCCGCCCTGCTGTTGCCTTCCATCCAGGCCAATATGCGCACCGGCAGATTTGGCGCTGCGGTCAACGGCATCCAGTACGTGAAGTTGCCCGTAAACAAGCTGTAGCCCGGAATAGCCAAGGTTCACCCAATGTGGCCTCTGCCGCTCACGGTTGCCTTGCTGCGCGGGTCGGCGTATACTACTAACCATAATCATTAATTATTTAATGATCGCATACAGCCGCGCCTTTTGCGCGGCAACGTCGACAACCAAGGAGCATCCATGCGTACACTTATTGCTGTAGCCTACCCCAATGAAACCCAGGCCAGTGAAGAACGCGTCAAATTTTTAAAAATGCAGAAGTCCTACCTTGTGGACCTTGAAGACGCAGTGGTAGTTACCCGCAAACAGGACGGCAAAGTCAAGCTGCACCAGCTTTTCAACCTCACGGCCACCGGCGCGTTGAGCGGCGGCTTCTGGGGTACCCTCATCGGCCTGATCTTTCTGAATCCCCTGCTGGGCCTGGTGGTGGGCGCGGGCGCGGGCGCTGTGGGCGGCGCGCTGAGCGATGTGGGCATCAATGACGACTTCATGAAGCAGCTTGGAGAAAAACTCAAGCCGGGTTCGTCAGCGCTCTTCGTGCTGGTGGATTCTGAAATTACCGACAAGGTGCTGGCTGAACTGCGCGGCTCCGGCGGCGAAATCATCCAGTCCTCGCTCTCGCATGAGGATGAAAGCCGCCTTCAGGCTGCGCTCAGCGCCGCCAAAGATGCCGCCAATAAAGGCTAGATGCCCTGACAACTTTGAAATGCTTTGTGGGGGAGGAACCCTTTTGCAAAAGGGTTCCTCCCCCACGCCCCCACCCCCGAGAGCATTTTCGCATTGAGAATATCCATTCTCAATGCTTCCAAGACACCCGCTTCGGCGCGTAACCGCGCAAATAAATTGCGTTTACGCCTCCGCAGCGAACGTCTGCTCCCGCATCCGCCAGAGCAATTTCAAAGTGAAATTGCTCTAAAACTCCTGGTATATTTTGTGCTGCGGGCGTCTGCTCACGCAGCGGCCGAGCAATTTCTACACGGAATTGTCCTGGCGATGGACGTTGCGCAGCAACAAGCAAAAAGCACTGCCCGCTTTGGGGCAGTGCTTTTTGCAACACCACTTTTTGCCTGAGATTACAATAACGTCCTTTTCTGGGGCAAAAGCCTCTGCCGCGTGCGCGATGCACGGAACCGCTTGCGGGCGTTGTCAACCTGAAGGAATCGGCCATCGAAGGGCGCAAACGGCAGGCACACCCGAAGGCCCCCCCCCCGTGTTGACGAACGTCATGCGGCGGGGCTGCAATAGCGGCAGGGCCAAAAGCGGGGTCAGAATAGCTGCGAGGGAAGAATAACTGCGGGGGAAGAAGGCGCGCCCCTTCTTCCCCCGTTTCTGCGACGGCCCCCAAGTGCTGCTTAACGCGAGCCTCCGTTGGCGCCTTGCGGGCGCATGGCGTCCGCAGCCGCATATCTGTTTACGACAGGCCGCCTGCTGCTGAAAAACCGCCGTATGGCGGCTACCTTTGCAGTGTTTTGCTGGCTTGACATAATTGCAGGTAATTTTTTGCCTTATATCACCATTACAAACAAGGTGCAAAAGAAATCCCGTGCCGCGCCTGAAGCGCGCCGCGCTCAGAGCGCCCGAAAATTGGCGAGGTCAGGCCTGCAGCAGCGCTGTATTGTGTACATGCCGTAAAAAACCGCGTCCCTTCGGCACCCCCAGGCGCGGCACTTGCCCTGGGCAGGGGCAGAGAGCATAATGAAACCATGTTGACCCGCAACAGCGGAGTTAAGCCTGTTTACCCTGGCTGCACCAGACACGGAAGAGCCAGGGGCAACGAATTTACGGCCCCGTGGCCGTGAGGCAGGAGTTTGCATGAATACCCTTTTTTCTCCCATCACCCTCGGCGGGCTCAAGCTTGCCAACCGTATCGTTATTCCGCCCATGGACCAATATTCTGCGGACGAAGGCCGCCCGACGCAGTGGCACCACATGCACTACGGGCACCTGGCCGTTTCGGGCGCAGGACTGCTTATTGTTGAAGCCACCGCTGTGGAGCCGGAGGGCAGAATCTCTCAGGCTGACCTTGGTCTGTGGAACGACGAGCAGGAAGAACTGCACCGCCGCATGCTGGACTTTATCGGCACATTCTCCTCCATACCCGTGGCCCTCCAGATTGGACACGCGGGGCGCAAGGGCTCCACAGGCCGCCCATGGGAAGGCCGCGGCCCCCTCACCCCGCAGGATGGCGGCTGGCCCGTGTACGCGCCCTCGGCGCTGCCCTTTGACGCGGCCTCGCCGATGCCTCTGGCCCTCACCGAGGCCGATATCGACCGCCTGCTGGAGGCCTTTGTGGCAACCGCGCAGCGCGCCGTGCGCGCGGGCTACAAGGCCATTGAGCTGCATGCGGCCCACGGCTATCTGCTGCACGAGTTTCTCTCGCCCCTGTCCAACAAAAGGGACGATGCCTACGGCGGCAGCCTGGAAAACAGAATGCGCTTCCCCTTGCGTGTATTCGCGGCTGTGCGCAAAGCCCTGCCCGCCAGCGTTCCTGTTGGCATGCGCGTTTCAGGTTCGGACTTTGTCCCCGGCGGATGGGATGTGGCTGAATGCGCCATCCTGGCGCAGGAACTTGAGAAGGCCGGAGCCGCCTACATTCACGTCTCGGGCGGCGGGCTTTCGCCAGATCAGCAGATCAATCTGGCTCCCGGCTATCAGGTCGGTTTTGCCCACGCCATCAAGCAGGCGGTCACAAGCCTGCCAGTCATTGCCGTAGGGCTCATTACCGAGCCTGAACTGGCTGCGGGCATTATTGTCAGCGGGCAGGCCGACATGGTGGCCATCGGCCGGGCCATGCTCTACGACCCCCGCTGGCCCTGGCATGCGGCGGCAGCCCTTGGCGCGTCCATTGCCGGTGCACCCTCGCAGTATTTGCGCTGCCAGCCGCACAAACTGAAAACCCTGTTCGTGTAGCAGGTTCGTAGCGTGGGTATTTTGTGTGGGGAGGGACCCTTTTGTAAAAGGGCCTCCTCCCCCACACCCCACCCCCTAAAACGTTTATTCATACGTCAGTCGGCGATGGGCAATACCCTGGCACTTGCGCAGCCTTACGGCGACAGAACCTCCGGCTGGGCAGCGCTTTAAAGGCGGTCTGCCCCCTGCATCAAGCCCAAAAGGCGGGTTCCTGCGAACCCGCCTTTTTCTATACAAAACGGGAGGCCCGTAAGCCGGGCCTCCCCAAAACAGCGGTCAGCATCAGTCGTGAAAACAACGTCGCTGAAATTATGCGTATTGCCGGGTCTGGAGCCTCCAGGGAAGCACTGATTAAAGAGCCTCCTGGAAACGCGCAGTTATTTCTTTTGGCAAGGCATGATCTTTTTTTGAAGCAGGAGTGGATCTTCCGTCCTCGACTGTTTCAAAAAAGCGAAGCAACGCCGCCAAACGGAATAAAATCAGCGTTTCCATAGGGGATGGGGCGTGGGGGCGGGACCTTTTGCAAAAGGGTCCCGCCCCCACAAAGCATTTCAAAGCATCGTTACGCCTACGCCTAGCCCTTGGAACCGCGCTTGGAGGCCTTGAGGGGGTTGACCTTCTTGGCGGATACGGTTTCGCTCTTGATAAGGTTCTGGTTGTTGGCCCACAGTTCTTCGGGGTCCAACCCCAGGGCGCGCAGCCTCTCGTTAACATTCTGGCGCGCGGCGCTGTAACGGTTGGTGTCGGCAAGAGGTTTGCCCACGTAATTGGGCGTTGTCATATACAGGCCGGTACTGTCGATGGCCAGCAGAAAGGTTGCGTTGTTTTCTTCAACGGTCTGAATGACCATCTCCTCTGTGGTGCCAAAACGTGTGTACATGCGGGATCTCCTTATGGTGACGAGCCGGGGCAAAACCGGTTCGCGCGGCATGCCCCATCATTGAGAAAATGAATTTCATTGTCAAGATAAAATCCCTGGCCGCTCTCTCACTCACTCGATATCACAGCCCCACGGCAACCCCATATACCTGATCAAAACATGCCGAATCAGCAGGCAGTGGTTCTCTGGCTACTGTCCGAACAGGCCTATGCCACGATGAATTAGTACACATTCTGTTCATTGCGGCAAGCCCCTGGCCAGGGTGCGCAACATGTTCAGTCGTGGCGGCAAAAACTCCCGACTTTGTGGCGCATGGCGCGGCCTGGAAAACCCGCTCCCGGTGAACCTCCAGGGGGGTACTCTGAATCGGGGCACCTTTAAAAAGCTTCACATTTCAACGTGCCATTCTGCCGAAATGTGATTTTCGACAGAATCCCTGCCATGTTGCGGCGCGCTGCACCTTCGCATCTCGTTAGAGCATTTGACCTTTTTCAAAGACAGAATGCTTCAGGATACAATCCTAGGGATACATGACGTTTTGCTGCGAAAGAGGCTCTCTTTTGCGCAGTTGCAGCTTTCGCCAGACCTTTGAAAAATACATACGCAGCGGGATGTAATACAGCAGAAACCAAAAAACCATGCCCGGCTGGTTGCCGAACAGCGGCAGATCAAATGGCAGAACCGGGCTCAGCAGGCCGAACCGCAGCTGCATCCAGGCAAACACAATAGGAACCGGCCACAGAGAGGCCACAAAAAGCGCTCCACTCAGCGAAAAATGGTAACCAAAGGCTTCGTGCCCCTGCCGGTTGACGGCCTTGAAGGTTTCCTTGCTCCCGGTGGAGAGCGCCTGCTCGCTCAGCGTATGATAGTGCTGCATCTGATCCTGATATTTCTTCAGGCGTTTGGCATGCAGCCTGTTGGCCAGGCTCAGGGTGACAAGACCAAGAAGCACGCAAATGAGCGCCAGGCAGCCCACGCCAAAAAAGTAGCCCACTTCCGGATGCGGTATCATCCGAAAAGGCAGCACCAGAACGGGATCGAGCCAAACAAGAAATGTGTCTATCATAAGAAATACAAAAGCACCTTGTGTCTTCAGGGTTTGTTGGCGGCTGAAATGGTATGCCTGTACCATAACGCAATGGCGCGGCGGAGACAATTCTCCGCCGCGCCATTATTTTTACATCTGGAACCGGGACCGCCGGTGCGCTTGAACCCCGGGATCAGGCTGACCAACTGCCGGGTCGCCGACCTTGAGGATTACGCGTTCCACGGCGGCCGTACGTAACTGCTAGCCAAACATCTTGATTTGGAAGAAGCCGCGCAGCACGTAGTCTGTGCCCACATAGAGGGCCAGCACGATAAAGAGGCGCTTGAGCCAGATTTCAGAGAAGAAGCGGGAGGTGTAGGGACCAACGATGGAGCCCACAGCCACGCCAAGAAGCTCGATGCTCACCAGATTCCAGTCCACCAGCGCGCCGTGCAGCATGAGGGTCGTGATGCCCGTGATCATGCTCACCAGAACGGCCAGAGCGGAAGTGCCCGCAGCCAGATACATCGGAAGCTGGGTCACGCTGGTGATGAAGGGAACCAGCAGGAAGCCGCCGCCCACGCCAAGGAAGGCCGCGATACTGGCGATAACAACGCCGCCGATGAAGGGCAGCAGCGGGTTGAAAGAAAACTCGACGCCACAGAAGGTGAACACACAGCGGGTGAGGCTGAAGGATATGAGGCTCACGCCAGTGGGCGACTTGGCGCCGTCGCTTTTGCTCTTGGCGGCGGCTTCAAAAGCCTTGGCGGCTTCCTTGGCTTTGGCCTTGGAACGCTGCCCGGCGGGCGAGGTTTCCCAAATAAGATACAGGCCCAGCGCCAGCACGAACATACCAAAATAGCCCTGGTAGGACGAGAAGTTCAGCTTGCCAGCGGTGAGCGAGGTGGACAGATACGCGCCCACAATGGAGCCAAGACCCAGAGCAATACCCAGGGGCAGCACCAGACGCTTCATACGATAATAACTGAAGGTACTGATAACGGCTGAAAGACCGGCAAGCATCTGGTTAGAGGCACGCACAGAGTCGGTGACAGCCTTGTTGAGCGGTGTTTTGCCGAACGACTTGGCATAGTTGCCAAGGCCGTGCACGCTCATGTGCCCCACACCTGCCATAACGCCGCCAAAAGCGCCCACGGTGGAGAATATCCAGCCCACCCACAGGGCCCAGCCAAAGGCCAGTATGAGGTTAACCTTGGGGCCGCCGGGAATGCCCAGGTAGCCGACTTCAGCAGCGGCATTGTACGTTTCGGGGGCGACCTTGAGCTGCTCGGCAATGGCTTTTTTCAGCCCGGCTGGCACCGACTGCAGATGTGCAGCGATAGCAGGATCATCAATGGCCTTGGCCGGTGCCTTGGCAGCTTCAGCAGCCGGAGCAGCCGGAGCCTGCCCTTCAGCAGCAAAGACCTGACCTACGGTAAACAGCAACAACAAAACTAGACTGCCGCCAACCATCCATCTGTTTTTCATAAAGTTTCTCCTCCAGGTTTACTTTATATACGACCAGATCATGCACGTCTGCTCGCGCAGACAGCGCAGATATGATCCCAAGCCCCGAATCATTGAGAAAAAAGTTAAACAATTCACATGAGATAAGTGAAAATAAGCACTCACCTTGCAAAAGGCAAGCACTACCGCAAACCTGTGGCGCCAGAGTCGGTCACTTTGTTTGAGGTACAGGGGTGCTTTCCTTAGTATCGTGTATAAACATTCATTTTGCAATACCATATCACCAAAAAACATTATCACGACCACATAAAAAATACCTGTCCATTCAATACAATATCTACATACTTAAAAACAACCATACGCAATGTGTCTACAAAATCAATTCATATACAAAACAGTAAATACAATTTGTGACAGGTATTAACCATTTTTCCCATGTTATATAATAAATATAGCAACATACTAATTACATTTCATTCATAAATATATTTTTGTTACTCCAAAGCCAACAGCAAAATGGATACATGTGAAAATTGGAGATAAAGTAAGAATGTCTCGCACCAGTGTCATCAAAAATTGGTAATAGATATTTTTACGATAGGCCGCGATCAACTCTTTGAGGCTGTCCCGTTACAAATCCCTGCGAGCTGGAATTCACATACTGGCGAAGCACAGTGCTGGCCCCACTCCTTGTCGCAACCAGTTCAAGCAGGGAATGTTCCAGCAACTCTGGAGCGTTTTTCCCCTTGATCACATTGACTATGAAAGACTTCACATTTCAGTTTGTCTTTTTGCGGCAAAATATAAATTTCGGCAGTGTCCCCGCCATGTTGTGAAACACTGCACTCGCGTGCAGCGTTAGCGCCCCTGCCCTTTTTTAAGGTCAATGCGCTAAAATGCTCGAACGCGCGAGAGCAGATGCCCGCCGTGAGGCATAAGGGCAGGCGCTCCCATTGCCGCAGGTTCTGCGGGGTAAGACGGCGGCGTGTACCTGCGCAATCACGCGGCCCAATAGTCGCGCCACAACCCTTGAAAAGAGGCCTTTCAACGCAGGCCGCACCAGCAATGCAGCGCCAAAGACACGCGGTGGGCGAAAGATACGCAGCAGCCAATGCCGCGCTGAAGTTGTGTCCGCGAAAGAAAGATGCGCAGACCAGCAGTAGCCGTGGCGATAGTACGCCTGCGACCAGAAAACGCGCGGTCCGTGCCTCAAGGTTGCCCCAAGATTGCGCAGGTATCGCGCTGATATTGCGCTGATACTGCGCCGTGACCAGAAAATGTGCAGGCCGCAAACTTGCGCCCAACATCGTGCTGTAGCCGAAAAAGTACGGGCGGCCAGCAAATATAACAAAAGACCGCCCTGTAAAGGCGGTCTTTTGTTATATCCGACTACGGCGTGGGTGACGCCGTGGCCCTATTCGCTTTCAGTTTTATCCTTGGCGCTGGCCTCTGCCTTGCCCTTGGCTCCGGCGCTTTTCTTGACGCGCGGCGTGCCTGTGCGCAGCACCCTGAACTTGGTTACCGAGGGTTTGCGGTGCGTTGGAACCTGCATCAGGCATTTGGTGGGGCATTTTTCCACACAGGCCGAGCAGTACACACAAAGGAAGGGGTCATACACCCATTGGCCTGCCTTGGCGTCCACGGTGATGGCATCCGTGGGACAAACCTTAGCGCAGGTACTGCAGAATATGCACCTTTCAACATCATTGGTTATTACGCCCCTGTATGCCGGGAAGGGCTCACGCTCTTCCAGCGGATACAGCCGCGTGGAGGGCTTACCCGACAGGTTGCGCAACACGTTTTTGAGCATGTACATGAGCTACCTCTCTGTGCAGGAGATGCACGGGTCTATGCTGAGCACTATGACCGGCACGTCGGGCAGTTTGCAGCCCGGCAACATGTGCAGCAGGGGCGGGACGTTGGCGAATGTTGGCGTACGCACCCGCATGCGTTCCAGATACTTCGTGCCATTGGCGCGTATGTAGTAGAACAGCTCGCCTCTGGGCTGTTCAACGCGGAAGACGGATTCACCATCAGGATTGCCGGGCACCTTGACGGTAAGCTCGCTCTCCGGCAGGCGGTTCAGGGCTTCGCGGATAAGATCCATAGAGTGCAGCACTTCATAGAAGCGCACCTTGGAACGTGCGTAGCAGTCGCCGTCGTTTTCCACAACAGGGATAAAGTTAAGGTCGCTGTAGGCTGCGTAGCCGTGCATGCGTTCGTCGATTTCCCATCCGCTGCCGCGCAGGGTGGGGCCGGCAGCGCCGAGCAGGCGGGCGTCGTCCTTGCTGAGGTAGCCTATGCCGCGCGTACGTTCCTGCACGGTATAGTCATCCAGCATGGTGTTTGTGAGTTCGCGCATGCCCTTCTGCAGTTCGTCCAGACGGCCAAGCATCCAGCGGATCTGGTCGGGCGCGAGGTCGCGGCGCACGCCGCCCACCACGTTGACCGACAAGATCACGCGGTTGCCCGCTGTGGCTTCACAAATGTCCATGACATGCTCGCGGATGCGCCAGAACTGCTGGAACACGCTTTCAAAGCCGAAAGCGTCCGCAAAGAGGCCCAGCCACAAAAGATGCGAATGGATGCGGTGCAGTTCCGACCAGATGACCCGCAGGAACTGGGCGCGCGGCGGAGCCGTGATGCCCATCATGTCTTCAATGGCGTTGCAGTAGCAGTTGGCGTGGATGCAGGAACAGATGCCGCAAATACGCTCCACCACAAAGACCATCTGGTTATAGTCCTTGGTGCGCACGAGGCTTTCCAGGCCGCGATGCACGAAGCCGAGCTGGGGAATGGCCCCCACAACGGTTTCGTCCTCCACCACGAACTTGATGTGCAGAGGTTCGGGCAGCACAGGATGCTGCGGCCCGAAGGGAATCACTGTGGTGCGGTTGCTCATGCCTGATCTCCTTTAGCGGATTCTGCCTTGGCGTCATCCTTGGCAGCCGCGGCGGGACGCCGGACGGTGGTCATAGTGAAATACGGGGCGTGGGTAACTTCGCCTTCCAGATACATACCGCCCTGGTAGTCCAGCGGCAGGCCCGCAAAACGCACGCCAAACTGGTCCTGGGTCTCGTTTTCAATAAGCACCGCGCAAAAGTAAATGGAGCTGATGCTCGGGATGGGCGTATCCTTGTTCACATCCATACGCAGGTGCACCATGCCCTTGGCGTCCGTGGGCGCCCACACGCACAGTTCGGGATTGTGGCGCAGGTCGGACATGGTGAGGTTTTCGTCAAAGTGATAAAACAGTCGCAGGGTGTTCTCATCAACGACCGTCTGCGACATGGTGACAAAACGGCATTTGGCGTTGGCCAGGCGCTGCACTTCAGCAAGCAGCGTGTCGGGCGTCACGTCCTTGGCTTCAAAAAACATGATTGCATCCTCTCCGGGCTAACCCGCGTTTTGCTGTGACTTGTCGCCTTCGGCAGCGGGGGCTTGTTCGTCCCGAGCGCCAGCGGGCGTTCCGTCTTCGTCGCCCGGCATGAAGGTCGCTTCGGGCATGGGGCCCATGCCCATCTTGGCCTTAAGCACTGCCAGAGCTTCCACCACTCCGTCAATGATGGCTTCGGGCTTGGGCGGGCAGCCCGGCACAAAGACGTCCACGGGGATGATGTTGTACGCGCCGTTAAGCACATTGTAGGTATCCTTGAAGACGCCGCCGGAAAGGTTGCATGCGCCTATGGAAACCACAGCCTTGGGCGAAGGCATCTGATCATAGATCTGCTTGAGCACGTGACGGTTGCGGTGGTTGACCGTGCCGGTAACCAGCAGAACGTCCGCGTGCTTGGGGTTGCCAGCGTTGACAACGCCAAAGCGCTCCACGTCATAAATGGGCGTGAGGCAGGCCAGAACTTCAATATCGCAACCGTTGCAGGAGCCGCAGTCAAAGTGGACTATCCAGGGAGACTTCAGACGGCTCTGCTTTATCATTTTATCTACAAAACCCATATGCCTGCCTCCTTACGCCACATACAGCCATAACAGATTAACCAGGGCCAATCCCATGCCGAGCAGCAGAGACTTCTTCTGCACCATCCACTGCCAGGTGAGCCGGGCCGTGACGTTGTCGATGAGAATTTCCGTAAACAGTGAGGCAACCACCAGCGTGGCCATGCCAATGACGCTGGTATGCCAGAACATGGCGCAAAGCCCGAGAATGAGTATCAGGTCAAGCCAGTGGGCCACTTCAATGATGCCCAGGAACGGACCCGAATATTCGGTCTGCACGCCCTTGACCAGTTCCTGATGTCCGTGATGGCTGGCCGAGATATCAAAGGGCGACTTGCGCAGTTTGATGGTCAGGGCGTAGCCGAGAGCCAGGAACAGCAACGGCATCTTGAGCAGCAGGGGCTGCTCCTGCGCAAAGACGGCTTCAATTGAGAAGGAGCCCGTGCACATGGCAAAACCCACAAACACCAGAATGAGTATGGGTTCATAGGCCAGCATGAGCAGAAGCTCGCGCTGTGCGCCGATGTTGCTGTACGGCGAGGGCACGCACAGCGCGCCCACCACCTGAAAGACCGCGCCCACCGTGAGCACGAAGAACAACAACAGCAGGTCGCCGCCCATAAAGAAGATGAGCAGGGACAGGGCCGATGAAGTGAGCGTCATATAGGCGCTGAAAACCAGCCATGCGTTGGTGACGTAGGCTTCTTTGCCGAACAGTTTGAGCACATCGTAAAAAGGCTGAAGCAGAGGCGGCCCAAGACGCGATTGCAGGCGCGCCGTGACGCGGCGGTCCACCCCGGTCAGCAGCCCCCCCAGCAGGGGCGACAATATCAATCCGCCGATAGCACTGAGGATGGACAGCATCAGAGCAGACCTCCTACCAGGACGATGAGAAAGGCCGTGGAAATAATATCAATGGCCCTTGTGATGGTGCCTTCGCCAAAGTACTGAGTCAGATAGAAGTTGGACAGGCGCACGGGTTCAAAGGCGTTCATGGGTCCCTTGAAGCCTATCTGCCCTGCCTGCTCCTGCGTCAGGCCGGAGAAGTACGGCTGCGTATGCGCCCCGCTGGGCACCTTTCTGGCCACCTTCCAGGCGATCCAGGCTCCGAGGCCAAGCAGGATGAAGAGCAGGTAAATCCAGAAGTACCCCGCCCCGCCCGTGAGCGACGCGCCGGGGATGAAGCCTTCAGGCTTGAGGCCGAAGCGGGCGTACACGCCAGCAACGGAAGGTTCCACAAAGGTCTTCAGCACCATCGGGGAAAAGAAGGAGAACACGATGGCAAGGCCGCAGAGCGAACGCAGGGCGAACATGACCGAAGCCTTGGGGTTACCGTGCGCCGGCCGTTCGTGCAGATTGGCCGAAGAAACCAGGATGCCCGCCCAGCGTGCCCAGAACAGCACCGTGAAGGCCGACCCCAGCGCAATGAAGAAGATGATGGGCGTCATGGCCTGGGTGGCGCGCGCGATGGCTTCAATGGCCATCCACTTGCCTATGAGCATGCCGAAAGGCGGCAGCATCATCGTAAAGATGCCAATGGCCGTAATAATGGCCGTGCGGGGCATCTTGCTGTACAGCCCGCGCATATCTTCGATATCGCGCGATCCGATGCGCTGCTCAATGGCGCCCACGCACATGAAGAGCAGGCCCTTGGACACGGAGTGGTAGATGATGATGGTTGTGGCCGCCATCATGGACGCTGCGGTATTGATGCCCACACAGGCGATGATCAGGCCAAGGTTGGCGATGGTGGAATAGGCCAGAATCTTTTTGGCATTACTCTGGCTGACCGCGAGAATGCAGGTGCCCACAAAGGTGAATGCGCCGAACAGCGCCACGATGGTGGACATAGTGGTGTCTGCAAAGGCCGGGGCCATGCGCAGCAAAAGATAGGTGCCAGCCTTGACCATGGTGGCGGAGTGCAGCAGGGCCGAAACCGGAGTGGGAGCTACCATGGCTCCGCACAGCCAGCTTTCAAACGGCACCTGGGCCGACTTTGTAAAGGCAGCCAGACAGAAAAAGGCGAAAGGCAGCAGCATGGCTGTGCTCTTTACATCCATAGACGTCATTTTTTGCAGGACGATTTCAGTGGACAGCGTGCCAAGGCTCTTTTGAACAAAAAGCATGGCCGAAACAAAGGCGAGACCACCAAGAACGTTCATCCACAAGGCGCGATAAGCATTGGCATTGGCTTCCTGCGTCTGATCATGACTGATGAGCAAATAGGAACAGAGGGTTGTTACTTCCCAGAAAAAAAACATCCACGAAAGATTGTTGGAAAGCACCAGGCCATTCATGGCCCCAAGAAAACAGAATATAATGGCGAAAAAACGGGGTTTGCGCGATACGCGCAAATGCAGATGCTCTTCATGAATATCCATGTAGCCCAGGCCGTAGATGGTGATAAGACCACCCACGACGGTAATGATGATAACCATGATAAGCGAAAGGCCATCAGGCGCAAAGGCCGTGATGGGCGCTGCTCCGTCCGCAAGAACGAACTTCAGGTAGAGAAGACCCACCAGCTGCAGCACCGTCATGCCCATGACAGTTCTGCTGCCGAGTTTCCAGCCCAGTCCCAGAATATAGAGCAACAACAACAGGTCAAGCAGGCTGAACAGGCTGTCCAGCGGTACGCCACAAAATGATTCCGCCTCCAGGCGGAACGTGCCGTGAGCTCCCATGATCACGGCGGCCAGCGCCATCACCGCAACCGCTGCAGGCACGAGCAGCTTACGGCTGCGGTCAAGCTGTGTGAAATAGAGTACAAGCGCTACAATGAACGGCAGCGCCACACAGCAAAAAACAAGTGTATTCATAATTTTTGCCCCACTACATTGTGAGTTGTGAAAATATTCACCCTAAAATTGTCCCTCACAACATAAAACTAATGTGTTTCCTCCTTCCTTGCCAATACATTTAGCTTTTTCTAGAGTTAAACGAACTGGCATTTTGCGTCAATAAGAAAGAAAAATCCTTCGTTCATTGGTTAAACAGTCCATAAAAATTTCGTGTCGTTACTTGCCTTTCGCTCAATATGCTTTCATTTTTTTTATTTCCATAACAGCGGTCTTGTCCTGCTCTTTTCTGCGCTTCATTTTTGGGGCAAGTCTCAAAATTTGGTTTTCGGGTAAATTACCAGGCAAATGGCATTGCGCGCAAACTCTGTACCGGTGTTTCATGTGACAATAAGTACAGTCAAGCCCTGCGTGCAACAGTTGCCAGAACAAAATGTCGCAGCATGAAACAGTTCAGAAAAAATGTTCAAGCGCCAGTTTCGCCTGGCGGCGTGCATGAAAGCACAGTCCTTTGGTCTGGTTTTTACGATCCGCGCACAGTCATTCCGACGCTAGCGCGCCGCTTGCCCCTAAAAAGACCAGATCAGCCCGTCAGCGCTGCACCCTGCCTTTTGCACAGGGATGGAGCAGATCAACGCTGCAATGATGTGATGCCGGGAATCCGCTACCCCAACTACCTGCTTCAAAACAGAAATCCTTCAAAATTTTAGAGTGATTTAACTTTTACATTGCTCTGACGACTGCGTGAACAGACGTGGCTCCGGAGGGCAAGCGCAGTTTATACTGCGCGGTTAAACGCCCTAGTGAGCGTGCCGTAAACTTTGAGAATATACATTCTCAAGGCTAATTTGCTCAAGGGGAAGGGGGCGCGAAAGAGAGGAGACCCGCTTTCAAAAGGCTCTCCCTCCCCCACAAAGCGCTGTAATATGGCAGCGCTCGCCATTCAGCCCTAGAACCTGCCGACCCTGTACTCCCTTTACGCCAAAACACAAAGGCGGCCCTTTTCATGACGGAAGCGGGCACTCACGCGCTTGCCGGATGAAAAGGGCCGCCTGACGTTGCGTCATTAGAGCATTTAACACTTGAAATGCTTGCGTTCGGCGGCAAAAGCCTGCCCGCTCGCATTTCGTGGCAAGGATTTTCAGGAAAATCCCTGCGGAGCAGTTAACGCATTTCATTCGCAAACTGCTCTAAAAACGCGGTCAGCTATACGGCGTTAGCCAAGCTTGGTGGCGTCAATGACGTTGTAATCGAGCCCCAGTTGCTTGCCGGGGATGCCAAGGGCCAGGCCCACAAACTGCGAAAGGTGCAGCACGGGCACGCGTGCCTTGGACTTGCTGATTTCCTGCGCATTGTCCTGGTAGATGTCCAACTGCATCTGACAGAGAGGACAGGGGGTGACAATGCAGTTTGCGCCGCCGGCAGCGGCATCGTTGACGATTTCGCTGGTCATGTGCATGACGGATTTTTCCGCCGGATAAACGGCGTGAAACCCGCAGCAGTCCAGCCGCTTGGCGAAGGGAGCGGTTTGTGCGCCCACAGCGCTGACAATGGTTTCAAAGCTTGAGGGATTCACGGAGCTTTCGAACCCAAGGGCAGATTCCGGCCGCAGGCTGTGACAGCCGTAGAACGCCGCCACTTTAAGACCTGTGAGCGGCTTGACGACCTTGGACTTGAGCATATCGGCATTCTGGGCCAGCACCCAAAGCAGGCTGGTCACATCGCTTGTGCCTTTGTAGGCCATGTTCCCCTTGGCCAGAAAGGTATTGATGCGGTCTTTCTGCCCGTCGTCCAGTTCCGCCTTGGCGCGGCGCAACATGAGCAGACAGGTGCTGCACGAGGTGAGCACGGGCAGCCCCATCTGCTCGGCCAGCGCCAGATTGCGCGCGTTGGCCACCAGGGTTGCCACATGGTCCACGTCCTGAGCCTGCGAAGCGCCGCAACAGCTCCAGCCGGGGATCTCCTTGAGCGTTATGCCCAGTACGGGGGCCACAGCCTCAAGGGCCATCTTGGATTCCTTGGCGGCCTGAGTCAGCACGCAGCCGGGAAAAAAGGCAAATTCGGTCTGCATACGGTTACTCCTTCGCAGCGGCGTGCGCCGCCTCAATCATCTTCACAAGGGCATCGTGCCCCTCAATGGTTTCGCCGCCGAAAACTTCCAGCGGATCCATCTTGCCCTGCCGCAGCAGGGTGATGGCCATACCCGCCCTGGCCAGGGTGCTGACGCCCTCAGTGCGCAGGGCAAGCCGCACCTCATTAAGCCTGCCGGAATCCTCCACCAGGTCGGTATAGAAGGATTTGGCGTGGGCGGGCCCAACGCCCTGAGTCATGCCCTTGGACATGACCATGGCGCGCATGGCCGCGATGTCGTCTGCGGAGCTGATGCCCTTGGGGCACCGGTTGGCGCATTCCTGACAGTGCACGCAGTTCCACAGGCCGCCAGCCACAGAAGGCTTGCCGTGCAGCAGCGGATCCTTGGTGCGCGAGTCATTGGCCACACGCCAGGCATGCGTGAACACGAAGGGTTCCATGTAGTCGCGGTTGTCGGCGGTGAGCTTGTTGCACTCCGAAGCGCAGCAGCCGCAGATGATGCAGTCCCACTGCTTCTTGATGCGGTCAAATTCCGCCTGGGTCTGGCGGCAGCCTTCCTTCACGGAAAATTCGGACTTGGCCACCATGCCGGGATGGATTTTACGCAGGTTGTCCACTGCGGGTTCCCAGTCCACCACAAGGTCTGAGATGACCTTGAAATTGGCCAGGGGCGAGATGCGGAACGTATCCGAAGCATAGGTTTTCATGAGGTCGTCCATCTTGGTGTCGCAGGCCAGAATGGCATGGCCGTTGACCCTCACGCCGCACGCGCCGCATATGGCGCAACGACAGGACGCCGTGAAATTCAGCGTGGGGTCCTGGGTCTGCTTGATGAACAACAGGGTATTGAGCACCGTCTTGCCCGCCACATCGTCGGTGGCAAGCGTGTAGCTCTGCTCGTAGTGTTTTTTGCCGTCAAAGCGGCCAATAATAAGGGTAGCCATCAGTACTTCCGCTCCTCAGGCTTGAATTTGGTGATTTCCACATCTTTCCAGCCCATGTGCAGCTTGCCGCTCTCATCCATGGTGACCATGCTGTGCTTGAGGTAGTTGGCGTCGTCACGCTTGGGGAAGTCCTCGCGCGTGTGCGCGCCGCGGGATTCCTTGCGCTCGGTTGCGGCAAGACAGGCGGCCTGGGCCAGTTGCAGCATATTCCCCAGCTCGACGTATTCCGTGAACACGGAGTTGTAGACCGGGTTGGCGTTGGGCACGCGCAGGGCATCATAGCGCGAGCGCATTTCGGCCAGAGTGTCGGCCAAGGGCGCAAGCTTGCTCTCGGTACGGAAGATGCCCATATTGTCCCAGAGCTGTGCGCCCATTTCTTCGCGCAGGGCATACATATCCTTGGCGTCGCCCCCGCTTGTGACATTCTTGAAGCGGCTCTGCCACTGCCCCGTCAGATCGGCCAGGCCCTTGCCCGTGCTCTGATCAGCCGTGGTCGCAAAGGCAGCCGCGCCGTCTCCGGCGATCTTTCCTGTAACCACCGCATCGGCCAGAGAGTTGCCGCCCAGACGGTTGGCGCCGTGGATGGACACGCAGGAAGCCTCGCCAGCGGTAAACAGACCGGGCATGACTGTGGACATGTCGTCAAACTTGGCCACAGCAATGCCGCCCATGGAATAGTGCGCCGTGGGGCGGATAACCATGGGCTTGTCCACAAGGTCTATGTTTTCGAACAGCTTGCCGACGTGGCGGATCTGCGGGAGGTCATTGACGATCTTGTCCCTGCCCAGATGCACGAGATCCAGCAGCACGTAGGATTCCAGACCATGACCATAGCCACGACCCTCGCGGATTTCGGTTTCAATGGCGCGGGCCACGATGTCGCGCGGGGCCAGTTCCATCTTGGCCGCCGCATAGTTTTTCATGAAGCGTTCGCCCTTGTTATTGAGCAGATAGCCGCCCTCTCCGCGCGCCGCCTCGGTGATGAGCACGCCGCCGTGCACCACGCCCGTGGGGTGGAACTGGATCATTTCCGGGTCCTTGAAGGGCACGCCTGCGCGCAGGGCCGCCGCCACGCCGTCGCCGGTGGCGATGTACGGGGTGGACGTGCGGTTCCAGAAGATACGGGTATACCCGCCAGTGGCCAGCACCACGGCCTTGGCGCGCACCGGGGCGATTTCTCCGGTACGGATGTTGCGCAGCACCGCGCCTTCGCAACGCCCGTTATCAACGCCCAGATCCAGCAGCTCATAGTCCATGAGGAACTTCACGCCATGGGTCAGGGCCTCGTCCAGACAGACATGCGCCACAATGTGACCCGTCTTGTCGGCGGAATAGTTGCAGCGCACCTTGGACGCGCCGCCAAAAGGCCGGGCCTTCACCCTGCCGTCTTCGGTACGCGAAAAAGGCATTCCCAGGTAGTCCAGTTCCAGAATCGTGGGGCCTGCCTGCTCGCAGAACTTAAGCGTGGCATCCTGGTCCACAAGGTAGTCGCCGCCCTTGACGGTGTCATAACAGTGCAGCTCGTAGGAATCGCCCTTGCTGAAGTCCGTAACTCCGTTGATGCCGCCTTCGGCCATACAGGTGGCGTTGCGGGAAGGCATGCACTTGCTGACCACTACCACGCTGAGTTTGGGATTGTTTTTCATGGCGGCCACAGCGGCACGCAAACCCGCGCCGCCCGAACCGATGATAAGAACATCACATGTGGCCATGGGGCCTACGCCAGTAACGGCTGCCAGGGCCTTATCAAGGCCGCTGGCGCTCACCGTCAGCGCGCTGAGGGTGATACAGGCCGATTGCAGAAATTTTCTGCGGGTAAACTGTTGCGTCATAAAATAATCCTCAGTGGTAAATGGGATGTCTCCGGCAATCTGGGCGGGTTCATGCATTGAATCCGGCAGCCGCGCGGCTGAGGCATCCGATTATTACAAATTGTTTGCACAACCAAACAGCATTCCGCTTGTGCTGTCTGTATCCTACCGCATCACACGGTTAAGAGTAAACAGCCTTATTAACATCCTGGAAAAGAAAAGAAAAATCTTTCTGATTCAAAAAACAGCTGGCGAAAACATCCCTGTCCCGCGTGGCAAGCGCTCATAACATGCCAAAATAAAAAGAATATAAGACAATCTATGTAAACCCACGGCAAAAACGGCATTTGTGAGCCCGCCATTAAAACTAAAATTTTTAAAACTTTTTGTATTTCGCCAAAAATGCTACAAAAATAATTAGTACAGGCAGTGAACCGTTGAGGCGCCTGCCTGCGTAAAAAACAAAAATGTGCTTGCGCACACACACCTTCCAATTGGCCCAAACAACAGTCCGGCAGGGCTGAAATCCATCAGTTTATGCCGGAACACATGCCGCAGACCAGTTTGAACAATTTACAAATGCATGCCAACCTTCTGAAATAAAACAATATGTTTAATTTCAGGCTGTTCAGCTTTTTATCCCTTGCCAATAAATAGATTAAGGTATTAAATATACATATCATTCTGTAGAGGATAGGCATGTACAGAAGCAAGCAGCAGATTAAACGCATTTACGCCATAGCTTTTCTTGTCGGCGGCTTTTTCCTTGTCTGCAGCCTTATGCTGCTGCGACACGCGACCAGGCAAATCGAGCAGGTGAACATAATCCACCTGTATGAAACCACAACGCAGTTGCGAGTACTGCTGCAACGTCAGCTGGCGCAAAATTTTCAGACCCTTCACGGTCTTGCCACTACGGTCAGCTACATGCCGCAGCAAAAAACGCTTCCGCTGCATAAAGAAATCAGCAACAACAGCAACTTTATACACATTGGCCTCATCGCGCCTTCAGGCAGGGGCGATGTGGCTGACGCGCAGGGCGTCATCGCCCACGACGTGGACTTCTCAGAAGAGGACTCGTTTCGCACGGCCCTCGCGGGAGGAACGGCGCTCTCCCCTCCGCGCAAAAACCCCTATGGCCCAGGCCGCGTGATCTACTGTACGGTGCCTGTTCCCAGTGATGATCACGTCAGCCATGTGCTGATCGGGGTGAGCAAGGCGGAAGTTTTTTTGAATATTCTCAGCACGCCCCTTTTCAATGCCAAAGGCTTTGCGGGACTGATCGACGCGCAGGGGCGCTTCATTCTGTCTTCAGACCTTGGCCCCGCCAATGGCGTAGAGAGCATTTTTGACCTTGGGCATATGATGAGCCCGACTACCATGAGGCCCTGAACAAGCTGGCCCGGGGTCACAGACATTATTTTTTGTATCATGCCGGAAATAAACAGTACCTTGCTGCGTTTGACCCAATCCAGAACAACAACTGGCTTCTTTTCTGCTCGGTTCCGCTGGACGCGCTGGACCTCGTCTCCCCTCTGTTGCTGTATGGTGGGGGCATTGTCACCATTCTGGCGCTGATCTGCTTTCTCTTCCTGGCCTGGCGCGTATACCGGCTGACCGAGTGGCGCGACCGACAACTGCAAAAGCTGGCTTTTGTTGACCCCGTAACCGGCGGCATCAACAGCCATCGTCTGCAACTGGAAGCAACAGAACTTTTGCAAAAAAATCCGGATACGATCTTTGCCATTTGGCTGGCAGATATAAAAAATTTCAAGTTTTACAATCAAATGCAGGGAGTCGAAGCGGGCGACAAAGAGTTGCGGCGCATTGCGCGCATACTTGAAAAAAACTGCCGTGGCCCGCTTGCCCGCTGCTGCCACATCGCAGGTGATACCTTTGCAGGAATTCTGCCTTTTACGGGCCATGAAAACCTGATCGCCACATTCGCTCAGGCCGCCAGCGACATAGAGAAAGGGGCATGCCAGCCCTCCGATGCTTTTCCCCTTCACCTGCATGCCGGCATTTACACTACAGATACCATTGAGGAAGAAGACCTGCCCTTTATGGAAATGATCAACAGGGCCAGCATCGCCCTGCTTGTTGCCAAAACTCAGGAAGAAAGCGCCTTTCGCTTTTACACCAAAGATATCTGCGAGCATGCCCTGAGCCTCTGTCAGTAGATCAGACTGCCGTTGAGGCTCTTCACATTTCAATTTGTCATTCTGGCGAAAATTGCGATTTTCGGCAGAATCCACGCGCGCTGCGGCGCGCTGCACTTCGTGCAGCGTTAGGGAACCTAACCGTTTTTCAAAGCTAAAATGCCCTAATCCGCAGCGTCGGTGCTTATCCATTTTCGAGGTCTACGGCACGCCAGGCATCCCATCTGCGCTGCCAGCGCGCGCGAGCACCTCGCATATCTGCTACATCCTTGGGCAACGCAGCGTTCTAACGGTGTTGTATTGGCGTCACGGTGCGCCCTCGTCGGCGGCGTCCCAGCAATCAGGACGCTGTACGCCCTTGCGACGCGGACTGCACAAGCCGCCGCCCGCAATACAGCCGCACGCCAGCGCCCTGCAAGCCCAAAAGTATCTTGCGCCCCGAAACCAATAGTGCTATGAAAAATCTTTGTTTCAAATTTTGCCGTAAACGGCTTGCGTTTTTCAGGCTGTGCCTGCCACCACGCATTTCGCAGGCTGGCGGCTTTCAATTCTTTACCCCCCTGAAACAGAGGCAAAAAAAATGCCCATCGCCATTCCGCGCTCAGGCGCTGATGATAGGCCCATTGTTCCCGATGTCTGCATAAGCGACCTTTCCAAGCTGGTCATCCGGCCCGCTACGGTTGAGGACGTGCACGGCATGTCGGCGCTTATCAACCAGTATGCATCGGCTAACGTCATGCTGGCCCGTGGCCCCCAGTACCTGTACCAGCACATACAGGACTACATGGTGGCCACAGCGCCCGCAGCGGACGGCGGCCGCGATGTCATCGTGGCCTGTGGGGCCGTACACGTTCTATGGGCCGACCTGGGCGAAATCCGCTCTGTGGCGGTGCATCCGTCCTGCCAGGGACAGGGTTTTGGCAAGCGCCTTGTGTCAATGCTGGTGGAGCGCTGCCGCAGCCTTGCCCTGCCGCGAGTCTTTGTTTTTACTCTCGTGCCGGATTTCTTCGCCAAATGCGGCTTCAAAGAATTCGACAGGGACGACATGCCCCCAAGCGTTTGGGTTGAATGCAGCAAATGCCCCAAATTCTACTGCTGTGACGAAATCGCCATGCTTCTGCCGCTATGATGCGGCGCGCCGTTTTGACGGCGCACCCGGCAGCACAGTGAAAAAGGGCTTCAACCAGCACAGCAGGGCCAGCCAGTTTTAACATTCGGCAGGCCCCTCACTCCATTCAAAGGCGGAACAGCGCATGAACAGACTGCAAAAAAGAGACTTCCTGAAGGAAACCGACTTCACCCCGGAAGATCTCACCTATCTTCTGGATCTGGCGGCCAACCTCAAGCAGGCCAAAAAAGCGCGCCGTGAGCCAAAATTTTTGCGGGACAGAAATATTGTCATCCTGTTTGAAAAAGACTCCACCAGAACCCGCTGTTCCTTTGAAGTGGCCGCATATGACCAGGGCGCGAACATAACCTATCTTGGGCCCTCCGGCTCGCAGATGGGCAAGAAGGAGTCGCTGGCTGACACGGCCCGCGTGCTCTCCCGCTTTTATGACGGTATCGAATACCGTGGCTTTGGCCAGGAACGTGTGGAAGCGCTGGCCGAACACGCTTCTGTGCCGGTGTGGAACGGGCTGACCAATGAGTGGCACCCCACCCAGCTTCTGGCGGACATGCTGACCATGCGCGAATGCTGCTCCAAGCCGCTGAACCGTCAGACCATGGCCTATCTCGGCGACGCGCGCTATAATATGGGCAACTCGCTTATGGTTGGCTCTGCCCTGCTGGGGCTGGATTTTCGTTCTGTGGCCCCGCGGGCGCTGTGGACCTCTGACGAAGTGTACGAAACAGCGTGCCAGATCGCCCAAAAAACCGGGGCCCGTATCAGCCGCACAGAGAGCGTGGAAGATGGCGTTCGCGGCTGCGACTTTCTGTCGACGGATGTCTGGGTTTCCATGGGCGAACCTGACGATGTGTGGAAGGAGCGCATAGAGCTGCTCACCCCCTACCGCATCACAGGCGACACCATGCGCCTGACTGGCAATGACGACTGCAAATTTCTGCATTGTCTGCCCAGCTTCCACAACCGCAGCACTGCCGTGGGCGAAGAAATCTTCCAGCGGTTCGGCATTGATTGTATGGAAGTAAATGACGAAGTTTTTGAATCGCCGCGCAATGTGGCCTTTGAAGAGGCGGAAAACCGCCTGCACACCATCAAGGCCGTGATGGTTGCGACCCTGGCTGACGAGCCGCTTGTTTTCGACGGAAACATCGCCTGACAGCCCAAGACTCATAGGCAGGAAAACATGTCTGGAGGCTCTGCAGAGCCCCAATCCGCGAGTCCGGCTTTTGAGGTCTTGTGACTTGCAGCCAGCTTGCTGCCCGAATATGTCTATTGGCAGAGTAAGATATTGACGAGCAGCGACGCTCTCCCTATAGTGGTGCGCCACAACGCCGGATGCCGGTGGCATACGGATACGCGCCCGTAGCTCAGTTGGACAGAGCAGGAGCCTTCTAAGCTCTTGGTCAGGGGTTCGATTCCTCTCGGGCGCGCCAGAAAAAATATCCCCCTTGGTGGAGTTTTCCGCCAAGGGGGTTCGTTTTTTTAAGCTGCGCCGCCTGTATGCCATAAAAAACATGACAAACAGCTATGCCGATTACATTCAGACAGAATGCAAACGGCCTGAGATCCAATTCTGTAAAAATCCCGCTCCAGAGCCTGTACCCCTGCCCTCTATCGCAACATGGCAGCGCTGGCGTTGCCAGATGCCGGCGACCCGGACGGGAAAAAGGCAGAACAGCGAGTTGCCCCGCTACGGTTAGCCCATCTTTCTGCGTTCAGTGATGCTCTGCCCGCCAATACCCCAGTTGTCCATGTCTACTTCTTCAATAATGACCACTGTGGTGGCAGGATTTTTGTTCAGCACGCGAACCAGCAGGTCAGTCACGCCCTTGATCAGTTCTGCCTTCTGTTCCGCAGTTGGAGCCTCTTTGCCGCCTGTCACCTTGATATTCACGAATGGCATATCGCCCTCCAGGATTTTGTGCGCCCTGCACCGTGGCCCGACAATTTGCCGGGAGCGCGCAGTTTTTACCGCGCGCAGGCCAGGTGGTCGTTCAGTACATCAGCAATGATGGAAACGCCTTCTTCAATACGGGCTTCTTCCATATTGGAAAAGTTCAGGCGCAGGGTATTTTCGTGCCCGCCGTTTGGAAAAAAAGGCCCACCTGGCACAAACGCAACTTTGCGCTTTATACAGGCATCAAGGATAGCTCGAGAATCCATTGACTTTGGCAAGGTCACCCAGGCAAAAAGCCCTCCTTCAGGCCGCGTGAAGCGAACTCCCTGAGGAAAATGACGCTCCAGAGCAGAAAGCAGAACATCCCGCCTGTTTTTATACACGCCAAGAATATTCCTGATGTGAGCGTCAATATCATGCTTTTCAAGATAGGCGGCGATTACGGCCTGGACAAAAGTATTACTTTGCAGATCAACGCCTTGCTTAACAAGAACGTACTTTTGCACGATGCTTTTGTTGCCGGCTACCCAACCAATTCTAAAGCCCGGGCAGAGTATTTTTGAGAATGACCCAAAAGAAATGACCCAACCTTCTTTGTCAAATGACTGCACTGCCGGAAGAAATTTGCCCTCAAAGCGTAACTCGCCGTAAGGGTTGTCCTCCAGAACCATAACCTTGTATTGGGCGGCCAGTTCAGCAAGCCGCTTACGACGGTCCAAACTCATCGTTCGCCCGGTAGGATTCTGAAAGTTGGGGATTACATAAATCCCCTTGACCCGCGCAGTCGTTTCAAGAAGCTTGGCAAGATCATCCATGCGCATGCCGTCTTCGTCAGTGGGCACTTCCACAAAACGGCAGCCGTAAGCCCTGAAAGCGGTAATAGCCGCAAGATAGGTCGGGCTTTCGCACAGGATGACGTCACCTTCATCAATAAAAACCTTGCCGCTGAGGTCCAGCCCCTGCTGCGACCCATTGGTTATCAAGATGTTGTCTTCATTAAAAGCAGTGCCCAACGTGGCGTTCATTCTGCCCGCTATCCATTGGCGTAAAGGAAGGTACCCTTCAGTAGTGGCGTACTGCAAAGCTCTTTGCCCGTCATGCGCCAACACTGACACGCACACATCGCTTATGACATCAGTGGGAAAGAGTTCTGGAGCGGGCAGGCCTCCGGCAAAGGATATAACATCAGGCTGTTCGGTAATCTTTAAAAGCTCACGTATTTCAGAGGCTTTTAAATTTGAAATTCTTTGCGCATAGGCCTTGTTCATTGCTACACCTTCAGAATTGAAAAATAATTTCGCGTGGGGCACCTATCCTCGTTGCTTACTACTACAAAAGCAAGCAAAACCACTACCATATTTGCCAAGAAAAACTTGCTGCCACTTGCGCGCAAAAACGGCGCGGATGCTTTTGCATCCGCGCCGGGTACAGTACTGTGTGCCCTTACTGGAGCGCCTACTTTTTATTCACTTCAAACCACTTTTTTCCGTCCGTGACGATATAACCTTTGGGCGAAAGGTCCTTGCCTTTGAGGCCGGGGTAGTCGGGGGCGTAACGGTATGCGCGATGGATCATGTTCTGGTACATGTGCGTTACAGGAACGCCTTTGGGGGTGCGCAGCACATGTTCCGCATCCAGCATAATCGGGGTGTTTTTGCCTTCCATTATCGGGCTGATGAACTCCCACACGACCTTTTTATCCCTTGTGACTTCAAAAAGGTGGCCGTGCTGGGTGGAGGTAACGAGATAATTGCCGTTGGGCAGCTTTTGCGCCGCACCCTGGCGATAACTGAAGAAGCTGTTGCCGTCATTGGCCGCGTATTCCCAGACAATCTTGCCGGTGGTCATGTCCACTTCCAGTACGCGGGAGCGGTTGGGCTCGGCGCGCTCAGACCCGTTGTCAAAAATGGACATCATATTTTCGCCAATCATAGCGGCATTATGCGAGCCAAAAATGATTTGGGACTGATCGTCATACCAGGTAGGCCCCTGGCCTTTGCCGTGAGACGAAGGGTTGCCCCAGCGCCATTCAATCTTGCCAGTCTTTTTGTCGATAAGCATGGCCTCGGAGAAATTGCGTGAATTCACGAGAACCTTATCGTTACCGTCTTTGCCAGGAACAAATTCCACTGTGTTGAAGTGCGACCAGTCGTAGTTGTCGTAGCCTACGCCAACTTTTTTGGGGACGATGTAGTTGGGGTCGAGCTGGTCCTGGCCCTTGCCGGTGTGGTCTATAAGATGCCATTCCCACACGGTATTGCCGTTTTTGTCCACTTCACGCACAAAATCCACCCAGAAATCGTTGAGCGCTTTGCCCTTGATCATTACGGGCTCTGTGGGGATGGTTTTGGGGTCACGGCCCTTGGCCACCATCTTGTCGTTGGAGACTCTCTCCCAACCCAGAATCAGAGTGTTGCCATTGGGCATGCGGTCAAAGGTATGGTGCGAGATATGATCCTTGTCTGCCATACGGTAAGACCAGACCACATTGCCGTCCCAGTCCACTTCGTCCAGAATGCCAGCCCAGCCGCCTATCTGCGCGTTCGCATCTTCATCTTTTACATTGCGCAGCAAGAGCAGGTTGCCGTTGGGCAGCAGGCGGGAGTGAAAACTGGAACCCTCAGCGCCTTTGACTTCCCACGTGTGGACAATGTTGCCCTCCATATCCATAAGATAGGTAACTTTATTTTTTTCAGTGGGAGTGAATAGCGTATAGCCGTTAAAACACTTGTCTTTCTCGTAATACAATACACCAGTGGGCCCGTTATGAAGCTCGTAGGCAACCGCATTTACGGCAAAGGAAACAGCGAAGGCAAAAACCAGAAGCGTAAGGCGCTTGAATCTCGTTCTCATAACCTCTCCTCTGTTCAAGTGAAGTACGAATTCCCTCCCGTGGAGGATCTGAAAAGATTGTGACAGGGTTCACTATCTGCAAATGTAGCATAGGCTACAAATTTACAGGCAATAGGCCTTTTGCTATCCAATATACTACAGTTATTGATTATTTTTTTGATACTTTTTTAAGCCAACACCCCGATGCCTTTGTTCCCGGAACAAAGGAGCATGGAATGTCAGCCCGTTACGCGACAAGATAAAAAAAGATTAAGGCGAGCAGGGTTGTCAGCAAGAGTAGGCAAATTTTGAAATGGCGTGACGCCAGAAAGAAACGATTGCTGCCCTGCGTAAGATCAGATGACCCTTTGCAACATGCTAAAATACAACAAAATATTTTAGGCAGTGAGTCGTACTGAAGGCGCCCCTTTTACAAAAGGGACTCCTCATACACAAAGCATTTCAAGCACAAAGCATTTCAGGAGCACACTGCCTGCCGGGAAGAAGCGCCGCGTGGCAGCGCGAAAGCAAAGGAATACAAGCATTGAACGCGCGTTATCTAACGAAGGGCGAAAAAGCGGCGGTCCAATATGTTGGGGTTGGCGCTTGCCCGCGCAAGACACGCGGCAAGCTGCAATAACAGAAAAAATCACAATGGCGAGTAGCGTGAGGCCGCCTAAAGCATACGGCAAATCACGGTCACGTGCAGGGCAACCAAGGCCAACCCTCTTCTTCGAAGCTAGGAGATAAGCAGGCCAAACTCCGACACGCATGACTTGTTCCAAGGGTTCACCCTACCACAAACAATGGCGCCGAAATCGCCAGGCAACAGCAACCAGGTGAAGGAAGTGAGTGAGCAGCGGCTGGCGCTCTATCGCGCCCAAAGGTTGGTGCATGACCGCAAATGCAGGTTCTGCCTTATCGGCGGGTCTGCGGTTGGAGACAGCACCGGCATGTACATGCGAGATTTGCCGTCCCCGGCGCGGGATAGTTGTGCGAACGCATGTTTGCACAAATAGTGCGCTCTAGGTCGACAAAAATTCTTTGTCCCCGTTGTCGTCAGCAATGCATTCAAACACTGTCTTGAGTTCTTCAGGTATTCTGACTGGCCGTCCACTGGTGAGGTCGATGTATACCCACTGGGTTTCCGCTTCGACAAGCACGGCATCATCAGATTCACGCACAAAGCGGTAACGCCGTACGCACTGGCGGGAGGCGAATGAGGAAATCCATGTGGCAGCCACAATGTCCTCGCCAAGCAAGGCCGGACGCTTGTAGACCACAGAGTGACGCCGCACTACCCAGCCCTGCGCCAGTTTTTCATAGCGGGCCATGTCCCAGCCCTTTGCGGCGGTGTGTGCCGTGGCCAGGTCCTGCATCCACTGCACATAACAAACATTGTTGACCCGGCCCTGTCTGTCGATATCCCGGCCGGAAATATGTATCTTTTGTCTGAAAATGGACATCCCAAATCACTCCAGTAAGTAAGCTGTGTTGGGTACACAATACGCCGGAAGCCGCCAAAAAAAAAGTCCCGCCATGCTGGATGGATGCGGAAGCCAGTAAAGCTGTGCATAAAAAAGAACCATCAGACACAGTCAGACGCGCCTGAGTACTTCAGCAATTCATGGTCATGAAAAGTCTTTTGAAATAATAAGGTTATTTATTAATTCCGTTAGTCAGTCCGTGAATGGCGTTGCGCGGCAAGGAGGGAGATCGCCGAGCGCAGAGGGGACGCTCGTCAGCATAAGCCGTGCAGCCCTCGGGGGATGACGGCAACGGGAAAGCCCCAGCGGGGTAGTCCGGGGGGAGTGCAGAGGGGCCTCGGAGGGGTGCCTATACTGCCCCCCTAACAGGCCCCCTCTGCCGCCCGCCGCGCAGGCGGTCCATATGACGAATATGGTAAACGACAAGAACCTGGCTGCCTTAAACGCAACGTGCTGAAAATCGTGTGAATCAGACAACTAAAACAATGCGTGCAGTCGTAACGTAAGCGGAGCTGCGGCTACGGAAGAAGAAGAAGAAGAAGAAGAAGCAATTTTGCGTTTCGGCGCTGTCACGCCTCTTGCAGCGCGACTTTCTTGCGGCGTGTCGCTCGCAAGTCCCGCGCCAGCGCCTCTTATACGATGTGGATTCAAGAAAGGCAGAAAGATGACTGGGGGGACTGCCTCAAGAGAATAAACTGCAACTTTACTATGTAGATTCAAGACACGCTGAACAATGGCAGCGGGCATCTTTGCCTCAGAAGAATAAACCGCAACCTGCAAGCTAAGGCGACAGCTGTTGGGGTAGTCACAGCGGGGGGAAGAAAGGAGCGCAAAGGAGCAAAGATAAACCCTGCTACAGAACGGCAAAAAGCCCTCCGGGCTTAAGCGCGAAGGGCTTTTGAAAAGATATTGGCAGCGGTCTACTTTGCCTCAGCCGTTAGCGCTAAAAGTGCTTTGCGGATGAGGACAGCAGCGATCCCACATGACGTTTGCCTTAGCCATAGGCGAGGTTGGAGCCGTGCTGCGTGAAACGTGCCCAGAAAGGGCATTCCCCTTGGCCGTTCTTGCGGCTTAGGGGAACAGACAGCAGCGCTACGGATAAGGACGGCAGAGCGGAGAAACGGCTTTGGCGTAAAATAACAAAGCTCCCCGCGCAAGATGCAGCGGGGAGCTTTAAAAGATGTTGGCAGCGGTCTACTTTGCCTCATGACGTTATGCAGTATCATCGACGATGGAGAGCTTAACTTCGTCCGG
>NZ_MJUZ01000042.1 GCF_002237645.1 Desulfovibrio sp. MES5
GGTAGAGAATGCTTTTTTGCACCTGAAGAGGTGGCGAGGCATTGCTACTAGGTATGCAAAAACACTCGCAGCGTTCGCTGCTGCCGTGCGAATACGGTGCATTGCTCTGTGGCTGAAACTTTTATCACAACTCGTGTAGACACTATCTAGATAGTGGCGTAAAATCATAAATAATTTTGTGTCCTCCCTTCACGCAGTAGCAGAGGGATTATTTACACACATCTCCGACACGATAGCTCTGACAGCGTTTGGGAAAACATTATACTGCCCCCATTAACAAGGTAGCCTGTTAAGGGAGTTTCCTTCCAGCCCTGGATATGGGCATTCAGGCGCACCTTCCCGAAGGCGTCCTAGGGCAGGGCCTGAGTCTGATGAGCGATAATGGCTGCCATCCAACAGGAAAGGCTTCTGTGCGTGAATGCGCGACACTAGACATCTCACAGGCGTTCACCAGCTATAACAATCCCAAAGGAACGCGGATATTGAACGGACAATGCGCACGATTAAGGAAGAACTTTTCTGGCTGCACGAAGGGCGCAGCCTTGAGCACCTGGCCGACGCTCTTTCCAGCTGAATAGGACTCTTTAACACCACGTACCTGCACTCGGCGCTTGGCTGGAAGACCCCGTAATGCGTGCATCAGCAGGCTGGTAAGAACTGGAAGGATTCTCCCCTAAAGGCCGCTTGATTCATGGGGGCATTACACGGCAGCCCCTAACAGGCCCCATCTGCCGCCTGCCGCGCAGGCGGCCAAAACTAAATTAAAGAAAGTGAAAGCCCCCGTGCCCGCAGGGCGCAACAATCACCTCTCAACGGACAAGCCCTATTTTATTTATCTTAAAACGCCGACTGCGAAGAATTCCCGCCCGCTGCGCAGGCTTTCCCGCGCTGACGGCCCAAATACAGACATAGATACCCCACACACACGCAAGGAGGCCCGCACTTGTAAAGTACGGGCCTCTTGAATTCAGACAGACAATCTGAAAGCTATTGCTGCATTATTACTGCGGCTTTTTCTCTTTTTTCACGGGTTTGCTCGGCGCCGGAGCCTTACGAACAGGCTGGGGCTTGTTATTCTGAGCCCGCACAACGGCCTTGGCGTCAGGATCGCCATTCTTGGCGGCCAGACTGTACCAGCGGTTGGCCTCACTCAGATTGCGCGGCACGCCCGTGCCCTGATCATACATGAGGCCAAGGCTGTATTGCGCGGCGGGCTCGTTCTGCTCGGCGGCCTTGCGGTACCAGTCCACGGCTTTGGTGTAGTCCTGCGGCACGCCGCGGCCCTGCTCGTACATGAAGCCAAGGTTGTACTGCGCTTCAGCGTAGCCCTGTTCAGCCGAACGGGTATACCATTGCAGAGCCTTTGCCGGGTCCTGCGCATAGCCCCGCCCCTCGGCGTACATATAGGCAAGGTTGTTCTGGGCCTTGGCGTGGTCCTGCTCGGCGGCCTTTTCAAACCAGTGCGCGGCCTTGGTGTCGCTCTGGTTTTCACCGCTGCCGTTCAGATAGGTCCAGCCAAGGGAATACTGGGCAGAGGCCAGCCCCTGATTGGCGGCGCGGCTGTACCAGTCGATGGCGGCGCTTTCGTCCTTGTTGACGCCACGCCCGTAGGCGTAGAGATAGCCGAGATTATACTGGGCCATGGCAAGGCCCTGGTCTGCCGCTTTGCGGAACCAGCGGGCGGCCTCTCGATAGTTGCGCGGCACGCCGTCGCCGGAGGCAAGGGCCGTCGCCCATGAGTTCATGGCGCTCACATCGCCCTTTTCCGCTGCCAGGCGAAAGAATTCCGCCGCACGGGTGCGGTTTTTCTTCACGCCTTTGCCGTCCAGGATAAGACGGCCCATGACATAGAGGGCTTCGGCATTGCCGCTGTCCACAAGGGGTTTGAGCAGCTTTACGGCCTCGTCAAAATCGCTTTTATTCAAGGCGGCCTGCACCTGGCGCAGGCTTTCACCGTCATCGGCGCGGGCCGCGCCCTGCGGCATCAACAGAAACGAAAAACTCAGGGCCACCAGTAAAACCAGGGCAGATACACGAATTTGCATGTGTTACAGACTCTTCAGCGTTTGGATCCAGTAATGGTTCTCGTTGCCCTTGACCGTCAAGGCCTGAAGGGCGCAAAAAGCGCGGCGGGCGTCCTGCACCGCAGTGCGGCTCCACCATGCGCGCGGGTCTTCCCAAACTTCCGCAGCCTTGGCGGCGGCTTCTTCCGGCGTGGCAAACAATATGCCCGCACGGGTCAGCACGTCCAGCAAGGCGTCACTTTGCGGCGTAACGGGCCAGACATCCCGCCTCCAGTACAGAATGGTGGGCACATTGGCCACCATGGCCTCAAGGGTGGTTGTACAGTTATGGTCAACCACCAGCAGGCGGCAAGAAAGCAATTGGGGCTGCAATGGCCCGGTGGACAGGCGCACCTGGGGGATACGCTCCAGCAGCCAGTCCGCGTCGCGCAGGGAGCCCGGCAGCGCAAAATAGGGCCGGTACTGCGAGCAGTTCTGCAGTGTCCGCCCCAAGGCCTCAAAAAAACGCAGCTTGTCGCGCCGATATTCCACCAGCTGCAAGGGAGTAGGATGGGCGTCCAGCCTGTAGCCGTAGCCCGGCATCTCCGTGCCTACCAGCAACAGCGTGTACCCGTCCTGCCCGTGCCAGCGTTTCTTGAGGCGCGCCAGTTGCGGATAGGGCATGGGAATAAAGTTTCCCCGGCTGCTGCCGTGCTCGCTCCAGCCCCAGGTGGCAAAGGCATGCTGCGCATATTCCACCATGGCCGTATCGCAGGCATAGCGCACCTGACCATAATTGCCGCCGTGCTGCACATACATGAGCCTGTGCCCGCGCCCGCGCCAGACAGCCAGCTTTTGCCGGTACTCGGCATCCTCGTACGCCAGCACGCTGGGCACGCGCAGCCGGGGCCCAAGCGGACTGACGCTCAGACTTTCGGGATGGCGCAGCGAACGCAACGACTTGGGCATACCCGCGCGAAACAGGGCCATAAGATCGAGGCATTCCGGCAGGCCCGCATCCATGCCAGTGGTCGCCTTGCCGTAAGAGGACAAGGGCTGGGACTGATCCTGCCCCCGGCTCCTGTGCAGCAGCGCCAGCGAAAACCGCAGGCTTTGCTCCCAGCTCAGCCCCTTGAGCCTGGGAAAGGGCAGGCTCAGCATGGCTTTTCGGGCCATATGGAGCAAACGGGCCTTGCCGCTGGGGTGCTGCCCTGTTCCATACTCACGCCGAACGGGCGACAGGTATTCCCATGTCCATTTTTCGGGCCAGCCGTCGTGGAAGTACGCTTCAAAAAGACGCGAAAACAGCCAGTGGTTGAAAGAGTGCCCAAGAGCGCCGTGCAGCGTGAAGTCCGGTTCCGTCCAGAAGACGAAATGGCAATCGCGGGGCAGCAGGGGAACGTGTATGGCTTCCTCGCCCCAGGCTTCGACCATGGCCTTGACGCGGCCCCAGCGTTCAACGATCTGCGAGGCCATGTTGATGGCCCAGGGAGCCAGCAGGGTTTCCCAGTAGGCAGCGGGCAGCCCTTCACTGTGAGAACAAAGTTCCGCAGCCAGCGGAACGATGCTGTCCGCGCACAGGGCCTGAGCGCACTTGCATGCGTGTTCAACGGCATGCACCTCCGCCAGCGGCTCCGGCGGAAAGGCGAAACGCTTGTCCCAGGAGGGAAAAAGCTCCTCCTGCTCGACAAAACACCACACCCCGGCGGGCCGGTGCGTCTCTGGCTCCGCGCCACGGGGCATGCGCCCGAGAACAAGTATGCTGCTTTCCTGATTCATGACTAGGCCCTGTCGCCGCTGTCCAGATCAGACCAGTGCAGCACAGTGTCTTCGTCCAGATCGTGACGCGCGCGCATGCCGATGACCTCGTCATAGTTGCGCGGCGAGATGCCGTGGGCCGGGCGCTTCCAGGTGAGGTCGGCAGCGCTGATGACCGTGCCTGCGGGCACGGCGCGGGCCGTGACCAACGAGCGGCGAGCGTGGCGACGGGCGGGTTCTTCTTCCGGCAGGGCGCGCAGGCTCATCTCGCCCACGCTGGCGAGCGTGCCCGCAAGGCGCTCAAAAAAGTGCCGCAGGTCGTGCTTATCCATGGCGTGATAGTGGTCGTTGCCGGGCAAAGTCTTGTCATGGGTAAAGTGCTTTTCCAGCACGCGCGCGCCAAGCAGGGTGGCGGTTTCAAGAATATGCATATCCTTGGGCAGCGTGTGGTCGGAATACCCTATGGCGTGCTGCGGGAAATGCCGCTTGAGCGCCGGAATCATGCCCAGAGCAGCGTTTTCGTCCGCTGTGGGGTAGTTGAGCACGCAGTGCAGCAGGGCCAGCTTGTTGCCCTTTTCTTCAATCCACTCCACCGCTTCCGCAATTTCATGCAGATGCGCCGCGCCGGTGGAAAGCAGGATGGGCTTGCCAAAGTCGCACAGGGTGCGGATAAAGGGCTTGTTGGTGATGTCTGAAGAGGAAATTTTGAACACGTCCATAAGATCATTGAGAAAATGAGCGGATTCAACGTCAAAAGGCGTGGACATGAAGGCTATGCCCACCGCGTCGCAGTGCTTCTTCAGGGCTTCAAACTCGTTCTTCCAGAAGGAATCGTGCTTCTTGAAGAGTTCGTACTGGCTGCTGGTCGGCTCCTTATTGGTGTCCCAGTATGCCGGGGAATCCTTGGAGGCCAGGGTGCCCGCCTTGTACGTCTGAAACTTTATGGCCTGCGCGCCGCCTTCTGCGGCCTCGTCAATAAGCCTGCGGGCGATTTCCATGCTGCCCTCATGGTTCACCCCGGCTTCGGCGATGACATAAGGCACGGGAATACGCGTTTCAGGGGCGGGAACAGCAAATATGTCTATGAGTTTCATGCTCATTTCCTCACTAATGAAGTTTAAGTTTTAATAATATCCCCTTGTTGCGCAAAAGGAAAGTGCCATCGTGGACAAGCCGTATAACAATGAGGAATAATTATAAATTTTTTTTGCTTCCACACCGCATGACAAAGGCGCGCCCCTTGATGGGCAAAGCCTGCGGCCCTTTGCCTTTGCCGGGCACATGCACTATACTGATCTGCTGTGGTGCATCGCTGTTGCTGCCATCTTTACCGGGGCCTCTGGGCCGGCCATGGACAGATTCATGCAAAAAACCGTAACGGGCTATTCCTGCGCACTCCTCGCCGTTGTCATCTGGTCCGGTAATTTTGTGGTGGCCAGAGCCGTAGCCGGACTCATCCCCCCCTGGCAATGCAATTTCTGGCGTTGGCTCATCGCCCTGATCATCTTGCTGCCTTTTGCCAAAAGGCACTGGCACACGGACTGGCCCGCCATCAAGAAAAACTGGCGCGGTCTCTCCCTGCTGGGCATTCTCGGCGTGACGCTGCTCAACACCCTCATCTACAAAGCCGGGCAGACCACGGAAAGCATCAATATGGCTTTGCTGGTGCCCACAGCCCCCATAGTCATTCTCATACTCTCGCGCGTTCTTTACGGAGAACCGATCTCGCCGCGCCGTATGGCGGGCGTGCTGGTGGTGCTGGTCGGCGTAGCCACCCTGGTCAGCCGTGGCGACTGGGACAGGCTGGCCCACCTGCGCTTTAACGAGGGCGACCTCTGGGCTCTCGGGGGCGTGCTGAGCTTTGGTCTTTACTCCCTGTTCATCCGGCAGCGCAGCCCTGACATTTCGCCCATAGGCTTCAGCGTGACCACGTTTGCCCTGGGCTTGCTGTATTCATTGCCCTTCACGGCCATCGAGGCGGTCATGCTGCCCACACCCCACCTGTCCACCCCGCTGGTCATCGGCGTGCTGTATACGGGCATCGGCTGCTCGGCCCTGTCTTTCTGGCTGTGGACAGTGGCCATTGACTACATCGGGCCAGTCCGCGCGGGCATGGTCTATTACAGCCTGCCCGTTTTTGCGGGCATAGCCGCCATGCTTATCCTCGGCGAAATAGTGACGCCCGCGCAGATGGTGGGCGGCGCGCTGGTCATCACCGGCATCATTGTGGCTACCGTGGTGATGCCCCAACGCCACAAAACTGACCTAATGCAACAGCGGCCCTGACCGCCAAGGAGCGTTCCCCAAATGCGTACAAATCCCATACAAATCGTGCTGGCCACCCAGAATGCGGGCAAGGTGCGCGAACTGGCTGACCCCCTGTCGCAGTTCGGCGTGGAAGTTCTTGGTCTGGAGTTCTTTCCCACCATTGGCGATATTGATGAAACCGGCGCCACCTTTGAAGAAAACGCCTGCATCAAAGCCCGCGAGGTGGCGCGCCTGACGGGCCTTACCAGCATTGCCGACGATTCGGGGCTGGAAGTGGACGCTCTTGGCGGCAGGCCCGGCGTGTATTCAGCCCGCTATTCGGACGACTGGGAAAGCCTGCCCGGTGAAAGCCGCGACGTTCGCAACATCCGCAAGCTGCTGCACGAGCTGGCAGATGTGCCGGAAGACAAAAGGGGTTGCCGTTTTGTGAGCTGCATGGCCTGCGTGCGCCCCGACGGCGCGGAAATGGTGGTACGCGGCATTTGGGACGGCCGCCTGCTTACCGAGCCGCGCGGCCAGAACGGCTTTGGCTATGACCCTGTTTTTTTTGACGCCGCCATTGGCAAAACCGCCGCCGAGCTCACCAGGGATGAAAAAAACGCCCGCAGCCATCGCGGCAACGCCCTGCGCGCCCTGCTGGCAAAATGGCAGGATTTCATGGGCGCATAGCGCCCCGGCAGTTTCCTGGAGCAGATTTACTTTGAGAATATATATTCTTAAAGTTGAAGACACGCGCTCTTCGGCGCTTAACAGCTCAAATAAATGGCGCTTACGCCTTCGCGGCTGGCGGCTGCTCACGCAGTCGCCAGGGCAGTTTCAAAGTAACAAGGCGCTAACCCACCCTTTTGCCGACGTAACATCATGAGTACAGAAGCCACGCCGTTTCACACGCCACAAGACCGGCAGCCAAACCAGCAGCCCAATCTGCAGCCCAGCCTGCAGCAAGGCCAGCCGCGCACTCAGGCAGGCGCGCCCCTGCTGCGTCTGGACGACCTCTCCATCACCTTCCAGACGGACGACGGCCCCCTGCCGGCAGTGCGAAATGTGAGCTTCAGCCTGCCCCACGGGCACATCACCTGCCTTGTGGGCGAATCCGGCTGCGGCAAAAGCCTCACCGCCAGAGCCATACTGCGCCTCACGCCGGACAATGCCCGCCTGGACGGCAGCATAACGCTGGACGGGCAGGACATACTGCGCCTGCCTCCGCGCGCGCTGCGCAGCATCCGTGGGCGGCGCGCCGGCATGGTCTTTCAGGAGCCCATGACCTCTCTGAACCCCGTGCTCAGGGTTGGCGAGCAAGTGGCGGAACCCCTGCGCCTGCACATGGGGATGCACCGCGCCCAGGCGCGCGAGGAGGCCATATCCCTGCTGGCGGAGGTGGGCATTCCCTCGCCGGAAAGCCGCTACGACGACTATCCGCACCAGCTTTCGGGCGGCATGCGGCAAAGGGTGATGATTGCCATGGCCCTGGCCTGCCGCCCCGACCTGCTGCTTGCCGACGAACCCACCACCGCGCTGGACGCGACCATTCAGGGGCAGATTCTGCGCCTCATGCGCGCCCGCAGCCAGGAGCGCGGCATGGCTGTGCTGCTTATCACCCATGATCTGGGCGTTGCCGCGCAAATGGCCAACACCATTGGCGTCATGTACGCCGGACGGCTGGTGGAGTACGCCCCGGCCCGTGATCTTTTCGCGCATCCGCTGCATCCCTACACGCAAGGGCTGCTTCGCGCCGCGCCCAATGCCCGTTCCAGAGAACTCGACCGCCTGCCGACCATTCCTGGCAGTGTGCCCTCACTGCGCTCAATGCCGGGGGGCTGCCCCTTTCACCCCCGCTGCCCTCAGGCCATGCCCGTTTGCCGTGAAAAAATGCCTCCGACCATTGCCGTGCGCCAACAGCACAACGTGGCCTGCTGGCTGCACCAAAACTCCGCGTGAGCCTGTGCCCCGGCGCAGGTTGGACTGATGAAAGTTGAAATCCTTTGTGGGGGAGGGACCCTTTTGCAAAAGGGTCTCCTCCCCCACGCCCCCACCCCCTAAAACTCTTATTGTATTATAGTATAGTACAAAATGTATTCTGATTTGAAACGGGAATGTTAGAGGCAGTATCTTCCAGGCAGCATTCCACCTCAAAGGCAGTCTGCTTTGGAGCGGCCCGCCATTGAGAGTGAATATTCTCAAAAGGTACGGCACGCCCGCTTTCGGCCTGGAGCAGCCCGGACAAACTGCGCGTACGCCAAATCAGCACCACCCGCATAGCGGGTGGTGCTGATTTGGCCCTGTAAGGGCCTGTTGCCGGCTGCGCCTAAAGACGCTATCCGTCCC
>NZ_MJUZ01000043.1 GCF_002237645.1 Desulfovibrio sp. MES5
GCAGGAGCGGGCAACGGCTACCGCGAGAATGGATATTCTCAAGGCGAAAATGCTCTAATTGAAGAGACTTGCGCGGCAGTGGGTGCAATGCTATTTTTGGGGCACGGAGGCTTCATGGACGTGCCCTTACTTTATGAAATAGTCACCATTTTTCTGCTTTCCATCTTCGTCACCGTTACCTGCAACAAAATCAAGCTGCCCGCCACGGTGGGTTTTCTGCTTACGGGCGTTTTGTGCGGCCCATCGTTGCTCGGCATAGTCAGCGACCGCGACGCCATTGATCATGTGGCCGAAATCGGTGTGGCCATGCTGCTGTTCACCATTGGGATGGAGCTTTCGGGCGAGGCCCTCAACCGGCTGAAACGGCCTGTCTTTCTGGGCGGCAGCCTGCAAATCGGGCTTACGGTTCTGGCCGTCATGGGCCTTGCCCTTTTTGGCGGCTACACCTATCAGCAGGGCATCTTTATGGGGTGCCTCGTCGCGCTTTCGTCTTCGGCCATTGTGCTGCGCATCATGCAGGAGCGCGGTTCAACCAATACGCCGACAGGCCGCCTGTCACTTGCCATTCTGGTTTTTCAGGACATCATGGTGGCCCCCATGCTGCTGTGCGTGCCCCTGCTTTCCGGCACCCTCGACCTTTCGCTGAAAGACGCCCTTTTTTCCACCCTGTGGGTGGTTCTGGCGCTGGGGGGCGTGCTGCTATTCGCGCGCTTCGGCCTTGACCGCCTCATGGAGGCGGTGGTCCGCACCCGCACCAGAGAAATCCTGCTGCTTACCACCCTGGGTCTGTGCCTCGGCATGGCCCTGCTGACAAATACGTTGGGCCTTTCGCTGTCGCTGGGCGCATTTATGGCCGGCCTTCTGCTGGCGCGCTCCGAATACAGCATGAGCGTCATTTCGGGCATTCTGCCCTACCGCGACGTTTTTATGAGCCTTTTTTTCATCTCCGTGGGCATGATGCTCAACGTGGATTTTTTCGGTCAGCACTTCTTTTCCATCATCGGGCTCACGGTTTTGTTCATCGTGGTCAAAAGCCTGCTCACCCTGCCTGCCGTTCTGGTGCAGGGCTATCCCCTGCGTGCGGCCATCATCACCTCTCTTTCGCTGGCACAGGTGGGTGAATTCGGCTTTGTTCTGGCTGCATCGGGCCTGAGCGCCGGACTTTTCGACATGGAGGCGTATCAGAACTTTCTGGATGTCAGCGTGCTGACCATGATGCTTACCCCAGGTCTCATGCTCATTGCCCCGCGCCTGGCGCGCAAAGTGGCAGGGCGGCAGAACGCGCTTGCCCAGGAGGCTGCAGAAAACAGCGAAGGCGAAAGTCATCTGAAAGATCACCTTATCATCGTGGGCTTCGGCATCAGCGGCAAGCATCTGGCCCATGTGGCCAAGGAATCGGGCATTGAATACACCATTCTGGAAATGAACCCCGAAACCGTCAGCCGATACCGCCACAAAGAACCCATTGCCCACGGCGACGCCTCGCAGCCCGTGGTGCTGGAACACCTTGGCGTCACAAAAGCGCGGGTGCTTGTCATCGTCATTTCCGACCCTTCAGCCGTGAGGGCCATTACCATTGAGGCCCGCCGCTTCAATCCCAACCTGCACATCATTGCACGCACGCGCTTTGTGACCGAAGTGGCGGCATTGCGGCAACTGGGCGCGGACGAAGTCATTGCCGAGGAATTTGAAACCTCCATTGAGATTTTCACCCGCGTTCTCACCCAGTATCTTGTCCCCCGACAGGATATTGATACGTTTGCGGCCCGCATACGGCAGGAAAACTACCGTATGATCCGCCGCATGAGTTCGCCCGAAGATTCGCTGAACAGCACAATAAACCGCCTGCCGGACATGGGCGTGCAGGCCGTGCGCCTTGGGGCGGCCTCGCCCCTGTGCGGGCAAAGCCTTGCCCAGAGCGCGCTGCGCCGCCGCCACGCGGTCACGGTCATCGCCATCCTGCGCGAAGGGATCACCCACGCTTCTCCCGGTGCGGATGACGTATTCGAATCTGGCGACGTCGTTTACCTTTTTGGCAAAACGGACAAGCTCATAGCCATCACGCCACTTTTTTCCGGCCCGGTGCGCGCGTCGGCCAAAAGCAAGGACAGCGGCAAAGAACAGCTTCAGCCGGCACGCTGAGCGGTCCAATTCCTTTTATCAGGAAAGCTTGCGCATTTTTCCGTAGCCGTCTAGGATGTCAGACCACCTTTTGCATCAGCGGCAGGCGGTCTGACATCTCTTTTTGAGGGCCATATGCAGAATAATAATGAATTGCGCAGGCTGCTTGAGCAGGCGCGGCGCATTGCCATAGTGGGCGCCAAGGACAAACCCGGTCAGGCCGTTGATCGCGTGGGGCGCTATCTTATGGATGTGGGCTACGAGGTCTACCCTGTGCACCCCGTGCGCGCGACGGTATGGGGCCTCACGGCCTACCCCAATCTTGCGGCCCTGCCCTGCCCCGTGGACATCATCAATCTTTTTCGCGCTCCAGAGTATTGCCCGGACCACGCCCGTGAAGTACTGGCATTACCCTGGCGGCCTTCACTCTTTTGGATGCAACTGGGCATACGGTCGCCCGAAGCGCGCGTTCTGTTGACCGCCGCAGGCATTACCGTCGTTGAAGACGCCTGCATCATGGTGGAACACGCCCAACTGCTGCCCAATGCTCCCAAGACTCAAGGATAAACTCATGCCTGTTGCACCGGATACGGTTTTCGATTGCCGCATGTGCGGCCACTGCTGCGAAGGCAGCGGCGGCATTGTGGTCAGCCCCACTGACCTTGCGCGCCTGGCGGCCCACATGGGCCAGAGCCCGGAAACCATTGTTGATCATTACTGCTACCATGTTGGCGGCAAGCTGAAGATACGCAGCGGCTCCGACGGCTACTGCGTCTTTTTCAAACAGGGCCAGGGCTGCGGCGTACACGGGGGCAAACCCGCCATCTGCCGTGCGTGGCCCTTTTTTCGCGGCAACATTGAAGATTCCGCGAGTCTTTCTATGGCCAAGGAGTTCTGCCCCGGCATCCACCCGGAAACCCGGCACGCCGACTTTGCCCAGGCCGGGCGCGACTACCTGCTGCAAAACGGCCTGTTGGCCAATGACAGCAGTTGCGAAGCCAACGCCCTTATCCTCAAGTAAGTCATGCGACGCCGCACCCGCCAGATATCGCTCAAGGAATGCTACGCCATTCTCAAACTTGAGAAGAACGCTGACCTTGCAGCGGTAAAAAGGGCTTACCGCAGGCGCGCCTTTGAACTGCACCCCGACTTGAACCCCGGAAACGCCGAGGCCAGCCGGGAATTTCAGATGCTTAACGAGGCATACGTCGCTCTTTCCGGCATTCTCAGCCATGAGGATGAGGTCAGAAAAAAAAGCGAAGCCCGATACGAAGCACGGCAAGAAGCCCGCAAAAGCAAAAAGGAAAGCACGGGCGAAAAAGACGCTGGCCCGGCAGATGCGCAACAGGAAGACAAAAACGCGTCCCAGCCCCCGCCCTCCAGTGAAGAGACCACAAAAACCTCAGGGAGCCAGGGGAAGGGGCAAAACGCCAGCCAGGCCGACACTCCCCCGGGCGGTAAGAACAGCGCAGAGGATAAAACCGCCGCCGAAGGGCAGGCCGAAAACCCACGCGCCGACGCCGCAGGAGCGGCATATGCCGAGCAGGACGTGCTGCGCGATCTGCTCAATGATCCATTTGCCCGCCGTGTTTTTGAAGATATTTACAGCGAGCTGAACAAGCAGCAGGCTGAGAAGGCGCAGCAGGAAGAACCGCGACAGCAGGAGGCGGAATCCGCCCCGCAAAGCCGTGCAAAGCCCAAAGCGGCAAAAATAAAGAAAAACGCTGCGCTGCATAAAGAAAATCTGGCCGGAGCCACGGCCACGTGGTCTTCTGAAATGGCCCGTGGCGTCACCGGCATGGTCAAGGACTGGCTGCGCCGCCAGATTGACGAAGAACAAAGCCTTACCCTGCCCGCGAGCAACCTTGCGCCGGGCTGCCGCGTGCGCCTACAGATCCGCCAGGGCCTTCAGGCAGAACTCAAAACCGTTGAAATAACCCTGCCGCCGGATTTTTCTGTGGGCAGGCCCGTCCGCCTGCGCGGTCTGGGCAAGCGCGTGGGGCCGTGGCAAGGCGACCTTTATCTGACACTGTATACAGAATAGCTTCAAACGCAGTCAGGCCTGGCGGTTTCACACTGCCCGGCCTTTTTCTTTTATTTTGCCCTTGTTGCAGGGCAACTCTCGCCGCGCAACTGCTGTTCCGCATCAGGCATGCAGTGCGCCGCTCCTTTGAGCAAAACGCCCTGGCTATGCCCATTGTCAATCATGAACGCTGTTTGACATGTTTTTTATGGCATGAATTATATTCACAAAAATTTGCAACAGTATTGCGAATATCCAGCCCAACGCGAAATATACCCGTCACTGACCACAAGCCGGAACACGGCCCCAGGCTGCGGAGATGGCCAGCCATACCGGCAGTATCTGGCTCCCTGTCTTCTTGCCCTGCCTGCTTCCACCTCAGCCACTGGCTTTATAGTCTTGGGCGCCGCCTTCTGCACGGATTTGCGGCACAACCATAAACAAAAGACCCGGCATTGCCGGGTCTTTTGTTTATCGCATGCTGGAGCAGATAAGATTGCGAAGGTCTGATGCAGGAAGGCTCTGTTTCTTCCCCCGCGCCAGTTCAGAAAACCCTTGGTGCGGTACGTAATACAATAAGATTTTTAGTGGAGGGCGTGGGGGCGGGACCCTTTTGACAAAAGGCTCCCTCCCTCACAAAGCATTTCAAATAAAATTGCCCTAATAAACCGCTACAGGGGATCAGGCACAATACTGAAGGCCATGTCCTCACCATCCTGCGCAACCACATAGCGCAACCGCTCTTCAATCCTGTTCTGGGCATCAAAGGTGAGTACAACGGGTTCACGGTGGCAGATGTCCTGCGGGCCAGACACGTACTCAAAAGCGCCGATAATGACCTCATCCCCTATCTGGCAGGTGCGGGCGGCAGCGCCGTTGAGAATGCAGCAGCGCGACCCGGCCTCGCCGAAAATCACATAGGTGGATATGCGCTGACCGCTGTTTTTATTCCATATGTATACAAATTCCAGCGGCAGAATGCCCGCCAGCCTGCATACCTCAGGATCAAGGGTAATGGAGCCGTGATAGTCGAGCGCGCACTGGGTAACCCTAATGCCGTGCAGTTTGGCGCGTAGAATCTTCAACATGTTTCTTTCTCCCGTTCAACGACGGCGACTTGAGCATTTAACACTTGAAAGTGCTCTGGCGATTGCGTGAGCAGTCGCCCGCAACGAGCGTATCTTAAACTTTGAGAATGCATACTCTCAAAGTTAATCTGCGCTAATGATCTTTTGCCTGTACCCCACAAGAGGCCCGGGCGGCAAACAGGCAAGCCTGTTTACGGACGCCATTGCGGCGATCAGGATTATTCCAATAAAAAAGGCCGCACAGGCGGCCTGGAAATTACGGACTTCACATAAAAAGATCAATATGCCTTGATGTACTCATCCAGGTTTTCCGCCGAGCAGTTGCGGCTGACCCAAAAGGCCGAAGCCCATACCATAAGGGCGGTCGCCTGCGTATCATCGAGACTCTTTATTTTGGACTCAAGGCTCGACTTGCTGGCTCCGTGGCGCAGATGCACGCCGCCCACGTCGCAGGCGTCAGTAACACGCAGGATAAGATAGGAAAGCCGCGTGTGATCGGGCATGAGTTTCATGTCCTTGTGGGCTTCAACAATGGTCTTGAGTTCCGGACCGCTGAACATGTGCTTTATACTTGTAATAGCCCGAAAAAACGTATCTACAGCCCAGGGCAGAATAAACTCCGCTCCCGCGCTTTTGGTGCGAAAATAGTCTTTGAGCCAACGTTCTTGTTCATCATTAATTCGTGCTGCGACCTGCGGCATGATGCCCCCGGGAAAATAGCTGTGCTGTTGCAGTGCGCCCGGCTATAGGCTGCCGGACATCGTGTTACGCCATCTTCTATACTGCGCTACACTAGTTACAGCAAAGTTTCAAGATAAAATCTAGACTTATTTTTTAAAAATATTTTCAGGCAGTTCAGCAAGATCCACAGGGACGCATCCTTTGGCAGGCTATTTCCATCACTGGCAGTCAACTTGCGCATATGCCCGCACTGGCGTAAAGCCAGCCTGTATACAACCATCCGCAAGGACAAATCATGGCACCTCCCCCTGGTAAAGAGCATGCGTCACAAAAAGCTGCCGCACCTGAGGCAACACCATCGGGTTTACGATCAACAGCACGACATGGCAGCATGTTGCGCCGCGCGCTGATCCGCGCGCATGCAGCCACACTGCTCTTCGGCGTATCGGGCCTGTTCGGCAGGTTGTGCCAATGTTCGGCATCAGTGCTCGTGTGCGGCAGAGCTGCCTTTGCCGTGACGGCCCTTGCCCTGCTGGGCATGAAAAAAGGCCAGATACCCTGGCAGGGGCTTAAGCCAAGCGAACTGATGGGCCTCATGATAACCGGAGTTCTGCTTGCCGCCCACTATGTGACGTTTTTTATGGGCATTCAGGTAGGAGGGGTCGCGGTGGGCACCCTGGGCTTCGCCTGCTTTCCCGCATTTACCATGCTTTTTGAATCCATAGCGTTCAGAGAATACCCCAGTAAAAGAGAACTGCAATGCCTGGCCCTTGTTACATTGGGGCTTGTGTGCACCGCGCCCTCTTTTTCCCTTGCCCATGACGGCACGGCGGGCCTCTTGCTGGGGGTGATGTCCGGGCTTGCCTACGCGCTTGTGACCATTGCCAACCGCCGCTTTGCCGCACATTTGCCAAGCCTGCAAACCACATGGTGGCAAAATGTGGTCACTTTTATTTTTCTTTTGCCTTTCACATGGTGGCAGTTCCCCGAGGTACGGGCTCTGGACTGGTTGTGGATCGCCTGCCTGGGCCTTCTGTGTTCCGCATTGGCCTATGTTCTTTTTATTGGCAGCCTCACTGTGCTCAAGGCGCGGCAGGCAGCGCTCATTATCACCCTCGAACCTGTGTACGCCATTGTGGCCGCGTGGGTTGTGCTTGGCGACGAGCCCGGCCCGCGTATCATCTTCGGCGGCGGGCTTATTCTTGGCTCGGTTCTTTTGTTGAACAGGCGCTGACGTCCAGCATACAGCAGTACGAGACGCGCAAAAGCCCGGCAGGAATTCCTGCCGGGCTTTCATTATTGCAAACACCGGATTGCAAACACAGCCAATGGCCGCCAAGCAGCCAAAGCCACTCTAGAGCATTTTCGCATTGAGAATATCCATTCTCGCGACAGCCGTTGCCCGCTCCTGT
>NZ_MJUZ01000044.1 GCF_002237645.1 Desulfovibrio sp. MES5
CCTTTTGCAAAAGGGTCCCTCCCCCACGCCCCCACCCCCTAAAACCTTTATTGCGTTTTAGAGTAGTATACGAATGAAATGAGCTAACTGCTCCGCAAGAATTTTCAGGAAAATACTTGCCGCGAAGTGCGAGCAGGCAGGCTTTTGTGCCGGATGCGAGCATTGCAAGGGTTAAACGCTCTGGCGGGCGCAACGAGTGCGCTTATCTGAAGCGAGGGTAACAGAGACAGCGCTTTTCCAGCCATCACGCATCTCAGCGTTTATCTGCTCCAGAGCAGCGCTCTGACGTTAAAAAAACGGCTGACGCCTGCCGTGCGCCAGCAAAAAATCCCCGTGGATTCCCACGGGGATTTTGTCGTGTATCAGTCTGTTATGCGCCCTTTATCGCCCTTTATGCGTCTACCGTGCGCATGCCGCACCTGGTGCGGCCTGTTACGCGACGGGGCATGCCCGCCGGTTCAGACGGCGCAATGGTCAGGCAAAGGAGTAGCCAGCTTCCAAAGCCTTCATGTTGGCCGGAATAAGCTTGGCGTAGTGGGCGCTTGTCACCCTTTTGATGGTTTCCTGCACTTCTGCGAGCGGCAACGCTCCGGTAGCCTTGAGCCACGCGCCAAGGGCCACCATGTTGGACATCTTCACATTGCCCAGTTCGTGGGCCATGTCATTGACCGGGATATAGACCGTGCGCAGGGAGGCGTCCAGAAGCTCCTTGCCCACCAGGGAGGCGTTGACCACCTGCACCCCGTCCCTGTGCAGACGCGGCTGGAACTTGGTCAGCGAGGGTTCGTTGAGGATGATGGTGGACAGGGGTTCACGCACCAGCGGCGAACCGATGGCGTGTTCGTCCATAACCACCGTGCAGTTGGCCGTGCCGCCGCGCATTTCTGCGCCGTATACGGGGATGAAGCTCACTTCGAGTCCGTGTTCCATGCCCGCCTGGGCCAGCAGGTTGCCTATCAGCATGACCCCCTGGCCGCCAAACCCGGCGATAATGACGTCCTGATAGCTACTCACGGCCTGCCTCCCCGGCTGTATGCGCCGTCGTGCCTTCTGCGGCGGGCACGGTTACATCCTTGTACACGCCCAGAGGAAACACGGGGATCATAGCCTCGGCAATGCGCTTGTTGGCGGCTATGGGGTCCATATGCCAGTTGGTGGGGCAACCGGAAAGCAGCTCGATAAAGCCAAAGCCGAGCCCCTGCAACTGCACGTCAAAAGCCTTGCGCACGGCCTTTTTGGCGGCGCGCACGTTTTTGACGGAATCCAGCGAACAACGCGCGGCATAGGCCACGCCGTCCAGCTGGGCCATGATTTCGGCCATACGGATGGGGCCGCCCTCATTGCCAAGGTTGCGGCCCTGACGCGTGGTGGTGGTTTTTTGCCCCAACAGGGTGGTGGGGGCCATCTGCCCGCCCGTCATGCCGTACACCGTATTGTTGATGAATATGGTGGTGATCTTTTCGCCACGGTTGGCCGCGTGCAGGGATTCGGCCATGCCGATGGCGGCCATGTCGCCGTCGCCCTGGTAGGTGAATACCACGGATTCCGGCCTGGCGCGGCGCACGCCCGTTGCCACGGCGCAGGCGCGCCCGTGCGGGGCTTCAAGACCGTCCACGTTGAAGTAGTCATAGGTAAAGGTGGCGCAGCCCACCGCAGCCACAAGTATGGTGCGGTCCGCCACGCCCAGTTCGTGCAGCACCTCGCTCACCAGCCTGTGGGCTATGCCGTGGTGGCAGCCGGGGCAATAGTGGGTCTGGCGCTCGTTGAGCACGGGATTTACGTCAAAAACCAGAGTTTCGCCCTCTTGCGGCAGCCATTGGGCGTCCATTTGCTGAGCTGACATGGCTATTTCTCCTTGAGGGCCTGTAGCATGGGTTCACGCAGGGCGTCAGCCCCGATGAAGAGGCCGGGCATGATGCCGTGCCAGAGCACGGAAGACGCGCTTACGCCGGGCTGAGCAAAAAGAGCCAGCCGGACGTCTTCCACCATCTGTCCCGTGTTCTGTTCCATAACCAGGAAGCGGCGTCCGGGCGCGAGAGCGCGCAGGGCCTCCTCCGGGAAAGGAAAGAGCGTAATGGGGCGGAACAGGCCAATCTTGTGCCCCTCGGCCCGCAACTGGCGTATGGCGCTGCGGGCTATGCGGGCAATGGAGCCAAAGGCCACCACCACAAGCTCTGCGTCGTCAACATCCACGCATTCCCACGCGCACTCGGCCTTCATGGCTTCGTACTTTTTCATAAGCATGCGGTTGCGCTCGGCCAGCGCGCCTTCAGCAAGATACACGGACTTGAGCAGGCGCGGCGAGGCGCCCGGGCCCCGTTTGCCGTAGCCTTCAAGCCTCCAGTCCTTGCTCATGGCCGCCAGCGCTTCGGGCGACACCGCGTCAGCGGGCGGCACACGCCGCACGGGTTCCTTTATCTGGCCCACAATGGCGTCGCCAAGCACCATGACCGGGTTGGCGTACTTGAAGGCCAGACCAAAGGCGCGGAACATGAAGTCATAGCATTCCTGGGCAGTGGCCGGAGCCAGCGTCAGGTTGCGATGGTCGCCGTGGCCGCCGCCCTTGACGGCCTGAAAATAGTCGCCCTGCGAGGGGCCGATGTCGCCAAGGCCCGGCCCGCCGCGCTGCATGTTGACCATGACGCCCGGAATATGGCTGCCCGCCATGTAGGAAATGCCTTCCTGCATGAGGGATACGCCGCAACTCGATGAAGACGTGAGCGCCGGAATGCCGCAGGCCGCAGCGCCCAGCAGCATATTGACCGCCGCCACTTCGCTTTCGGCCTGCACAAACTGGCCGCCGTGCTCCGGCAGCAGCGAGGAAAGCACTTCGGGAATTTCGTTCTGCGGCGTGATGGGGTAGCCGAAATAGCAGCGGCAGCCCGCGTCCACAGCGCCAAAGGCCACGGCCTCGTTGCCTTTTATGAGAATACGTTCAGAGGAGTTTTGGCCCTGACTCATGCCTCGCCCCCTTTCTTTTTTTCGCTTTTGAACACACGAATGGCCACATCAGGGCACATCAGGGCGCAGGAGGCGCAGCCGGTGCACTGGCCGTCCATCTCCATAACCTCATAGCCATGACGGTTAAAACGGCCTGATGGCCGTAAAATATGCACGGGACAGGCCTCCACACACAGGCGGCAGCCCTTGCAGCGTTCTTCCAGAAAAACGACTCGTGACATGTATGCTCCTTGAGGCGCCTTGCCCGCCGGGGGGTTGAGAGCGGACAGTCTTGCAACAGGTCCGTTCCGGGAGGCCTTGCCGTCAAAGCCTCGTCTATGCCCAGATTATGCCCACGTCGGGACCATCCCGCGGGGCAGACCTGCCGTTGCCCGCCGTCATTCCGGCGTGCCGGAAAAGCTGACGGTCAGCGGCAAAGGGCGTCAGCGGATCAGCATGGCATCCCCATATGAAAAAAATCTGTACCCTTTGGCAATGGCCTCGCCATAGGCGTCCAGCATGCGCTTGCGCCCCGTAAAGGCTGCGACCAGCATAAGCAGCGAGGATTCCGGCAGGTGGAAGTTGGTCACAAGACCTTCAACCACGCGGAACGGCCTGCCGGGATACAAAAAAATATCCGTCCAGCCCGTATAGGCCTGCACCCGGCCGCACAGTTCCGCCACGCCCTCAAGGGCGCGCAGGCTGGTTGTTCCCACAGCGATGACGGGCCTTTTCTGCGCGCGCGCCTCTGCTATGGCCAGAGCCGTAGACTCGGGAATTTCCATATATTCCCGGTGCATGCGGTGGCTGCGGATGTCGGGCGTCCGCACAGGGCTGAAGGTGCCGTACCCCACGTACAGGGTCACCTCTGCCCACTGAATCCCCTTTCCCGCCAGCTTTTCGCGCAGGGGCGGCGTAAAGTGCAGGCCCGCCGTGGGCGCGGCTACCGACCCCGTCTTGTCCTGCCGGGCATAGACGGTCTGGTAGCGGCTCAGGTCTTCTTCGCCGTCAGGACGTTTGATGTAGGGTGGCAGGGGGATATGCCCCGTGGCCGCAAAGGCCGCAGCCAGATCGTCCTTCCAGCCCAGGCGCACGCGGCGCTGCCCGAAGGGGCCGGATTCCAGCACGGTCACACGGATGCCCGCGCCAAAATCAAACGTTTCCCCTTCACGGATGCTGCCGCCCGAACGCACAAGCCCTTCGGCCTCCGCAAAAAACCCGCCGCTTTTGTCTGCTTTGGCCCGCTCTACCACCAGGGGCAGGGGCGTAAGCAGCAGAAATTCCACCTTGCCGCCCGTGGTGCGCGTGCCCAGAAGGCGCGCCTGCAATACACGGGAATTGTTGGCTATCAATAATGCCCCTTCGGGCAGACAGTCCGGCAGATCACTGAACTTTTCATGCCGCAGGTCAAGCGCGCCTTTGCGCGGCATGACCAGCAGCCGCGAGCTGCCCCTTTCTTCCGGGGGAAACTGGGCTATCTGTTCCTGAGGCAGGTCAAAATTGTAATTTTCCAGAAAGAAATCCGCTTCCTCAATGTGCATGGCTTCCGGGCCTTGGTTATATGTTCCCGCCATTTGCGCCATGGCCGCTCTTGTCAGCGCGGGGCGTTGAGGCTAGGGTGACGTGATTGCTCCCCTCGGCACGACGATGGGAGGGAAGGAGTATAGCCATGCGGCGGCCTCTTGTCATCATTGCGTTACTGTCACTTCTCGCAACTCTGCCGGGCTGCGCCTCCATCGGGCTGGAAAATCCTTTTTCCAACGACCCGCTGACTGGCGGCACAGATACCACCACAAGCCTGCTGCTTGGCGTGCCCACGCCCGCCGGCATGCAGCGCTACGGCTCGCACGGCTTTCAGGACTTTGGCCCCGGCGGCGGACGCCAGGGGCTGGAAGTGCTGCGCGGCAAGATAGACACGGGATTTGCGGCTCAGATCATGTACTCCGGCCTGCAAGGCCAGGGCTGGCAGTTGCGTCTGGCCCTGCGCAAGGGCGCGCGCGCCGTCTATGTGTATGACCGTGGATCTACCATGGCTGTGCTCACCTTTGAAAGCCAAACCTTGCTGACGGTTCTGAATATCTGGGTGGCCGACCGCCTGCCAGACGGCGCGCCCCTGCCCATGCAGGACGCCGCAGGCTCAAGCGGCGGGTCCGGTGGTTCTGACGGCTCTGGCGGCCTTGGCGGATCAGGCGATGCTGGCGGCATGAACACCGCCCCTCAGGGCGGGCAGACCAGCCGCGGCGGCACATACGGCGGCGGCAGCGGCGGCCTACAGGAGCGAAATCTATGATCGACCAAAAAAGCGGCCTGAAAACGCCCTTTGATCACAGCACACGCTTTGCGCAAAAGCGCCTGCATCTTGGCGTGTGCGGCTCTGTGGCCTGCTACCGGGCTGCGGACCTTCTCAGGGCCTGGCGCGGCATGGGCATCCATGTTTCGGCCACAATCACGCCCGGAGCGCGGCATTTTGTGACCCCCATGCTTTTCGAATCCCTGGGGGCTACGCCTGTCTATGAGGACATGTTCACTTCAGGGCAGGAAATTTTCGCCCACCTTGAGCCAGGGCAACATGCCCACGTCATGGTGGTGGCCCCGGCCTCGGCCGACGCCCTCTTTCGCCTTGCCCACGGCGCTGCCGACGACATGCTGGCCGCGCAGGCTCTGGCCTTTGACGGGCCGCTTGTCATTGCCCCGGCCATGAATCCGCGCATGTGGGCCAACCCCGCCACGCAGGCCAATGTGGCCCTGCTGCGCGAACGTGGAGCCTGCATCGTGGCCCCCGGCTGCGGCGGCACCGCCTGCGGCGATGAGGGCGAAGGCAGGCTGGCTCCCCTGCACGACATTTTTCTTGCCGCTTTGCGGGCGCTGTCCCCTCAGGACATGGCAGGCAGACGCGTTATGGTCACCCTTGGCCCCACGCGCGAAGCCTGGGACGGGGTGCGCTTCTGGTCCAACCCCTCCAGCGGCCTCATGGGCGCGGCCCTGGCCGTCTGCGCCTGGCTGCGCGGCGCGGAGGTCACTGCCATATGCGGCCCCGGCGTGCGCGCACGCATGCCGCAGGGCATAGCGCGGCGGGACGTTGTCAGCGCCAGAGACATGTTTGCCGTGGCAGCCAGCCTCTGGCCCCAGATGGATGTGGGCATGTTCACCGCAGCTGTGGCGGACTTTTCGCCCAAGTCCCTTGGCGGACGCAAGTTCAAAAAATCCGAGGCCCCGCAGGGGTTCAGCCTGGACTTTCAGCCCAACCCCGACATTTTGCAGAGCCTTGCGGAGCAGCGCGCGCCCGGGCAGAAAATTCTGGCCTTCGCCGCTGAAACCGCCCCGGACATGCACGCCCTGCTGCCCCTGGCCCACGCCAAGCTTGCCCGCAAAAAGGCCGATCTTCTGGCTGGCAACCTCGTCAATGTCGCGGACAGCGGCTTTGGCTCGCCCACCAACAGCATGGCCGTGGTGGACGCCAAGGGGCGCGAAGAAATCTGGCCCAACCAGAGCAAGGCTGACGTGGCCTGGGAGTTGTGTTCGTGGCTTTTGCGTATGTAAATCCCCTGTCAGCCCTGTGGCAGCGCCGAGGCCTGTCCAATCTGCTTATGCCCGAAGGCTTTGACGCCTTTGCGCCGCAGCCTGAAACCACGGCCCGGCCGCCCCTGCGCAGGCCTGCGGGTGGAACTGCGGGCAGCGCGGCGAACGGCCATGGCGGCAGACAGGCCGGGACACCCACGTTTTCCGGGCAGGCCGGGGCATCCGGCCAGCCAGGAGCATCAGCTCCAGCAGCAGGCCCAGCAGCAGGGCAGTCGGGGCCATTGGGGCAAGGCTCAAGACCCGCGCGCCGACCTGCCGCCCCTGCCGGGCAGAGCGGACAGGACGGGCATGGCGCACCCCGCGCGGCAGCGCAAACTGCGCCGCCCCAGCCCGAATCCGGCGTGCAGGCAAACGCTGCGTCCGGCCACCCGTGGAAGCCCCTGCCTCCCCACGTCTGGCCCGCGCCCTGGCGGCAGCAGCTGGAAAAAACACGACCCGGTCTGGTGCTGTGGACATACTGGAATCTCGGCCTTGACCTCTGCGACCCGCAGGCTGAAGGCCGCCTTGAACGCAGGGCCTTTTTGCAAAAACTGCTTCAGGATCTGGCGCACCCTGCCGGAACCCATACATTCTGGCCCGCTGGCATGCCCGCCGCGCCGGAAGACCACACGCCCGGCATGGACGAAGGCCTTGTGCCGCACGCCGATGCCTTCTGGTCAGGAACCTCGCGCCTCGGCGCACGGGGCGTGGTGGTTATGGGCTCTGCGGCGGTGAAAGCGCTGGGCCTGCCCCCCGGCCTGCGGCCCCTCCAGCAGACCCGCTACCGGGGCCATATGGTGTGGGTGCTGTGGGATGTGGACTATATGCAGCGTGAAGACCAGCGCTATGCCTCCATGCTGGCCTTTTTACGGCAGTCCCTGCGCCAGGTCGCCCGCTAGGGCAATGTACTTTGAGATGCTTTGTGGGGGAGGGACCCTTTTGTAAAAGGGTCCCTCCCCCACACCCCCTCCCCC
>NZ_MJUZ01000045.1 GCF_002237645.1 Desulfovibrio sp. MES5
CTACCCGGCCAGTTCCTGACAGGGGTTACCCACGGAAAACCCGGAAGAACCTTATCAGCTATACAGGCGACAGAAACAGAACCACAAAGAATCTACCACTAACATTTAACCTGGTACAAAAAAACGGGGCTGGTCAGCGCGGGACTCGTCAGCCTGTGCCGCCGCATTGTCCTGCGAGGACCTGTCGATATTCTTGCGGATGGCCCCATACAGCGCAACGGCGGTTACAGCCATAACTCCTAGTACCAACATGGTTAGCCCAGGCGCATAGACAAACAACCCCAGAAATAACAATCCCGCAGTAATGAAATTGCTGTAAGCCACCAGACTTTGAATAAGCACTTGCCCCAAAGCATGACGCCAGGACATTTTGGTAAATGCATCGGCACTCATGGAAGAAATGTGCCAGTCATAGGGCATGTAGACAAAGCGCCGCATGATTTCGTAGCCCACATAGCCGGCCACTTCGCCGCCCAACAGGCCCGTCTTCCAGGTAACATAGGCGGAGACGACATTCTTGGCCACAATCATCAAAATGGGGACCATAACCGCAACGAGCATCAGCACTCGCGCATCCGCAAAAATGGGTATTAACAATGGGATATACTCGATGAGTCTGGCCGCATATTTTGATTGCTGCACCCGCTCCGGATCGTTAAGCACCCCCACGAACAGCGACAAACTCATGATGCCGCCCAGTTCCAATAAACCGAGAACAATCATGGCAACAAAAAGAGTCGTGGTTGCCCTGCGCAGGCGTGTCGGAAGCACCGCCCATATCCGCGTAAAACTGAAAAAGAGTAGCCGGAGTGTATTCAAACCGCCCCCATCGCGCTCGTGTCAGATATAAGCCTGCCCGTGCGGAGTCCTCTCACACGGCAGGCCTGTCTTCGGCCAATATCTCCAACCGTAATTTCCGCAGTATCTCTGCGGCGGCCGTTACGTCCGCCTCGGCCCAGCGCGCCTTCAGTCCTTTGAAGGCGCCATTCTTTTCTTGCATAGGTACAAGTGAATAAGGCACGGCATGCGCCTTGGGCGCATCCATAAAATCCATATTGCCGGACCAGCCTGTGGCCACGACGTGCAGACCGTAGAGCAAAGCCTCATGGATAGTCAATCCATAACCTTCCGAGCGGTGCAGTGAAAGGTAGATGTCGTGCTGCAGATAAAGTTCTTCCAGCGCGTCCGCGTCCATCACTTCCGTGATAATGCGAACGCCCGGCACATGCGCGCAACCCTGCTTGAGCTTTTCAAAACTGTCATGATCCGCCTGGGAGGAACTGACCTTAAATGTCAGCTCTGCCTCCCCGGGCCTGAACGCCAAGCGAAAGGCCTCCAACGCCGCCACCGGGTTTTTCCTGGCAAAGGACGATCCCATGTCAAACATGAACAGGCAACGGACAATGCCGCCGCAAGCAAATGTTGTTTTGTGGAGCTTCGGTGCTTCCAGAACGTGTGGAACGACGACGACTTCCTTGTCCGTGCAATCCTGCAAAGCATCGCGCACAAAAGAGCTCGGCACTTCAACCGCGTCAAGATACTGGAGGGCATGCCGCCATACGTCCGGTACAACCGCCAGTTCCCAGGCCCAATAGCCTATAATTTTCTTGTTGTGTAAAAAGTGCTTGCCCAGCTTGAAAAGAATCAAATGAAATTGAGGAGGGTTGGCATGAATGACCAAAATACACGGCAGCTTCATGCTCATAAATTCCTCAAGGGAAATAGCGCCACTTTCTTCCAGAGAAAAGGTGGGCTGTTGCACCATAGCTTTAGTTATATCTACTCGTATTACAGTGTGTCCCTCCCGTTCAACACGGTTGGCATAAAGCCTTGCTCCTTGGGCCAATCCGCTGCTGCTTCTGAAGGCGCCTAGGATTGCCATAGAATTGGTGCTGGTTGGCGTTGGACGTGGATCCAAACATGTAGCAGATAGCACCCACAATAGCCAGAAGCGTAAACCAGGAGGAAACCGTTTCCAAATTTTTTTTAAGAAAAAAAGAAGTGAGGTTTTTTGCAACATCAGTATTAACCAGCTCCTGAATATTTATTCAAAAAAAATGCAACGCGGATTCAACTCTGATTGCGTTCGTATAACCTCAACAAGCCGTACAGTGCAATATTTGGAGTAGCCCCCATTTCGACCGGACACCCCTCTAACCAAGGAGGAGGTGCTGGAACTATGGCTGGAACTAGTGCTAAAACAAGTTCAACGGTGGAGATCGTAAACATAACGCCCCGTCGTCGTTGGTCTGCGGGCGAAATTGAAGCCAATGACGAGGTCGTGAGCGTTGCCGAAGTAAAGGCCCTGAAAAAGCGAATCCGGCAGTTGGAGCGCGTTCTCGGCAACAAAACACTGGAAGTGGAAATCCTCAAGGAAGCTGTTCGCAATGGCCGCGAAAAAAAAACTTATCTCGCGGCTGCCCTTGTCCGGCGTGGAGAATTTCTAGTGAAACGGGTTACGGACGCCCTGGCGGTGTCCCGATCCAACGCCTATGAGCGTAGCCGCAGCCTGCGCCCTCGCCCAGAACGATACAGCAAAGCGGAAGATGCGCTCCTTCTGCCGCTGATCGTCGAAATCTTGGGCGGACGCCAGACCTATGGCTATCGGCGTATTCAGCGGCTGTTTAATCGTCAACTGCTTGCCGGCGGCGGCACGCCGGTCAATCACAAGCGCGTATACCGGATAATGCGGAAAAACAATCTTTTGCTGACGCGGGTTACCGGCAAGCAGCCCGGCAAAGCTCACACAGGCAAAGTTTCCACCTTGCGACCTAATCAACGTTGGTGTTCTGATGGATTTGAGGTCCCCTGCGACAACGGCGAGAAGGTGCGCGTTATTTTTGCGTTGGATACTTGTGACCGGGAAGTGATGGCCTTTTCCGCCACCACAGGTGGGTACAGCGCCGACATGGCGCAAAGCGTTATGCTTGCATGCGTTGAAAAAACGGTTTGGAGATGTCAAAACATTGCGGCCGGTTGAATGGCTCTCGGACAACGGATCCTGCTACACAGCAAGAGAAACAATAACTTTTGCCGCCGCGCTGGGAATTGTCAGCAAGTTTACTCCGGCTCGCAGCCCCCAAAGCAACGGCATGGCTGAAGCTCTCGTCAAAACATTCAAACGGGATTACGTCTTCTGCAACGATCGGCCAGACGCCGAAACCGTGATGGTGCAGCTTCCTTGCTGGTTTGAAGACTATAATGAAAATGCCCCGCACAAGGCACTACGGATGCTCTAACCTCGTGAGTTTATCCGTTCATTGCAAAACTTGGAGTGTCCGGTTTAGCGGGGGCAACTCCATCTGCCAGATAACATGCAGTATGTTTTTATCAACGCCAGGAATGAATGGGGCGAGGGTTGTCATCTTGAGCCGGATCAAAAACATGGTTTTGCCTATCTGCATGCAGTACGTGATGTGATGAGTGAATTCAATACATATGTCATTATCTGTAGAGTTGTCATTTCTGAAAGCAATGCATGAGAAACTACAGGAAGTTATAATTGTTACTACGCCTCATGTAATGCCAAAAACTAGCTGTGTGAATAGGCTGTTAAGCCAGAAGTGGGTTCACTTTTTCGGATAAATCAACGGCAATGTTGAACGCTTCATCAGAATAGCACTGCAAGAGTGGTTTCCACCGGGAAGGTATGCCATTGAAAATTAGTGCTCCTGACATGTGCACCCCAAAATAGCATGAAGTAGATGCATCAACGCGAACGCATCCAGGCGACTACGATTGTTATTCATCCAAGTTTAAGAATATATTATTCTTTCAAGAACACCAGAGTAACATTTCAAACAACCTGAAAACCCTGTCCAGCGCTAAGCTGGGCGGGGTTTTGTCATTTTGCTATCCAAGGAGAATTTTCATATGAACCAATACCAATCAGAAAGCATCACCGACTTGGCCAAGGCCTTGCTCAACGTGCAGCGAACCGTGCAACCGGTTACAAAAGACGCTGAAAATCCCTTTACCAAAAGCTGGTACGCCAGCCTCAACAGCGTCATGGACGCCTGTCGTGATGCACTTATCGAAAATGGCATCTGGCTGTGCCAGTATCCGGTGCCTGTGGAGCAGCCCAACTCTTTGGGGTTGGTTACCAAACTGACGCATGCAGAGTCTGGTCAGTGGCAAAGCTCTCTTGCCGTCGTTCCTCTGCCGAAGGCCGACCCACAGGGCATGGGATCGGCAATAACATACGCCCGTCGCTACGCTCTAACCGCCATGTTGGGCATGGTAACTGAAGATGACGATGGCGAAGGGGCTAAAAATGGCAAAAAATCGTCTACACGGCCTAAATTGCCCGTAATTGCCTCTGAATCGCGAAAAGAGCGACAACGCGAATCGTCCACAACAAACAATCTTTCAAGCCCCTCAAATCGTCCGTCAGCCATCCTTGAAAGCCTTCCATCGCTTGAAGGCGTCACCTACCAGCAGGTTACCGCCCAGGATGGGCGTCCTTGTATCCTTGCCACAGGTAACACACAGGCCAAAATGGAATTACTGACCGGTTCGGGCTTTCGATGGAACCCGCAGAGAAAATTGTGGTGGAAGTATGTCGATGCCGCATAGTGACAATAAAAATACCGAGTGAGAGGGCTGCCTGATAGCGGCCCTCTCGCTTTTATGGAGGCTAAACCATGGAACAGATCGACCGCACGGAAGGATTAAGGGCATTAATCAGACAGGGCCTGCAAGCTGTTGCCCACAAAGATACGCTTGCCCATTTGGGCGACCGTTCCAGTTACATTGGTATGAGCGACATCGGCCAGCACTGGGAATGCCCACGAGCTGCGCTGGCCAAAAAGGTGCTGTCCACCACGAACAGTTTGGAGCGTCTGCTAACGCTGCAGCGCGGGCACTGGTTTGAATCTGGGGTTGGGCAAGCTCTGGAATCGCTGGGACTGCATGTGCTGCCCCAGCTTGAAATCAACTGGCAGCATCAGGGCGTACCTATCAAGGCTCATCTGGATTTTGTTCTGGTCTGGGGCGCGCCCGTCAATGCCATACGCATTCTGGAAGTGAAAAGCACAGATAAGCTGCCCACCACCCCGCACGATTCCCATCTGCTGCAACTGCACGGGCAGATCGGCCTGCTAACAAAGGCATGGAGCAAGCCTGTTTTCAGCCTTCGAGCTGAGGACGGCACGCTTATGCATGACAAAGTGACCTTCCCTCAACTTTGCCGTGTTCAACTTGGCATTCAGCTGCCCGCAACTGCTACCGAGGCAAGTATGGAAGCGTGGTTGCTCTGCCTTTCCATGAAAGAGGTTAAAGCGTTCGGTCCCTATGGCTTCAATCAGGCCATGCTCGATACGGCCCTTGACCATGCGGCGCAGCTTTGGGGCGAGCTTACGGCATTCCGCGCCGGGCACATATCCCTGGCACAGGTGGATTGCGCTCAAGGCTTTTACCCATTGTGCTCGTACTGCGAGCACAACGGTGACTGCCCCAAATTTCCGCAGGGCGTGCAAATGCCCCAATGGGAACCAGCACTGGAAAAGCTGGCGGCCCTCAAGGAGCAGCGCACCGCTTTAGATAGCGAAATAAAAGAGATGGAAACTGTGCTCAAGCTTGTTCACCGCCAGGCTGGCACACGGGATTGGGTAGACACAGGGAACTACCGCTTTCGCATGTCAGTGACAGCAGGCCGAACCACGTTGGACAAGGATGCTCTGCGGGAGGAGTTGACCGAGATTTTTCATGCGGAGCACCTGGGCGACATTGACGTGGATACATTGCTAACCCGTTGCGAGCGCACAGGCTCACCTTTCGAAAAATTGAGTATCTCGCCCATAAACTGAAAAAATGGGGAACTCATGACCATCCCCTCACTTTTATGACGTTCGCCACAACCGCCCCTCCCTGGGGCCTTTTTCGTTTTAAGGAGCTAGGCATGAATACTATCGACGACCTTAGTAACCTGCAGCCCACGGATCTTGATGCCGGTGAGGTCTTCAGCGGCAAACCATCCGGCACCACGGTCAGGGGCTACGCCTTTCCATCTGCCTATACCCCGGCCATTGACAACGACTATATTTTCCATGAGTCCAGCCGCGATGTCGTGGTCTGGTTTCTCAACCCACAGGAACCGCTGTACGTCTTCGGCCCCACAGGCTGCGGTAAGACGACATGCATCAAGCAGCTGGCAGCCAGGCTTAACTATCCTGTCTTTGAGGTTACCGGACATGGGCGGCTGGAATTTGCCGACCTGGTTGGTCACCTGACAGTCAAAAACAGCAACATGACCTTTGAATACGGCCCGCTTGCGCTTGCCATGCGTTACGGGGCACTTCTGCTGCTGAATGAGATCGACCTGACATCCCCTGAAATTGCAGCAGGCCTGAACAGCGTGCTTGACGGCTCCCCCCTGTGCCTGGCGGAAAACGGCGGCGAACTGATTGTGCCACACCCCATGTTCCGTCTGGTTGCCACGGCCAATACCAATGGCGGTGGCGACGACACCGGCCTATACCAGGGCACCCAGCGGCAGAACCTTGCATGGCTGGACCGCTTCACCATCTGCGAAGTGTGCTATCCATCTGCCGATGTGGAAAAGAGCCTGCTTGCCCGGCGCTTCCCATCGCTGCCCGAATCATTGTGCTCCACGATGGTGGACTACGCCAATGAGGTTCGAAAACTCTTCATGGGAGAGGCTTCCACCAGCAATCTGACCAACGCCATTGAAGTTACATTCTCCACGCGCAGTTTGCTGCGATGGGGTGATCTGACCGTTCGCTTTCAGCCTCTGGCCCATCAAGGCGTGCAGCCTGTAACCTACGCCCTTGACCGGGCTCTGGCCTACCGTGCAAGCCGTGAAACCCGCGCCATGCTGCACGAGCTGGCTCAGCGTATGTTCCCGCAGCAGATGGAAGGTGAGTCCCCCCAGACCGTAACGGCAGAAATTGAAATCCTGCAAGGCGAGCAAGCCCTACACTTCATGCGTGGCCATCTGCACCACACACCGACAGTGACCAAGCCCCTCGTTTATCTTCAGGTAGTCCACAACCTTTCCAGCAAAAAGCAGGACGGCAAGTTCTGGATCGGCGAGGCTAGCCCTGTGGGCCTCACGCTAAAGTGGGGCAAGCCGGACACCGTTGGCCAGCAGCACTTTATTCCCGCCGAAAACTGTGAGGGCAACAA
>NZ_MJUZ01000046.1 GCF_002237645.1 Desulfovibrio sp. MES5
GGGTGGGGGCGTGGGGGAGGGACCCTTTTGCAAAAGGGTCCCTCCCCCACAGAGCATTTCAAAGTTAATCTGCTCTGGTACGCTAAATTTTTACAAGATCGTATTTGCGGCTGCCGAGGCCGATTTCCTCACCGTACTTCAGCTGCACCGGGCCAAGGGTGTGGGGCCAGCGAGCCGTGAATTTGTCCTGGCCGCCTTTTTTATCACAGCATTCGCCGCTCAGGCTGGGTGCCTTGTTCACAAGGTCAAAGCATGCCTGGTCCAGGGCGACGGGGTCGGTGGAGGCCAGTATGCCAATATTGGGCACCATCGGCATGTCGCTCCAGCCCACGCAGTCACAGTCCGGGGTGACGTTGAGTACAAAGTTGATGTAGCAGATGCGCTTTTTTCTACCCTTGACCACGCCATAGGCGTACTCGGTCATGCGTTCCATGAAGGGTTCCACTTCCGTTTCCCAGTCAACGCTGATGGCCGCGGCGGGACAGACGGTCATGCATTCAAAGCAGCCCACACAGCGCGATATGTCCACCTTGCTTTTTTTCTTGTGCATGCTCAGGGCATCCTGAGGACAGGCGCGCACGCATTTGCCGCAGCCTATACAGGTTTCTTCGTTTACGCTCACATGGGTGGCGTGCTGCTCCCTCTTGCCGCGTACCGAAGCGCCGCCCATGGCAAGATTTTTGATGGCGCCGCCGAACCCGGCCATCTGATGCCCCTTGAAATGGCTCAGCACCACCAGGGCCGGAGCCTTGCTGATTTCGGTAGCGATATGGACTTCTTTGAAATGTTTGCAGTTGACGCGCACAGACACGTCATTGTCGCCGAACAGCCCATCGGCGATAACCACGGGCGCGGCTACCACGGAAGGTGAAAAGCCTTGCAGGTAGGCGGTTTGCAGATGGTCAACGGCATTGTGCCTGCTGCCGGAATACAGCGTTGTGGTGTCTGTAAGAAAAGGCTTGCCGCCAGCGGCGGTGATTTTGTTGATAACCTGGCGCACCAGCGTGGGGTTCAGGTGCGTATCGTTGCCGTATTCGCCAAAATGCAATTTTACAGCGGTTAACTCATTTTTTTTGATGAATTTTTTGAAGTTAAGGGCATCGCACAGACGGGCCACTTTAGCAAGATTGCTTTCTTCATGGGAGCGGGATTGGCTGTCTGTATAAAAAACTTTGGCGGGCATGGGGTTCCTCCGAATTATTTGCGTTTAAAATATTTTGGCACCATCTGCCGCGACACGCAAGAGGAACTAGACGGCACGAGAATCATGGCGCGTAGGGTCATGTATATTGCTTGACAAGCGCCCGTCTCAAGAATAACCTTATTTAGATTTATATACCATTAAAACAGCACGTTAGCCAATGCCTATAAGGAGGCTCCATGGCAGTTTATGTTGTAGATCATCCTCTTGTTCGCCACAAGATTGGTATTTTGCGTATGGAGTCCACCTCCACCAGCGAATTTCGCAGCGTATCCAATGAAGTGGCAGGTCTGCTTATTTATGAAGCCACCAAGAGTTTTCGTACCGAAAAGCACACGGTGCAAGGGTGGGCCGGGCCTGTTGAAATTGAGGCCATTTCCGGCAAGAAGGTCACTGTTGTGCCCATCCTGCGCGCGGGCATCGGCCTTATGGACGGCGTTCTGGACATGATACCCGGCGCCAAGATCAGCGTTGTGGGCCTGTACCGCAATGAAGAAACGCTGCAGCCGGTGGAATACTACGTCAAGCTCGCCAGCGACATGGACCAGCGTCTTGCCATTATCCTTGACCCCATGCTGGCCACGGGCGGATCGCTCATCGCTACCATAGAACTTTTGAAGCGCCACGGCTGTCGCAACATATGCAGCCTCAACCTGGTCTGCGCCCCGGAAGGCATCGCCAGAGTACAGGCGGCGCACCCTGATGTGGATATATATACCGCCGCCATTGACGATCACCTCAATGAAAACGGTTATATCATTCCTGGTCTCGGCGATGCCGGGGACCGTATTTTTGGCACCAAGTAAGTCCGCACCCACCCTGTAAAACCATAGAGGCCGCATATGAGCTCAGCCAGCCCACGGCGGGAATATCTGCCCACCGACTATAACCTGCGCTTCAGGGACTGCCTGATCGGCGCGCAGATGCTTTTTGTGGCCTTTGGCGCATTGGTGCTGGTGCCCATTCTTACCGGCCTGGACAGTAATGTCGCCCTCTTTACCGCAGGCGTCGGCACGTTGCTGTTTCAGGTATGCACCAGGGGCAAGGTGCCCATCTTTCTTGCGTCGTCCTTTGCCTTCATTGCGCCCATCATTTACGGGGTGCAGACCTGGGGCATGGCCCAGACCCTCGGCGGTCTGGTCTTCTCGGGTTTTGTCTACTTTATCCTGAGCGGCCTCATCCGCTGGCGTGGCATCGATGTGGTGCTGCGCGTGCTGCCGCCCGTGGTTACCGGGCCTGTCATCATGGTTATCGGGCTGATTCTGGCCCCGGTCGCCGTGCACATGGCTCTCGGCAAGACTGGCGACGGCGCGGTGCAGCTTGTGCCGGAAGAAACCGCTTTGTGGGTTTCAATGACATCCTTGCTGGTCACGGTTCTGGTGTCATTGCTGGGCAAGGGCTTTTTGCGCCTTATGCCCATATTGTGCGGCATTGCGGCCGGTTTTGCGGTTTCACTCTTTCTTGGCCTCGGCGACTGGACAAAGGTGGCCGCCACCCCGTGGATGAGCCTGCCGCATTTTACCTTTCCCGAATTCGCCTGGGAACCCATCCTTTTCATCATGCCCATAACTCTGGCCCCGGCCATTGAGCATTTTGGCGATGTTGTGGCCATCAGCTCCATTACCGGCAAGGATTACCTCAAAGACCCCGGCGTGCACACCACCATGTTTGGCGACGGCGTCGCCACCATGGTCGCAGGCATGGTGGGTGGACCGCCCTGCACCACCTACGCTGAAGTTATCGGCGCGGTGAGCCTGACCAGAGTGTTCAACCCCGCCGTCATGACCTGGGCGGCGCTGACGGCCATTCTGCTCTCCTTTGTGTCCAAGATCGGCGCGTTTCTGTCGTCCATACCCGTACCGGTTATGGGGGGCATCATGATCCTGCTCTTCGGGGCCATCATGGTGGTGGGGCTGAACACCCTTGTGCGCGCCGGAAAAGACCTGATGGAGCCAAGAAACATGATAATCGTGGCCCTCATCATCATCTTTGGCGTTGGCGGCATGCAGTTCAGCATCGGCAGCTTCAAGCTGGGCGGCATAGGCCTTGCGGCGGTGACGGGCGTGGTGCTCAACCTCTTTTTGCCGCGCAGCCGATCCTAGACCAGATTACCTTTGAACTGCTTCGCAGTTCAAAGGTTTCATTCAGCCGAAAAATGCGATTCGCGGCTGAATCCACGCCACGTTGTGGCGCGCTGCACTTTTGTGCAGCGGTAGAGCATTTACACTTTCTCAAAGTGAAAATGCTCTAGCCAGTACCGGATTCCTTACGATCGCGCATCCAACCGCATCTGTTCTGGGCAGCCCGCCGATGGCTTTTGGCCGTCAGGCGGGCTGTATCTTTTGCAGCAAGTGTGGTAGCCTGATTTACAAGTAAGCCGAAAAAGGAGGACTCCTATGGCTGAGAAAAAAATGAACGACGACTACACCACCTGTCCCGCCTGCTCCGGCACGGGAAAAAATCAGGATAATACCACCTGCTTTGAGTGCAACGGAACCGGCAAACGTCAGGAAGCATGCACCGTGCCCGCCGGGGCGGAGCATGACGGAGTATGCGACTAGACCAGAGTAACTTTGAAATGTTTCACATTTCAATTCGCCTTTTGCCAGTATGATTTTAGGCAGAATCCATGGCACGTTGGTGCGCGCTGCACTCTTGTGTAACGTTAGGGCATGTGCCTTTTTTCAAAGGTAAAATGCTCAAAAGCGGATTCATTTTTGAAGAGGCTCTGAAAATGCGCTTTCAGGTAGAGCTGCGTTTGCGCTGCCCGACAGTGTGACCGCCCGCGCGTCAGCATCATAAGGCTTGCAGGCAAACCATCTTCGCGGGCGTTTCCCTGCCCAGCCGCACAGAGTATAATAGTTTAGCTTTCCGTTCACTGACATAAAAACCCCGGCCATGGCCGGGGTTTTTATCTTGTGCAGCGTTGCGCGTTCGTCCTACAGGTTGCGCTCTTCCAGGCCGTCTTTCACGGGGCCCTTTTTGGGAGGTTCGGTGACGGGCTGCAAGCCGGGCACCACATCATGCACCTCAGTGGGCGGCACGAGCGGATTGGACGCGGTGCGCTCAATGATCTTGCTGTCGCGAACAAAGACCGTGCAGGACAGGCCAAAGCACTCATTGACGGCAGCCACGGTGCCCTTGAGCACTTCACTGCTGTTCTGCGGCGGCGGCACGAGCAGATAGTAGGTGCGCGTCTTCCCGCCCATGCGTGGTTCCACCACGCAGGAGACGATCCATTCATCCTGTCCGTCATTATTCCAATCGGCAATGGCCACCATGTTGACGGTTATGGTCTGCGTGGCGTGCCTGATGCTAAAACCGTTGTCCCAGTGCTTGACGCGACTGTCAGGAAGTATGGTTGCGGCAAAGGTGGCGCCCAGGTACACATCGTGCGCGGTTTCGCCAAACATGAACGATGGCGAAAGCCGCTGAAAAAGCACATCGCCATAATTTTTATAGCCAGCAAATGACATGGGGGCCACATAGGAACCCTGGTCGTCAAGCAGGTTGCGAGCCTTGAGCTCCTTGGGCATGGCCCTGGCCATGCGGATAAACTGATCTTTTTCTACCACAACAACGGGGCGGGTGGAGCAGCCAAAAAGCAGACCGCCCAGACAAAGCAGAACGCAAAAACGCGCGATGGACATGATGGTGTGTTCTCCTGGCGGAGTTTTGACATTGAAGCCGGGAAATGCGGCGTTGCAGCCTTTGTATGCGTAGGTACCGTCCTTGTAAAGTGCGTTTTCCATAAACATGCTGTAAAATCTGGTACGGTATCTGCATACCCTTTTCAGGGTCAAATGCACGCTTCAAGCCAAGGAATTGCCATGTCCGAAGCCCTTTATATCGAAATGCCCGCCCGCAAAAAGGGCAGCCCCCGCCCATTGTGGCTGCGCCTTTTTCCTTTGTGGGCGCTTTTGTTGCTGCTCGCGGGCGGCGTGCTCTGGTGGCTTGCCCAGGGGCGTGTCGCCAGCGAGCGGGCCATGCTGGACGCCATGGTGCATGTGGTTGCCCCCGAATTTTCCGCCCCGGTCGAGGCTTTTTATGTCAAGGAAGGGGACAGTGTGCGGCGCGGGCAGCCCTTGCTGCGCATGAATGCCAGGGCCTATCAGGCCCGGCTTGGCGAGGCGGGACGGGAAGCCGCAGCCTTGCGCGGCATGGCCGGGCCGCCCACTATGGAAGAAACCGCCGCCAGACTGAAAGCCGCGCAGGATGCGGAACAGGATATGGTGCGCCGTCTGGCTCTGGCCAGAAATGAAGAAGACGCCAAACAGCAATTGCGACAGGAGCGCGTGGCCACGCACGTGCGGCTGCAATTGCACCTGCGCACCATTGACAGTCAGGGCGGCGAACGATCCGTCGGCAAAAGCAGGTATGCCGAGGCCAGTCAGGCCGAGGCGCAGGCCCGCAGGCATATGGAACAGGCCAAGGCGGAGTTTGAAGAAGCCAGCCGCATGCGTGCCGCCATGGAGCAGGAGCTTGGCCGCATCCGGCAGGAGATGCTGCGTTACAAGCAGATGGCGTCACAGCAGCGGTACGCGCCTGTGACGCCCCGCGCCCAGGTGACGCCGCCTGTGCTGGCGGACGCCAATCTGTATGCGCCCGTTGACAGCCGGGTGCTGCGGGTTTTGGGAGTTGCCGGTCAGCCGGCGCAGCGTGGCGAAGCCTTGATTCTGCTTCTGCCCGAAGGGGCTTCAGTAACGGAAAACTACTGGGTTCAGGCCTATTTTATGGGCGAAGGTGCGGATTTAATCCAGCCCGGTCAGCCTTGCCGCATTGAGCTTGAAGACGGGCAGAGCCTGCGCGGCACGGTGCATGATGTTCTTGCGCCGCAGGCGCTCCCCACCGGGCAGCAAAGTCCGCAGAGCGTCAAGCGAGTGGAAGGTGCGGCCAATCCCGCAATGTACGTTCCTGTGCGCGTCAGCGTTGACCCCGGGGGCGCCCCTTTGCCCGCGCCCGGCACGTCTGCCCGCTGCGTGGTGCTGACCCGCAGCATATGGGGTTTTTACGGTTTTTAAGTCGAGCTGAGATTAAAGATATGTAGTTGCGTGAAATACTTTGTGGGGGAGGGACCCTTTTACACAAGGGTCTCTTCCCCCACGCCCTTACCCCTTAAAACTTTTAGTGTATTTGGGTAGAAGGCGATGTTCTTTCTGGACAGGAGCGGAGGGGGGAGCAACGGCTTTTTGGGCAGTACGCCAGCGTAATATGCGGCTGATTGGAACAGACGGGTGCATGGATTATATACAAACAAACAGCGGCGCGGATTTTTGCAAATCCGCGCCGCTGTTTTGCTGGCAGAGTATAAAGCCTTTTGGGGAGTATTGGATGTAGAGCGTCAATACGCTGTTCATCCTTCTGGCCCGGAAGAATGCTGTCTAGAGCAATTTAACTTTTAAATTGCTCTGACGGCTGCATGAGCAGAAGTTCGCTACGGAGGCGTAAGCGCAGTTTATCTGTGCGGTTAAACGCCGAAGTGAGTGTGCCTTAAACTTTGAGAATGTATATTCTCAAAGTTAATCAGCTCTATAGGAAGCTCGCACCGACCGGAAAAAAATTTGTAACATAGTGAAGTATAATAAAAGTTTTAGGGGGAGGGGGCGTGGGGGAGGGACCCTTTTACAAAAGGGTCC
>NZ_MJUZ01000047.1 GCF_002237645.1 Desulfovibrio sp. MES5
GGTGGGGGCGTGGGGGAGGGACCCTTTTGCAAAAGGGTCCCTCCCCCACAAAGCATTTCAAAAAGCACCTTTACCCTTGGTTCTAGCGGCCCCAAAGGCGCAGCAGGGGACTGGCCGGCAGGAGTTGATCCAGAGGCATGTCCACTTTTTGAGCTCCAGCGGCCCACGGTGCGACCTGATAGGGCTGAAAATTGATGCGTACGCCCTGCGGGGTCAGGGTCAGGCTGGCGAAATTTTCCGGCACCGGGTTAAGGCCGGTGCGCAGCATCTGTTCCTGCCTCATGCCGCCCAGGCGGCGCGAAAGCTCGGTGTATGACCAGGTGGACATGAGGTGCAGGGCCGCGTCCGGGTCCTCAAAAAGATCCACAAGGCCGAGCCGCTGGCCTGTGAGCAGGCTGTAGTTCAGGGTCATGACGTCCAGGTTGCCGTGAGCCCCGCCGGTGTAAGTCCATACCTCGAACGTGATGCTGAGGCCAGCGGGTGAAGGCGAGGTGACGCTGTATGATCCCCAGAGTTCATAAGGCGGGCGCTCGCCGTCAAGCCCCGGCCCTGACGTGAAACTGCCGTTGCTGCAGCTTTGCTCAAAAGCTGTGGCAATGCCAGTGACCCATTGGCGAATGTCGCTGTCTATCTGTTTGCTGCCCACGGAGGGGTAGCTGATGTTGATGACGGGGCCGCCGCTCTGGTCGCGGACAAGCTGGTGCTCAATGATGCCGGGCTTGCGCGAGCCGGAAATGATGGCAGCGGCGTTGTCGCGGGCGGACTGGTCTTCAGGGGCGGCCTGGTCTCCGGCGTGTTCTTCCGCCCGTTCTCCGGCATGGTTCGCGGTCTGATTCCCGGCGCGTTCTCCGGCGTGCTCCTGGGGCGACGCGCCAGGTTTGGCGCTCTCGTCTGGGCGGGCATGCTCCGTGGCTTCAAAAGGGTGGGGGGACTCATGCCCCGTGCTGGCTTCCGTCAGTTCGGCGGTAGCGGTAAATTCCTGAGCCAGAGATGGAGAGAGGGTCTGCTGATCCGGCATACGGGCCGCCTCGGCTGCCCGTTCACCGAGCAGCAGCGCCAGCAGAAGAAAAGACAAAAGGCGCGGCATGGATATGATACCTTGATAACCGGTAATGGGTGAAGGCGAAACATTTTGCCGGAGGTAGTATGCCATCTGTGCCTCTGCAAGATCAGGGGCGGAACCGTCTTGCAGTCGCCCCGCCGTCACGCCGGGGCTGTGTATTCTGTGTTGCTTGCGCTGTGACGGCTCGGAAAGCCGGGCCGCACGAGCGAATATTGCCAGCGGGAGCAAAAGGGCCGCAAGGTGAAAAAACCGCAAAACCTGAAAAGGAAGCTGCATGGCTTTTCCTCATTTAGAGCAGATTAACTTTGCGAATGTACATTCTCAAAGTTCCAGATACGCCCGTTATGGCGCTGAGCAGCGCAAATAAACTGCGCCTGCGCCTTCACGGCGAGCGCCTGCTCCCGCAGACGGCTGAGCCACTTCAAAATGAACGTGCTCTTATCCCTGCTGTGCCGCTGTATGGCAGTATACATGCTTTATTTAAACTTTGAAGCCCTTGCGGAGCTCCCAGGCCTGACGCCAGTTCTTGATGAGCAGCACAGCCGCCAGCACCAGATATACCTTGGCATAGAACAAATGCAGTCGCAGGGGATCATGCGGCAGCCCCAGCATGGTCTCAAGTTGTACGTCATACAGGGGCGAAAGCAGTTGCAGGCTGAAGAGCAGAAGCAGCCAGATCGCCTCGCGTACATGCAGCCGCAGGTCCAGCAGCAAAGCCACGGCAAAAAGAGATTGCCCGGCTGTGAGTAATATTTCCTGAAACTGGTGCGTGTCAAGGTTTATGGGAGGCGTAAAGCCGCCTGAAGAGGCCGCGTATACGCCAGGTATCATGCCAACCAGCAGAGTCCATTGATTAAGTTTTGAAGAAAGCAGGCAACCAAGGGCCAATCCGGCGTTGCCGCGCGAGGCGAACATGAGGGCCACAATAAATTCCGGCGCTTCCGAGGCCAGAGGGGCAATCCATTGCACCAGCAGAAATTCGTTGATGTGCAGCATCTTGCCGCTGGCAACCAGCCCTTCGCTGAAAGACTCGGCATTGCCCAAAATCACGATGGCCGCAAACAAAAAAATGAACCCCACGCTGCGAAGGCGCACTTTTTTGGCCAGGCGCGCCAGTACAGCGGCCGGGCCCTCAAGTTCCTCTTCTTCAACGGGGCGGCGCATGATGATGAGTATGTACCAGACGTAGATGCCAAGAAGCACCAGCCCGTCCACCCAGGTAAGGGAGCCCTTGAGCGGAATGATAAGCGCATAGACCGTGGCCATGGCCAGAAACAGCACATCGGTGCGTTTGTCGCTGTGCAGGGCCACGGCAGAGTGGAAGCGCCCGGCAAAGATAAGCACAATAGCCGACCACCCCACGCCAATAAGCAGCCTGTTGGCTCCGGTCATGTTGGCAATGGCGTAGTGGGAATAAGGACTCTCGGGATGCTGGCCCGCCATCCAGGTAAAGTACATGTCCACAGCATATTCGGGCAGCACGGCGATAAAGGCCACCACAGCCACGGCCACGGCCTGCGGCATGTCCATCTGGGCCACTTCACAGGCCCAGGTTAGCAGAAATGAGGCTCCAAGAATGGCCATGCCCGAGAGTGCGGTAACAATCAGAGGCGAAATATCGGACGGTGCAAGATGAAGAGCCAGACCGGGAATGGTCATGAGTACAGCCAATATATAGGGCCTTAGGGCACGAATGGTCATAATGTCTTGTCTCCTTAAAAAATAAAAAGACCTTGGCGTTGACGCCAAGGTCTCACTAATCGGCGGAACCGACGGCGGCACCAGGCTTAAGCCATGCTGTTGATGCCGCCCGGGTTTCAAGAACCCAGTTACTCCCCTTGTGCGGTTACGCTATAACCAGTGAAGGTCTGTGTCAACATGCGGGCAAAATAACTTTGAGAGGCGGCATTTGTAACGTGTATGCACGCCCGTTTCGGCGATTGCGCACGGTTACGTTACATTGCTTTGCAGGGAGCAAAAGGTTTGTGGGGTGAAATACCTTGTGGGGGAGGGAGCCTTTTGCAAACGGGTCCCTCCATCACGCCCCAAATCTCTAAAACTATTATAGTATTTTAGTATGTTACAAGGTGTTTCTGATATGGCGAGAGAGGCAGGAGCAGCATTTTTCAGGCATCAGGCCATCTCAACACGTCATGCGCAAGGGGATGTGGGCATCACGGGCGCACCGTGCCGGGACGCTTGCCAGCGGCAAAGCCTGTGGATACTATATACGCCACTTTATGGCCTTACGATGTGCCTACTCAGGAGAAGCTTTGTGAATATTACGTGTCCGCGTTGCGGCTTCAGCCGCCAAGTGCCCGCCGACCGCCTCCCCGCGCGCGCGGTTATCGCCACCTGCCCCCATTGTTCCTGCCGGTTCCGCTTTGCGCCTGACACCGGCGTGCAGGAGGTTCTGCCGGATGCGCCGCAAACCGGGGATCACGGCCCCGCACGCGCTCAGGGCGCGGTTCCTGCTTCTCACGATCAGCCAGATTCCGCAGGCTCCGTGGAATACCGGGACGCTGCAGCAGGCGAGCCGCGAGACCCCAATGAAGATGACCCCCTGCCTCCGGGAGCCATTGTTCCCGGAAGCCCCTCATGGTCGCGCGAGGATGCAAGGTCAAACGATGTCGCGCAGCCGGATGCAGAGCAGCGGGGGCGGGAACAGGCCCATACTCGGGATGGCGCGCAAAAGAGGGGTGTGGGCGCGGGCAAGACCGGGCCTGAAGGCCCTGCGGATCATGATGACGACCCACGCGCCGAAGCCAGCCGCGCCTATGAGCGTGAGCAGAACCGCCGTTACGACGAGGATGATGGTCAGTATGACCGCAAGCGTCGCCTTGGGGGTACTGCTGACGATCATGAAGGGGATGCCGGGCACGATGGGTATGACGCCCAGTATGATGACGGCGGCGAAGGCGGCATACCGTGGGAAACAGCCCCGGAGCCAGATGGCTGGCTGCCTGCCTTTTATCATACCTGCATGCGCGTCATGTTTGGCACGCAGCGCCTTTTCAGCCAGGTGCGGCCCGATGGGTCGCAGATGCGCGCCCTGATTTTTTATCTGTTGGTGAGCGTGGTTCAGGTCGTTGTGGAGCGCGTCTGGTCTGGAGTGTTCATGTCCCTTATGGCGCCCAGCGCCGCTTCCGACCCACAGCTGGAAAAGATGCTCGTCCTGCTTTCGCCGCAGATGAGCCTGCCCATGATCATATTGATCAAAACGGGCATGTCCGTAATCCAGCTGTATGTGCTCAGCGCGCTTATAAACTTCACCTATGGTTTTGTGCGCGGTCGCCGTGCCGATTTCGGCCAGGTTTTTCAGGTTCTGGCCTACGCCGCCGCGCCCACGCTTTTATGCGTGGTGCCCCTGCTGGGCTCTCTGGTGGGTTTTGTCTGGATGGTGGCCTGCGTGCTGGTGGGCTGCCGTGCGGCGCTCAGGCTTACATGGCCGCAAACGCTCATGGGGCTGGCCCCGGTTATTCTGCTGATAGCGCCTTTGCTTCTCCAGATTTTTCAGGCTGCCCGCATGTGACCGGGCAAGCCGGACCATAGCCTGATCCGCAAGCGCCATGGCCGTTCCACCGTCTGCACAAGGCGGGGGAGCGGCCATGTTGATTATTATGGCACGCTTTTGGCAAATGCCAGAATACTGGCGTTGCGCCGGTTCGTACCGCAGCTGCTGCACGTTGGATAAGAAATCCGTTGCCTCGGCATCTGTGCAGCGCGCAACGTGCCGTGGATTCGCCCAAAAATTGTATTTTCGACAGAATGACTAATTGAAATGCAAAGTATTTCAAAGGTAATCTGATCTGGTAAAAGCCACACTGGCCAGACAACAATTATTAACGGTAATCTGCCCTGAGGGACAGCCTGCCCGGTTTGTTTTACGTCAGGAGTAAAATATGCATACCTGCCCATCAGTTTCAGGCCTATGGCGCGGTCGGAATTTTGAAGATACGCCCTGGCCCTTGATGCGTATCTTGTTTGCTGCGGGGTTTTGTCTGTTGCTGTTTCTGACGTCGGGCTGCGCCAGAGCGCCCGATGACAGCAGTCGTACCGAGCGTGGCGTGACGGGAGATCTGAGCACGCCCATTCAGGTGCAGGTAAGCAATTTTGTGCGCCGTCAGTCGCCAGCCATTTACGTACGGCCAAGAGAGCCACTGGGGTACAGGCCCACAGCGCTTTTTGTTCCTTTGCGGACGGTGCAGCAGATGTCCAACGCCGTTACCTTCAGCAACATGTTTTCGCGCCAGATATGGCAGGTGTGGCTGTCGCTCAACGCCTTTTCCGCTCTTGAGTATGATACCAGCGCCACGCCTTTCGAACCGCAGCGCGCGCTTGCCATCGCCAGGGCGCGCGGAGCGCAGATGCTGGTGAGCGGCTATATCAATCACTACATGGACGGCGGCTCCGGCGGCACCAGTTCGCTTTCGCTGGCTATGGAAGTCTATGACGTGAAGACGGGCACGCTTGTGTGGTCCATGGCGCAGGGTGGGCTTATGGACGCGCGTCAGGTACACGATTTCTATCTCTTTTCCATAACGGAAGTGAACCCCGAAGACCCCTCAAGCCTCATTGCCCGTACCCTGGCCTGGGATATGGGACGTCAGGTTCTGGGTTGGGTTGACCCGAGTCACCCGGCTCCCAGGGAATCTTCGTGGACGGACATGTTCAAGTCCAAGGCGTTTTAGTTCAAAGTAAAACTGCTCGGGCGGTCGCGTGGGCAGACGCCTGCCGTGAAGGCGTAGGGCTGTTTGTCTGCGAGACAATGCGCCGAAATTAAAAGATGCCCCTTTGAGAATATATATTCTCAAAGGGGCATCTTTTCGCGCAAGTAAGCGTTGTAATGGCGTGATGCCTGAAAGCCGCTGCCTTTGGCCTTCCCTCTTCAGATCACAAAACGCATTGCATTCTGCTATAAGGCATTAAAAGTTTTAGATAGTGTCTACACGAGTTATGATAAAAGTTTCAGCCACAGAGCAATGCACCGTATTCGCACGGCAGCAGCGAACGCTGCGAGTGTTTTTGCATACCTAGTAGCAATGCCTCGCCACCTC